>NZ_BAGB01000012.1 GCF_000308615.1 Nocardia jiangxiensis NBRC 101359
GTCCTAACCGCACTTCCCAAACCCCGACCCCGACCAGTGGTACGCCCACCCCGACGACATCACCAGCTCCGGCCTCGCGGTCCTACTCGACACCGGCAGTGACCGATGAGCAGTGTCGCACCCTCGTCGGGCACGCCGTCAACCCGCGCATCGACGTCGCCGGTATCTCGGTCTCGATGAACGCGACGGTCGGATCCATCACCCTGCCGCCGGAAATCGCCGTCAACGACGATGCCGTCGCCATACTGGCTGGCCTGGCCGTCACGGCCGCGCCGCAGTCGACCTCATCGCCGACGTCGCGACCGGCCATGCCCGCGGTAGAGTCATCGCCGACCAACTGTTGGGATCATGATGTTGGTGGCGCAACGCGGGTGTGGGTCCAAGGAGGGGCCGTTCGGCGGCAGGATGAGAATGTCAATCGCTGCATACGCCACCACGAAAGACCCGCCGTGACTCACCGTGATGGCCCACTCACACCCGCCGGAAGACGGCGGCTGGCGCAACGGTGCGAGTATCGTCCGATCGTTCGGAGTCGTCCTATACCGTCGAACGACGGGCTGTCCACCTCGGGGAATGTCGTCAACGGACGACGACCCGGATACGGCGGAGGTTCTGCCTCGAGCTTCCTGGCGGCCCCGACACAGATGTAGTCGGCGATCTGCTCCCCCCGCGCGTTTTCGAGCCACCGGTCGGCTCATCCTCGTGGTCTGCGCGACAGGCGTTCGACGAGTTCGGCGTTGGCGCGGTCGCTGGTGTTCAGCGGCGGTGGTGCGGGTATTGCGGTAGGCGTTGTTGGAAAGAGAGGATCGCGGGGTTCTGGACCGTGCCGTTGCGGATCTCGATCGCGCGTCGGACGGTTTCGTGATCGTCCCAGGTGGAGTGTCCGGAAAGGACCGACCGCAGGTGCGGCAGCAGCGCGTCGCTGATCTCCCAGGTCGCCGAGTTCCACAGATAGGACGGGCTGTGATCGACAGCGTAGTAGGTGACCCCGTCGCCGACCGGGAGGGTCGGCTGGGTGAACGTCGTGGGCTGCGCCCAGCTGAAGCCCATGCCTTCGTCGCAGGAGACGTCGACGATGAGGCTACCCGGGGCGAAAGCGGCGAGGTCGTGTTCGATGAGGAAGGTCAGCGGCGCGTCGGTGTCCTGCAGCACGCAGTTGACGACGATGTCGTGCTCGGCGAGGAACCCGGCCAACGGTACCCGGCCGGGCTCGGTGTGCGCGTAGCTGCGACGCGGGTCGCCCGGGTTGTTTGCGTCGTGGTCGAAATGCACCATCGTGGCGGAATGGATCGGCGATCCGACCGTGCTGAGGCCACGGGCGGTGAGAACTTCGACGTCGTGGATCCCGTGGGCGTTCAGCGCGGTCACCGCGCCGCGCGCGGTCGCGCCGAAGCCGATCACCGCCGCTCGCAGTCGGCGGCCGTAGTCCCCGGTCGACCCGATCAACTGCAAGGCGTGCAGCACCGAGCAGTAGCCGGCCAGCTCGTTGTTCTTGTGGAAGACGTGCAGGCCGAACGAGCCGTCGCGCCGCCAATGGTTCATCGCCTCGAACGCGATCACGGTCAGTCGACGGTCGATGGCCAGCTGGGTCAGCTCGACGTCCTGCACACAGTGGGGCCAGCCCCACAGCACTTGGCCGGTCCGCAGTTCGGCGACGTCCTCCCGCAACGGTTTGGCCAGCAGGATGACCTCGCACTCGGCGATGAGCTGCTCGCGCGTGCGCATCCCTGCGACCATGCCCGCCAATCGCTCGTCGGGCACGCCGAAGGGTTCACCGTAGCCGTGTTCGAGGTAGATGGTTTCCCGCAGATCGGCGTCGATCCGGTCGAGGTGGCGCGGGTGGATCGGCAACCGCCGTTCGTTCTCTTTTCGTGAACGCGCGACGACGCCGAGACTGAGCTGGTGCACCGGAGGCCCCTTTGCTAGGAACTAGTCTTAGCACACCCCGGGCAATCGTCGTGTCCTCGGGTGGTGCCCAGTCCCGACCTCGCGCAGCACACCTTCACGACTGCCACGGACCAGAACGACACCGACAGCACGCAACTGCTCGCACTGCCGCCGAGCGGAGGCAGATCAAGGACGGCGGCGTCCCGGTAGTAACGGAGCGAAAAAAAGGGTGCTACCGCGTGCTGTGCTGGTGGTTCTGGAGAAGTCCACTCCAGATGGGCCGTCAGGATTTCCTGACAGCCGATAGACTGTCAGGAAATTCAGGCAACGGATTCGAAGGCAGGTATGAGTAGAAGCACCGAAGATGGACAGCATGAGGGATGGGTCATGCAGCTGTTCGCAGATGGCTACGGCGGCGGCGGCGGATACAGCAGCGAAGGCATCCCGGTCACCCACGCTCCGGATGGTTCACTGATCGTTGACCGCGAGTGCTATCGCGCCGAAGAGGAGATAACCGGCTGGCAGGTGGCGTGCGTTGCGGTAGGCAGTGGGCGCATTCACTGGCGGGGCCCGGTCTGGACCCGGACACGCGCAGCCGATGATGCCGATACCCACTATTGTTTCAACGACGGTCACGGATTTGCCGAGGACTCCGGCGAATTCGGAGATGCTGCCATGCAGGACTGGTACGCCCATATCCGCCCGTTCCAAGCGCTGCGACAGATCGAGGTAATCACCGACGAAATCGCCGAAGCTGAACACCGGCGCATCGAAGCTGTGCGTCAGGCCCGCGCAGGCGGAGCTTCTTGGACCGATATCGGCCGCGCCGCCCGCATAACCCGGCAGTCCGCACACGAGCGCTGGTCGAAACCGTGAGAACAATCCGCGTCGATGCGATCGAGGCATTGACCACTCCGGCAGTCGAGGCGAGTTCTGCACCACGACTTCTCGCTCTTGCGTCCACCTCCTCGGGCGAGTGAAGAACGCCCGCGGCGCTGCCTGCTCCATTGTCGCCGACGCGTACCCGTTGGCTTGATCCGGGCTGTGACGAGTCCGGACAGGATCGGTTCACCGACTCGGCGCGACGTCGATCTTCCCGTATCGGAGCTGAGCCTGTGAGGGCTGAGCTCCGACGCCGGACAGGAGTATGTCTACTTGCGCTTCTTGTTCCTGTTCTCCAGGGCTTCGACACCGGACTCAGGCGCGGCTGCCTTGGCCTTCTTCTCCGCTCGCTTCTCCTTGATCGATTTTCCCTGCTTCTTGGACATCGTGCTACGCGGAGATTTGTCGGACAATTGGGCATCCTTTGTTTGCAAGACCTCGGCGGTCTCGTTCCCTCGACAGTACGCCCCCGGGGAGGTTCCGGCCCGGATCAGAGCGCGGCGCGCTGGCATTCGAGCGTTTCCTCGACGAGCGCGCATTGGTTGTCCGACAACGCATCCGGCCTCAGCCGAACGGCGCGCACAGCCGACGAGTGCATCCTCGGGCGGGTATGTACGGTCGTGAAGCGTGGGCACGTCGACACGGCGTTGCTCATCCTCTCGGCACCCCCAGCGCCGAAGATGATCGTGCACCACGCTGAACGCGCACCATCCGGCAGAACAGTGTGCTTTTGCCGGTGACATACATTCGTCCACTACTGCCCCGAGCAGAACTCAGGGGAACATCAGAGTCTCCATCGGATCCAGACGATTCATTGAGCAGTGCTCTGCGGTACACGCGGAAGAAATGGTCAGCGCCCGTGTCGATTCCGTTTGCGTACTTCTCCGTCGTGTTCTTCGATGGTGTGGTCGAGTCGGCGGCGGCTCGCGGGATCGGTTGTGGCGGCTCGTGTTCTGCGGAGTGCGGCGAGGTCGCGCATCAATTCCAGGTAGTTCTTTTCACTTACTGCGGGCATCTGCTGCTCCTGGCGCTGACGGCAGCCGTCCGCTTCGCATATGTTCTCGCTGCGATTGTCCGAGTGCATCGGTCGTACGGCAGGGGCTGTCCGGTCGCCCAACGCATCCGGGTGGCTGCTTGTTCGGGTGCGGTGTGGGCGGGTACTACGAGCAGTGCCAGCCGTGCGCCCTGCGGTCCGAACAGGTGCACGATGCCGCCCTGGCAACCATCGGCGCTGGATACTGTTGTGTTCCAGTCGAATCCGATGTGTTCCAGCCGACCGAGGCGCGCCGCGAGAACAGCGATCACCTCGTGCAGTTCGGTCATCGGCTCGGCGGTGCGCGGCCACCATGCGCCGTCGATTGACCCGGTGGCGGCGTCTGGCTCGCGCAACACCAACCGTGGCGCTCGAGGCCGCGCCTTCCCCGGCGACGGCACAGGTTCACCGGTCATGTCGGAACGCGGGCAGGAAGCCATGGCCCCTTCGACTGGCTGGAGCACAATCTGAGGGGCGTGTTCAAGCGCTGGTCGCGGGTCACGCGTTCGATCACCGTGGCGGTGAACTTCTCCGCGCCGTCGGGGAAATGACCGCAGAGTGCTCATGCAATCGGTCTGTTCGGGGACGAGCGGCTCGGCAGCCTCCCCGCCGCGTACATCCGATGGTTACGGCCTCTGGGTGCCCCCGGCGGGATTCGAACCTGCGGCCTGGCCTTTAGGCGATGGTTACGGCCTCTGGGTGCCCCCGGCGGGATTCGAACCTGCGGCCTGGCCTTTAGGCGATGGTTACGGCCTCTGGGTGCCCCCGGCGGGATTCGAACCTGCGGCCTGGCCTTTAGGCGATGGTTACGGCCTCTGGGTGCCCCCGGCAGGATTCGAACCTGCGGCCTACCCTTTAGGAGAGGGTTGCTCTATCCCCTGAGCTACGGAGGCTGGCCGGTATCGGTGTTGGTACCGGGCCCGCGCGAGTTTACCCAATGCGGGCGATCGTGTGGGATTTCGGGTCGGGTGTCGGGAGTGGTACGGGCGGGTCAGGGGTGCGGGGGCGTGGGGGCGGTGGATTCTTCGTAGTCGGCGGGGGTGAATTTTCTTGTCTTCCAACGGAAGAGGACGGTGGCGCCGGGCCAGTTGTTGGTGATGCGGCCCGAGGCGTTGCGGTACCAGCTGGAGCAGAAGTTCCAGGGGGTGTCCTTCAGGCGGCGTTGGAGCCAGTCGTCCCAGGACTGTTCGGTGGCAGGGCGGGCCGAGAGGTAGCGGCCGGGTCGGGGGGACAGGTACTGGACGATCTGGCGGATGTAGCGGGCCTGGGATTCGAGCATGTAGATGATCGACCCCGCGCCGACGTTGGTGTTCGGGCCGTACATCAGGAACAGGTTCGGGAACTCCGGGACCGATATGCCCAGGTAGGCGCGGGCGCCCTCGGGGGACCAGACATCGGCGAGCTTGCGTCCGGCGCGGCCGTAGATGTTCATGGGGGCGAGGAATTCGGTGCCCTTGAATCCGGTGCCGTAGACGATGACGTCCACCTCGTGCTCGACGCCGTCGGCGGTGCGGATGCCGGTCGGGGTGACCGCCTCGATGGCGGTGGTCTCCACGGTGACGTTCGGCCGGCTCAGCGCCGGGAAGTACTCGTTGGAGAACAGGCCGCGCTTACATCCGGCGGCGTAGTCGGGAGTGAGTTTGCGACGCAGTTCCGGATCCGGAACCTGCTGTTCGCGATGCCGATCCGCGATGCCGACCACCGGACCCTTGATGCCGGGGATATCGGTGAGCGCGAGCGCCATCACCTCGAAGAACAGCCAGATCGCGAACCGCTCGGCCCATCGGCTCGGCGGGAACCGGTTGAACAGTGCGTGATGGAACGCGGTGTACTCGGTGTCGAATTTCGGCAGCACCCAGGCGGCCGAACGCTGGAACAGCGTCAGGTGCGCGGCCTGCGGCTGGATCGCCGGAATGTATTGGATCGCACTGGCTCCCGTGCCGATGCAGGCGATCCGCTTACCGGTCAGGTCGACGTTGTGATCCCATTCGGCGGAGTGGAACGCGGGCCCGGTGAAGGTGTCGATGCCCGGGATGTCGGGCAGCGCCGGACGGGACAGCTGGCCGACCGCGGGGATCAGCACGTCTGCGGTCAGGGTGCTGCCATCCGCGGTGCGGACCTGCCAGATGCCTTGCCGCTCATCGAATTCCGCATCCGTCACCTCGGTGCCGAACCGGATCTTCTCGGGCAGGCGGTACTTGTCCGCCACCGAACGCATATACGTGTGGATGTCGGCCTGCTGCGAAAAGCGCCGCGGCCAATCGGATTTCGGCTCGAACGACCACGAGTACAGCGGTGAGGGCACATCGCAGGCGGCGTTGGGATAGGTGTTCTCCCGCCACACCCCGCCGAGGTCGGCGGCCTTCTCCAGGATCGTGAAATTCTCCAGGCCGTTGCGCTTCAGCTCGAGCGCCATGCCGAGCCCGGCGAATCCGGCTCCGATGATGAGGATGGAGGGCGTGCGGGTCATACCCCAGAGATTATGTGGTCGGACCGCGTTTTCTAGGGGAACGCCGGACATCGGATCAATATTTTCGGCCAACCTGGCGGGCGAGTCGCGGAGTTGATCATGATCCGGGTATTTACCCTGCTCCCAGGGCGTGTTGCAGGTTGGTCTGGCTTCAGTCGACTCAATAACGATGACGCGCGGTATCAGCTATCCTCGCGGCAGGTGTGACCTCGTTCACGGGTGAAGGAGTGGCGTTCGGATGTTGAGCACGATGCAGGACGAGCAGCTGTCGCTGGCTACGCTGTTGCGGTACGCGCAGAGTTTCCACGGCGATGCGACGATCTCGACGTGGACGGGTGAGGGTGTTCGCACCATCACCTATCGGGAGATGGGCGCCGAAGCGGCGCGGCTGGCCAATGCCCTGCGCGCGCTGGGAATCGGCGAGGGTGACCGGGTCGCCACCTTCATGTGGAACAACACCGAGCACATGGTCGTCTACGCGGCCGTCCCGGCGATGGGTGCGGTCCTGCACGCGCTGAACATCCGGTTGTTCCCCGAACAGCTGGTCTACGTGGCCAATCACGCCGAGGATCAGGTGGTGATCGTCGACGGTTCGCTGCTGCCGATGTTCGCGAAGTACCTGCCGCAGCTGCGCACGGTCCGGCACGTCCTCGTCGCCAACGGCGATCCGGCCGAACTCACCGCGCCCGCCGGAGTCCAGGTGCACTCCTACTCCGAACTCCTTGCCGCACAACCGGATACCTACGACTATCCGGTTCTGGACGAATATGCACCCTCCGGGATGTGCTACACCTCCGGCACCACCGGAGATCCCAAGGGCGTGGTCTACTCGCACCGGTCCAACTGGCTGCACGCCATGCAGGTGATCTCGCCGAACAGCATGGGATTCAGCGATCAGGACACCGTGCTGGCCATCGTGCCGCTGTTCCACGCCAACGCCTGGGGTATGCCGTATGCGGCGATGATGACCGGGGCCAGCCTGCTGATGCCCGACCGGTTCCTGCAGCCGAGCCCGCTGCTGGAGATGATGGCCCAGGTCCGGCCGACCTTCGCCGCCGCGGTGCCGACCATCTGGGGTGGTGTGCTGGCCGCACTCGAGGCTCATCCCCAGGACATCTCGCACCTGCGCACCTGCGCGGTCGGCGGTTCGGCCCTGCCGCCCTCGATGATGCGTGCGTTCCAGGACAAGTACGGCGTGAAGCTGTTGCACGCCTGGGGAATGACCGAGACCTCGCCGCTGGGCAGTATCGCGCACCCGCCGAAAGGTGCTGTGGGCGATGAGGAATGGGCCTATCGCGCCACCCAGGGCCGCTTCCCGGCCTCGGTGCAGGCGCGGATCGTCGGCGACGACGGCAGTGTCCTGCCCGATGACGGAAAGTCGGTGGGCGAGTTGGAGGTTCGCGGTCCGTGGATCGCCGGATCGTATTACTCGCCCGACGGCGCCGAGGTGGACGCGAGCAAATTCGACGACGGCTGGCTGCGCACCGGCGACGTCGGGCACATCAGCCCCAACGGCTATCTGACCCTCGTGGACCGCTCCAAGGATGTGATCAAATCCGGCGGCGAGTGGATCTCCTCGGTGGATCTGGAGAACGCGATGATGGGTCATCCGGCGGTCGCGGAGGCCTCGGTGATCGGCGTCCCCGACGAGAAGTGGGACGAGCGCCCGCTGGTGGCGATCGTGCTGAAGGAGGGCTTCACCGCCGAGGCGGCCGAGTTGCAGGGCTACCTGGTGGACAAGTTCGCCAAATGGCAGCTGCCCGAGCACTGGACGTTCATCGATGAGATTCCCAAGACCAGCGTCGGCAAGTTCGACAAGAAACGCCTGCGTGCGCGGTACGCTGACGGGGATCTGAAAGTTGTTACGCTGTAGGGGATTCCGACGATGACGCTGGGGTTGGTCCGCACCCTGGGGGTGCGGGCATGGACCGAGCTGGAATATCTGCGGTTGTGTGTGGCCAGCGGCGTGATCGGGATCGACGCACCCGCCACGCTGCTGTCCGCGGGTAGTGCGCTGCTCAAGTACGGTGTGCTGCCTGCGGCGCTGAGCCTTTCGGCGGCGCGCCACGGCGATCGGACCGCGGTGATCGACGAGCTGGGTGCGCTGAGCTATCGCGAGCTGGATGACCGGTCGAACCGGCTGGCCAACCAGTGGCGGATCCGCGGATTGCGCGATGGTGAAGGCGTGGCCGTGCTGACGCGCAATCATCGCGGAATGCTGGACGCGGTCTTCGCCGCCGCCAAGTGCGGTGCGCGAATCATCCTGTTGAACACCGATTTCGGTGGACCGCAACTGCGCTACGTCGCCCGTCGCGAGGGCGTGGATCTGCTGGTGTACGACGAGGAGTACGAATCGCTGCTGGGTTCGCTGAGCCCGCGTCGCGGAGCGTATCGCGCGTGGTCCGATATGCGCGATGCCAGCGATCTCGAATCGCTCATCGCCGCGGGATCGCCCGACGCGCCGCCCGCGCCGGGCACGAATTCGACCATCGTCCTGCTGACCAGCGGCACCACCGGTACGCCCAAGGGGGCGCCGCGTCCGGAACCGCGTTCGCTCGAACCGCTGGGCGCGATCCTGAGCCGGGTGCCCTTCCGCACCCGCGAGGTCACCGAATGTCCTGCGCCGCTGTTCCATACGTTCGGTTTCGCGATGGCGATGCTGGCCATCGGGTTCGGGTCCACGCTGGTGATCCGGCGACGTTTCGATGCGAACCAGGTGCTCGAAAGCATGGCCCGGCACCGGGCGACCACGCTGATCGCGGTGCCGGTGATGCTGGCCCGGCTGACCGAACTGGATCCCGCGGCGTTCGCGCGAAAGGATCTGTCCGCGTTGCGGATCGTCTTCGTCGCGGGCTCGCAGCTCGGCGCGGACCTGTGCCTGCGAGCGACGGCGATCTTCGGGCCGGTCGTCTACAACCTGTACGGATCCACCGAGGTCGCCTACGCGACCGTCGCCACGCCGCGAGATCTGGCGATCGAACCCGGTTGCGTGGGCAAACCGGTGCTCGGCGCGGTGGTGAAGATCCTGGACGAGACCGGGCGCGAGCTTCCGCGCGGGGAGACCGGACGCATCTTCGTCGGCAATGCCATCCAGTTCCAGGGCTACACCGGCGGTGGCGGCAAGGAATGCGTGCGCGGGTTGATGTCCTCCGGCGATGTGGGCCACTTCGATTCCGCGGGAAGGCTTTTCATCGACGGACGCGACGACGACATGATCGTCTCCGGCGGAGAGAACGTCTTCCCCGCCGAGGTGGAGGAACTCCTCAACGCGCACAGCGCCATTCGCGAGGCCGCGGTCATCGGCGTACCCGACGACACCTTCGGCGCCCGGCTGAAGGCGTTCGTGGTGACCGGCGAGGATACGCAACTCACCGAGGACGAGGTGAAATCCCATGTGCGGGCGAGCCTGGCCCGCTACAAGGTCCCCCGCGAGGTGGTGTTCCTCGCGGAGTTGCCACGCAACCCCACCGGTAAGGTGCTCAAGCGAGTTCTGCAGGAGCTCTAAGGTTTTCGTGCGCGCAGGCTGCCTGTGCGGAGAGCCGGTGCGGGCGGAAGGGATCGCCCGCACCGGAATCCGATCCGGATCAGCAGTTGCGGAGTTCGGGGCTCTGGTTCAACAGCTGGGCGCGGGTGGAGATGAACGTGGTGTAGGTGTCGCCGCCGACCGCCGAGATCGGGAAGGCTGCGACGCGGTGGCAGTTCTGGAAGGCCAGTTTGATGCCGAAGTGCCGCTCGAGACCGCCGCGGATGGAGTCGGACGCCATGGCGCGCAACAGCTGGCCGCGCGCCGTCTCATCCGGTGGCGGGGTCTGGTTGTCGGCGAATTCTGCTGTGCCGGAACGCAGTTCGGCCGCGACGCGACTGACCACCTCGTAGGCGTAGGGCAGTGAGTTGCGGACGCAGTCGACGAATTCATCGTCGGAGACTTCACCACGTTCGGCGCGCTCGAGCAGTGCGGTTGGTACGTCGAGTGACATGACGCTCTCCTCCTGGTAGGGCGGATGATGCCCTACGAGTCTAAACGAAAAACGTTGTCAATAACACTGGATTCTCCGTGAAAGTGCTTTTTCCAGAGCCGCTTTCGCCTCCTCGGACAGTCGGCGCACCAGCTCACCGGCCGGTTCCCGACCGGCGAGGGCATGGGCCTGACCGGCCCAGAGGTTCACCGCATCGGCATCGCCGGAGGCGCGGGCCGCGGCGCGCAGTGGTCCGGTGGCGTAATGGATTTCGGGATAGGCGACCGGTGCTTCGGGGTGGTCGAGCATGAACCGGTTGCGCAGTCCGCGGGCGCGGCGGCCGGTGAACGCGCGGGTCAGCATCGTCGGAATGTCCAGTGCCAGCGCGTCGCGATGCACCTGTGCGGTTCCGGCCTCCGGGCAGTCCAGGAAGGCGGTGCCCAGTTGGGCTGCGGTCGCACCGGCCGCGAGCGCCGCGGCCACGCCCGCGCCGGTGGCGATGCCGCCCGCGGCCACGACGGGCAGATCCACGGCGGCGGTGAGCAATTGGACCAGCGCCAGGATGGTGAGCGGGTCGGTCGCGTCGTCCTCGGCGCGATCGGCGAAGGTGCCGCGATGTCCGCCCGCTTCGGCTCCCTGCGCCACCAGCACGTCGGCCCCGACCTCGCGGGCGATGCGGGCCTCGGCGACCGAGGTGACCGTCACCCAGATCTCGGATCCGGCCGCGTGCAGGCGTTCGATCTCCTGCGCCGAGGGGCAGCCGAAGGTGAACGAGACCGCCGGGACCGGGTCGGCGGTGAGCAGATCCAATTTCGCGGCCCAGTCGTCGGTGTCGAACTTGGGTTCGCCGAGCGAGAAGGCGCGGCCGAGTTCGTCCAGATATCGGGCGTACCGGTCGACGGGGGTCGGGGTGCCGGGCACGAAGAGGTTCACCCCGAACGGTCCGCCGTCCAGGGCGCGGGTGGCGGCGATCCGCTCGGCGGTGGCCGGGGCCGTGAGATATCCGGCGGCCAGGAAGCCCAGGCCGCCCGCGCGCGATACCGCCGCGGTCAGTTCGGGAGTGGACGGCCCACCGGCCATCGGAGCCAGCACGATCGGGGTTCGGAGCTCGTCGATGATCACTCTCACAGTGTGGCCCCGACAGGGCCGCGGGATGCTTGTGATCCCACTCTCACCTGCGTCTATTCCGCGAAAGGTTGCGAAAAGGTCACGACGGAGTACAGTTTCCGTCACACCGATGCCGAATCGTTACCGAATTGCAGGTTTCGACTTCCGGAAGCGTTCCGGCATTACACAACCGAAGTGAATCGACGCTAGGACGAACCTTGCCGCAGCACCGGGAGACATCCAATTCCGTATCGGTCAGGGACCTGCTCGGAGATGGCGTCGTGAGCCGCTCGGCCCGGCATCGGGCCGAACCGCGCCACGATCGGATGCGGCTGGCCGCGGGCACCGCCGTCGCGACCGGCGCGCTGATCGGCGTCACCGCCCAGTTCGCCCAGGCCGCCCCGCTGCCGGGCGCGCACACCGCCAACAGCGCCGACACCATCGCGCTCAAACCCGCTGTCGCGCAGGCCGCGCCGACCGCCGAGGCGCACACGGGCGTTCCGCTGGAGGCCGCGGCCCCCGCCCCGGCGGCGGCACCGGTCGCCGCGCCCGCCCCCGCGGCCGCGCCCTTCGGGCTGCAGAATCTGCCTCCCGAGGTGGCCGGGCCGCTGTCGCAGGCCGAGCAGGTGATCAAAAACCTTCAGCAGCAGGCCGCGCCGCAGACCCAGGCGCAGGCCGTTCGCCCGGTCTCCGGCCAGCTCACCTCCGGATACGGTTCCCGGTGGGGCGCATTCCATTACGGCGTCGACTTCGCCGATCCGATCGGCGCCCCGATCTCCTCGGTGGAGAACGGCACGGTGATCCAGGCCGGGCCCGCCTCGGGATTCGGCCTGTGGGTGCGGGTCCGGCAGGACGACGGGACCACCGCCGTCTACGGCCACGTCAACCAGATCCTCGTGCACGAGGGCCAGCGGGTGAACGCGGGCCAGACCATCGCGACGGTCGGCAACCGCGGCGATTCCACCGGCCCGCATCTGCACCTCGAGATCTGGGATCCGGCCGGCCACAAGATCGACCCGGCACCGTATCTGGCCGCCAAAGGGGTTGTATTACAGGCGCAGTCGTGGGGATCGGGACAGTAGCGGTGGGCGCCGCGGGCCGCACGCGGCCACGGCTCGCCGTCGTCGGGGGCGGTCAGACCGACGTGCACGAGCTGTTCGACACCGGCTCCCTCTACGGGCGCACCTACGCCACGCTGGTCCAGCATCCCCGGGCCACGCTCGCCGAACTGGGCGCCCATTTGGAATGTCCGCTGGAACTGGTCCAGGCCGCGCTCGACCGGTTGTGCGAGGTGCAGGCCGTGGTCCGGATCGACGCCGGGGGCCGCACCGTCTGGGATGCGCACGCACCCGAGGCGTTGTCCGAGGCCGAGGCACGTCGCCGTCAGCAGGACACGGCCCGGATGCATGCCGCCGCGGCCCGGCTGGGCGAGACCTTCCGGTCGGTGCGGCGGACGGGGCGCGGTGACGGCGTCATCGTGCCGATGTACGAAACCCGGGAGATCATCGCGGAATTCGAGGATCTGCATCGCGGCGCGCGCAAGAATGTGCGGCTGATCGAACGCGGTCCGTACGTCTGCGACGCGGAACGTTCCGAGCGGCTGTTCGAGCTGAAGTCCGCGCGACTGGCCGCCGGGGTGCGCTATCAGCTGCTGTATCAGGACACCATCTATCAGGATCCGGATCGGTTGCGGCACGCGCTGGCCGTCACCGCCGCCGGGGCGCAGGCGCGCACGCTGCCCGATCCGCCGCTGAAGGTGATCGTCGCGGACGGTGAGCGGGCCACGATCGTGCTGCACAACGACGAGCGGCGCGGCGATCCGATGGGCCTGCGGATCGGTCCCTCGCCGACCCTGGACATGATGATGCGCACCTTCGACGTGCTGTGGTCGTTGTCGGCGCCGATCTCGGTGAATCCGAGCGAGCCCCTGGACGAGCGCGATCGCGCCATTCTGACCCTGATGGGCCTGGGCGCCACCGACGACACCATCGCCCGCAGGCTGGGCATGTCCCGGCGCACGGTGGTGCGGCGTACCGCGAGTCTGCTCGAGCGGCTCGGTGCGAGTACCCGGTTCCAGGCGGGCGTACAGGCGATCCGCCGCGGTTGGTTGTGAGGGACCTTCCGCAGCGGTAACGCCGAGATCCGTAGCCGTATATGCTTTCTCGGACCGTGCGAGTGGGGCTCGACCTTGGTTCTGCGGTGCGGACCTGCCGAACGCGAGAGGTGACAGCGCTCGAATGCATACAGCTCGTCGTACTGCACGGGGAAATCGTCGTCGACGTTCCGGTAATCCCCTCCTCGGGCAATTGCTCACCGCGGCAGTGGAATCGGCCGCCGATGCGGTGGCGATCCGGGCGCACTCGAGCGGTGATCCGGCCGATGCGCGAGAGCTGAGCTATCGGGAGTTCGACGAGGAATCCTCGCGGCTGGCTCGCGAGTTGATCGCGCGTGACATCGGGCCCGGCGACGTCGTGGCCGTGGGGATGGGCCGTTCGATCGAATCGGTGCTGTCGGTCTGGGCGATCGCCAAGGCCGGTGCGGCCTGCGCGCCGGTCGATCCGGCCGGTCCGCCCGAACGCATCGCGCGCATTCTCGCCGAATCCGGTGCGGCACTTGGTTTGACGACCACCGGGTACCGCGCGGACCTCGGCGACGACGTGGAGTGGCTCGAACTCGATGAGGCGCGCACGAGCGAACGCATCGCCGCGCGCGCCGCGCATCCGATCTCCTACACCGACCGGGTGCGCCTGCTCACCGAGCAGCATCCGGCCTACCTCGTGCACCCCGCCGACTCGACCGGGGGCGTCGTGGTCACCCACACCGGTCTGGCCACCGTGGTCAACGCGATACGCGAGCAACTCGGCGTCGACGGGGAATCCCATGTGCTGCAGCTGAGCGCACCGGATGCCGACCTGGCCATGCTGGAACTGCTGTTGACCTTCTCCACCGGGGCGATGCTGATCGTCGCCCCGCCGGACGCGTCCGGCGACCGGCTCGCGGATCTCCTGCGGCACGAGCGGATCACGCATCTGCTGATCACTCCGGAAGCGCTCGAGCCGGTGGACCCGTCGGGCCTGCAGGACCTCGAGGCCGTCGCGGTGGTCGGGGACCGGTTCGATCCGGAGCAGATCGACCGATGGGTACGCGACGGACGCGCGGTCCATACCGCGTACGGACTTCCCGAGGCGACGATTCTGGATACCGTCAGCGGCCTGCGCCGGCCGGGCGAGATCGCGACGATCGGTGCTCCGATCGCGGGAATCGGTGCGTTCGTGCTGGATTCGAGGTTGCGCCCGGTGCCCGCGGGCATCGTGGGCGAGTTGTATCTGTCCGGACCGGTGCTCGCGCAGGGGTATTCGGGCCGCCCCGGGACGACCGCCGGACGGTTCGTGGCCAGCCCGTTCGGCGCCGAAACCGGACAGCCCGGTATGCGATTGTGCCGAACCGGGGATCTGGTGCGGCGCAACGACTCCGACGGTTCCATCGAATTCGTCTCGCGGATGCCCGAGCCGACCTCCGCGATGCGCGGGCCCGTCCCGTCCGCGCTGCTGGAGCAGGCCGTCGCGGAGACCTTCGCCGCACTGCTGATCAGTGCCGACGCCGAGCCGCGCCGGATCGAGGCGACCGACGACTTCTTCGCGCTGGGCGGCGATCCCGCACTGGCCGCCGTGGCCGTGGCGCGGATCGGCGCCGCGCTGGGGCTGTGGGTTCCGGCCCGGTTCGTCTTCGAGGCGTCCACGGTGCGAGGTCTGGCCGAACGCATCGGGCGGCACGTGGATTCGGTGTCCGCGCGAGCGCTGCGGCCGATGCCGCGTCCGGAGCGGATTCCGCTGTCCTATGTCCAGCAGCGGATATGGTCACGCAACCGGTTCGATCCGGCGAGCGCGACCGACAACATTCCGGTGGCGATGCGGGTGGGCGGCCGGTTGGACATCGAGGCGCTGCGCGCCGCGGTCCGGGATCTGGTGGTGCGGCACGAGGTACTGCGCACCGTATTCCCCGAATTCCGCGGCGCGGGTTATCAGCTCGTCCTGCCGACCGCCGATCCTCGTGCGACACCGGACGTTCCGGTCGTCCGGGCGGCGGAGAACGAACTGCTGGGGCTGGTATCCGAGTTCGTCGGCACGGGTTTCGATGTGACCGGCGAACCGCCGGTTCGACTACGGGTGCTCACCGCGGGCGAGACCGATCACGTCCTGGTGTGCGTCCTGCATCGCATTGCGGGAGACGGGTTTTCGACCGGCCCGCTGACCCGCGACCTGATGACCGCCTACCGGGACCGGGCCCGGGGTGAGCAGCCGCAGTGGTCGCCGCTCGAGGTGCAGTACGCCGATTACGCGCTCTGGCAGCGCGAGGTGCTGGGCGCGGAGGACGATCCGGAATCGATTCCGGCACAGCAGATCGAGTTCTGGCGCGGGGAACTGGCCGGGCTGCACGAGCAGGCGGAGCTGCCCTCGGATCAGCCGCGTCCGGCGATCGCCTCCCAGCGGGGCGCGACGCTGGAGTTCGAGATCGACGCCCGGGTGCACGCCGTGCTGAACCGGGTGGCGCACGAGCACGGCGCGACCCTGTTCACGGTCCTGCACGCGATGCTGGCGATCCTGCTGGCGCGCTTGTCCGGTACCCGCGACATCGCGATCGCCGCGCCGGTCACCGGACGCGGTGCGGTGGCATTGGACGAGCTGATCGGCGTATTCGCCAATACCCTGGTCCTGCGCGCGAGTATCGATCCGGGTATCGGATTCGGCGATCTGCTGACCGCGGTGCGCGATACGGACCTAGCGGCGCTCGCCAACGCCGACGTGCCGTTCGAGCAGTTGGCCGAGGAGTTGGATCCGGTGCGGTCCGCGGCGCGGCATCCGCTGTGCCAGGTCGCGCTGACCTTGCGGAATACCGCCCGGACCCGTCCGGAACTGCCGGATCTGACCCTCGACGACATCGAATTCGACACCGCGCGAGCCGAATTCGATCTGCAACTGACCATGACCGAACGCCTGGACGACCACGGCGTCGCGCAGGGGATGACGGCTCGGTTCACCTATGCCACGGATCTTTTCGACGATGCGACCGTCCGTGATTTCGCACATCGTTTCGGCCGGGTGATCGACGCCGTCACCGCCGACGACCGGGTGATCGCCGGCGATATCGACGTCCTGCTGCCCGGTGAGCGCGAACTCGTGCTGCGCGAATGGAATACGGCCGGGACTCCGGCGCCGCCGGTGACGCTGGTGGATCTGATCACCGAGCGGGCGAACGAGCGTCCCGGCGCGATCGCGATCCGGTCCGGTGATGCCGGACTCGGTTTCGGGGAGCTGATGCGGCAGGCGAATCGGGTGGCGCGGGCGTTGATCCAGCGCGGTGCGGGACCGGAATCGCTGGTGGCCGTGGCGGTCGAGCCTAATGCCGAACTGCCGGTGGCGCTGCTGGGCGTACTGCTGTCCGGGGCGGGATACGTTGCCGTCGACCCGGACTGGGACGAGCAGTCCGCGACCGTCGGAGGTGTCCCGTCTCCGGGCCCGAACTCGCTCCGGTCCGTACTCGCCGAGACCGCGCCGGTGTGCCTGCTGACCACCGCCGACGTGCGAAAGCGCCTGCCGCGCTGTGAAACTGCCGTCGTTCTGCTGGACGAGGCCGGGACCTTCTCCGACGCCCCGGTGACCGACGCCGATCGGATCTCCCCGCTGCGGCCGGAGAATACGGCCTACCTGGTGTACTCCTCGGGTTCCCTGGGCCGATCCAGGGCCGTGACCATCACCCACCGCAATGTGATCGAGCTGTTCGCCGCTGCCCGGCCGCTGTTCGATGTGGTCGAGACCGACGTGTGGGCGCTGTGTCATTCGTACGCGGTCGATCTGTCGGTGTGGGAGCTGTGGTGTGCGCTGGCGACCGGCGCGGCGGTCGTGGTGGTCGATCGGCCGACGTCGCTGTCGCCGGAGACGATCCGGGAGTTGCTGATTCGTGAGCAGGTGACGGTGCTGCAGCAGACACCGTCGGAGTTCGACGGGCTGGTCGAGGCGGATCGGGCCGCGGGCAGCAGCGAAACAGGATCTGCCAGGCTCGCGTTGCGCTATGTGGTGTTGGCCGGGGAGCAGGTGGATCCGCAGTCGATCCGGCGCTGGTACGAGCGGCACATCTCGGATGCGCCACAGCTGGTGATCATGTACGGGCGCACCGAGACCACGGTGCACGCGTCGTTCCTTGCGGTGGACGAGCATTTGGCGGACGATCCGGTGAGCGCGATCGGGCGGGCGCTGCCGGGACTGGCCTGTTTCGTGCTGGACGAACGGTTGCATCCGGCGCCGATGGGTGTTGCCGCGGAGATGTATCTCGCCGGTGGGCAGCTTGCTCGCGACCATGCGGGGCGTGCGGGGTCGACCGCGACGCGGTTCGTGGCGAATCCGTTCGGGGAGCCGGGCTCTCGGATGTATCGCACAGGGGATGCCGGGCGTTGGATCGGTTTCGGCGGTGAGGCCGTACTCGAATACGCCGGGCGCAGAGAGCAGATCCGGGCGGATGCGGTGGACGTGCCGGTCCGGTCCGTTGCCGAGGATCCGCTCGGCGAACCTGAATCAGGTTATGTAGCAACGGAAGCCGCGCTTGCGGACAGTCGCGCGGTGAGTGCCGCCGGGCCCGCCCTGTCCCAGGCGCTGGCCGCGATCGTCGAAAACGATCCGGACGGGCCCGCGCTGGTGTCCGGCGCCGACGAGATGTCCTTCGCCGAACTCGACGCGCGATCCTCGCGGCTCGCGCGGGTGCTGATCGACCGCGACTGCGGTCCCGGCGCCGGTGTCGCGGTCCGGTTCGATCGCGGGATCGATGCGGTGGTGGCCGTGTGGGCGGTGCTCAAAGTGGGCGCGGCCGTGGTCTTCACGGCGGACGGCGGGCCGGAGCCGCAGGTGACGGTCGGGTTGGCCGCCGTGCCGGTGTGGGATTCTCGGATCGCGGATTCTCGGATCGACTGGCTGGTTCTGGCCGATCCCGACGTCGCCGCCGAGATCGAGAGCCGCTCCGCCCGTCCGGTGACCTACGCCGACCGCACTCGCGCGCTGCGCGGCGCCGATCCGGCGTTCGTCCTCGCGGACACCGTTCTGGGTTACGACGAATTGGCCGCGGCGGTGGAGCGATTGCGTTCGGGCACCGAATTGGATATCGAATCGCGCACCTTTCATCAGGGTGCTGCGCAGTCCCCGGCGGCATTGCTGGAAATCGTGGCGGCGGGTGTTGCGGGGGCCGCATTGGTGCTGCCGGAAAACGGAGACGGCGCGGTCGACGCCGCAGTGCTGGCCGAGGAATGGGTGACGCACCTGTTCATCGATCCGGCCGGGCTCGTGTCGCTGGATCCGGAACCGCTGGAGGATTTGCGAGCTGTCATCGTGGACAATGGCCCGATACCGGTCGGAGGCTTCGGCGTCGCCGAGATGTTCATGGTGCTCGACGAGTTGATCCGGTGAATTCCGGCCCACCGGGTGACCATCGGGGCTCCGTACTCCACAATGGTCTGGTTCCGCGGGCGGCTACCCTCCGCCACGGAATATCCGCACGATGGTGATATCGGCCGCTGTCGTGTTCGATCGATCGAGGGTGGCGTCCCCAGCGGCGCATGAGCAACAACAGGCAGGGTGTGAGGCAACGTGCTTCGGGTGTTCGGACGGCGCAACGTGACCCGGCAAGGGTTCCCAGCATGAGCCGGCCGACTCGCCAGCGGCCGTCCCGGAGCCGCCGGACCCGCGTGATCACCCTGCCCCAGCTGATGTCGACCGCGGTCGAAGCCGATCCGGACGGCATCGCGATCGTGCTCGCGGATGCGACGAGCACCCTCGCGGAGCTGACCTATGCCGAGCTGGACGAGCGGTCCACGCGTCTGGCGCGTCTGCTGATCGCCCGCGGAATCGGCCCGGAAGACCTGGTGGCCGTGGCTTTTCCGCGGTCACTCGAAGCGGTGATCGCGCTGTGGGCGGTCGCCAAGGCGGGTGCGGGATTCGTGCCGGTGGATCCGGACGATCCGGCCCAGCGCATCGCGCACATCGTCGTGGATTCGGGGGTGGTGCTGGGACTGACCGTCGCGGCGACCCGCCCGGCACTGCCCGGCACGACGCCCTGGCTGGCCGTCGATACCGCCGGAATCGCCGTGGAGCTTGAGGAATTCGCCGCCGACCCGGTCACCTACGCCGACCGGCTGCGCCCGCTGCGCGCCGAACATCCGGCCTACGTGGTGTACACCGTCGACGCGATCGGCGCACCGCACGGCGTCGTGGTCACCCAGGCCGGACTGTCGGCGCTGTCCGATGCGCAGCGGGCGCGTTATCAGGCCGACGGCGATTCGCGGACGTTGGCGTTCGCGGCCCCCTCGGACGACGCGTCGGTGCTGGAACTGCTGCTCGCCGTCGGCGGTGCGGCCACGATGGTGGTGGCCGCGCCGACCGTGCGAGGTGGCGACGAACTGGCTCCGCTGCTGCTGCGCGAGGACGTCACACACGCGTATCTGCCGTCCGAGGTGCTGGAATCGTTGGATCCGGCCGGACTGGACGAATTGCGCGTGGTGATCTGCGCGGGCCGGTCGTATCCGCCCGAGCTGGTGGACGACTGGACGCGGCCGATCGGCGCGGGCCCGTTCGGGGCTGCGGTGCGTCGTTTCCTGCACGGATACGGGTCCGCGGAGACCACGGTGCTGACCAATGTCGGTGCGCCGGATTCGCCTGCCGAGGCATCCGGAATCGGTGCGCCGAATCCGGGCGTCACCGAATATGTGCTGGATGAACGGCTTTCGCCGGTTCCGGACGGGGAAACCGGCGAGCTGTACGTCGCCGGTGCGCAGCTGGCGCGCGGATACCTGCGGCGGCCGGCGCAGACCGCGGCGCATTTCGTGGCGAATCCGTTCCTCGGCAAACCCGATGGCGTCGGGCTCTCCGCCGCCGATTCGCGACTGTTCCGCACCGGGGATCTGGTGCGTCGTTCGGCCGATGGCGCTGTCGAGTACGTCGGCCCTGCTGCCCCGGTGGTGACTGCCGGGATCATGCCCGGTGTGCGGGATCGGCTCGAGCGGTCGTCGGTCGAGGGTTCAGCCGATGTGGGTGCCGGGGATGCGGCCCAGCCGGGCGCGGGTGTCTCCGACACGGATTCCGTCGAGGTGCGCTCCGCCGTGCCGACGATCGGTCGGGCGTCGGAGGATTCGGCTGCCGAGTGGGGGCCGGACTTGCGGATCGGTGGCCCGGCGCGCGGCGAACAGGTTGTTGCGGAGACGGATTCGGCTGGTGTGCCCTCAACCGAGATCGATCATTCGCTCGCCGTGTGGGATTCGTCCGGCGCAACGGCTTCGGGTTCGGGTCCGGCGGATGTTTCGGGTGGCGAGCGTGCCGACTCGAATGCGACCGGCGCGTTGGGAAGTGGGTTCGATCCGCTGTCCGCGGAGGAACCGGTGACGCGCTGGGCGGATGTCGACCCGGATGCGGAAGATACTGCGGCGGAGGCGATTTCCGCCGATACTTCCGATGTGCGGCCGAGGGAAGATCGGTCGTTCGATGCGAACGATCTTGTCGGTGGGCGGGAATCGGCGGGGACTGCCGATGCGGGCAGCGAGCAGTCGGTACTCGACGCGGCCGCCGAGCCGGAGTCGGGTCCGGAGGCCGAAACCAGTGCCGTAGCAATTCCGCTCACGGCGATGCCGCGGCCTTCGACCACCGTGGAGTTCGAGGACACGGAGCTGCCGGGGGTGCCGTTGTCGGCGGCGCAGCAGCGGATGTGGGCGATCAACCGGTCGGATCCTGAGACGGCGGCGCACAACGTGTGCTTCGCCGTGCGGATCAGCGCGCGGATCCGGGTGGAGGCGCTGCAGGTTGCGGTGGTCGACGTCATCGAGCGGCACGAGATGCTGCGGACGGCGTATCCGGTGTCGGACGAGCGCGGATATCAGGTCGTGCTGCCGCTGGATCGGGTGCTCGCGGATCTGGCGCCCGAGCCGCTGGAAGAATCCGAGATCGAGGACTGGCTCGGCGAATACGCGCGGATCGCGTTCGATGTGACCACCGAGATTCCGGTTCGGATCGGCATCGCCCAGATCGGCGAGGACGATCATGTGGTCGTCGTCGTGGCGCATCGCATCGCCGCGGACGAGGCCAGTGTGACGCCGTTCCTGCGCGATCTCGCGGTGGCCCTGTTGGGGCGGCGCAATCGGGCCAAACCGTCGTGGGCTCCGCTGCCCGTGCAGTACGCCGACTATGCGTTGTGGCAGCGATCCGTGCTCGGTGATGCGGCGCAACCGGATTCGGTTGCTGCGCAGGAGATCGCTTACTGGCGAACGGCTTTGGCGGGGATCACGGACGGCCCGGACCTACCGGCGGACCGGCCGCGGCCCGCGGTGCCCTCGGGACGCGGTGCGGTATACGCCTTCACGGTGGATCGCGAGGTGCACGCCGGACTCCTGGACCTCGCCTGCACCGCGGGCGGCACGCTGTTCACCGCGCTGCACACGGGATTCGCGGCTCTGATCGCACGGCTGTCGGGTGCGGGCGACATCGTCGTGTGCACAGCGGCTTCGGGCCGCAGGGCGCGTGAACTCGGCAGTGCCATCGGGCTTTTCGAGAATCCGCTGATCCTGCGCGCCCGGCTCGATCCGACCATGTCCTTCGCCGACCTGCTGGCGACGGTGACCAACGACGACCTGGTCGCCTCCGAGCATGCCGAGCTGCCGTTCGGGCTGCTGGCCGAGGCGCTGGGCGAGTCCGCGCGGGTGTATCCGTCGTGGTTGCGGGTCGCGCTGACGGTTCGCGAGCAGGAGGTCTCCCAGGTCAACCTGCCCGGATTGTCCGCTACCGCAGTGGAATTCGACAGCGGTGTCGCGGAGTTCGACCTGCGGCTGAACGTGTTCCCGCGGACGCGGGACGGCGAAGCCGACGGGTTGTCGGCCACGTTCACCTATGCCACCGACCTGTTCGACGAGATCACCGTCGCCGGATTCGCCGAACGTCTCGTCCTGTTGCTCGAGGCGGTCACGGCCGATCCGCGCCGTCCGGTCGGGGATGTGGAGTTGCTGCAGCCCGACGAGCGGATGCGAATCCTGGGCGACTGGAACAACACTCGGTACTCCGTCGAGCCCGGACTGCTGCTGGACGGCTATCGGCGTGCGGTGCGGGAGCATCCCGACGCGATCGCGGTGTCCAGCGCCGAGCTCGAACTGACCTACACCGAATTCGATGTCCGGGTGAATCAGCTTGCGCGCCTGCTGATCTCGCGCGGCGTCGGGCCGGAGACCATGGTGGTACTGGCGATTTCACCATCGTTGGATCTGCTGATCGGGATGTATGCGATCGTCACGGCCGGTGGCGCCTACGTACCGGTGGATCCGGATCATCCGGCCGAGCGGATCGGGTACATCCTCGACACGGTGCGCCCGGTCTGCGTGGTCAGCACCGTCGCGGATTCGGTTCCGGTGCCGCCCGATACGCAGGTTCTGCGGTTGGACACCATGGATCTGAGCGGATTCGACCCGAGTCCGGTCCGGCCCGAAGAGTTGTCGCGTCCACTGCGTCCCGGCCATCCGGCCTATGTCATCTTCACCTCGGGGTCGACCGGGCGTCCGAAGGGCGTGATGGTCTCGCATGCGGCCATCGACCACCAGCTCGCCTGGATGCTCGCGGCCTATCCGCTGGCGAGCGACGACGTGTACCTGCAGAAGACCCCGCCGACCTACGACGCCTCGCTGTGGGGATACTTCCTGCCGCTGCGGGCCGGGGCGCGGCTGCGGTTGGCCGCCGCAGGGCGCACGGATCCGCTGTATCTCGCGGAATCCATCATCGCGCACGGTGTTACGGTCACCGACTTCGTACCCTCGCAGCTCGCGGCATTCGTGGACCGCACCGCGCCGGGCATCTGCCCGACGCTGCGGGAGATCTTCGTGATCGGCGAGGTGCTGCCCGCGTGGACCGTCACGGCGTTCCAGCGGATCAGCGATGCGCGCGTGCACAACCTGTACGGTCCGACCGAGGCCGCGGTCTCGGTGACGTACTGGCCCGCCGGGAGCGCGGACGGGGCGAATGTGCCGATCGGGTTGCCGCAGTGGAACACTCGCGTCTACGTGCTGGACGACCGGTTGCGTCCGGTGCCGGTGGGTGTTCCGGGTGAGCTGTACCTTGCCGGCGCGGCACTGGCCCGCGGCTACGCGAATCGACCCGATCTGACCGCGGATCGGTTCGTGGCCGATCCGTTCTCGGGCCAGGATGCCGGGGGCCGGATGTACCGCACCGGCGATCTGGTCGTGTGGCGCGAGGGTTCGGGTGAACTGCCCGCGCGCCTGGATTTCCTGGGCCGCACCGATTTTCAGATCAACATTCGCGGTCGGCGGATCGAACCCGGCGAAATCGAAGTCGCGCTGCTCGCGCAGTCCTCGGTCGGGGATGCGGTGGTGGTGGCGCGGGACGGTCGGCTCGTCGCCTACGTCGCGCCGCGCGCGGAGAAGCGGATCGTCACCGAGCGGGTGGCGGCCTCGCTGGCGGAAGTCCTTCCGGAGGAGTTCATTCCGGACGTCGTCGTCCCCATGGACGCGCTGCCGCGCACGACCGCGGGTAAACTCGACCGTCGCGCGCTGCCGGATCCCTCGCTCGGTGTCGAGACGTCGTCCTCGCTGAAGGTCGTGCGTGTCGATACCGTCGAGCCGCCACGCACGGGCGATCCCGTTTCCTCATCCCCGGTGCAGAACGAGACGCCGGTGCGCGACGAGCCCGATTCTGCGGCGGAGTCAGGATGGTTGTCCAAGCAGTGGAAGCTCGGTCCGTTGTCGGATCCCGACGCGTCGGCGGGACCGGACTCGACGGAGTCCGAACGGCGCACGCCACTTCCGCGACGCTCACGGGATGCGGCTCGCCGCCGGGCCGAGGTCGGCGAATCGGATACCGCCTCGTCGGAAGCCGCGGCGGTATCTGATTCGAATCAGACTGCACCGCAAGAGGATTCCGACTCCGCGCCGGATGGTTCGGGATCGTCGGAGCTGGGATCCGGAGATGTTCCGGGGTCGAGGTCGCAGGCCGGGTGGTCGCCGCGAGTGGTGCCCTCGGACGAGGCCGGTGCGGCGCGTGATGATCAGGCGGAGTCCGATTCGTCCTCGCGAGCGGAGTCCGGTCGGTTGCCGCGTCGTGCGGCCGGGTGGTCGCCGCGGGTGGTGTCCTCATCGGAGTCCGGCGCCGCGGACGACGGGCAGCCGGAGTCCGATTCGGCACGTTCGGGGTCCGGTAGGGCGTCGCGTCGGGAGGCCGGATGGCTGCCGCGGGTGGTGTCGTCGCCGGAGTCCGATGCGGCCGATGACGATCTGGCCGAGTCCGACCCGGGCGACCAGGAATGGGCGTCCGAGGAGTCGACGGCGGACGCGGAGCCGGATTCGCCGAAACTGCAGTCCGGGCTGTCCTCGCTGCGGGCGGGGTTCGATCGTGGATTGCGTTCGGGTGCAGGAGGGTCGCCGACTGAGTCGTCGTCGGAGTCCGGTGCGGAACAGCCCGCGCAGTCACCAGGGCTGCCGAGTCTTCCGCTGCGGCGGTCCGACCGCGAGACGGATTCGAATTCGGCACCGGAGTGGTTGTCGGACAACGATTCTCAGGCCGAGCCTCGAACGATGCTGCTGCCTCGCCCGTCGGTGCCGCAGGGCCCGGAATCGGACGAGGCTGCGGACGTCGCTGTCGCGGCGGATGTCGAACCGGTGCCGCTCTCGCCCGCGCAGGAGTGGCTGTGGGCGCTCAATCAGGCGGAACACGATGCGGGAGGGCCTGTTCCGGCGGCTTACCACCTGCCGTTCGCCCTGCGGCTGACCGGCAGCCTGGATGTGGAATCGCTGGGTGTGGCGCTGGACGACGTGATCGCCCGGCACGAGGTGCTGCGCACGGTATATCCGGCTGCGGCAGAAGCGGATTCGGTTGCGGTGCAGCAGGTGCTGTCCGCCGCGCCGCGCCCTGCGCTGGCAGCGCAACGGATCGGCGCGGCCGAGGTCGAGGCGGCGGTGCGGGAACTCGCGGCCGCGCCGTTCGACGTGACCACCGAACTGCCGCTGCGGGTGCAGTTGTTCGAAATCTCCGATCTGGCGCCGGGTTCGCGCCGGGAATACGTGCTCGCTGTCGTCGTGCACCGCATTGCGGCGGACAACTCCGCGCTGGGCCCGATCGTCGGCGATCTGATGGTCGCCTATGCGGCGCGGACCGCGAACCATTCGCCGCGGTGGGCGCCATTGTCGGCGCAGTACGCGGATTACGTGCGCTGGCAGCGCACCGTGCTCGGCGCGGAATCGGATCCGGAATCGGTTGCCGCCCAGCAGATCGCTTACTGGCGCGGTGAACTCGCGGGGCTGCCCGAGGTACTCGATCTGCCCGGCGGTGGCCCCCGTCCGGCGGTGGCGTCGATGGCCGGCGCGTGGACCGGCGTCCACATCGATGCCGCCACACACACCGCCCTGCTGGAACTCGCGCACACCCATGCGACGACTCTGTCCACCGTCCTGCAGACCGCCGTCGCGGCCTTCCTGGCCCGTCTGTCGAACGGTGACGACATCGCGATCGGCACTCCGGTCCCGGGTCGTGCCGCGGGCGAGTTCGAGGATCTGATCGGCACATTCGTCAATACGGTTGTGCTGCGCACCCGCCTGGATCCCGCGGAGTCGTTCAGTGACTTGCTGATTCGCCAGCGAGACAGCCGCGAGCAGGCGTTCGCGCATGCGGACCTGCCGTTCGCGAGCCTGGTGGAGGCGCTCGGTCTCGGCCGTTCCACCGCCCACAACCCCCTGTTCCAGGTGGGCGTGTCGGTGCAGACCCCTGCGCGTATCACGATGGATCTGCCCGGTCTGACGGTCGAGGACATCGACACCGAGCTGGAGGTCGCACCGGTAGACCTGAGCCTGACCGTCACCGAAACCTACGACTCGGACGGCAACCCGTCCGGTATCGACGGCAGAATCGCTTACGCCACAGACATTTTCGACCGCACTGCGGCCGAAGACCTGACCGCCGGTCTGGCCGACCTCCTGACCACCCTGGTCAGCGATCCCGCCCAACCCCTGGGCGCCATCGGCATCGGCGCTCCCGAACTATCCACCCGCTCCGACGACGCGACAGCAGACAGCACTGAAACTGCTGCTGCCCTGACGATCTCGGCTCCGCAACCAGTGAACGCCGACCACCCGGCCGTACTCGGCGCAACTTCTGATGCATCAGCAGCCGACGACTTCGACACAGCCGCTCAGGATTCCGGGCCGGCTCATCGGGATGTCGAGTCTGCCGATTCGATCGCCTCGCTGCCGCCGTTGACTCGGCGTCGGGGGTCTCGCGCCGCAGCGGAGGTATCCGACGAGTGGCGTGAGGCTGGTGAATCGCAATCTACTGGTGATGTCGTTGGTGACAACGATGCCGAGGTTTCTGGCCGTGCTCATCGGGATGTCGAGTCTGCCGATCCGATCGCCGCGCTGCCGCCGCTGGCTCGGCGTCGGGGGTCCGGCGCTGCCGCAGAGGGCCCCGAGAATTCGCGTGCGGCCGGTGAATGGCAGTCGCCCGGTGGTGGTGTCGGTGAGGACGGTAGCGAGGTTTCCGGGCGAGCCGGCCGGGACGCCGAGTCCGTCGACGCACTTTCCGCGCTGCCGCGGTTGGCTCGGCGTCGCGGGTCCAGCTTCGCACCAGAGAAGGCCGAGGAGCGGCGTGGCACCGGCGAGCCGCAATCGCCTGGTGATGTCGGTGATGAGAATGACGCCGAGGTCTCCGGACGGGTACCGGAACGTCCGCGGGGATTCGTGGCGGACGAGGTCGAGACCGGTGGTTCTGACAACGATCGGAGTGACACCAAGGTGGCCAGAGGCTCGGTGTTCGGTTTGCACAGCCTGCGACGGGCACCAGCGTCGGCCGAGGAGACCGAGCTTGCGAACCAGGCGGGATCCGACCCCCTGGATTCCGTGGACCGGCCTGTGGATGAATTCCAGGGCGACGATTCCGCCAACGGGCGTTGGGGTTCCGCGCTCGGTTCCCAGGGCAGCGAGGTCGACGCGAGCGATGCCGTCGCCTCGGCAAGTGGACGAGACAGTGCCGGTTGGGACTCCGGGTACGGAAATGATGCCTACGAGGATTCGGCCGATCACCGGAGCTTGGATGCCGGGTGGCGTAGTGATTCCGAGGCTTCCGAGGATGCGGGTTCCGGTGATGGGCCGACCCTGGTCTCGCTGCTGGAAGAGGCGGCCGAAGCCGGGCCCGAGGGCGTGGGAATCATTGCCTCTGCCGCGGAGAGCGGAAGTGGGGCAACGGAGTTCACGCTCGGGCAGTTGGATGCGTGGGCCAACCGGCTGGCGCGGTATCTGATTTCACTCGGGGTCGGGCGCGGATCGGTTGTGGCGCTTGCTGTTCGGCGATCGGTGGATCTCGGTGTGGCCGTGTACGCGGTCGCGAAGGCCGGGGGTGCGGCGCTGCCCATCGATCCGGAGGGGGCGGTGGAACGCAACCGGGAGATTCTCGCGGGAGCGGGGCCGGTCTGTGTGCTGGCCGATGCGGAGTATCCCTTCGTGGCGTCGAATCGTTCCGGTGGGGACGGGAGTTTCGACGCGCCGACCGAACTGCTCACCCCGATCGGACGCACGCCCGCGCACCGGCCCGCCACGGGTGGGCAGCCGATGGTCGTGCGGATCGACCGACTGAATCTGGAGGGCATTCCGACTCACCGGCTCGCGGATGCGGAACGGATCGAACCGCTGCGCGCCGCACATCCGGCATGGATCATCCAGTCCGCCGGGGCCGAGCGGGTGGTCGTCTCACACGCCGGTGCCGTGGGACAATTGACCGGCAGCACATCCGAATTCGGCTTGGATGCCGACGGCCGCGCGCTCCTGGCGACGGCTGCGACATCCGATCTGGCGGTGTGGGAATTCTGGTCGGTCGCGCTGGGCACGCCGGTTCAGCTGGGTGAGCAGGCCGCCCGGCCGCGCACCATCCCGGAACTCATGACCTCCGCCGTGGCCACCAATCCGAACGGTCCGGCGGTGGTGTTCCGGGGTCGCAGTTTCACCTACCTCCAGCTCGATCGCGCATCGTCCAAGCTGGCCAGGCGCCTGGTTCAGCTCGGTGCGGGACCGGAGAAGCCGGTGGCCGTGGCGATTCCGCGCTCGCTCGAGGCATTGGTGACCCTGTGGTCGGTTGCCAAGACCGGCGCGGCGGTGGTGCCGGTCGAGCCGAGTCTGCCCGGTGACCGGATCACCGATCTGGTGTCGGATTCCGGTGCGATCCTGGGCGTGACGGTTCGCGCTGCCATCGCGGGCCTGCCGCAGATCGATGGCGAATGGCTGGTTCTGGACCACCCGAACTTCGCTGCGGAGGTGGATTCACAAGCGGGCGAGCCGATTTCGGATGCCGAGCGGATCACCGCCTTGCTGCCGGACGACGGCGCGTACGTGCTGTACGGGTCGGCCGACATCGATCACAGCCAGGGCATCGTGGTGGCCCACGAGGATCTGGCCGATCTGGCCGAACAGGCGAGTCACTATCGGCTGCACCGTGATTCACGCGTGCTGGCCCTGGCGGCGCCGTCCTCGGACGAGGCCGTGCTCGAACTGGTCCTGGCCCTCGGCGCGGCCGCGGCGCTGGTCGTGGCCCCCGCGACCATCGGCGGCGGCCCGGAGCTGGCGCGGCTGATCCGCTCCGAACGGGTGACGCACGCGTTCCTGCCCGAGGCGGCACTGCGCACGGTGGACCCCGCATCCCTGGACGGTGTGGAGGTCGTGGTGACCGATCGCGCCGTGGCAGAAGAGTATTCGGCGGCGGACGGGTCGTGGCACGCCGAGCAGGCCGGATATTCCGAGCAGGACGACTATTCCGCGCAGGGCGGGTACTCGGAAGAGGCGCAGTACGCGGCACAGGAGTACTCGGAGCAGACGGCGTACGCGGAACAGGCTGAGTACCACGGGTTGCCTGAGCAGCTGGAACAGCCCGGATACACCGAACACGCCGAGTACGCCGACCAGTCGGAGCAACTCGAACACGCGGGATATTCGGAGCAGGCCGGGTACTCGCAGGAGGCCGAGTATTCGGAGCAGACCGCGTACTCGTGGGAAGCCGAGCATTCGGAACAGGCCGGATACTCGCAAGAGGGCGGATACTCCCAGGAGGCCGACTACTCCGAGCAGGCCGAATACTCCGAATATCGCGAATACCCGGAACAGCCTGAGCAGTCCGAGTACGCAGAGCACCCCGCACCGGCCGATCGCCCGATGACCCCTGCGGAACGAATCATCGCCGAGGCCCGCGCGAGCGCCCCGCCTCCGGAGGAATTCGACAGCGCCACAGCCTTGTCCGCGCCGGCGCACACCTCGCCCCGACGAGCGCTCCCGAACCGCAGCACCTCTGCGCCCGCCCTCCCGCGGCGCGGCGCGCGTGCGGCCGAGCCCGCCGAACCGGATGCGGTCGCCGAGTCGATGCCATCGACCTCCGAAACCGAACCGGACGACCACGGTTCGCTCCCGCTGCCACCGCGAGCGGTCCGGCTGCTGGAGATCGACCCGTCCGGCCGGGAGAGCCGCGCCATCGCCCTGGACATTCCGGCCGGGGTGCCCACCGAGAACATCCGCGCCGCCGTGCGGACGCTCCTGGAGCGGCATCCGCTGCTGTCAGCACGTCTCGCGGTGCCGGGCCGGTCCGGTGACGACCCGTTGCGCGCGTGGTCGCCCGTCTTCGCGGGGTCGGCCCGCGAGGCTCGGCTGGTACTCGCCCAGACGCCTCCCGACATCTCACCGCGCCGGTTCGTCCACTCGGAGGGCGTCGCGGAGATGGCGGTGCGCACGCTGGCCGTGGAGCTGGATCCCGGCCAGGGCCGCAATATCGGCTTCGGCCTGATCGACCCGCCGGAATCCGCTGAACCGCAAGATGATTCGCGCACCCTCGTGGTGGCGGCCAATGGTTTGGTCGTGGACGACGCCTCGTGGCGGATCATCATCGAGGAACTGTCCCAGGCATGGTCGGGCGGTCACACCGTGCTCGGCGACTCCGCGCCGGCCGCACCCGACGCGGTCGCGCAGGCACTCGCCCGGCCCGCGGCCGACGATTCGGTGCGTCACGAGGTGTCCTGGTGGCGGCGCGCACTGGCCGACCTGCCCGCCGAAAGTGCTTTGGATGGTGTGGATCTCACCGCTCGCGGCCGGGTGTCGCTGGTGATCACCGCGGAGGGTGCGGCGGCGGTGGCATCGGTGGCGGCCTCGTATCACACGGACGTCGAGGACGTTCTGCTCACGGCGCTGGCACTGGCGATGGTGCCGGATACCCGCGCGGCCGAGATCCTCGGCCCGGTGGTGCAGCTGACCGTGGACGGCCGAGCGCTCGGGGGAGGTGAATCCGCCGGTGCGGTGGGCGGTTTCACCGCGACCTACCCGTTGGTGCCGAACGTCGAGGGCATCGACCCGGACGACGCCCTGCGCGGCGGTGCCTCGGCCGGTGCGGCCATCTCCCGGGTGAAGGAGCAGCGTCGCACGGTGCCCGCAGGCGGTGCGCAGTACGGCCTGCTGCGTTACCTCGACCCGGCCACTTCCCCGGAGATGTCGGCACTCGCCCACGGCCGCACGGCATTCCGCTATCGCGACCTGCGACCTGCGCGCCCTTACCCGGACACTCCGGCCGCCGATCTGTTCCTCGATATCACCGTGGACGCGACCGCGGAGGGCTTCCGGGCCCGATTCGATTACGCGTCCGCGGTTCTGGAGGCGGACGAGGTCAAAGAGCTGGCCGGACACTGGGTTCGGTCGCTGGGCGGCCTCGCCGAGCACGGAACCCGGCCGGAGGCGGGCGGTTTCACCCCCTCGGACTTCCCGATGGTGCCGCTGACCCAGGACGATATCGACCGGCTCCGGCACGACAACCCGGATCTCGCCGAGATCTGGCCGGTCGCGCCCGGGCAGATGGGCCTGCTCGCGACCGCGCACAGCACCGGCGCCGCGCAATTCGCCGTGGATCTGCGCGGCCCGCTCGACGACCGGCGACTGCGCCTGTCCGCGCAGGCCGTACTCGACCGGCACGACGGGCTGCGCGTGGCCTTCGGGGACCGGTCGTACGGATCGGTTCAGGTGATTTCGGATCCCGTCGACATCTCTTGGCGAACAGTCGATTTCACCGATCTGGCGGCGGCCGACGCGCGGGTGGAGGTCGAGCGCTATCAGGCCGCGGATCGACTCGCGCCGTTCGATCCGCAGTACGCGCCTCTGCTCCGGATCGCATTGCTGAAATCGGCGAGCGGCACGCATCGGATCCTGCTCACCGCACATCCGCTGCTGCTCGACGATCGATCGTTGCGGCTGGTCATGCGCGATCTGCTGACCGTCTACGCGCGCGGTCCGCGCTCGCGGCAGCTGCCCGCGGTCCATCCGTATCGTGCCTACCCGATGTGGCTGGCCGAGCAGAACGGCGCCGCGGCGCGGGCGGTCTGGCGGGAGGCGTTGTCCGGATATCACACACCGGCGCTGTTCGCACACGGCGACGGCGATCGCGAAACCTCCTCGGCCACTGCGGAAGTCAGCGTGGAGCTGCTGCCCGCCGACGCCGTGGAACTGAGCGGTCTGGCCACCCGCCTGGGCGTGACGGTGCAGATGGTGGTGCAGGCGGCCTGGGGTCTGCTGCTCGGGCGATTCGCCGATCGCGACGATGTGGTGTTCGGCGTCGTCGCCCCTGGACGTTCCCCACAGGTGCCGCACATCGACACGCTGGTGGGCCGGTTCGGCGGCATCGTTCCGGTGCGGGTGCGCCCGGAGCCGGACGAATCTCTGGAAGAACTGCTGCTGCGGATCCGGTCGGAGTGGTCGGCCCGCCCCGGGCACTACTGCCCGAGTCAGGCCGATATGGCCCGGTCCCTCGGTGTGGATCGGCTGCTGGATTCGGTGGTGATGTTCCGCGACGACGCCGCCGACCTGGCCGAACTGTCCGGAATCATCGACGGCATCCGCATCGCCGGTGTCGATTCGGCGCCCGCGTTCGCCGATCGGGTCGCGGTGGCCGTGGTGCTGAACGGGCCGATCCGGTTGTCGCTACGCTATCTGACCGAAGAGATCAGCGAATCTGTAGCGAATGTCCTGTCCTACGGGCTGGCATCGGTGATCCGGCAGATCGCGGCAGCGCCGCACACTCTGATCGCGGATCTGGACCTGCACATCGAGCCCGCGCCGAGCGATGCCGGGGTGGGCCGATAATGTCCCGCAACCTCGACCGGATGCGCCGCGGGGCTGAAATCTCTTCGGACAGCGGCGATCCGGGATGATGTGGCGGCCGCTGGTGACGTATCGTCGGGCGGGATGTCGCACGGCCCGCGGGGGAGTCGGCGCACCGGTTCCGACCGGACTGCTGGAAATTCGAACCGATAGTGAAGGTGTGCACAAGTGATTCGTCGACACGTCCGGCGTGGCCTGCGAGCCGCCGCCGTCCTGGCGGCCACGGGAGTTCTCGCCGGAGTTCTGACCGGGGTCGGTGCGACGACCGCCTCGGCCGACGATCCGATCATCGCGTCCAAGGCCCTGCTGGCCGATCCGAAGGCGCCCGACGGCTCGCACATCACCCGGGCCACCTACACCGACAACCGCAACATCCGCCTGTACGTGTATTCGGCGGCGATGGACGAGACCTATCCGGTGGACGTGCAGCGTCCCGCCGACGCGTCCAAGGCGCGGCCGACGCTGTATCTGCTCAACGGTGCGGGCGGCGGTGAGGACGACGCGTCGTGGGTGAAGAAGACCGATATCGTCAAGGGCTTCCTGAGCGACAAGAACGTCAACGTGGTCCAGCCCATCGGCGGTAAGTGGAGCTATTACACCGACTGGATCAAGGATGATCCGGTATTGGGCCGCAACAAGTGGAAGACCTTCTTCACCCAGGAGCTGCCGCCGCTGATCAACGCGGCGCTGGGCACCAACGGCGTGAATGCCATTGCGGGCCTGTCCACTTCGGGTACCAGTGTGCTGAATCTGGCGATCGCCAAGCCGGGTCTGTACAAGTCCGTCGCCGCGTATTCCGGGTGCGCGCAGACCGCCGATCCGGTCGGCCGCGAGTTCGTCAAGCTCACCGTGAACGTCTGGGGCGGTGGCGATGTGCTGAACATGTACGGCCCCGACGGTGCGCCGGCCTGGGCCGAGAACGATCCGTATGTGCACGCGGACAAGTTGCGCGGGATGAACCTCTACATCTCCTCCGGGAACGGCCTGCCGGGCGTCTACGACACGATGAACAACAAGTACGCCTTGCCCGGCGCGTACGGCCTGGCCAACCAGTTGCTGATCGGCGGCGTCATCGAGGCCGGGGTCAACTACTGCTCGCACAATCTGCAGAACAGGCTGAACTCCCTGCACATCCCGGCGACCTACAACTTCCGCAACTCCGGCACGCATTCCTGGGGTTACTGGCATGACGATTTCCTGAGTTCCTGGCCGGTTCTGGCCAAGGGTCTCGGGGTGTAGCAGTCCGGATCGTCACATTTTCGGCTCCCCTATGGAGAAAAGTTCGGGTACCCGTAAACTGGGTGGATGAGCATCGCGATCGCCACGCCGGCTGCCGCGTTCCGGCGGGCCCGGTCCGCGTCGCTGCTGCTCGGGCCCGCGTTCGTCGCGGCGATCGCCTATGTGGATCCCGGGAATGTGGCCGCCAACGTCAGCGCGGGTGCGCAGTACGGGTACCTGCTGGTGTGGGTGGTCGTGCTGGCCAACCTGATGGCCGCGCTCGTGCAATATCTCTCGGCGAAGCTCGGCGTGGTCACCGGACGTTCGCTGCCGGAACTGGTGCGTGCGGCCGCTGGGCCGCGGAGCAGGCTCGGATATTGGGCGCAGGCCGAATTGGCCGCGATGGCAACCGATCTCGCCGAGGTGGTGGGCGGCGCGATCGCGCTGCAACTGCTGTTCGGGCTGCCGCTGCTACTGGGCGGGTTGATCACCGGCGTGGTCTCGATGCTGCTGCTGACGGTGCAGAACCGGCACGGGCAGCAGCGGTTCGAGCGGGTGATCGTCGGGTTGCTGGCGATCATCTCGATCGGATTCGTGGCGAGTCTGGTGATCTCGCCGCCGTCGGTCGCGCAGACCGCCGGCGGGCTGGTGCCGCGCTTCCAGGACACCAACAGTGTGCTGCTGGCCGCGGCCATGATCGGCGCGACGGTCATGCCGCACGTGATCTACCTGCATTCGGGGATGTCGCGTGATCGGCACGGCCACAGCGAGCCCGGTCCGGCTCGCACCCGGCTGCTGCGCGCGAACCGGTGGGACGTCGGCATCGCGATGCTTATCGCGGGTGTGGTGAATCTGGCCATGCTGCTGATGGCCGCGCACACCTTCGCCGGACATGCCGAGGTCTCGACCATCCAGGACGCGTACCACGCGGTCCATCACTCGCTGGGGGCGTTCGCGGCGCTGCTGCTCGCGGTCGGCCTGCTCGCCTCGGGCCTCGCCTCGACCTCGGTCGGCGCCTACGCGGGCGCGATGATCATGGACGGACTGCTGCGCCGCCGCGTCCCGCTGCTGGCGCGGCGCACGGTCACCCTCGTGCCCGCGCTGATCATCCTCGCCGCCGGAGTCGATCCGACGCGGGCGCTGATCGTCTCGCAGGTGGTGCTCTCGTTCGGAATACCGTTCGCACTCATCCCATTGGTGCGTCTGACCGCGAACCGCACACTGATGGGCGTCGACGTCAACCACCGGGTCACCACCGCGCTGGCCTGGCTCATCGCGGTCCTGATCACCGCCCTCAACCTGTTCCTCATCTACCTCACCGTCACCGGCGGGGGAGCGTAGGCCCGGCTGTCAGCATCCCGCGGATGCGACGCAAGCTCATGCTCACCGGCGCAATCGTGCTGGTCGTGCTGTTGGCCGCTGGTACCGGTCTGTACGTGCTGATGAACTCCCGCACGTACCAGGTGGCCGGACGACTGGTGCATCGGGTGGATACCGCTGACAAGGTGGTCGCGCTGACTCTCGACGACGGGCCGTCCGATCGCACCCCCGAGATCCTCGCAACGCTCGCCGCCGCGGGCATCCACGCCACCTTCTACCTGATCGGCGACCAGATCGCCGCACACCCCGACCGGGCTGCCGCGATCGCCCGCGCAGGCCACGAAATCGGCAACCACACCTATCACCACCAGCGGATGGTGCTCATCACCCCCGAGACCGCGCGTGCCGAGGTAGAGCGCACCGACACACAGATCCGGAACATCGGCTACCCGGGCCCGATCACCTTCCGCCCGCCCAACGGCAAGAAGCTGTTCGCACTGCCGCTGTACCTGTCGCGGCACAACCGGATCACCGTGACCTGGGATGTCGAACCCGATTCCGGCAAACATCCGACCACCGACGAGATCGTCGCGGAAACGGTGTCGAAGTCCCGCCCCGGATCGATCATCCTGCTGCACGCGATGTATCCGTCGGGCGCGTCGTCACTGGCCGCGATTCCCCGGATCGTCGGTGAATTGCGCGGTCGCGGCTACCGATTCGTCACCGTCTCCGAGTTGATTCGACACTGAACTCCCGCACACGCGGGCGGCACGGTGCTCAGCCGCTGGATTCCGCGGCCCGGCGATACCCCCGAATGGCCGGGTAGGCGAACACGACGATCGCGCCGAGCGTCCAGGCGAGCGTTTTGAGCAGCGGCACGGTGACCGCGCCGTCCCAGGCCAGGCCGCGCATGGCATCGATGGCGGTACTCATCGGCTGATTCGCCACCGTGGACTGCATCCAGGTGGGGTAGACCGTGGTGGGCACGAATCCGGAGTTGAAGAACATCAGCAGGGTGTTCACGATCGCGACGATGTTCACCAGCATCACCCCGCCCGACACCGTGGCCAGCGCGGTCACCAGCACCGCGAACGCCACGCCGAACAGGACCGGGATGGCGATCATCGCCAGCGCGGCCAGCGGGCCGTTCCAGAACCGGAAACCGATGCAGAACCCGACCACGATCACGAACAACGTGGTGATCAGCACCCGGATCGCCTCGGCCAGCAGACGTCCGGTGAGTCCGGCCGCCCGGTGCACCGGCATCGTCCACAGCCGGCCCAGCAGCCCGGTGTACTGCTCGTTCTTGAACCCCAGCGCGCTGACCACCGCACCCGACATCGCCGCGACCAGCGTGATCATCGGCACGGTCCCGTACTCGCTGGGCATACCGGTGGCGGCGGTGATCGAATCGCCCAGCACGACGCGCAGCATCAGCAGCGTCAGGGCGGGATAGATCAGCGTCTGGATGGTCGTCGCCGGATCGCGCAGCCACACCAGCAGCAGCCGTTTGCACTGAATCAGGCTGTGCTGCACCCACGCTCCGAACGCGCGCTCGGATTGCGGTGGCACGATCGGCAGCGGGGCCTGCTCGCCGGAGGTCTGCGCGGACTCCATCACAACAACGCTCATTCCCGCCTCATACTCGCCCAGATCGCCAGCGGCACGAAGCAGACCGCGAGTCCGCCCAACCACACCAGCGGCATCCACAGCACATGCCAGCTCACTCCGCTCGCGGCCATATCCCGCATGGCGAAGGAGAATTGCGAAATCGGCTGATTACGCACGAACGGCCGAATCCACGTCGGAAAGCCGGTCTCCGGGACGAATCCGCAGGAGAGCATGCCGAAGATCAATGTGGGCAGCGTCAGCGCCTGGCTCAGCGATTCCGGGCTCTTGGTCAGACAACCCAGCGCATCGGCCCCGATGGCCAGCACCGTGCCCACGCCGAGCGAGAACGCGCAGAACAGGACCGACTGCCAGACGCCCGAATGCAACCGGAATCCGATCGCGTACCCGAACACCAGCGCGGCGAGCAGCGAGATCACCGAGCGCACCAGCCCCGCCGACAGTCGCGACAGCAGCGGGACCATGCGGCCGACCGGCATGGTCTGCATGCGGGTATTCAGGCCGCTGGCCGTTTCGAACGCCGCGATCTGCGCATTGGACATCATCGTGAACGACATGGTCTGCAGCACGATGATCGGCATCACGAACTGCCCGTAATCGATGCCGCGCACCCGCATCACCCACCGCAGCGGCAGATAGAACCCGAGCGTGAACACCAGCGGCGTGATCACCGCGACGATCAGTTCGCCCTTGGTGGCCATGGTCCGCACGATCCGCCCGGTCAAGGCCCGCCACTGCGCGAATCCGGATGGGCGCACCCGGGTCACCCCGGCGAAAAGACCACCATCGGACTCGGTGAGCTGCTGTGTCACTCGTGTCCGCCCATATGGCCGGTGATGGAGAGGAACACGTCGTCCAGCGAGGGCCGCCGCAGCCCGATATCGGCCAGTTCGACCCCGCCCGCGTCCAGGCGGCGCAGCGCCTCGGCCAGGGTGGTCGCCCCCTCGGGCGCGGGGATCGAGATCCGGTCGACTCCGACGGACTGATCGGCGAATTCCTTCGCGATCGACTCGGGGGCCAGATCGCCCAGCGCCTCGATGGCCATTCCCACCCGCGTGGGATCCAGCGGCACGATCTCGCAGTAGCTGCCGCCGGTCTTCTCCTTGAGCTCGTCGGCGGTGCCCTCGGCGATCACCGTGCCCCGATCGATGACGATGATGTTGTCGCTGAGCACGTCCGCCTCCTCGAGGTACTGCGTGGTCAGCAACACCGTGATGCCCTGGTTCTTCAGCGCGATGACCAGATCCCAGACACCCTGGCGGCTGCGCGGATCCAGACCGGTGGTGGGCTCGTCGAGGAACACCACCTCGGGCCGCACGACCAGTCCGCACGCGATGTCGACCCGTCGGCGCATACCGCCGGAGTAGCCGCGCACCGCGCGCTTGCCCGCTCCGACCAGGTCGAACTCCTCGAGCAACGTATCGGCGCGGTCGCGGGCGGCCTTCTTGCCCAACCCCATGAGCCGCCCGAACAACTCCAGGTTCTCGCGGCCGGACAGATTCTCGTCCAACGCGGCGTACTGGCCGGTCATCATGATCGATCGCCGCACACCGGCCGGATCGCTCAGCACGTCGTGCCCGGCGACCCGGGCCGTGCCCGAATCCGGGCGCAGCAGCGTGGACAGGATCTTGACCGTGGTGGTCTTCCCCGCGCCGTTGGGTCCCAGGATGCCCAGGACCGAGCCGCGGGCGGCGGTGAAGCTGACGCCCTGCAGCGCGTGGACATCTCCGAAGGACTTGCGCACGTCGGCGACCAGCACCGCGGTTTCGGGCGGCGACTCTGCGTTGTCCAAGCTCGGCATCGACTCTCCACTATGGCCGGGGGCGGCAATCGGATTGTCCGGATCGCCTGTTCGTACGTCCGGTTTGGTGATCCCTTCCACCGGGGGCGATGTTACTGGTTGGAAATGCGAGCAGGGAGCAGCTGTCTCTTGTTCGGGCGATTGGAATCAAGTGTGTCATTAACTGTGGCGTTACTCACAATTCAGGAAACCGACCGGTACGGCCTTGCTGTCGTTGCTGGTACGGGGACGAACCGGGCGGTACGGCGCGTGCGACGAAACCTTGTCGCATGGGCCCGGCCGCCCATACGCTGACGGCAAGGGGAAGAGACGGACAGTCAGTTGTCTGCGGCAGCCTCGTCCGGTGAGCGAGGCGTCCGGTTGCCGCGGGCTCACGTCGGCGAGAGGTTGACCGATGGCAGAGTCTGCCCGAGGTGCGCACAGCGGGCTCGCGGCCCGCTCCCGAGTCCTGACGTCCTTCGACCCGCGCACCGGCGAATCCGTCGGCGATTACGCGGTGATGGGCCAGGTCGATCTGACGCGTGCGGTCCGCGCCGCGCGGTCCTCCGAGAAATGGTGGGCGACACTCGGATTCGCCGGGCGTAAACGCTGGTTACTGGACTGGAAGCGGATCATCGTCCGGCGCGCGGGCGAACTGGTGGATCTCATCTGCGCCGAAACCGGTAAACCCGAGGCCGATGCGGCCATCGAGGTGATGCAGGCGGTGGAGAATCTGGACTGGGCCGCGCGCAATGCCGAACGGGCCCTGGGTCGTCGGCGACTGGGCGGGAGCTGGTTCACCCGCAACGAACGCGCCTCGGTCGGCTATCTTCCACTCGGCGTGGTGGGCGTGCTGGGCCCGTGGAACAACCCGGTCTACACGCCGATGGGTTCGATCGCCTACGCCATGGCCGCCGGTAACGCCGTGATCTTCAAGCCCAGCGAACTCACCCCGGGCGTCGGGGTGTGGTTGGCCGAGAGCTGGGCCCGGCTCGCGCCGAATCAGCCTGTGCTGCAGGTGGTCACCGGGGACAGTTCGACCGGCGCGGCACTGTGCCGGGCGCGGGTGGACAAGATCGCGTACGCGGGTTCGGATGCTGGTGCGCGCGAGGTGATCTCGCTGTGCGCGCAGACGATGACACCGGTGGTCGTGGAACGTTTCGGCAAGGGCGCCATGGTCGTTCAGGTCGACGCGAAACTCGACGCCGCCGCCGACGCCGCGGTCTTCGGCGCGATGTCCAACGCCGGGCAGAGTCCGGCCGGAATCCAGCGCGCCTATGTCGCCGAATCGGTGTACGAGCCGTTCCTGGAGCGGGTCGCCGCACGTGCGGGAAAGCTCCGCCCCGGTGGCGACCGTCGCGCCTCCTACGGCCCGATGATCCTCGAGTCGCAGGTGGAAGTGGTGCGGCGGCAGGTCAAGGATGCGGTCGCGCAGGGCGGGCGGCTGGTGGTCGGTGGTCTGGACTCGATCCGCGAACCCTATGTCGAGCCGATCGTACTGGCCGGCGTGCCCGAGGACTCCCAGGCGATCACCGGCGAGGCCGCGGGACCGGTGCTGATCGTGAATCCGGTGGCGAGTATGGACGAGGCCGTGGAGCGCATCAACGCCGCCGAACACGGCCTGGCGGTCGCGGTGTTCACCCGCGACGTGCGGATGGTCCCCGAATTCGCCGAACGCATCAGAACCGGTGTGGTGACGATCAATTCATCGATGGCCTATTCCGGAATCCCGGCCATGCCCTTCGGCGGCGTCGGCGAATACGGCCAGGGGCACACGCACGGCGAGGCGGGGCTGCGCGAATTCAGCCGCACCCTGTCCATCGCGCAGAAGCGTTATCGCGGCATGGTCGACCTGACCACGTTCGACCGGCATCCGCGAAATCTGCGCCTGGCCAAGGCCGTCTTCCGGATGCGGCACGGACAGGGCTGAGGCGGTTCAGCTTTCGGCGGGCGCATTCGGGCCCAGCAGTACCGCGCGCATGAGTTCGTGCACGCGGGCAAGGCTTTCCGGGCGGCGGTCGAAACGCAGGCGGCGGCCCACGTCGACGACCTGGGCGATGGCGGCGTGCACCCGGAAACGCGCCTCGGCCGGATCGCCGTCGAGCAGGTTCGCCCACTCCAGGACGTTCTGGCGCTGAATCGCGCGCAGTCGATGTTGTTCGGCCGCAGGCAGATTCGAGAATTCGGCGAAGTAGACCGGGAGGATCTCGGGCATCGCGAAGGTGAGCCGGGCGAAGCGGTCCGCGATGCGCAGTGCGGCGTCGGCGCGGCTGCTCGCCTCGGCCAGCGCCTCGGAGTTGGCGATCGCGACGCGCTCACCGGTGCGGTGGAAGGCCGCGGCCAGCAGATCCGATTTGCTCGGGAAGTAGCGGTAGACGCTCGAGGCGTTGATCCCGACGGCCGCGCCGATCTCCTCGATGCTGGCCTCGTGGTATCCCTGGCGGCCGAAGATCCGGATCGCCTCGGTCAGTAGCTGTTCGCGTTTGGAACTCAGCGGCAGGCCGCGCACGGGCGTCTCGGGTGCGGGTTGGGTCGGCGCCGGGGGCAGTTCGGTGCGCAGGATCGACCAGCAGATGTCCTGCAGCAGATCGGTCAGACGGGCGGTGGACAGGGTGGTGCGGTGCAGGGTGATGCTGCCGATCGCGCCCAGCATGCCGGTGCCGAGCACGTTGATGTCGGCCGGATCGTCGTCGGGGCGCAGTCCGGCGATGGCCGATTCCACCGTCCTGTGCAGTTCGTCGTAGATCTTCCGGATGCGGTGGCGGTCCTCGGTTTCGAGATACCGGCGCTCCCAGCGGTACAGCCCGCCCTCGCGACGCACGTCGATGGTGTGCTCGGCCAGCGCGCGGATCTGTGCGGTGAGCCGGGCCTCGGGGTCGAGTGTGGGGTCGTCGGCCGCGTGCGCGGCGTCCAGCAGTAATTGCGCGCCGCCCTCGGCCGCGGCGACGAGCAGCGCGTACTTGTTCCGGAAGTGCCGGTACAGCGCGGGGCCGGAGATGCCGACCTCCGCCGCGATCTCGTCGACACCGACCGGGTGGTAGCCGCGCTCGCTGAACGCCTGGGCCGCGACGCGCACGATTTGTGCTTTCCTGTTCTTCGGCCGTCGCCGGACCGTCGTGCCGTCTCCCCGCGCGGAAGCGAGTCCGGACTCGCTGGGATCCGCGACCATGCACCTCTCCTTCTCTCACACCGCCGCCTGGTTGACAGCGCCGCACAACTCAACCTAAGTTAACCACAATTCGCAATGTTAACCGTCATTCTCGCGCCGCCGCCAGCGTCGACGGCCTACCTGGGAGTTGTTATGAGCAACGTCGAGCAGACCACCGCCCCGACGGGCCTGCGTGTCGTCCACGACGGCCGGGTGCTGCGTGTCACCATCGCCAATCCCAAGCGCAAGAACGCCATCAACTACGACACCATGGTCGCGCTCGGTGACGCGTTCGAGGCCGTCGTCGAGGATCGCACGGTTCGCGCGATCGTGCTGACCGGCGAGGGCGAGGATTTCTGCACCGGTGCGGATCTGTCCGGCGTGGTGTCCGAGGCGCAGCGCGGGATCACCCCCGAGATGACCATGGATGCGGCGAACCGACTGGTCAAAGCCATCGTCGACGCGCCGGTGCCGGTGATCGCGCGGATTCGCGGCGCGGCGGCGGGCGTCGGCGTGGCGCTGGCCCTGGCCGCGGATCTGACCTACGCGAGCGAGGATGCCTACCTGCTGCTGGCGTTCATCAACATCGGCCTGATGCCCGACGGCGGTGCGGCGGCCATGATCGCCGCCGCGGCCGGACGTCCGCTCGCCGCGGAGATGGCGCTGCTGGGTGAGCGGCTGCCGATCGCCGACGCGGTCCGCCACGGCCTGGTCACCGGCGTGCTGTCCGCCGAGGAACTCGACGCGAAGGTGGAGGCCGCGGCCGCGAAACTGTCCACCGGCCCGCGCCGCGCCCTCGAACTCACCAAGAGCGCTCTCAATGCGGCCTCGCTGACCTCGTTGGATGCCGCATTGGCGGCCGAGAAGACCGGGCAGTCCGAACTGCTCCAGTCGCCCGATTTCATGGAGGGTGCGACCGCCATGCTCACCAAGCGCAAGGCGGTTTTCGCCGAGTAGTGCGGAACCGGGCGGGGACCGGGGTCAATAGGGCCCCGGCCCGCTGTAGCGAAGCGGAAGCCGTGAACACAGCGTGCAACATGCGGATGATGCGTGTCGGCGGGTGGGCGTTACTGTGACTGCATGAATTACCTGGTTATCGGGGCAACTGGGTGTATCGGTCGGTATCTCGTCCCAGAGTTGCTGAAACATAGCGGTGATATTCATGTCGTGGTGCGGCCCGGGGCCGACCCGGCGTACCGGTTCGATCGGTGTGCGCGGGAGTGGGGTGCGGGCGAGCGGGTTCGACGGGTGCGCGGGGATCTGGGCGCGCCCGCACTGGGCCTGGATCCCGGTTGGATTGCCGCGCACCGTGGTTCGATCGACCATGTGATTCACCTGGCCGTCGGCTACGACGCGGCCGGGCTCGGTGCGGGGACCGGCAACGTGGTGGATCTCGCCGAGCGGCTGGAAGCCGGTGCGCTGCACCACATGTCGACCGTGGAGGTGGCCGGGACGGCGAAGGGGCTGTTCGGCGAGGACATGTTCGACGTGGGGCAGGTGCTGCCCACCGCGCCGCAGCGGGCGGCCTTCGAGGCCGAGCGCGTCGTGCGCGAACGTTCGGCGGTGCCCTGGCACATCTATCGGCCCTCGATCGTGGTCGGCCACTCCCGCACCGGCGAGATCGATCGGATCACCGGGCCGTACTACTTCTTCCGGCTGCTGCGGATGGCCGCCCAGTTACCGCGAATCCTGCCGCTGCTGGTGCCCAAACTGGGCGAAACCAACATGGTGCCAGTGGATTTCGTCGTCCGGGCGCTGGGGCACATCGTTCATCGGCCGGTCACCGGCGGGACCACCTATCACCTGGTCGACCCGCGTCGTCAGAGTGCCGCCGACGTGCTCAATCTGTTCGCGCAGGAGGCGGGCGCTCCCCGATTGGTGGAGGTCATGCCCCGGCAGACCCTGGACATGATGGTGCGGCTGCCGGGCGTCGGCGCGGTGCTGCCGCATCTGGGTGTGCCGCGAGAAGTGCTCGAGCAGAACGAATTCGGCTGCTGGTTCGACTGCCGCAATACGACTGCCGCGTTGGCGGGCACCGATATTCGCGTTCCGCCGCTGGCGGGTTACGCGCCGGTCATCTGGAAGTACTGGATCGAGAACTGGGTGTGAGTCGCGGGCAAGGGCTTCAGATGTCGTCGACCGCGGCCTGCGTGCGGGGCTCGGCGGGCGCGTATTCGTAACCGACCCAACGATTCCGGTTGGTCCAGCCGACCAGGTCGTAGCGCCAGCGGAACGGCCAGGTGCGGGCCACGGTCATGAACAGGACCGTGGCCAGGGGAGCGTAGTCCGCGTGCGCGGACAGCAGCGCGTGTTGCTCGCGGGGTGAGGCGGTGAAGAACGCCTCGAACATCGAGATCGACTGGGCGGTGGTGAGTCTGCCGAGTCCGTAGATCCCGCGCATGCGCATCCAGTAGACCAGGCGTGCCTGCCACGGCCACAGGTCCTGGACCGGGTCGCGGCCCGCGCGCAACGCATCGATCGCCGTGTCCACCAGGGCGAGTGAATCCGCCACGCTGTATCCGGTGCACGGGTGCATCATTCCGCCCCGGGAGCCGAACGGCACCGCATCCCCGGCCCGCGCGGCGGCGCGAATCGCGGGCGGCGGCTGGTCCAAGGGATAGTGCGCGGCCTCGCTGGGCTCGTCACCGCGCAGTGTGATCCCGTGTGCGGCAAGACGACTGAGTGCGCGTCGCCGCAACTCGCGCTGCGGCATACCGCCGCGCAGCCCCAGGCTGGTCTCCTCGAAGATCACCGTGCCGTCGCCGAGCGGCACCGCGTACAGGAACGAGGGCGGCTCATCCGGCCCGGCCCCGTTCTCCGCGCGCCAATCCAGCAGCAGCCCTTCACCATCGGCGACCATCGGCGCGGCACGCTCAGCATCGACGAAGATCCCGTGCGCACTCGCGGTCCGGCGCGTACCCGGCGACGGCAGCCCTCGGGTGTCGAAAACCGCTGCGGCCGTGATGATCGTGCCGTCGTCGAGCTCGACGCGGTGCGCACCGACCGAGGTCGCCCGCCCGCTCAGCACGGTCGCGTCGTCGAGTGGAAGCGCGTCGCGCAGACCGGGTTTGGACAGTACGCAATACGGCCGCTCGATCCGATGCGCGGTCTTCGTCCACACCGTCGGCGCCTCGATCCGCTGTGCGATCGTGCTGTGCGGCAACCACTGTGGCAACTCGTCGATCCAGCACGAGAACGTCGGCGGCCACAACCGCTCGGGCCGCGGATCCATCGCCACCACCCGCATCCCGGCCCGCACCGCCCGATGCGCCAGCCCGCGCCCGGTGGGCCCCAACCCCACCACGCAGAGATCCGCCTCCCCGACACGCTGACCGCTCATGTCTCTCATTCAATCAGCCGTGCGGGGTCGGGCGGCATCCGCGTGTCGGCCCACCGAATCGTGGTGGGGCTCAGAGCTGCTTCTCACCGCCGTCGACGTAGATGTTCGCGCCCACGATGAAGCTGCTGTCCGCCGACGCCAGGAACGTGACGGCCCCGGCGACCTCTGCTGCCGTGCCGATCCGGCCGATCGGAACGTTCGCCGCGAACCCGGCTTTGACCGCGTCGGCGTCTTCCGGACCGCCCACCGTGGCGAGCGCGGCGGTGTCGATCGTGCCCGGGGCGATCGCGTTGACCCGGATGCCGCGTCCGGTGAGTTCGGCGGCCCAGGTGCGGGTGTAGGAGCGCAAGGCGGCCTTGGATGCCGCGTACGCACCGAACGCCTCCATGCCGTCGTCGGCGCGCACGGAGGTGTTCACGATGACGGTCGCGCCGTCGTTGAGCAGGGGCAGAGCCTTGCGCACGGTCTGCAGCGTGCCCCAGACGTTGGTGTCGAAGATCTCGTCGAAGTGCTTTCGGGTGGTCTGCTCGAGCGTCGCGAAGGATCCCGCGCCCGCGTTGGCGAACAGTGTGTCCAGACCTTTCCCGCGCGCCGCGACGGCCTCGTAGAGCCGGTCGAGGTCGGCCGGATTCGAGATGTCGCCCGGTACGGCGGTGGCCGATCCGATCGTCTCGACCACCGCGTGCAGTTCGTCCGCCCTTCTCCCGGTGACGAATACGTGCGCCCCCTCCGTCGCGAACCGCTCGGCAACGGCCCGGCCGATGCCGCTGCTGCCGCCGGTCACGACCGCAGTCTTGCCCTCCAGCTGTCCTGCCATGGTGCACCCTTCCTTAGATCTGTACCGATCGGTACCGATAGCACCGTAGCAGATTGGTACCGAGCGGTACAGAAAGGTTATGATCGTCGGTGTGAGTAGCCGGGAGAAGGCCCCCCTCGGACGTCCGCGTGCCTTCGACGCCGACGAAGCGCTGGAACGCGCCCTACTGGTCTTCTGGGAGCGCGGCTACGAAGGCGCCAGCCTCACCGACCTCACCGACGCCATGAACATCACCAAAACCAGCATGTACGCGGCATTCGGCAACAAGGAACAGCTCTTCCGCAAGGCCCTGGACCGCTACACCGCCGGCCCCGCCTCCTACGGCCTGCGCGCAATGCAGGAAAAGACCGCCGTAGCAGTAGCCACCGCTTTCCTGCACGGTGCAGTGGAAACCACCACCGGCCCCGGCCACCCTTCGGGATGCCTCGGCGTACAAGGCTCTCTGGCATCCGGCGACGCAGGCGAACCCGCCCGCGCAATGCTCCTGGAATGGCGACAAACCGCCCGCCGACACCTACAGGAGCGATTCCAACGCGCCATAGACGAGGGCGACCTCCCCCCGCACACCAATGCTCGGCAATTGTCTTGCTACATCATGACCGTCGCCTTCGGCATCGCCGTCCAAGCCGCCACCGGCGTGGAAGCCGCCGAACTCCACGACGTCGCGGACCAAGCCTTACTCAGCTGGCCGCCAATCTGAGCTGCGCAGGCGCACTTCGTATTCCTGAGCCGCCTCCGACGATCATCGGACACCTTCGGCTGGGTGGATAATCTCTCCGGCAACCGGATCCATCGGTGCGCTCGTCGCATCAGCTCGTGTCTAGTAGCGCCCCCGAACAGGTCAGTCGTCGGTTGCCACGATCAATATCAGGCGTCGTTCCACTCGGTTTATCAGAACAAATTCGTGGAACTCATTGTGAATATCTGCGTAGTCATTCTTTGCGACCTCGCCGAGGTTTCGCAGTTGAAATCTGGTAGTCGCTGACTCGATTGGGTTTATGACCTGATCGAGCAGAGTGTCACGAAGCCTGTCGGGTAATGATCCACACAGGTTCGTCCACTTTCTGAAGGTTTCCTGAAGGGTGCTGCTGCGTGCTGGTGTGAACGCATCCGGTGTGAGCTTGTCCAGAAAATACGGTCCGTGAACATCTCCGTCCGGGTTTACGCCACCTCCTACATAATCATCCCTGAACTCGATTGTGCGAATCAGAGCCTCGAGAACCAGGTGGTCATCGGCGTCCATGTCCAGCAGACGAAAGGTTTTGATGTCCACCCACTGGAATCTATGACTGCTGCCGGGATCGAAGTCGAAGTCGCGAAAGTTTATGAACTCTCGTCCCTCATAGCGAATTATAGCGGTCATCCTCGCACCGTCCTTCGCGCTTCCATGGGTCGACTGTACTCACGTATCACTTTATATGCCATCGTTTGGTCGGGACGTTGGGAACATCGTTGAAGTCCAATGTTTCACCGCCGGACGCGCTGAAAGGCCGGTAAGTGACTGTCGACTTGGGATCGCCTGACAATTTCCAAACTTCGATATTTCCCTTCGGGGTTACTTTCACCTCGGGCTTCCCGAGTGTGGCCTCGAGTTCTTGGTGTGCTTTCTCGAGTTCTGCCTCGGATACGATTCGCACACCAGTAGCATCCTCATCGCCGATCAAATTACCGCTGCTGTCGGTGACGATATCGCGTACCTTCTTGGCTTTGGCAGTCAGATCCTCGCCATCAGAAGACTGTGATTGTGCGCTGTCCCCGGATGCCATCGCGACGACCAAGGCTTGGATGGCGAGGATTTGGGCGTCGGCCTTGGTGAATTGGCGTATGCCGCTGAAGATTTCGGTGCCGTCGGCGAGCAGGGCGGGGAGGGTGCTGGCGGTGATGTCGCTGGTGATTGCGGCTGCGGCGGTGGTGATTTCGGCGTCGGTGGCGGCGAGGGCGGCGTCGACTTCGACGCCGGTGGCGGCTGCGCCTGCGCCGTCGGTGGCCACGACGGTGAGGCACCAGAGTAGTCCCGCGGTGATGACGGTGGCGCCGATGGCGATGAGGGCGCCGGTGCGGTCGCGTTGGATGTTGCCGCGCAGGGTGGAGAGTTGGTCGTGGTGGTTGGCGACCGTGTTGGTGATGGCGGTCGATGCCTGGGCGAGATTGCCGGCGGCAGTGGAGAGGTCGGTGAGGTATTCCTGGATGCGGGGCAGGTGGGGGTCGACGGTGCCTTGGTCGGTGAAGGTGTCGATGAGTTGTTTGATGGCGCCTTGGGCGCTGGTTACCGCGTTGTGTTCGGCGAAGTTGTCCCACGTGCTGTGGACGGCGGCCAGTTTGCCGAGGTCGCCGTTGGGGACCGGGTGGGTGATCTTGGCGAGCAGGCCGTGCAGTGGGCCCTCGTCCAGCCCGGGTGCGGTATTCGCCGATTTGGCCGAGGGCGGGGTCGGTAGGGTGGGTTCGACGAGGAGTTCGGTGGCTACGGTCGGCTTGTCCGGTTCCTTGCCTTTGTGGGGGTTCTTGTCGGCGTTGTAGTTCCCGATGTCCCAGTTGTATCCGGTGGCGTTCAGGATGTCGCCGAAGTGGTTGAGTGCGTTGATATATGCGATGTAAGCCTGGTGGAAGTCCTGCGCCTGGGTGTCGTAGGGGGAGGTCCAGGCCTCGACGCCCTGGTAGTTTCCGGCCATGCCGCCGTTGTCGTGCAGGTTGTTGTGCAGGGCGATGAACGGCAGGACCGCTTGGTCGGCGAGCAGGATGAGTTTCTTGGCGGCGTTGTAATAGGTGTCCGGGTCGATCTTCAGCGTGGTCACGAGGTTCAGCCGTTGAGCATGGTGCCGTTGGTATCGACCGCCCGGGTGTAGTGGCCGTGTGCTTCGCGGGCAGCGGCGCTCGCGTCGGTGACGCCCTGGGTGAATTCTTGTGCCCCGGTGAGCCATCGGGTGTGGGCCTCGGCGTATGCCTGCGCGGCAACGCCTTCCCAGGTGCCGTTCTGGAGAGTTTTGACTCGGCGGTCGATCTCGTCGAAGGTTTCGCTGAGGTATCCGGCCAATCCGTCGAGGCGGGCCACGACCTGATCCAGATGTTCGAGGTCGACGCCGAAAAGGCCGCTCATCAGGGAAGGTCCAGACTCGAGATGGCGGTGGAGGTTCGGGTGTCCTGGGCGTGGAAGTTCGTTGCGGTGACACCGAGCTTTTCCGCCATCGCGGTCAGTGCATCGATGATCTTGCCGCCGCCGTCCTGGCACTCGTGCCAGCCCTGACCGAATGTTGTTGCGGCAGTTCCGGTCCACGTTCCCGACGCCAATGCGTCGACCTCGCGGTTCACCGCGCTCAGAGCGGACCGGAGATTCTCCGCGGCGCCGTAGACATAACGTCCGAGATCTGCCATGTCCTCGGGAACGACCGAAACCGATTGCCCCGCTGCGGATGAGTTCCCCTGCTCTCCCATGGCTACCGATGTTATCGGCAACAGCGGGCCGATGCCGATTTACTTCGGGGTGATCCAGGTGGTGATGTCGGCGTGGACGACCTCTACGCCGTGTTTGTCGTAGATCGAGACGGGGACGGTAAGGTCGCGGCCTTCGGTGATCGCGGTGAAATCGGGGATTTCGGGGAGTTTCGCGATGGCGCGGAGGCCGGATTCGGCCTTGGCGAGGTACTGGACGTTCATGGCCTTGGGGATCCAGCGGTGGGTGGTGGGGACGGTGGCTTCGCTGAGCATGCCCATGGCTACTTCGGCGAGGTTGCAGGCGGCGATCGCATGGAAGGTGCCGAGGTGGTTGTGGATGCCGAACCATTTGGGGGCGGTCACTTCGCAGACGCCCGGTTCGAGACGCACGACGTTCGGCACGACGGTGCCGAAGTACGGCACGCGGGCGATCATGCCCAGAGAGAACAGCGCATGCCCGATGCGGTTGTCGGGAAGCTTCTTCCAGCCGCGGAAGGTGGCGGTCTCGTTCGTCATACCCATATATTACTCGAAAGTAAGTTAGTGGCGGGCGGGGCGGTGGGCACGACGCGAAGCTGAATGGGTCGGGGGATACCCGCGGATTTCTCGTGCGGCATCACCCGTGTGGGGGAGGCGGGATCAACTTGCGAGGTGATGGAATCGGGGGTCGGCGTTTCTACGATGGGCGTGTGATGGCTGTTGGGCGGAAGGTTCGGCGTCGTCTGGTCGTGCTGGTGGGGGTACTTCTGCTGGTGGGGCTGGTCGACTTCGGGCCCGCGGTTGCTGATGCGCCCTCGGCGGGTGGGGATGTGTCCGTCGCGCAGACGTTGGGGGATCGGGAATTGACCGTTGTGCTGCGGCGGGTGACGTCGGTACCGGGGCCGCTGCAGGTGGAGGTGGTTACGCATGCGGGGACCGCGGGAGGGAAGCTGACGCTGGCCGTGACGCCCACCGGGGCCTCGTCGTCGGCGTCGTCGCCTGCACCGGGTGCGCCGACCGACCGGGGGGCGGTGGAATTGGGTGCTGCGCCCGGGATGTACTCGACGACGTTGCGAGTGGATCGGGCGGGGCCCTGGGAGTTGGCCATCGGGGATGGGCAGCAGGTTGCGCGGATTCCGTTCGTCGTGGCGAAACAGGTGACCACGTCGCCGGAACGTTTCGTCTACGGCGGATTCCTGGCCGCCGGTGTGCTGCTGCCGGTTTCGATTCTGGTGGCGGTGCGAGCTCGGCGCAGCGCGTGGGCGTTGCTGCCTGCCGGGGGGATGGTGGCGGGCCTGGCGGTGGCGATCACCGCCGCGGTGCTGTCCGCCTCGTTGCCGCTGCCGCCGCAGCCCGGCGTGCAGCTCGACCCCGACGTGGACAATGTGAGCAACCCGTACGCCCTTGGGCAGCCGCTGATTTCGGACTTCTCCCGGCCGCCGGTGATGCTCGGTCTGGGCGGCGCGCCGTTGAAAGCGGGGCAGCCCGGCGATCTGGATCTGAACCTGACCGATGCGGCCACCGGCGCAGCCGTCGACGATCTGATCATCGAGGACAGCGCGCTGATCCACCTGCTGGTGATCGGCCCGAGCGGGCAACTCTGGCATCTGCATCCGATCCGAATCGCGCCCGGCCACTTCCGGATTCACCTCACCCCGCCCGAGGCCGGGCACTACGCGCTGTCCGCCGAACTGGCGCGGCGCGGCGGGGGCGTGCAAATGGTCCGCGCCGCAAGCGGTTTCACCGTCGCGCCGAGACCGACCGGCGATACGCCCCTCGCGCACACCGCGAATCCGGTCCACCTGGGTGAGGGGGCGACGGCCGCGTCGACCGCTGTCGACGGCACCTCGATCGCCGTGACCACCACGGCGGCGACCGCCGGTGTGCCCATCACCCTCACCGCAACCGTCGGCAACGCCTCCGACCTGCAACCCTGGCTCGGCATGGTCGGGCACATGATCGTCGCCGGGCCACTGCCCGACTCGGACGCCGATATCGGCACCGCGGTGCAGAACGCCCAGATCTGGGGCCACGCACATTCCATGGGTGGTATGTCGATGTCGGGAATGAATGACCAGTCCGCCAGCGGGACAACGGCTTCCAGTCATTCGCCGACCCCGGGCACGCACGCCGAGCCGAGCCCGAACGAATCGCCGCAGTCCAGGTCGGACATGTCGAACATGCCCGGTATGGACGGCGACCCGAGTGCCGCGCCGATGCCGAGCATGCCTGGTATGGACCACGACCCGAGTGCCGCGCCGATGCCGAGCATGCCTGGTATGGACCACGATTCGACCGCTGCGCCGATGCCGAGTATGCCTGGGATGAGCCACGACTCGACCGCTCCATCCGCGCCGGGCACGCGCGCCGGTTCGGTGACCAGTGCTCCGAGTCCGGGCATGAACACCACGAATCCCGGCGGCTCGATGCTGATGCTCCCGGTGAACGGTGACAGCGCGCCCGACGAAACCGTCGCCGCCTACGGCCCGGCGGTCCCGTTCACGTACACCTTCCCGACCCCGGGCCACTATCGGGTGTGGATCCAGGTCGAACGGAACTACACCGTGCTCACCATCCCGGTCGTTCTCGATGTGGCCGCGGGGGTGGCGCGATGACCACCGTAGAGCCGGTCACCCACGGTCCGCGTGCCCGGACACTGCGGGTGGGCGGGGTGCTCGCACTCGTGATCGCGCTGGTTGCGCTGATCGGATGGCTGCTGTGGCCGAGTCCGCCCGGACATCTCGTAATGCACAGCGGCACAGCGGATTACATCGTCACTGTGACATTGGACAGCCCGCGGATGGGTGATACCGGGATCGATATCGAGCTCACCGATCGCGCGGGACGGTCGGTGGACGGCGCCGTGGTCCGGGTGCAGGCGGTGGAACCTCGGATGGGGTATTCGGATGCGCCCGTCACCGCGTCGGCGAGTGGTGCGGGTCGCTATCGCGCACCGGACGTGTCGTTCATGATGACGGGGCCGTGGGATCTGCGGGTGTCCATCGTCGTCGGCGGTGCGACCGACCAACTGTCCGTACCGCTGTGGATCAGCGGATGAGAAACAGCGGTGCGGCAGCACCGGAAGGGAGGATCACGATGGGTGAGCACAGGCGGCGACCGGCCGGATCGCCGGAGCAGACGGGGGAGACGCGGTGAGTACTTCGATACCGTTCGATGCGGCGCCCGGCGGCGAGCGATCGGTGCGCACCCGCCCGATCGCCGTGGCCGACGCCACCGGGACGGCGGCGCGGGCCGGGGCCTGGGTCGTACTGCTCGGCATCATCGTCACCACGGTCGGGACGAGCTGGGATATCCAGTGGCACAACGACGTCGGGCCGGACACCTTCTTCACCCTGCCGCATCTGTTCCTCTACTCCGGCAGTGCGATCTCCGGATTCGCCAGTCTCGCCCTGGTCGTGCTGACGACCTCGGCGCAGCGGGCGGGACGCGAGACGCCGCGCGCGGGCGGCACCCCGATCCGGGTCTTCGGCGGCACGCTCACCGCACCGATCGGCTATATGGTCTCCGGCGCGGGCGCGGCGCTGTTCCTGCTCTACGGCCTGTTCGACCTGGAGTGGCATTCGATCTACGGATTCGACGCGGTGCTCAACACCCCGTCGCACGTGGCGCTGTTCCTGTCGATCTCGACGACCATGATCGGCAGCATCATCGTGTTCTCCGCGCATCGCGACGAGCTGTGGGGCCGGATCGGGCTGGTGTTCGCGATCGTGCTGCTGATCTCCTACGCCCCGATCCCCGCCGACGGGCTGAACAATCTGCGGCTGCCGGTCGACGCGATGGTCGCCGCCACCGTGCTGTTCGCGCCGATGCTGCTCATCATGGGCGCGGTGGTGCTCGGGCGCGCCGGATCCGCGCTGGCCATCGGGGTGGCGATGAGTGTGACGCAGGGGCTGCTGTGGTGGTTCTCGCCGTGGGCCGCGCATGTGTACGCCTCGGCTGTGGGCCTGCCCCTGCGGGATGGGCTGTTGCCGCTGCCGCCTTCGTTCCCGAGCATCATGCCGATGTTCCTGATCGTGGCCGCGGTCGCCGTGGAGGGGATGTTCGCGCTGGCCAGGGCCCGGAATCTGGAACCGCATCGCACGCTGCTGGCGACCGGTGTGGTCGCGGGGGTCATCCTCGGCGTCGGCCTGCCGCTGCAGACGATCCTGACCGATCCGATCGCGCACATCGGTGCGTCGATGTTCACGATCATCGCGGTTCTGGGGATCCCGTTCGGACTCGCCGCCGGATTCCTCGGCGGACGTTTCGCCGCCATGCTGCGCACCCTCGCGCCGCAGGAGAACACGCTCACACCGCAGGAGAACTCGTGAGTGCACGCACCATCGACGGACTCGGCACCGGCGAAGCCGGCAGCGAGGTGCTGCTGTGATGCCACGTATCTCCGCTCGCCGTCTGGCGGCACTACTGCTGGCGGTGGCCACGCTGGGGCTGCTCACGGCCGGTCCGGCCGCGGCCTATCAGCCGGTGAACATCGTGCACACCGAACGAGTCCAGGTCGGGCCGTACGGCGTCACCGTCGGCTTCACCACCTGGCCGATCCGGGCCATGCAGTCGCTGGACTTCACCTTCCTGCCCGACGGCGGCATCGCCGACAAATCCGGAACCCTGAAGATCAACGGCCCGGATCGCCGGGCGACGCGCCGGGTGGAACCGCTGGTGCGGCATCCGCGCAAACGCGACTCCTGGGGTCTGGACGTCAAATCGCTCAACGTCGCCGGCGACTACGGTTTCACCTTCGTCATCGACGGCCCGCAGGGGCGCGGCGAGGGCGCGCTGGCGGGCGTGCAGGTGCTCGATCAGCCCGGCCCGCCGCTGCCGCTGAGCTGGACCTTGGGCCTGCTGCCGCTGGCCGGGCTGGTGATATTCCTCGTGGTGGTATGGCGCAGGCTGCGTCCGGGTAAGCTGCCGCTGAGCATTTGAGCAGGGGCTCGCGCCGCCGACGGGGGTCGTGGTTCTCACAGGACCCCGATTTGAAGTCGGCGGCCGGGCTCGTGCATACTTGTCGGGTTGCCTGCACCGGGTGGCGTGTGTCCGTGGTGAAAACCGCTGATACCAAGCCCGATCGGTGGAGGCGGGCAGTACCCATTCAGTATCGGTGTCGAGTCCGGCGCGGATACGTCCGGGACAGCGTTCTACCGGCCCAATGGAGATTCATCCGGGGCCGAAGAATGAGCGGAGAGGCGACACGCCCGACCGCGTGTACCGGAAGAACCATGACAGATGAACAGCGGCGATGGATCGGTCGAGACCGGTCGGGGCAAGTACGGATGCGTCTGCTGTCTTCGTAGGTTCGGGCATGCAAATGAGGGTGCTTCGGGAGGTGACTCCCGGATCACGACGAAAGCGGAGAAAAGGACACTCAGCGTGGCGGGACAGAAGATCCGCATCAGGCTCAAGGCCTACGACCATGAGGCGATCGACGCATCTGCGCGCAAGATCGTCGAGACGGTGACCCGCACCGGTGCCCGCGTCGTCGGGCCGGTGCCGTTGCCGACCGAGAAGAACGTGTACTGCGTCATCCGTTCGCCGCACAAGTACAAGGACTCGCGCGAGCACTTCGAGATGCGTACGCACAAGCGGCTGATCGACATCCTCGACCCGACGCCGAAGACGGTGGATGCGCTGATGCGCATCGACCTGCCGGCCAGCGTCGACGTCAACATTCAGTGACGGGGACTTCGAATATGACTGACAACAAAAGCCGTCCGGCCGCGGGCATCCTGGGCACCAAGCTCGGCATGACCCAGGTCTTCGACGAGAAGAATCGCGTCGTTCCCGTGACCGTCGTCAAGGCGGGCCCGAACGTCGTTACCCAGATCCGCACCGTGGAGCGCGACGGCTATTCCGCCGTTCAGCTCGCTTTCGGCGCCATCGACCCGCGCAAGGTGAACAAGCCGGAGTCCGGCCAGTTCACCAAGGCCGGTGTCACCCCGCGCCGTCACGTCGCCGAGATCCGCGTGGCCGACGCCTCGACCTTCGAGGTGGGCCAGGAGCTCAACGCCGAGGTGTTCGAAGAGGGCACCTACGTCGACGTGACCGGCACCAGCAAGGGCAAGGGCTTCGCCGGCACCATGAAGCGCCACGGCTTCCGCGGCCAGGGCGCCTCGCACGGTGCGCAGGCCGTGCACCGTCGCCCGGGTTCGATCGGTGGTTGCTCCACTCCCGGTCGTGTGTTCAAGGGCATGCGCATGTCGGGCCGGATGGGTAGCGACCGCGTCACCACGCAGAACCTCTCGGTCCACAAGGTGGACGCCGAGAACGGCCTGCTGCTGATCAAGGGTGCGATCCCGGGCCGCAAGGGCGGCGTCGTGATCGTCAAGAGTGCAGTGAAGGGTGGTGCGCGGGCATGAGCACCGAGACCAAGACCAACCTGACGCTTCCGGTCAAAGAGCCGGGCGGCAAGACCAACGGCACCGTCGAACTCCCCGCGGAGATCTTCGACGTCACCGCCAACATCGCGCTGATGCACCAGGTCGTCGTGGCCCAGCAGGCCGCGGCTCGCCAGGGCACCCATGCGACCAAGACCCGTGGCAACGTCCGCGGCGGTGGCAAGAAGCCGTACCGGCAGAAGGGCACCGGCCGCGCCCGTCAGGGTTCGACCCGCGCGCCGCAGTTCACCGGTGGTGGCACCGTGCACGGCCCGCAGCCGCGCGACTACTCGCAGCGTCTGCCCAAGAAGATGAAGGCCGCCGCGCTGCGTGGCGCCCTGTCGGACCGGGCGCGTAGCGAGCGGATCCACGTGATCACCGAACTCGTTGCGGGACAGACCCCTTCGACCAAGACCGCCAAGAACTTCCTGGCCGAGCTGTCGGAGCGCAAGAACATCCTGGTCGTCGTCGGCCGCGAGGATGCCACCGCGTGGAAGAGCGTGGCGAACCTGCAGGGCGTGCACCCCATCGCTCCCGACCAGCTGAACACCTACGACGTCCTCAAGAGCGACGACGTGATCTTCTCGGTCGAGGCGCTCAACGCCTTCGTGCACGGCCCCGCCGAAGCTGCACAGGAGGAGAGCAAGTGACCACCATCGCCGACCCCCGCGACATCCTGCTCGCGCCGGTGATCTCCGAGAAGTCCTACGGACTGATCGAGGAAGGCACCTACACCTTCCTGGTGCACCCGGACTCGAACAAGACGCAGATCAAGATTGCCGTCGAGAAGGTTTTCGGCGTCACGGTGACCAGCGTCAACACCGCCAACCGTCAGGGCAAGCGCAAGCGGACCCGCTTCGGTTACGGCCAGCGCAAGAGCACCAAGCGCGCGCTCGTGACCATCTCGGCCGACAGCAAGCCCATCGAGATCTTCGGAGGCTCTGTCGCGTAAGCGGCGGAGAATCCAGAAAGTAGAGAAGAACTCATGGCAATCCGTAAATACAAGCCGACGACGCCGGGCCGTCGTGGCGCGAGCGTCTCGGACTTCGCCGAGATCACTCGCTCCACCCCGGAGAAGTCGCTGCTGCGTCCGCTGAGCAAGTCCGGTGGTCGTAACGCGCACGGCCGGATCACCACCCGGCACCGCGGCGGCGGCCACAAGCGCGCCTACCGTCTGATCGACTTCCGTCGGCTGGACAAGGACGGCATCCCGGCCAAGGTCGCACACATCGAGTACGACCCGAACCGCACCGCCAACATCGCGCTGCTGCACTACGCGGACGGCGAGAAGCGCTACATCATCGCTCCCAAGGGCGTGACGCAGGGCACTCGCATCGAGTCCGGCACCGGTGCGGACATCAAGCCCGGCAACAACCTGCCGCTGCGCTCGATCCCGACCGGTACCACCGTGCACGCGGTGGAGCTGCGTCCCGGCGGCGGCGCCAAGCTGGCCCGTTCGGCCGGTATGAGCATCCAGCTGCTGGGTAAGGAAGGCGCCTACGCCGTCCTGCGTATGCCCTCGGGCGAGATCCGCCGCGTCGATGTGCGCTGCCGCGCCACCATCGGCGAGGTCGGCAACGCCGAGCAGTCGAACATCAACTGGGGCAAGGCCGGCCGCATGCGCTGGAAAGGCAAGCGCCCCACGGTCCGAGGCGTCGTGATGAACCCCGTCGACCACCCGCACGGTGGTGGTGAGGGCAAGACCTCCGGTGGTCGCCACCCGGTCTCGCCCTGGGGTCAGCCGGAAGGCCGTACTCGTAAACCCAACCGTCCGAGCGACAAGCTCATCGTCCGCCGTCGCGGCAAGAAGCGCTAAGAGGAGGTTAAGACATGCCACGCAGCCTGAAGAAGGGCCCGTTCGTCGACGAACACCTCCTCAAGAAGGTGGACGTCCAGAACGAGAAGAACACCAAACAGGTCATCAAGACCTGGTCGCGGCGTTCGACCATCATCCCCGATTTCATCGGCCACACGTTCTCGGTCCACGACGGCCGCAAGCACGTGCCGGTGTTCGTGTCGGAGAACATGGTCGGGCACAAGCTCGGTGAGTTCGCACCGACCCGCACGTTCCGGAGCCACGTCAAGGAAGATCGGAAGAGCAAGCGGCGATGAGCACTGAAACTCAGAACCCGACCGCACGCGCGACCGCCAAGCACGTCCGCGTGACGCCGATGAAGGCGCGCCGGGTCGTGGACATGGTCCGTGGCCAGCGGGTCGAGGACGCGCTGAACATCCTGAAGTTCGCGCCGCAGGCCGCGAGCGAGCCGGTCGCCAAGGTCGTGGCCTCGGCCGCGGCCAACGCCGAGAACAACCTGGGCCTGAACCCGGCGACGCTGGTCATCTCGACCGCGTTCGTCGACGAGGGCGCGACCATGAAGCGCTTCCAGCCGCGGGCCCAGGGCCGCGCGTTCCGGATCCGTAAGCGCACCAGCCACATCACCATCGAGGTCGAGAGCGTCGCCAGCGCCGCCCCGGCTCGCAGCCGCCGGAAGGGAGGGGCTAAGTAAATGGGACAGAAGATCAACCCCCATGGCTTCCGCCTCGGTATCACCACCGACTGGAAGTCGCGTTGGTACGCGGACAAGCAGTACGCGGACTACGTGAAGGAAGACGTCGCGATCCGCAAGCTGCTCGCCACGGGCATGGAGCGGGCCGGCATCTCGAAGGTCGAGATCGAGCGCACTCGTGATCGCGTCCGGGTGGACATCCACACCGCGCGTCCGGGCATCGTGATCGGCCGTCGTGGAGCCGAGGCCGACCGCATCCGCGCCGAGCTGGAGAAGCTCACCAAGAAGCAGGTTCAGCTGAACATCCTCGAGGTCAAGAACCCCGAGTCCGATGCCCAGCTGGTTGCTCAGGGTGTTGCCGAGCAGCTGTCGAACCGTGTGGCGTTCCGTCGCGCGATGCGCAAGGCCATCCAGTCGGCCATGCGTTCGCCGAACGTCAAGGGCATCCGCGTGCAGTGCTCGGGCCGCCTCGGCGGCGCGGAAATGTCGCGCTCGGAGTTCTACCGCGAGGGTCGCGTTCCGCTGCACACGCTGCGTGCGGACGTCGACTACGGCCTGTACGAGGCTCGGACCACCTTCGGCCGCATCGGCGTGAAGGTCTGGATCTACAAGGGCGACATCGTCGGCGGCAAGCGTGAGGTCACGGCCAGCGCTGCTCCGTCGGGTGAGCGTCGCGAGCGTCGGGAGCGGCCGAACCGTCCGCGGCGGTCCGGTTCGTCCGGTACCACCGCGACCAGCACCGAGGCCGGGCGTGCCGCCACCGCTGTGGCGGAGACTCCGGCGCAGACACCTCAGGAGGGCTGACCCATGCTGATGCCTCGCAAGGTCAAGCACCGCAAGCAGCACCACCCTGGCCGCTCCGGCATGGCCAAGGGCGGAACCGCGGTGACGTTCGGCGAGTACGGCATCCAGGCTCTGGAGCCCGCCTACGTCACCAACCGGCAGATCGAGTCGGCGCGTATCGCGATGACCCGCCACATCAAGCGTGGCGGCAAGATCTGGATCAACATCTACCCGGATCGCCCGCTCACCAAGAAGCCCGCCGAGACCCGCATGGGTTCCGGTAAGGGTTCGCCCGAGTGGTGGATCGCGAACGTCAAGCCCGGCCGGGTGATGTTCGAGATGAGTTACCCGAACGAGGAGACCGCTCGTGAGGCCCTGCGCCGCGCGATGCACAAGCTCCCGATGAAGTGCAGGATCGTGACGAGGGAGGAGCAGTTCTGATGAGCGGAACACCGGCCGCAGAGCTGCGGGACAAGGATCAGGACGAGCTCGTCGCCGCACTGCGTGAGGCGAAGGAAGAGCTGTTCAACCTGCGCTTCCAGATGGCGACGGGTCAGATGACGAACAACCGTCGGCTGCGTGTGGTCCGCCACGAGATCGCGCGCATCTATACGGTCATGCGCGAGCGTGAGCTCGGTCTGGCCACCGGTCCCAAGACTGAGGGAGACGCCGCATGAGCGACACCAAGGGTCCGGCCAAGACGCCGGCCAAGGAGACGGAGCGTGGCAGCCGCAAGGTTCGCGTCGGCTACGTCGTCTCGGACAAGATGAACAAGACGATCGTCGTCGAGCTGGAAGACCGTAACCGGCACCCGCTCTACGGCAAGATCATTCGCACCACCTCCAAGGTGAAGGCGCACGACGAGAACGAGACCGCCGGTGTCGGCGACCGCGTTCAGCTGATGGAGACCCGTCCGCTGTCGGCCACCAAGCGCTGGCGTCTGGTCGAGGTCCTGGAGCGGGCCAAGTAAGGCTCGCTTCTCGGCTCGAAGTCCGAATACGAAGGCCCGCTTCCCGTCCCGGGAAGCGGGCCTTCGTCTTTCCCGCACCGTGTCCGGCAGTGCGGTATCCGGTGCTCCGCGGCGTTGGCCGGATGGCGTTACAGTGGATTCCAAAAGACCGGGGCCGCTTCCTGTTTGGGAGTGACCTCGGTGATCGCAACAGGTGATGACCGGGACGCTTCCGGCTGGATGAACCGAGGGTGCGGTGGTGTGGAGCCCTCGAACAACTGCAGACGATGAGGGGGTCTGTCACAGTGCAGATGTGGATGCGGCCGCGAAGTGAACGCGCGGATCCGATCGCGACGCTGGGGCATGTGCGTCGCCTCGCCACCGATCTGGCCGAGGGCCTGTCCGGCCCCGGCGCTGCGGCCGCCGCGCAGCGGCTGCGGCGGATACTGGGGGTGCGATCGGTCGGGTTGTCCGATCCGAACGCGAATCTCACCTGGTCCGGAGACTCCGGTGACGCCGCCGTGGTGCTGCACCGGGCGCTGCGCACCGAACGGAACGCGACCGAAGGACCTCTCACCGCCGCGCCGCTGACCCTCGACGGTGCGGTCGCGGGTGTGCTGCTGGTGGACGGTCCGATTCCGGGCAAGGCGCTGAAAGAGGTTGTCCTGCTGGTCGAGTACCTGCTCGAGCACGGCAGGTTGCAGGAGAGCGCCGAGCGGGCCGCCCGGTCCGAACTGCGGGCGCTGCGGGCGGAGATCTCACCGCATTTCGTCTACAACGCGCTGACGGTCATCGCCTCGCTGATGCGTTCGGATCCGGAACGATCGCGCGAGCTGATCCTCGATTTCGCCGACTACGCGCGCTACAGCCTGGCACGGCACGGCGAGTACACCACGGTCGCCGACGAATTCCAGGCCATCGAAACGTATCTCGTGCTGCAGCGCGCCGTGATCGGCGATCGGCTGCGCGTCCAGATCCGGGTGACCCCCGACGTGCTCGCGGTTCCGTTGCCGTATCTGGTGCTGCAACCGTTGGTGGAGAACGCGATTCGGCACGGGATCGAGGCTCGTGAGCAGGGTGGCGCGATCCACGTGCACGGTGAGGCGCGCGGCGGGGACTGCCTGATCACCGTCGAGGACGACGGCGTCGGCATGTGACCCGGCACATGCGGCCGCCATCCTGGCCGGCAGATCCACCGGGTCGGTCGGGCTGTCCAATGTGGATCGCCGGCTGCGCACCAGCTACGGGGCGTGGTACGGCCTGGTCGTGGAAACCGAGCGGGACGCCGGAACCCGGGTTCTGGTGCGAGCTCCGCTGTCGCAGCCGGGTGTGGTGGCCTCATGAGGACGACCTCGCGGCGTCTGCGCGTGCTCGCGGTCGACGACCTGCCCTCCGCGCTCGACGATCTGTGCCGTTTGCTGCGCGAGTCACCGATGATCGAAAACGTCACGGCCGCAGGTGATCCGCTGACGGCGCTCAAGTTGATCCAGAACGAGCGGTACGACGCGGTGCTGCTGGACATCTCCATGCCCGGACTCGACGGTCTGGAACTGGCCAACCTCCTGGCCAAACTCGGCGACCCGCCCGCGATCGTCTTCGTCACCGCGCACGACCGGCACGCGGTCGCCGCGTTCGGCATCGGCGCCGCCGACTATCTGCTCAAACCCGTTCGCGCGGAACGTCTTTCCGCCACTCTGGCGCGGGTGCTCAAATTCCTGCCCGAGGAACCGGATGCGCCGCGCAGCGCCGCGATCGCCGATGTGCTGGCCGCTCTCCCGGTGGACAGCGGTGGTCGCACCGTCTATGTGCGGCGCAGTGAGGTGCATTTCGTCGAGGCGCAGGGCGATTACGTCAAACTGCACACCGTGGGCGGGGTGCATCTGTATCGGATGCCGATTTCCCGGCTCGAAGAGTATTGGGAGCCAGCCTGCGAACCCATCGCGGATATCTGGTCGCTCTCGGCGCGATCCGGGAACTGCGCACCGATTCGAGTGGGCTGTTCGCGCATACCGCGCTCGGCGACGTCCCGGTCAGCCGCCGGATGGCGCGCGAACTGCGGGAGCGGCTGCTGGACGTGGCGCGCTCGAGCGAAACGGGACCGCGTTGAGCGCCGCCCGCAGGGTGACCGTGATGAGCCCGCAGACCAGGCGCGCCCATGCTCGCCCACGCCGCCACAGTCGTCGGCAGGTGCGATTTCCGGAGGACATCGATACCTCGAAGGCGTTGCGCAACTATCGATCCCAGCGTCGCCGCGCGATCGTCACCGTCCTCGTGCTGACGGCGATCCTGGTCGGGTTGCCGGTCGTACTGGATCTGTGGCCCCGGCTGGATCGGTTGCGGCTGGTCGACATCCCGCTGTCCTGGCTGGCCCTGGCGGTGCTGCCCTACCCGCTGCTGGTGGTGGTGGGTGTGTGTGGCATCTGCGCCGGGCCGAGGCGATCGAATCGCCGCGCGAGGACAGCGGGTGATCGGCCTGCTCGCTGTCGGGCTGGTGATGGCGGTGACCCTGTTCATCGGCCTGCGCGGCGTCGCGGCGATGCGCACGACCTCGGACTTCCTGGTCGCGTCGCGGCATGCGACGCCACTGCTGAATTCGGCCGCCCTGTCGGGTGAATACCTCTCGGCCGCATCGTTTCTCGGCGCGGCCGGGCTGGTGGTGAAGTACGGCGTCGGCGCGCTGTGGTACCTGGTCGGATTCGCGGCCGGGTACATCATGATGCTGGCGCTGGTGGCCGCGCCGATCCGGCGTTCGGGCGCGCTGACCGTTCCGGATTTCGTGGAGGCGCGGCTGGCCTCGCGGCCGCTGCGGCGGCTGGCCGCGGCCGCGGTGCTGGTGATCAGCCTGCTGTATCTGGTGCCGCAGTTCCACACCTCCGGCCTGGTGCTGAGCATGGTCAGCGGGACGCCGTACCGGGTCGGTGTGGTGCTGGCCGCAGTCGCGGTGAGCCTGACGCTCGTGCTCGGCGGTATGCGCGCGGCGACCTATGTGCAGGCGTTCCAGTTCGTGGCGAAAGTCGTACTGTTCGCGGTGCCCGCGATCTGGTTGCTGGTCGGCGTGGGGTCCGTGGCGCGCAGCGAGGCGATGCATCCGGTCGCGTTCCACCACTTCGGGCACGCGACCACGGTCGTCTTCCGGCAGAACGTGATCGTCGAGATCAGCGAGCCGATTCACGCGCCGGGCCTGCTGCTGGAGCCCGGCCCGCACCGGTTCCATGCCGGGCAGCGCGTGGTCTTCCCGGCCGGAGCCGAGGCGCCGCGGGTCGACGGGCTCAGCGCGCCCGGCGCGGCGGGCTGGCAGCGGCCGCTGTTCGATATCGGGAACTACGGCCACCCCCTGCTGAGCACCCTGTCGGTGCTGCTGGCCACGGCGCTGGGCACCATGGGGCTGCCGCACGTGATCATGCGGTTCCACACCAGCCCCGACGGCACGGCCGCGCGACGGGCCGCCGCGCTCACCGTCCCCCTGGTCGGGATGTTCTACCTGTTCCCCGGCATCTACGGGGTGCTCGGCGGCGCGCTGGTACCGCAGCTGTATCTGTCCGGCGACACCGATACGGTCGTCGTCGCGCTGCCGAGCCAGGTACATCTCGGCTGGCAGGGTGTCGTGTTGACCGGGATGCTCACCGCGGGCGCGTTCGCCGCGATCCTGACCAGTTCGCTGGGGCTGCTGTTGGCCGTGTCCGGTGCGATCTCGCACGACCTCATCACCGGAAGCCTCGGCCGGCTTCGCGTGACGGTCCTGCTGTCGGCATTCGTCGTACTGCTGCTGTCCCTGCCGTTCGGCAAACTCGATGCCGGAATCCTGGTGACCTGGGCGTTCACCGTTGCGGCGTCGACGTTTTCGCCGCTGCTGATCCTGGGGATCTGGTGGTCGCGGCTCACCGCGGCCGGAGCGATCGCCGGAGTTCTGGTCGGCCTGCTCATCTCCTCGGGCGCGATCACGCTGACCGCGTTCGGTCCGCCGCTCCCGGGCTGGTTCGGTGTGCTCGCGACACAGCCTGCGCCACTGTCGGTTCCGCTCGCATTCGCGACGATGATCGGGGTTTCGCTGCGCGGCCGGGCGCCCGAGTGGTCCAGGACCGCGATGCTGCGTCTGCATCTGGACTAGGGGAGGGGTGAGGTCGGCCGGACCGTTCGTCGCCTTCGGGTGACCGTTCGTCGACCGTTCGCCGCACCGGCCGACGGCTCGGCGACGATCGAATCCTGTTGCCCTGCCCCGGATCCAGCATTGCTCGTACCACTCCTGCACAGGTCGGGGAGTTTCGAGTGACGACCATCGATCGAGATCCGGCCGACAATGCCGACGTACTCGGCGCGCACACCAGCCCGGAGTTCATCCGGCTGCGACATCGATTGCGCACCTTCGCCTTTCCGATCACCGGGCTGGGACTGGCCTGGTATCTGCTGTATGTGGTCCTGGCGCGGTGGTGCGGTTCGGCCGCGCCGCCGGGGTCCGGACTCCCATTCACCACACGATCTACGCGGCGCAACTGCCCGCCGAGACGGCGGCCCGCACGGGACGGAAGCCATGACCGACGTGAACGCGTCGAAGACCGCGACATCGCACGACATCGCCGCGCGCGCCGGGCAATTGGGCATCGCCGGGATGATCGCGGTCAGTATCGGCAATTTCCTGGTCGCGTTCGACGCCTCCGCGGTGAACGTGGCGCTGCCGACCATAACGCGTGAACTGCACACCTCTGCCGGGGCCGGGCAGTGGTTCCTGGACGGTTACACGATTCCGCTGTGCGTATTCCTGATGGTGTCCGGCGCGGCCGGTGACCGGTTCGGCGCGGCGAAGGTGTATCGGGTGGCGCTGGTGGTGTTCACGGTCGCCTCGGCGCTGTGCGCGACCGCGATGTCGGGTGAGTGGCTGATCGCCGCGCGGGTGTCGCAGGGCGTCAGTGCCAGTTTCGCGCTGCCGATGACGCTGGCCATCCTGGGCAAGGGCATCGCGGACCCGAGCCGGCGTGCCCGGATGATCGGTGCGTGGGGTGTTGTCGGCGGGGTCGGCATCGCCTTCTCACCCCTGCTGAGCGGACTGGTCACCGGATTCATCGGCTGGCGTTGGATGTTCGCGGTGAACGTGCCGATATGTCTCGTGGCGCTGTGGATGCTGCGGCGGTTCTCCGATGCGCCCGAGGCACATCAGCGACGGGTCAACCCCGTCTCGCAGCTGTTGCTCTGTGTGCTGCTCACCTCGTTGGCCGCCGCGCTGATCGAGGGGCGGCACGGAACCTGGCCGATCGGTTGGCTGATCGCTGCGGCGGGGATCACCGTGGTGGCCGCCGCCGGTCTGCTGTGGATCGAGCTGGTCTCCGACAAGCCGACCGTGCCGCAGGAGCTTTCGCACAACCGGCCGTATCTGCTGGTCGCGCTGGCCGGCGGCTGCTATCAATTCGCCTCCTACGGTTCACTGCTGGTACTGGCGCTGTATCTGCAGCAGAAGCATGGACTCGACGCGGTGCACACCGGCTATGTACTGCTGGTGTGTTGTGTCAGTTGGTGTCTGGGCAACGTGACCGCGCTGGTGATCACCCCGGACCGGCGGGATCGGATGATCGTGGTGTTCGCGGCGGTCGGCGCGGTGGGCGCGATCGGTTCTGCCGGGCTGTCGCTGGGCGGAAATCTCGTGCTCGCCATCGCGCCGACGGCATTGATCGGTTACGCCGCAGGGATTCTGGCATCCTCGCTGAGTGCGGCCGCCATGCATCTGGCCCCGGCTCCCGTCGCCGGAACCGCGGCGGGACTGCTCAACACCAGCCGTCAGTCCGGCATGGTGATCGCTGTGGCGATACTCGGCGGGATGAGCTTCTCCACCGAGTTGTTGGTGCCGATGCTGGCTGTCGGCGCGGCATTCGCCGGGGGTGCTGATTTCCATGGTGGTTGCGGGCGGGTTGCGAGATAAGCGAAGCCATTCTGCCCACTGGTAGCAAGATTCGGGCGAGTGGAATACGCTTCGCGCGGGAGAATCCGCGTATGGAGGGATGATGTGACCACCCCGAGCACGGTTCAGCACGGGACCGGGGGTACCGGCGAACGACCGCCGGTACCCCTGACGCGGCTGGTCCATTTGATGGCCGAATATCAGAAGCTGGGCGCGCATCGCCAGACGTTTCTACCCGCGTCGATGAGTGAGGACACCTTCGTGCGTGCCTGCGGGCTGATCGCGGGTGGTCTGGCGATCGTCGCGGGGATCTGCGCGACCGCCTCGTGGTGGACCGGCACGATCGTGTTCGCGATTCTCGCGCTGATTCCCCTGGTGGCGGCCTGGTTGCGCGGCAGTCTCACCGGTGCGGTGCGCACCGCCCGGATGGACATGTTCGACCACGGTCTGACGGTGTACCGGTCCGGGCAGGAGATCACCGCATTCCGCTGGGATACCGCCGAAGTGCGGCAGTCGGTGATCCCGTTGCACGGGTCGGCGGCCGCGACCACCACCGAGTACTCGCTGACGCTCGACGGACCGGACGGATCGCACGAATCCTTCGACGAACGCCAATTCGACGGTGCGCACGAATGGGGTCCGGCGATCCAATCCGCGGTGACCGCAGCACAACTCCCGCGCGCGGTGGCGGCGATCGATGCCGGGCAGCGGGTGCCGTTCGGTGAAATCGCCGTGGATCTGGCCGAATTGGCGTTTGCGGGATCGAACTACCCCTGGGAGCAGGTCGATACGATCGATGCCCAGGGTGGTCTGATCCGATTCAAATCCGGTAGCCGCTGGGTCACCTTGCCGCCCATCGAAGCCATTCCGAACTTCTATATCTTCAACGAGGTCGCCGAACGATTGCGGATGGCCGCCGCGACGGAGATCGCCGAGGCTGGTGTGCGGCGGTCCGGAACCGTTGATACGCCGCTGGATCCGGCGCACGCTGTTGTCGAGAATCCGTCGACGCCCGAGGTTCCGGGTGAGGGGTCACCGGAGGCCGAGTCGTCGGTCGAGGTGTCGCCGGACGCCGAGTCGCCGGACGCCGAGTCGCCCAGCGATGAGTCACGTGCCGCCGAGTCGTTGAACGACGAGTCGCAAGACGTCGAAACGCTCAGCGACGAGGTCCGTTCAACGCGTAGCGACGAGGTCCGTTCCGAGGTCTAGCCGCCGAGATTCGGCATCACGGGGTGATCGCCCGTGGGATATCGCCACCGTCTTCAGCGTGTCGGCGTACAGGTCAGTTCCTCGGCGGACGCGGATTCGGGTGTCTGCGTTCGACGTAGGCGCCCGGCCAGGGCACGCGGATCGGTGTGCAGCATCGGCCGCCCGGTCAGCCACAGGCTGCCCGGAATGCGGCGCGCCACCTCGGTGATGCCGATCGCCATCGCGACGACGGTCAGGTACAGCACGACGGTGCCCCACAGCAGTCCCAGATGGGTCTGCAGCGCCGGGATGACCGGTGCGAGCAGTTGCAGTGCGATCGGGTGCGACAGGAAGATGCCGAACGATCGGTCCGAGCCGTAGCGCACGGCCCGGGAGAACAGATCGTGCTGCTGTCTGTGCGCGGCCCACCAACTGCTCACCGTGTACACGGCGAAGATGATCAGGACGTAGCAGAACAGCAGGTGCGGCATGAAGACGTTGTTGGCCTGCCAGGCGGGCATCTGCCGGGTCTGCCACAGGAAGTACAGCTCGGCCAGCGCGAGGCCCACGATCGCCGCCGCCACGAACACCGGGCCGAGTCGGCGCACCGTGCGGGTCACCGCGTCGATGTGCCAGGCCGCGATCGCGCCGAGCAGGATGTAGAACTGGTACGGGATGGCCGTGGCGTACAGGTGGTTCCAGATGCCGAGCGGTCGTCCGGTGAGGGCCGGGGGATGCACCAGCAACCACAGCACGCCCAGTTGCAGGGTCGCGCTCGCCGCGAGCACCCAGCGGTGATTGCCCTCGGTGGCGCGCAGCAGCCGCATGATCAGCGGGAACAGCAGATACGCCTGCATCGTCACCAGCAGGAAGTACAGCTGATACCAGGCCCCGCCGGTCGCTGTCTCGAACACCAGCCGCCACAGCGCGCTGCGGACCGATTCCCCGGGATGTAGTCCGGCCCCGACCGAATAACCCCAGTAGATCACCGACCAGGCGAGATAGGGGATGCCGACCAGCGGAAAACGCTTTCGCCAGAACGCCCGGGTGTCCAGCGTCTTACCGCGGTACTGGTAGATCAGCACGAATCCGGTGAGCGCGAAGAACGCGTCCCGGGTGAAGTGCAGCGGCATGACGACGCCGTTGGCGGCGGTATTGCCCGAGTCGATCGAATTGCCGACCACGTGCGCGCCGATGACGCAGGCGAAGGTGAGGATCCGGAACAGGTCGATCTGATGCAGATGCGGCCGTTTGCGTCGCGGCGCGGGGGTCTCGGACTGCGCTGCGATGGCGGGGGGTGCGATGCCGATACTCATCAGGCCACCGCAGCCTGCTCCCGGCAGCGCTGCCACAGTGCGGGCCGCTGATACCTACCGTCGAAGCGCTCGGCGGCCCGACCGCCCGGATAACTGCCGCTGACACCGCCGCCTCGAATATGCACGCGCCCAACGGTATCGGTTCGGAGTATTCGGTTCTGCGAATCGCGCACTTCGCTCTGCGTCATATGCTTCCCTCGGTCGGCCCTTATCGCCATCGTTCCCACCGACCCTGTGAACCGACTGATCGATTCCTCCGAATCGACTGTGTCGGCGGCGCGGGCTCGCCGCCCGATGTCAGCGGGTCAGACCGTAGTGCCGGAAATCCGAGGCGAGCCGGTTGGCGATCCACTGATGACCGGCCGCGGTGGGATGCAGCCGATCCGCCACTGTGGGGAATACCCAATGTGAGCCCAGCGGATCGAAGACATAAACCTTCGGATAAGCGTCCCTGGCCGCTGCCACGATGATCTTGTCGGTGGCCCATGCGGCCGGGGTCGCCTCGCCCTTCGGGAAGACGGTGATCACACCGACCGCAGCGTCCGGGGCCTGAGTGCGGATCTCGCCGATGACCTTGTGCACATTGGCGGTCAGCTGAGCCGGGGACGTGCCGATGTCATTGTATCCGGCCTGGACGATGACCACGGTCGGGTGGTCGGAGGCGAGCTGGAGCTTGCCCAGGAGGCGTTCCATGGGACCGAGCTTGTGGTAGCCCGGTGCGACGTATCCGGCGCCCGGATCGGCGCTCACCGTCGAACGCCAGCCGAGTTGGTGGGCCAGCAGTACCGGCCAGCCCTTCTGCGGTGACCCCGCACCGACCCCGTCGCTGATCGATGCTCCGACCACGGCGAGCGTCGGCCGATCCTGCGCTGCCTCGGGTCCGGTGGCCCCCGCGTGGCCGTGCTGGGCACCAAGTCCGATTACGGCCGCCGCCGCGACAACAGTGGCGTAGATGCCGAATCTCGAAACGCGCTTCACGCAGCCAGTGTTGTCAGGTTGCAACAGCGGGTCAAGCTGTGCGGCGCGGTGAGCTACGCCACCAGGACATAATTGCAGGTCAGCGGTGTGCGGATTAGTCCGATTTCCGCTCAACTGCTCACCGCGTACGGGCGGGCGAGGCGGCGCGCGGCCTCGAGGATGCCGAGAATACGCGAGCCGGGCAGGCCGATCGACGCGCCGATGGCGGCCGGGGTCCAGGATTCGTCCGCGAGGGTCAGGACTTCCGCGAGCTGTTCCACCGGAAGTTTGGACAGGCGGCGCGCGGAGATCTCCCGCGCCACGGCCCAGACACCGGTCTCGTCGCTGTCGGGGTCGATCTCGTCACCGTCGTCCCACGGATCGTGCGCCTCGGGGAGCTCGCGGTGCTCCTGGACGCGCTCCTGCGGTTCCGGAACCGGCACGATGCGCGGCCGTGGCCGCCGCACCGGCGCCTGGGCGACCGCCTGCTCGTCGAGTGCGAGCTGTGTGCCCTGCTGCTCGGTGCTCGAGGCCCGGCGGGCGGTTTCGGCGGACTCGGGCATCGCTGCCGCGCGCTGGGCGGGATGCTGGGCCGGTTCCGTCTGGCGTGCGCTCGCGGCCCGCTGCTGCGATTCGTCCGTCGTGGCGGCAGTGGGTGCGCCGTCGGCGGGCGCTCGAGTTTCGCTTCGCGGGGTTTCGGTGGCTTCGGGAGCGTCGGCTGTTTGCGTGATCGCCGTGGGGCGGGGTGCCGTCTCGTTCCGGGGTGTGGTCTCGGTGATCGTGCCGTCCGGAGCCGGTGCTTCAGTGGGGCGGCCGGCAGCGCTGGCCTCGGTCCGAGTGGGTGCGCTGGTCGCGATCTGCTCGGAGGCAGCGAGGGCGGCCGCGGCGACATCTGGAGCGGTCGTCGTCGGATCGGGGATCACGTTGTGCGCGAGCGGAGTCGGCGCGGGATCGGGGGCGACTGCGGTGGAACCGTTGTTCCTCGGCGTGGAAGTGGCGTAATCCGTGGGGAATTCGGACGGATCGGTCTGCGGGAGCACGGTGGATGCCGTGGCCGGAGCCTGCTGGGGTGCGGCGGCGGGGACCGTTGCCTGATCCTGCGCAGGCTGGTGGGGCGCGGTGGTTCTGTTGTCGCCGTGGGGGACCGGAGGTTGCTGTGGAGTCGCGGAGGTAGCGGTCACGCCGTTCGGGTCGGCCGTGGCGAAAAATCCTGCGGCGGGATCGAATCGGGCGCCGTAGGTGTCGAAACCGTCGACGGGGCGAGCGGTGTGGCCGATGGGCAGGGCTACCGAATCGGTTGGTTCGGGGGTGAATTCGGGAAACGGATGGGGTTCGCCGAATTCGACGGTGGTGTGCGTGAGTCGGCGCGGCGACCGGTCGGGCGCGGAGGTGTCGTTCTCGACGGGGATGGCGTCGATGAGCTGGGCGTAGCGGGCCGAGACCCAGGAGTGCAACCAGATCACCACGCCGACCATGACGGGCGCGACCGCGGATTCGGCGGCGCGGGCCAATTCGCCCGCGACCAGATGCGGGCCCGCGTTGAGGGCGATGGTGACGCCCAGCAGCGCCACCTCCAGGAAAACGACCTTGCCGCGGGCGATTTCGCGACCCCAGCGGGCGGCGGTGGTCGCCACGACCATGATGGTGATGATCGGGATCGAGATCATCGCCTCGAAACCGTAACTGAGCCAGTACAGCGGGTCGGTCATATCGCCGCTGGGCACCAGATTGTGCTGCACGTTCACCCCGGCCCACAGCATGCCCAGCACGACGACGCCGATCAGCGCCCGCGAGGACCATTCGGCCCGGCGATACAACTGGGCAAGGCGCGCATCGGGATTGGACACCCGCCGCCGCGCGGCCAGGGCGCGCCGGTGCCAGCGCGCATCGGCGTCGTCGGCGCGGCGCACCGACAGCGCGACGCTGCGGTCGCGTTTCTCGGCGGCCAGTTCGGCGCTCACGGCCCGGCGGCGCTGCTGCCGTCGTTGCTTGCGCATCCATTCCGCGAGTTCGCGCTCGGCGGCGATCTCGGCCTCGGACAGTTCGGCGAACAGCGCCGGATCCGATTGCAGCGGCAGCTTTCCGCGGGCGGTGGCGACCCGATCCGCCAGGGCGGCGATCGCGGCCTCGGCGGGCGAGGGTGACGTCGCGGTGGCCGCTTCCGCCGCCTGGGGCGGGGCAGTGGTCGCGGGGTCGGAGGGTTCGGAATTGCCGGTCGACCGGTTGTCGAGCATGGCGCGCCTTCCCGGGTGCGGATGCGGTTCCGGCAGCCGCCGAACCGATTACTCGAACGTATGTGTGACCGCAGTGAGAGTAATGCCCGGCCTATCCGAGGTCAATGTTTCCACCGAACATCCGTTCGGTTGAAGGCTGGTGATCGTCGAAATCTGTCGGCGGGGCGAGGCCGAATCGCGCACCTGGTTCGCGAGCGGGTCTCCAGCCCTGACATAGATCAAACCGATTGGTATTCTTTATGTCTCGACCTGGGGAAATGTATTTTCTACTAGAATATTCCGGTATTTTCTGTACATTCGCTGGGCGCGGTGTGTACCGTCTGGTCTGCTGAAAATCTCACACGACAGACAGGCCAGGGCACGGTGACCGATATTGACGGCTGTCTGCGCCGCATCATGGACATTCCCGGTGCGTGCAGCGTGACGTTGGTGGACGGCGCGAGCGGTCTGGCGATCGCCGCGGCCGGTCGACACGATCTGGTGGATCAGCACGAGGACGCCGCGGCGACCACCGATGTGGTCCGTGCCGTACTGGGCTGCGCCGCGCTGGCGACCCGCCCCGATGGCGGCGATGACGACGTCACCGAGATCATCGTCTCGGGCACCCGCGCCTATCACCTGTTGAATCTGCTGAACGGCGACTTCGACGGTCGCCTCTTCGTGCACGTGCTGTTCGACGGCGACACAGGCAATCTCGCGATGGCGCGGTTCCAGCTCCGGGGGATTCTGGGCGAACTGGACGGACGGTCGTGACCGCTGAGCTCGCGGTCGAACTGCGGCGGCTCGAGCAGGAACGACGTACCGGCATGTTGCGCGCGAGCGACGGCGTGTTCCATCTGGCCGAAGGCGCCATCGCATCCGTCGACTGCCGCCGCACGGTCGGGCTGGATCGTCTCGTCGTGGAGGCGGGTGTGGCGACCACGGACGACTGGCAGCGGGCCGCGACCGGCGATCCCGGCCACATGCTGGGACGGCCGAGGCTGGAAACCCTGGCACTGCTGTCGGCGTTCGACGCCGCCTATTTCCTGCTGGCCTCCCCGTCGGTCCCCGAATTCCGGCCCGCGCCGCCGCACTGGCTCGCTCCGATCTGCCACATCACTCCGCGCGCGCTGGTACACGAGTGTGCCCGACGTGGTGATCCGGAATCCGGGCCGTGGCCTGCGGAATTGGTCGACCGCGCTCCGGTCGTGCCGGTGCACCGCGTGCGGCGACGGCGTGTGGTGCTCACCGGCGGCCAGGCCGAGGTGCTGGCCGCCGCCGACACGCGGCGCAGCGTCACCGAGATCGCCCGCGACCTCGGCCGCACCACCTATGGCTGTCTGGAGGCGGTGCGGGATCTGACCGCGGCGGGCCTGATCGAGCCGCCGGTCGCGGCGCCTGCCCAGGTCACGACGGCCGAGCCGGTGCACGCTGAGCCGGTGGCGGCCGTTCGCGCGCCCGCCCGGTCCGGGCCGCTCCCTCGCCGCGCGCCGCGGCGGTCCGAGCCGATTCCCGACTCGGACGGTTGGGAGCCGGTCGACAAGGACCTACTCCTGCGTCTGCGAGCAGCTCTGGCGGAGCTCGCATGACCGCGCGCAGGAAACTGCTCGGTCAAGCACTGAAGGGAAGGTTGACGAAGGTGGCGATGTCCGAACCCGAACCGAACGCCGCGGTGCTGGCGGAGCTGAAAGCACTGCGCGATCGCGTCCCGCAGCTGACCGGCACGCTGGTGGCCTCCAGCGACGGGTTGCTCGTCGCGCACGATCTGCCCGAACACCTCGAGCCTTCGACGATGGCCGCGATGGCCGCCTCGCAGCTGGCGCTGTCACACCGGCTCGCCACCACCGCGCACGGCGGCGGATTCCACGAGGTCGTGGTGCGCGGCACCGGCGGGCACGTCGTGGTCTACGCGGCGGGCTGGACCTCGCTGACCGTGCTGGCGAGTGCGGAGGTGAACGTCGGCCGGCTCCATCTGGAGTCACGGCCGGTGGCTCGCGCGATCGCCGACCATCTCGCGGTTTCCGACGAAGACCAGCCGACGAACACCCACTGAAAGGAACACATATGTCCAATCTGGATCTGGCGCTCAAGGAGATGATGGCGATCGACGGCGCGATCGGAGCAGCCGTCGTCGATTACAACAGCGGTATGGCGCTCGGCATGCTCGGTAGTTCCAAGAGCTTGGACCTGCAGGTCGCCGCGGCGGGGAACACCGAGGTCGTGCGCGCCAAGCTGCGCACCATGGAGCAGCTCGGGCTCAGCGACAGTATCGAGGACATCCTCATCACCCTGTCCGGCCAGTACCACATCATCCGGCCGATGACCGGCCGCAAATCCCAGGGCCTGTTCCTCTATCTGGCCACGGATCGGGCGCGGGCGAACCTGGCGCTGGCCCGGCACCGCCTCAAGGGCATCGAGGAGGACCTGGAGGTGTGATCCGCACGTCCGACCCCGCGGGAATCGCTGAGGGCCTCGGGAATCCGTCCGATGACGGATCCCGGGCCCTCGTTTCGGTTTCGGCATCAGTGCAGCGCGGTGTGCCAGACCACCGCCGCGGCGAGTGCGCCGGCCCCGTTGAGCGACCAGTGCAGCGCGATCGGCGCGAGCAGGCTGCCGCTGCGCCGTCGCAGCCAGGTGAAGACCGCGCCCGCCGCGCCGGTCGCCAGGACCGCCAGCGCGATTCCCGCGATCTGTGCGGCCGGGCCGCTGCCGAGAATTCCGCTCAGTCCGCGATTGCCGTGCGTCAGGCCGAGCGAGGAGGCGATATGCCAGAGCCCGAAAAGCAGTGAGCCCGCGGCGAATACGCCGCGCACGCCGTAGGCGCGGTCGAGTGTGCCGTGCAGGACGCCGCGGAAGGCGAGTTCTTCGGGGATGACCGTTTGCAGCGGGATCACGATCATCGAGGCGATCAGCGCGCCGGAGACGGTCGCATAGCGATCGGCGAGGAAGAACGGCCGCGTGATCGGCAGCGCCGCCCCGATCACCACCGCGCTCAGCACGATCCCGACCGCGCCCAGCGCGTACAGCGTGCCGCGTCGCCAATGTCGCGGTGACAGGCCGAGTTCGGCCCAGCCGAGGCCGCGTCGGCGCATCAGCAGCACCAGCACCACCGCAGCTACCGGGACGGTCGCGATATTGGCCCAGGCCGAGGTGAAGTGCGCGATCAGATTCGTGCCCGCCAGGGTGAGAACGACGACGGCCACGTCCACGTAGGCGTGGAGCCGCCGAACCGGTCCGGCGGTCGCGGGCGGTTCGGCGAGAGTGTGCGCGCCCGCGCCGGAGTCGGTCGCGACCGGCGTATTGCCGTTATCGTTTCGAGACATCGAGGCCAGTCTACGTTCGCTAGCTGAGAGTTCGCTGTATTCCATCGATCACGTGGTCCCGAACAGTCCTTGCGCTATATGTATACGTCTACGTATAGTGGTCGACAGACAAGGTGACAGTTCGACGTTGGGTAGCCCGCGATGTTGCGGGTGGTCGCCGGAGTCTCGATCGCACGGTCCCCCGTGCCTCGAACAGATCACTTGATGCGCATCTATGCATCAATTCAGGAAGGTGAAACCCATGGCCATCGATTCGCAGCAGCCCGTCTCGGCCGACACCCCGGATTCGACCGACGCCGCGGCCGAATTCACCACCGTCGAACTCGCCGACGGCCCCGCGGGGGCACGAACCAAACGCTTCGAGGGCCGATTCGTGGTCCAGGGGCGCGAATTCGGCAAGCGCGAGGTCGAGGTGACCAAGGTCTACCAGGGGCGCTCGGGCAAATTCGTGGTGCAGCGGCAGCGGTTCGACTGGGCGGAGATGGCGTCGCGGGCCAATTTCCAGGGCAACTGGAAGAACTGGCTGAGCATGCTGGGCGGCGGCGGATTCGGCGTGGATCTCGAGGCCGAGCCGACCTGGGGTGACTACGAGGTCGAGGTCGTGGACACCCTCGACGATCTGCGCGGACTGCTCTCGGCCAAACTGCACCGTCGCGTGGTCGCGGTGGTCGAGCAGCCGCGTATCGAATACCTCGACATCTGAATATTCGAGATCAGTTGTCGCGGTGCGGTTCCGGGGGCGGCCCGGCCGACCAGCCGGTGGGATCCGTCCAGGCCCGCAGGGTTCGGGTGGTTTCGAAGCGGCGGGCTGCCCCGGTCACCGGGTCGGTGAATTCCAGTGTGGCGGCGAGTAATTGCAGTGGCCGGGTGAAGTCGTCGATGGGACGTTCGGTCAGTTCCGGAAAGAAATCGTCGCCGAGGATCGGGATGCCGAGGCCGTTCATGTGCACGCGGAGTTGATGGGTGCGGCCGGTGTGCGGGCTCAGGCGGTAGCGGCCCAGCCCGTCGCGGTGGTCGAGAAGTTCCACGAGGGTCTCGGCATTCGGCTCACCCGGCACCTCGAAGGCGCGAATGATGTTGCGTTCCTTGATTATCCGGCTGTATATCGTGGTCGGTAGCGACAGGTCCGGACGGTACGGGGCGATCGCCTCGTACTCCTTGCGCACGCGGCGCTGACCGAACAGTTTCTGGTACGCCCCGCGCTTGGCGGGGTTGATCACGAACAGCACCAGTCCGGCGGTCGCGCGGTCGAGGCGGTGTGCCGGGACGAGATCCGGCAGTTCCAGCTCGCGCCGCAGGCGCACCAGCGCGGTCTGCAGGATGTGCCTGCCGCGCGGGATGGTGGACAGGAAGTGCGGTTTATCGATCACGAGCAGGTCCTCGTCGCGGTGCACGATCGTGATCCGGAACGGCACCTCGGTCTCCTGCGGCAGATCCCGGTGGAACCACACCGCCCCGCCCGGCACATAGGGTGCGTCCGGCGCGATCGGGCCGGTCATGTCCACGATGCCGCCCTGAGCGAGCAGTTCATCGATGCGGGCGGGCGCGACTCTGGGCAACCGCTCCACGAGGTGATCGCGGATGGTCGCCCAGGAACCCTCCTCCGGCAGCCGCAGCCGCGCCGGGTCCAGTCCGTGCCGCTTCGGCAACGGTGGCTTCTGCCTGCGTCTCATCGGTACCGAGACTAACGGCACGACGTTGTCCCGGCGTCGGCGTGCCGGTGATCACCGCGCGAAGTACCGGCCCGGGGAGATGCCGACCATGCGGTGGAAGGCGGCCACATAGGCGCTCGACGTGCCGTAGCCGACCCGCTCCGCGATCCGGGTCACCGGCAGACCACCGGCCAGCAGCGGTAGTGAGGCCGCGAGCCGGATCTGAGTTCGCCACTGCCCGAAGGTCATTCCGGTCTCGGCGAGAAACAGCCGGGCCAGGGTGCGCGGGCTCGCGGCGGCCGTCGCGGCGAACTGGTGCAGGGCGCGGTCGTCCGCCGGATCGCGCACCAGCGCCCGTGCCACCGTCAGGGCGCGCGGATCGGTCGGCATCGGCGCTCCGACCGGCACCACCTCCACGGGGTCGAGCAGGTCGAACACGACCGCTTCCGCTCGTCGGCGTGGCCCGGCATCGCCCCGGTCACGCCGGGCGTCCGGGCGGTCGTTCGCGGCGTCGGCATCGTCCGATGCCAGGTGGTCGAACAATTCGTGCAGCAGGCGGCCCACCCGCAGCAACGTCGGCGCGGTGAAGGCGACCGGGGTGTGCTCCGGCTCCACGAAGATGCCGCGCATCGCGGCTCCGTGGGATGTGCCCGTGCGGTGCGCGATACCACCGGGGATCCACAGTGCCCTGGTGGGCGGCAGCACCCAACGGCCGACGCCGATCTGGACAGCGAGGACTCCCCGAGATGCCCAGGCGATCTGGTGCTGCGGGTGTTCGTGCATTTCGAACCAATGGCCGGACGGGAGGTCGCCGGCGCCGAAGATCATCGTGGTCGACATCGGCGGTGGGGTGAGCAGCTGTGCGTGGCCGTTTTGCGACACAGTCTGTCACTGTAGCGTCTGGTTGCCACGGCTCAGGCGTCCTACCGTCGAGTCATGGGAATGAACTACCTACATCGAGTGCTGTGCCGCTCCGCATTGTGGGAGCGCACGAGCGTGAAGAAGATCGTGCCGTGGGCGCTGGCGGGTCTGGATCTGGGCGACTCCGCGCTGGAGATCGGTCCCGGATACGGCGCCGATGTCAGGGCGCTGCGCGCTCGCGCGGCGACACTCACCGGAGTCGAGATCGATCCCGAACTGGCGGCCGGTCTGCGGAGCAGGCACGGTGAGCGGCTGCGCGTGGTCCAGGGCGATGGTGCGGCAATGCCGTTGCCGGAGAACGAGTTCAGCTCGGTCGTCTGTTTCACGATGCTGCATCATGTGTCCTCGCCCTCCCGGCAGGACGAACTGTTCGCCGAGGCGCTGCGGGTGCTGCGCCCCGGCGGAGTGTTCGCGGGCAGCGACGGCCTGGATCAGTTGCCGTTCCGGCTGATGCACGTGGGCGACACCTGCGTGCCGGTACCCCCGGAGACGATCACCGAGCGCCTGGCCCGCATCGGATTCACCGACATCGAGGTCGACAAACGATTGTCCAGCTTCCGTTTTCGCGCACGACGCCCCGGGAGTTAGACCGCGCCGCGGGAACGGCGGTGAAGAACATCCCCTGCACGACGATCACCGGCAGGAAATACTGCGCGTAGTCGTAGCCGACGACCGCCATCGAATAGCGCAGCGGTAAATAGAAAGAAATGAAGAACATCATCGGGGCGAGGAATCCGAACGCCAGATCTCGCTCGCGCAGTGCGAACCGCCCGCTCGCTCAGCGCGATCCACTGACCGCGCCGAGCGGAGGCGAAGTGATTCGTCATCGGTTCACCTCTCCCCGCTCGGCCTGTCGATCCCGTACGGTCGCGCGGACGAAACACATTGTTCGCACCGGCTATCTCCGCCCCGGATGCTATTTGCGGAAGCTGCGAATGATCTGCCCGCCGAATACGATCGTCAGTCCCACCGACCACAGTGCCGTGTACAACACCGGCAGGGCCACTGGTCCGCCGGAGATGAGACCGCGCATCGCGTCGATCGCCACACTCATCGGCTGAGCCCGGACCACCGGTTGCAGGAAGCCCGGATACTGGTCCACCGGAACGAATCCCGAATTGAAGAACATGCCGAGCAGGATCAGAATCGAGGACAGTTCCACGATCTTCGCGCCCGCGCGGCTCATCGCCAGGGCCATCACCATCGTCGCGAATCCCACCACGAGCAGCACGGGGACGAGCAGCGCGCCGAGCACCGACAACAGACCGGTGTGCCAGCGCAGCCCGAGCAGCGCACCGATCAGGAGCAGCAGCACCGTCGCGCCGAGCGTGCGCGCGCATTCGGCGAGCAGTCTGCCCGCCGGGATGGCTGCCCGGTGGCCCGGCAGCGCCCGCCAGCGGTCCAGCAGGCCGTTCTCGGCCTCCGCGTGCAGCGAGGTGCCGCTCGCCATCGCGCCGAACATCGTGGCCGTCACCGCGACCAGCGGAACGAAGCCCTCGATACTCGCCCGTCCGGAGGACGCGGACAGGAATCTGCTCAGCACCAGTTGGTACATCAGCAGCAGCACGGTCGGGAAGATCAGCGACTGGACCATGATCTCGGGTTCGCGCTGCCAACGGCGCAGCAGTCGGCCGGCGTGGATCAGACTCTGCCCGACCAGCGATGCGTGCGTGGTCGCGGTGTCGTTCTGCTGTGTCGTCGTGGTCATCGTGCTCGCCTTCCGATCCGCGCCGACACCGCGGTGAACACCGCGATCAAGGCGACCGCCCACGCCAGCGCCGAGCCCACCGAGTCGTACCGGCCCGCGGACAACGCGCGCAACGCGTCACTGCACACCGATACCGGCTGCCACCGGACGATCGGCTGAATCCATCCCGGAAAGCCTTCCGCCGGAACGAATCCGGTCGAGGCCATGATCAGCAGCAGCTGTGGCAGCAGGAGGATCTGCCCGCCGATCTCGGGATTTCCGGTCGCGGTGCCGACCACGTCGGCGCCGATCACCACGCCGACGGCGAACAACAGCGCGAGAACCACGAACACGACCGCGGTGCCGACGCCGTGGAATCGGAACCCGAAGATCGAACCGATCACCAGCGCACCGGCGATGGCCACCAACGCGCGCGAGGCGTTGGCCGACATCCGCGCGGCCATGGGCACCCAGGGCCGCACGGGCATCGAGCGCAATCGCGTGCCCATTCCGCTCGAGGTGTCTAGGGCCGCGCGGTCGGCGGCCGACATGGCGGTGAAGAACATGCCCTGCAGGACGATCACCGGCAGCAGGTACTGCGCGTAGTTCATCCCGGACCGCTCCATCGAATGCCGCAGCGGCACATAGAAACACATGAAGAAGATCATCGGCGCGAGGAATCCGAAAGCCAGGTCGCCCTCTCGGATCGCGGCGCGCACGGTGCGGCCGCTGAGTGTGCGCCACTGCAGGCCGGTCGGTGGCAGCGCGATGCTGGCCTGTTCGCTCATGCCTGCACCGCTTCGGCGTCGGAATTCGCGTCGGACCTGGTCAGCTTGACGAACACCTCGTCCAGCGACGGACGGCGAAGGGCGATGTCCACCAACTCGATTCCGGCGGCCGAGATGCGTTCCAGCGCCGCGGTCAACGTCGCGGCTCCGCCCGGAGCGGGCACCGAGACGCGGTCCCCGGCGTCGGCGATGGTGACCTCTCCCAGACCGGCCATGGCGTTCGCCACCGCGGGGATGTCCGAGGACTCCACCGGCACGACCTCGCAATAGCTGGGCCCCGAGCGCGCTTTCAGATCGTTGGCCGTGCCCTCCGCGATGACTCGGCCCTTGTCGATGACGATGATGTTGTCGCTCAGCACATCGGCTTCCTCGAGGTACTGGGTGGTCAGCAGCACCGTGACGCCCTCGTGCCGCAGATCGCGCACCAGTGACCAGACCGCTTGGCGGCTCACCGGATCCAGTCCGGTGGTCGGCTCGTCCAGGAACACCACCTTGGGCAGCCGGACCAGACCGCAGGCGATGTCGATGCGTCGGCGCATACCGCCCGAGTACTGGCCGACGCGCCGGTCGGCGGCCTCCTCCAGATCGAACTGGGTGAGCAGTTCCGCCGCCCGCTGCTTGCTGGCCTTGCTGCCCATCCCCAGCAGACGGCCGAACAGTACGAGGTTCTCCCGCCCGGTCAGCAGGTCGTCCAACGCCGCGTACTGTCCGGTGAGCATGATCGATGCGCGAACCGACGCGGCATCGCGCACCACATCGAATCCGGCGACCGTCGCGCGCCCCGCATCCGGCCGGACCAGGGTGGACAGCACCGATACCGTCGTCGTCTTACCCGCCCCGTTCGGTCCGAGCACACCCAGAACGCTGCCCACCGGTGCGGTGAAACTGACTCCCTGGAGGGCGTGCACGGCACCGAATCGTTTCTCGACGCCTTCGACGACCACGGCCTCGGCGTTTGCCTGCGTTGGAACCGCAGCCACAGGATCCTCCCAACTCTTCTTCGCGAACTAACTGCTACCCGTCCGAAAACCCACCGCCGGAGCCGAACTCGGATCGAACGGAGTTCGGCCCGGATATGTAAGGTTAGGCTAACCATAACAAAATACTCGGTGGTCGGGTAAGGGGTGACGGATATCGGGAACCCGGCGGCCGGATCATCGAGTGGCTCGGGCGGCGCGTCGCCGCTGTGCTCGTGCCGCGACGCGCTGGGCCGCGGTGACCACCCGCACCGGCCGCAGCGTGTGCGCCAGCCGGTACGGCGTCGGGCTCCGGTACAGCTCGGCGAGCGAGAAGTGCTGTCCCAGCTGATCTTCCAGCAGTGCGTGCGCGCGGATCGCACTGATCGACGTGCCGCCCAGGTCGAAGAAACTGTCGTGGATCCCGAACTCGCCGACGCGCAGCGCGGCACCGAACACCGAGGCGATCGTGGCGTCCAGTCCTCCGGTGTCCGAGCCCGCGCCGGCGTCGCCGGGTGCGTCGGTGGTGGCGACCTCGATGCGCACGGGCACGCCGAAGCGGTCGCGCACCGTGCCGAGGGCGCCGAGCACTCGGTCGCGCGAGGCCGCGTCGAGGCGCAGCACCAGATCGGTGGTCGTCGGGTCGGGGACGGCGAGCAATCCGGCGATCCGCGCCCCCCGAGGGTCGAGTCCGACCAGCGGATAAGGGGTTTCGCGACACAGGCACACATCCAGTGAGGCCAGTGCCTCGGCCGGATCCAGGGCGCGATAGCCGTTGGCCCGGCCCAGATCGCTCAGCGTACTGGCACGGTTCAGGCCGACGCCGTGCCAGGTCGACCAGGCGATCGACCGGGTGTGATGCCCGCGCGCCGCGAACTGTCCGGTGAGCGCGTCGAGATAGGCGTTGGCCGCCGCATATGCCGCGGCATGCGCCGCGCCGAATACGGCGTTGACCGAGGAGAATCCGATCCAGCGCAGATCAGGCCGCGAATCGCCCAGGCGCATCAGGGTTTCGGCGACCGATGCCTTGGCGGTGAGTGCGGTGTCGAAATCCTCGGCCGTCGATTCGGCCAGCGGATGTTCGGCGAAATGTCCGGCGAGGTGGATCACGCCGTCCAGGCGTCGCCCGAAATCCGTCTCCGCTGCCTCGACGCACCGCCGCAGGGCTTCGGCGTCGGTCGGATCCAGGACGGCGTGGCGGATTCCGTCCGAATCGGCGGGGGCTTCGGAGCGGCCGATCACCAGCAGCCGCAACCCGTATCGGCGTCGCAGGTGTGCGGTGACCAAGGTGCCGACACCGCCGCGGCCACCGCTGACCAGATAGAAATCACCCGGCGTGGGCGGTTCGGCGTCCAGCGGGGTCGTACTGCGCAGCAGCCGGGGTACGAATCGGCCATCTCGCAGCGCGACCACCGGATCACCTGTGCTGCTGGCGATTTCGCGGGCGAGGGTTTCGGAGGAGACCGATGCGGCGGTGTCGATGTGGCGCATGTGCAACTGCTCGAGTTCGGCTCGCGCGGTTTCCACCAGTGCGGCGCACGCCGCGTGCAGTGGGTCGGCCGCCGTGCCGACGGCGAACGCCGCCTTGGTCACCACGGTCACCGAGGCGCCGGGCGGGCACTCGGACAGTGCGGTGGCCAGGGCCGCCAATACCTGTGCGGGCGTGGCGGTGTCGTCCACCGTGGCTGCCTCGGCGGGCGCGCCCTCGACGGCGCCGACGGTGATCACCGTGCCTGGGTCCGATGGTGCATCGGCCTCGAGTCGTCTGGGCGTCCAGGTCAGGTCGAAGAAATGGTCGGCGACGGTGCCCGCATCTCCGGCCGCGACGCCCAGGGCCGCGAGATCGGCTGTGAGGGCGGCGAATTCGCCGCGCTCATAACGTTCGCGCAGGGCCGAACGCTGGATCTTGCCGATTTCGGTCTTGGTGATCACGCCCTCGGGCAACGGCAGCACCACGGCGGGTGAAACACCCACTGTCGCAACGACGGCGGCCCGGATCACCGATACCGCCGAAGCGGCGTCGTCGTTGTCCGCGAGACGGCAGAACACGATCAGTTGCTCCCCGTCGCCCTGCTGCACCGCGCACGCGGCCGACCAGGAGGTCAGGGTGCAGTCCAGCCGATCGACCGCGGCTTCGATCTCGTGGCACGGGTAGTTGACGCCGTTGATGATGACGACATCCTTGGCCCGGCCGGTGATCTGCAGGCTGCCGACGTCGTCGATGCGACCCAGATCGCCGGTGTCGAACCAGCCCTCGGCATCGAAGGCGGCCGAGTTCTGCTGCGGCAGATTGCGATAGCCGCGCGTCACGGTGGCTCCGGACACTTGCAGACGGCCGACCTCGCCGGTCGCGAGCAGCCGATCCGCGTCGTCCACGATGCGGATTCGGCATCCCGGAATCGGCGCGCCCAGGTGCGCGAAGGTGTCCGCGCGCGAGGTGGCACTGCGGAACCGGGGCGAATACACCACGCCGGAACAGGTTTCGGACATACCCCAGACCGGGACCATGGTGTCGGCGGCCAGGCCGTGCGGAGTCAGCGCGTCCAGGAACGCCGCCGCGACCGCGGGCGCGATGGCCTCTCCGGCATTCAGGGTCATCCGGAGTGCGGAAAGGTCCCAGCTGCGTTCGGGTGATGCGCCGACAGCCTCGCTGACCAGGCCGAACGCGAAGTTCGGGGCCCAGGTGCCGGTCACCCGGTAGCGGTCCATGACATCGAGCCAGCGCAGCGGGTCGGCGAGAATCCAGTCCGTCGGGGCGTGGATCTGATCGACGCCGTGGTAGACGTCGCGCAGATGCCACATCACCACGCCGCCGACGTGATCCAGCGGCATCCAGTTGAACGAGACGTACGAGTCGGTGAAATCCTCCACGGTGCGCAGGGATTCGCCGCGCCGCAGGATATTGCCGTGCGTCAGCTCGACGCCCTTGGGCGCCCCGGTGCTGCCGGAGGTGAACATCAGCAGCGCGACGTCGTCGGGGCCGAGTTTCGGCAGCTCTCGGGACGAACGGTTGTCCGGATTCGCGGAGCCGCGCGAGTACGCCTCGATGCCGATGGCGCGCACCGGATCTCCGTCCGGAGTGTGCCACCTGCGCAGCGTGTCGTACTCGTCGCGTCCGGCCAGCACGATCGGCTGTTCCAGGTTCTGCCAGATGCGCAGGAACCGATCGCGCGCCGGACTCGGCGTGGCGTAGTCGACCGGGGCGGCAATGGGTGCGGCGACCAGGCCCGCCAGCAGACACGCCCACACGCCGACCAGGAAATCCTCGGTGTCGCGGGCCTGCAGGACGACCGGGTCGCCGGTCCGGCTGCCGCCGTCGAGCAGAGCCTCGGCCAGAGCGGTTGCCCGCGAGAGCAGTTCGCCGTAGTTCGAGACGGTCTCGGTGTCGGTGGCGCGCAGATGCCGGATGCTGCCGCTGCCACCGGCGGCGGCCACCAGCGCCGGGCCCAGGGCGGTCCAGCGCGGTTCGGGTTGCGGACCGCCGTCGGATAGCGCGGGACCGGTGCCGGGGACGTCCTCGCCGTTCGCTGTGGCAGCCGCGGCCGGGACGGCCGTGCGGCGCAGGGGCGGCGGCAGCGGTTTGCCGGTGGTCGCGGTGGTGGCGCCCGCCGCGACGGCCGCCGCGGTGATGCGTTCGGTCTCCACCGCGTCGAGTACGGGGATACGTTGCAGCGCAACGGTATCGATGCCGCCGGTCGCGTCGAGCGGCAGTGCGCCGGGGAGGGTGACCACGGCGTCCGGGACGAGTGCGCGCGGCACGTCGTCGTCGAGCAGGCGCAGCACCGCGCGCCCATCGATGGCGGTGGCCCGCGAGACGTAGGCGATGGTTTCGCGCAGACCCGCGGCGTTCGTGCGGGACAACACGGCGGCTTCGCGCAACTGCGGCAGGGTCAGCAGCGCATCGCGCACGCGGGCGGCGAGCGCCGGACCTCGCCCGGTCCAGACGGCGGTGTCGGCGCGGTTGGTGTCGATACGCAGTCGCGTCCCGGTGATGGCGCCGCGCAACCCGGTCGGTTCGGCATCGATGTGGACATCGCCACGGAAGCCGTGCGGCACGACCGCGCCGAAGTGGTCGCGCACGGTCAGTTCGCCGGGGCTGTACGCGCTCGCGTCGGCGTCGACTCGCAGGTACCAGCCGCGAGCCTCGTCGCCGTAGACGGTGTGGGTGTGCACGGGGGCGGCGACGGATTCGCCGACGGCGATCGCCGCGCCTTCGAAACCGGACAGTTCCGCGCCGGAGCCGAGCGCTACATCGGTGTCACCTGGTGTCGGTGTGTCGTTGATCTGACCGAATTCGCTTGCGGCCCAGAGTACGTCCGCGGCGTGCGCGGCATCGCCGAGCCAGATCGTCCGATTCGCGTCGCCGGGGAACCACGTCCGCATGGTCTGCACCTGCGCGGCCACGGCTGCGCGATCCAGTAGCACTCGGCCGTCGATGGCGGTCGTGAGGATCGCGGGACGGTCGGGTGTCAGCTCCGCAGGCGGCAAGATAGTGGCGTCGCCGGATTCGACACTGCCGGGTGCGCGCAGCGGGTGGACTCCCGGTGTTCGGAACCCGACGGCGTACCAGTTCTCGGCCCGGTACCAGCGGTTGGCCGCGGCGATCTCCTGAGCCAGCGCCACATCCGAGTCACGCGGGTCCAGGGGGAGCCACACGCCGCCGCGACGCAGGATCGCGAGCGCGGCGATCAGCACGTCGCTCGAGCGCAGATGCCCGGCGGTCGCGACCACGTCGCCGGGACGCACCCCCGCCTCGTGCAGCACGGCCTCGTACCGCGCCACCGAGTCGGCGTCCGGGCGGAAAGACGGTTCCGGCAACGACTCTCGTTGTCCGGAGAAGCGGGACAATATCGACTCGATGGTCGATCCGAATTGGTCGCGGCCAGGCGCGGCTTCGTCATCGGAGCGTAGGTCCGCCTCGGTATCTCGGCGAGTGCTCGAGTCGGGCAGCTCTGACTCCACGGGCGAGGTGAGCTCGCTGACGTCGGGTGCGGCGCTGCGCTCGGATGCCCGGTACGGTCGGCGCACGGGGGAGGCCGGCAGCACCGACTCGGCGGGCAGCGCGAGTCGGCCGAACTCCAGATCCGGTGCGGCGCAGCAGCTTCGCAGCATCGTGGTGAAGGTCTGCGCCAACCGTTCGACGGTGTCCGCGTCGAACAGATCGGTGCTGTAGACGATGGCCGCGCGCAGCCGATCGGGATGCTCCCAGATGTGCAGTTCGAGCTCGAACCGGGTGGAGCGCTCGTCCTCGTCGATGCGCACCACATCGAGGTCGGCGAAGCGAACCCGGGCGTCGGCGAAGTTCTGCAACGCGAACAGCAGCGGGAAGGTGACCTCGCCGGTGTCGTGGGTCCGGCGCAGGGCGGGCACGATCTGCTCGACGGGTGCGTCCTGGTGGGCGAAGACGTCCATGGTCGCGGCGCGCACGCGCGAGAGCAGCGAACGGAAGGTCGGCTGCCCGCTCAGATCGACCGGGATCGGCAGCGTGTTGACGAACAGGCCGATCAGATCGACGATCTGCGGATTGTCGCGATTGGCGAGCAGGGTTGCGGCGGTGACGTCGTCACAACCGCCGCTGGCCCGGGAGACGGTCGCGGCCCAGGCGGCCAGCAGCACCATGTAGAGCGTCGCGCCGTCGCCGCGGGCGAGCTGACGCGCGCCATCGGCCACCGTGGCGTCGATATCGAACTCGTGCCGCGCCCCGTTGGAGGTGCGCGTCGTCGAGCGCGGCCGGTCGGCCGGCACGGTGGAATCGGCGAGTCCGTGCGGGAACAGCCCGCGCCAATGCGCCAGCTCCGCGTCGAGCGCGGTCTGGTCGGTCCTGCCGTGCTGCCACTCGGAGTAGTCGGCGTATTGAATCTCCAACGTGGGCAACATAACCGGGACACCCGCGGTGCGCGCCTGATAGAACGCGTCCAGTTCGCCGAGCAGAATCTTCAGCGACAGTCCGTCGACCACGATGTGGTGCACCACGATCGCGAGCAACCGGTCCTCGCCGCCGAGTTCGAGCAACCCCGCCCGCAGCGCACCGGGCTCGCCCAGGTCGAACGGCGCGTCGATGAGCTCGCGCAGTATCGCGGCGACGGCGGGCCGGTCGACCAGTTCGGCATCGGCCGCATCCCTGGCCTCGACGCGGTGCCGGTTCAGTTCGAACCCGCCGCGCGGATGCACCCGCTGCTGGAGTTCGCCGTCCACATCGGCGAACGAGGTGCGCAACTGCTCCTGGCGGTCGATCACATCCGCGAACGCTCCGGCCAGCGCCGCGGCGTCCAGCGGTCCGCGAATGCGCAGCAGCAGCGGCACGTGATAGGACGGATCGCCCGGATCGAGCCTGTGCAGGAACCACATTCGCTGCTGGGCGAAGGAGGCGGGGAAGCTCAGCGTCTCCTGTTCGCTCATGACCGCACCGCACGTCGCGCGCTGGGGATGATCACGTCGGCCGCGCGTTCCGCGCCGTTGTCCGACCGGGCGCGTTCGACCAGTTCGGCCAGCCCGGTGACGGTGAGATTGCCCGAGGAGAAGAACTGTTTGACCGACAGACTCACGCCCAGCTCCTTGCGCAGACTGGTCACCAGCTGCATCGCCAGCAGCGATTCGCCGCCGAGATCGAAGAAGTCGTCGTCGGCGCCGACCTTGTCGATGCCCAGCACCGCCTGCCACGCCTCGGCGATCCGGCCCTGCAACGGCCCGTCCGGTTCGCGGTAGGGGACCGACAGGTTGGGCCGGGCGTTGAATGCCGAACCGCCACCGAACATTCCGCGACCGGCCGGGGCCTGCTGCTCCGGCGCGTCGGCCGTACCGGTGAGTGCGCGGGTGCCGATGATCAGCGCGTGGTCCACCGGTATCGGACCCTCGTGTGCGTCCACATCGGCCTGCACGCGCACCTCGGCGAATCCGGCGCCGCGCAGCAGTTCGGCCCACTGCTTCGGGGAGACCAGAGGAGAATGGGTGCGCAGGGAATCGGTGAAGTACCACCAGCCCTCGAACAGACCCGCGGTCAGCATCGAAACCCGGCGCTGCTGAGCCGATTCCAGCAGCAGCAGACTGCCGCCGGGGGCGAGCAGCGAATGCACCTCGGACACCGTCGTGGCCAGCTCCGGGGTGGCGTGCAGCACGTTGAACGCGAGCACAACGTCGAACGGCTCGGTGAAGCCCTGCGCCTCGGCGTCCGAGGTGACGTCCAGCACGCCGAAACGCATCCAGTCGTAGCCCTCCTCCTGGGCCTTGCGCTGTGCGGCGACGACGAACGAGCGCCCGAGGTCGGTGAAGGTGTATTCGACCGGCGCGCCGTGCACCGCCTCGGCCACCACCCAGGTCAGATAGCCCTGGCCCGCACCGACTTCCAGAATCCGGAGGGGACGGTCGCGACCGGCGGCGAGTTCGCGCAGCGCAGAGCCGACCAGGCGGGTGTAGATCGCGACGTCGCTGTGCGCGAGACGTTTGTCGACCACATCGGTCGAGCGGTCGTCCGATCCGTTGGCGAACATCACCTCGGTTCCGGCGATCTCACCGGTGCACACCTGGCGGTAGCGGGCCGAGCAGTAGTCCAGGAAGGCCAGTTCCTCCTCGGCGTCGGGGTACTGCGTCAGCAGCGCGGCGCGTTCGCGGTCGAGTTCGCCTGCGTCGCAGGGCTTGTCGGTGATGCGCAGGCGATCGCCCTCGCGCACCGCGTACCCGTCGGCGAGCAGCAGGGACAGCAACGCGTCGAAGAATCGCTCGTAGGGCGCGACGAACTTCTGCTCCGCGGCGATCGCCGCCGGGTCGATGAGCGTGCCCGGCGCTGTGGCGCAACCGATTTCACGAAGGAAGCGGGTCACGTAGAGCGCGCACAGTGCTTCCAGTCGCGAATCCAGGCCCTGTTCGACATGTTCGACCGGAATCTGCTGGCGCAGTTCGTCTTCCCGCCGATCCAGATAGCCGAACAGGTCGAATCGCCGGGTCGCGCTGCGAGCGGGAGGATCGATCCAGAACCGGCGACGCTGGTAGGCGTAGCCGGGCAGGGTCACCTTCTGCGCCGCCGGGGAGCTGGTCAGGGCCAGGTCCACCGCGCCGCCGCCGGCCCAGATGCCGCCGAGCGCCTGGAGCAGGACGATGCGATCCTCGCTCTCGTCGCGACGATGTCGCATGGCCGGCGCCCCGACCGCGTCCTTACCCGCCTGGAGTTCGATCAGCCGGGTCAGTCCGCGGCCGGGTCCGGCCTCGACGAACAGCGGTGCGTGTTCCTTGACCAGGGTGTCGATACCGTCGGCGAAGCGAACGGTCTGCCGGGTGTGCCGCAGCCAGTAGTCGGGATCGGCGGCCTCGGCCGCGGTGAGCCAGGTGCCGGAGACGTTGGAGATCACCGGAATTCGCGGTGCGCTCAGCGTTACTGACACCAGAACCTTTGCCAGCGCGGGCAATTCGGGGTCCAGCAGCGACGAGTGCACGGCGGGCAGCGGCAGCCGGTTGACGTCGACGCCCTTGACCTCCAGAGCGGTTTCCAGTGCGGCGATCTCGTCGACCGGACCGGACACCGTGGTGTGCAGCGGTCCGTTGACCGTGGCGATGCCGAGGTTCGCGGTGAGGTATTCGGCGAGTTCGTCGGTGCCCAGCAGCACGCTCGTGGCCGCGCCGCCCGCCCGGTCCAGCAGACGCGCGCGCTCGATCACCACCCGGATGGTGTCCTCGAGACTCATGACGCCCGCGATGCAGGCCGCGGCGTATTCGCCGAGACTGTGGCCGATGAGCGCGGCGGGGGTGACGCCGTAGCGGGCCAGGGTCGCCGCGAGCCCGATCTCGGTGGCGACGATTCCCGCGAACGCGACCGCGGAATCGCCCGATTCGGTGAACCCTTCCGGATCCCGCAGTTGGGCGATCAGGTCGACGCCGGTCAGCGGTTCGGCGACCGCGGCCGCCGCATCGATGACCTCGCGGAACGCCGGTTCGGAGGTGTAGAGCCCCAGGCCCATCCGCGCGTAGTCGGTGCCGCCGCCGGGCAGGACGAACACGACCGGCCGGTCGGCACGGGCATGCGCAGGCGCCGCGGCGGCGAGTGCGTCGCGGGCCTCGTCGATTCCGGAAGCCGTTACGGCCGTGCGGAATTCGTAGTCCTCACGCCCGACGCGCAGGGTGTGCGCGACATCGGCCAGGTCGAGCTGCGGATGCGCCGCCAGATGCGCCGCCAACTGCTCGGCGGCCTGCCCCAGCGCCTCCGGGGTGCGTGCGGAGAGAGCGAGAACCTCCGGGGCGCCGCTATTTCCGCGGTCCGACTCGCGCTGCGGCGCGCGCCCGAGGATGACGTGCGCGTTGGTGCCGCCGATGCCGAAGGAACTGACCGCGGCCAGCTCCGGCAGCGATTCGGTCCATTCGGTCGGGCCGGTGACGACCCGGAACGGGCTGGCGTCGAGGTCGAACAGCGGATTCGGCGCGGAGTAGTGCAGACTCGGCGGGATCGTGCGGTTCTCCAGGGCGAGAACGGTTTTGATGAATCCGGCGACACCCGCCGCGGCGTCCAGGTGGCCGAGGTTGGTCTTGACCGAACCGAGCAGGCAGTAGCCCGTGCGGTCGGTGCCGGTGCGGAACGCGTCGTCCAGGGCACGCAGCTCGATCGGATCGCCCACCGGCGTGCCGGTGCCGTGCGCCTCGACGTAGCCGATGTCCTCCGGGGTCGTCCCGGCCGCGGCCTGCGCGGCGAGGATGACCTCCACCTGACCGGGCGCACTGGGCGCGCCGTAACCGGCCTTGCGGTTGCCGTCGTTGTTGACCGCGGAACCCTTGATCACCGCGCGGATCGGATCGCCGTCGGCCAGCGCGTCGGCCAGGCGCTTGAGTACGACCACGCCCACACCGTCACCGGGGAACATGCCGTTCGCGCCCGCGTCGAAGGCGCGGCAGCGGCCGTCCGGGGACAGCGGGCCGTCGGCGATCGCCTGATATCCCTGGTGCGGATTGGGATTCAGCGAGGCACCGCCGGCCAGCGCCACATCGCACTGGTAGCTCAACAGATCCTGGCAGGCGACGTGGATCGCGACCAGGGAGGTGGAGCAGGCGGTCTGCACGCTCATCGCCGGACCGGTCAGACCCAGCTTGTAGGCCACCCGGGTGGCGATGCCGCCGGGGGAGCTGCCCGAGGTGGCGGGCAGCGACGCCATCGAATTGGCCTGGTCCATGACGTGCGGGTACACGTTCTCCAGGAAATAACGGCTCTGGCTGCTGCCCGCGTACACCCCGATCCGGCCGTCGAAGCGGTCGGGCACCTGACCGGACTGCTGCAGGGCCTGGTGGCAGCATTCCAGGAACAGGCGTTGCTGCGGGTCGATGAGTTCGGCTTCGGACGGGCGGTAGCCGAAGAAATCGGCGTCGAATCGGTCGATGCCCTCGACGGTGGAGGCGACCCGCACCAGCGCGGGATCGTTGTATTCGGCCTCGGTCCCGCCGGCGGCGAGGAATTGCGCGAGGCTGAATTCCTCTGCGCCTTCCCGGCCTTCGATCAGGTTGTCCCAGAAGGTCGTCAGATCCGGTGCGCCGGGGAACCGGCCGTCCATGCCGATCACCGCGATGGCGTCCGCGTCGGGCCCTTCGGGTAGTTCCTCGAATTCGTGGGTGCCGGTCATCTGAACTTCCTTCCGGGCCGTGGTCGGGGGGTGGCAAGCCGACGGAGCTTGCGGAGTCGGCTGGGTAGGTGAACACAGGCCGATGAGTGTGGTGTGGAATTCGCCGAGCAGGGACTCGATGTCGTCGGCGGGGTAGCGGTCGCGGTCCGCGACGACACCGAGTTGGCGTCCGCCGCCGCTGTCGACGGATTCGAGTACCAGGTCGAATCGCGCGGTGGCGAGGTCGATCGGGGTGAGGGTGGTGCGCACGCCGTCGAGCGCCAGTTCGCCCGCCAGTTCGCCGCGTGCGGAGAAGACGGCCTCGAACAGCGGGCCGGATTCGCCCGGCCGGGCCGCGCGCTGGTCGGCCACCACGACATCGAACGGAACCTGTTGGTGCGCATAGGCTTCGATACTCCTGGCGGCGACCTCCGCGAGCGGATCGTCGGCCGCGAGATCGATGTCGACGAGCACGAGATTGCCGAAGTTGCCGAGGACCGATTCCGCGCCCGGCGCACCGCGGTCGATCACCGGCACGGCCAGCGCGACCGTGTCGCGGCCGGTGCGGCGCGCGATGGTCATCGCCGCGGCCGTCATCAGTACCGTGGTTTCCGAAATCCGATGCGTACGTGCGGTTTCAGCGACCGCGTCCAGATCCGACGCGGTCAGCTCCCGGACGGCCCTGCGGCCGCCACGGGGCGGGAGAGCCGAGCCCGGACGGGCCTGCAACGGACGCGAACGCCAGTAGTCGCGGGCGGTGGCGTACTCGACGCTGCGTGCGCGATCGTCCTCGGCCAGTGCGTAATCCAGATATCTGCCTGCCGTGCCGAGCGCCGGGACTTCGCCATCACGCCGGGTGCGGTAGGCCGCGGAGAGATCGCCGAACAGAATGTCCCAGCAGTTGTTGTCGAAGGCGATGTGGTGCAACGCGATCCACAACAGCCAGCCGTCCCCGGTCTCGTCCCGGGCCAGGCCCGCCCGGATCGGCAGCTCCGCACTCAGGTCGAAGGGGCGGATCGCCTCGGCATGCGCGTGGGCGATCGGGTCGGGATCGCTGATCCGGGCGACCTCGAGAGGCCGAACCGCGTCTGTCCGAGTGTTCGGGTCGCCGACGGGTGCGGTGCGGGATGTCTCGTCGCGGCTCCAGTCCAGGATGTGTTGCGTGGGAAGGCCGTTCGCGTCGACGCGGTAGACGGTGCGCAACACCGTATGCCGGGCGACCACGTCGGCCAGGGCCGCGCACAGGGCGTCCGGGTCCAGGGCGTCGTCCAGCCGGATCGTCACCGCCAGATGGTTGGCCGCGCGTCCGGGGGCGAGGCGTTCGGCGAACCACATGCGCCGCTGGGCAGCCGACAGTGTCCCGGTAACTGGTGCGGATCCGCCCTCGAAGGTGGTCCGGGGTCCGGTGGACTCGGGTGCGGGTCCGTCGTCGAGCGCACGACGTGCTGCCTGCTCGATCGCCTGGCCCGCGTGCGCGAGTAGTTCCCGCGCGCAGGTCGCGACGTCGATACCGGCCAGCACGGCGCGTGCGGACACCTCGCAGCCCGCCAGCTCTCGCCGCAGCCGCGCCAGAATTCTGGTGGCGGACAACGAATCTCCGCCGAGGGCGAAGAAGTTGTCGTGCGGGCCGACCCGGTCCAGGCCCAGGACTTCGGCCCAGGCGGCGGCGATCACCGTGGTCAGCGCAGAATCCGTGGTGCTGTCGGTCTCCACGGCCACCGACTCGCTCAGGGCCGCGTGACCGCGCGCGGTCAACCTCGCGCGATCGACCTTGCCGCCCGCGGTGAGCGGCAGCTTCTCCAGGACCAGGATCCGGCTGGGCACCAGATATCCCGCGACGCGATCGAGCAGGTGCGCGCGAAGCGTCGGCTCGTCGGTATCGGCCACCACGTGGGCGATCAGCGCGCGATGTCCCGGTCCGGAGGTCTGCGGCACCGCCGTGACGACGGCATTTCGCACTTCCGGATGAGTCCGCAGCGCCGCCTCCACCGCCGAGGGCTCGACCCGGCGGCCACGCAACTGGACCTGCGAATCACGTCGGCCGATGAATTCCAGGGTGCCGTCCGGCCGACGCCGCCCCAGATCGCCGGTGCGGTAGAGCCGGTCGCCGGTGACCGGATGCCGGACGAATCGCTGTGCGGTGAGTTCCGGATCGCCCCGGTACTCCCGGGCCACACCGATTCCGCTGCAACACATCTCGCCGACCACCCAGTCCGGGCATTCGAAGCCGCGCTCGTCGAGCAGGTGGTAGCGCGCGCCGGGTATGGGCTTGCCGTACGGCACGCTGATCCAGTCCGGATAGTCGGCCGGATCGCCGACGTCATGCCAGATGTTCCACAGGGTCGTCTCGGTCGGGCCGCCCACGCTGACCAGCTCGGCGGTATCGAAGATGGCGCGATAGTCGGCGGCCAGTTCGAGCGGAAACCAGTCTCCCCCGAGGAAACTCAGCCGCAGCGGGACGGAACCGAGTTCGGCCGCCGGGTTCTCCCGGTGGTAGTCCAGCAGCATCCGCATCATCGCCGGTACCGAATTCCACAGGGTGACACCGTGTTCGGACATCAGCACCAGCCAGTGCTGCGGATCGGTGCGCCGGGCCGCGTCGGGCACCACGACGCAGCCGCCCGCGCCCAGGACGCCGAACACGTCGAACAGCGACATGTCGTGGTGCAGTGCGGTGACCGCCAGCGAGCGATCCTGCGGACCGATGCCGAAGGTGCGTGCGGTCGCGCGCAGGCAGTTGACGACGCCGCCGTGCTCGACCGCGACGAGTTTGGGCTCGCCGGTCGATCCGGACGTCGGCAGCAGATAGGCCAGGCTGCGCGCGGTGGTCGTGGTCTGCGGAAGTCCGAGCTGTGGGGAGGGCGCGAGCCGGTCGACGGCGAGGGTTGGCGGTGCGCCCTGCGGCAATACCTGCTCGGTCGCGGTGTCGGTCAGCAGCGCGATCGGCCGCGCCCGCTCCAGCAGTGCGGCGATCGAGGACGTCGGCAGCTCGGGATCGATGGGCAGATACGCCATTCCGGCGCACAGCACCCCGATCGCCGCGGCGATCTGCACAGGGGATTTGCCCATGACGATCGCGACGATCGGTTCGGGCGCATCGGGTTCCGGCGATACCTCGCTCAGCCACCACGCGATGGCCGACGCTCGGGCGTGCACCTGTGCGTAGGTGAACTCGCGGCCGTCCGCACCGCGCACCGCCGGTGCCTCCGGGCGAGTCCGCACCTGCTCCAGAAAGTCGTTGTGCGCCAGAGCATTATCTTCGATCAGCGCCGGGGAAATCTCGTGCACTGCGTTGGGCACGGCACAGTCGGCAGACACGCTGTTCTGCCGAGCCCCCTCATCATTCACGACGGCGGCGTCGAGACCTGTGAGGTCATTACTGTGCCGACTCTGCTCGTCGGCCGACTCCGTCGGGTCGAGCCCGATGGAGTCGCCGCCGGGCCGACCCTGCGCGCCTACTGTGAGCGCGGCATCCAAGCCGATCGGGTCCACGCTGCGCCAATGGGTTTCGTCGCTCGCGAGATTGCGCAATAGCGCCGACCAGGCCGCGAACATCGCCTCGATGACGCCGGGCCGCAGCACATCGCACACGTAGTCCCAGTTGATGTACAGCTCACCGAGCCGTTCCTCCAACTGCACGTCGAGATACACCTGGGGCGTGGAGGTGATGTGGTAGACCGGCTCGAGCGCGCGCACCAGCGCGGAATCGCCCTTGGAGAAGGCCAATGTGCTGGTCAGCACCACGGGCATCAGGACGGGCCCGTGTTCGGCGCCGTGCAGTTCGCCGAGTCGGCGCAGCAGTTCCGTACCGCTGATCACACCGTGCTCGAGCGCCTCCCACATCCGGCGCTGCGCCCGGAAGGCGAAGTCGGTGAACGGTTCCCGCTCGCTCGCATCGATGTCGAGCAGGGTGAAGGTGGCGAATTCACCGGCCACGTCCTGCACGCCGTCCAGCCGTTCGTTGCGGCCCATCCGCGGAACGTTCAGCGTGAAGCGGGGGGTCGCGCTCCAGTGCGCGACGACCTGCGCGAAGGCGGCGATCATCAGTCCGCTGGCGGTGAGCCCGTGCTCGGTGGCGCTGGTCTGCAACCGGGACCAGGTCGACGCGTCCAGGCAGTCGTCGAGCCGATCGAATCGGGGATGGGTGACCGATTCCGGCTCGCGGCGCAGCGGAAGTTGCGGGGGGCCGGGCAGATCCGGCAGCACCCGGTCCCAGTACTCGTCCGCCTCCGCGATGTCCTCGGGATCGGCGAGATCCTGTGCGGCGAGCACATAATCGCGGAACGAACAGGTGAGCTCGGGCGGCGTCGTCTCGGGATCGTCGTAGAAGATGGACAGATCACGAAGCAGCACATGCCAACTCGCGTAGTCCAGCGTCAATCCGTCGATGCCGACGTGCAATCGGGCCTGCACCTCGTGCGCCCGATCGGTATCGGACAGCAGCGACAGCGCCATTCCGAAGATCGGATACCGATCGCACGCGCGCACCTCGTGCGCCATCGTGTCGCGGATCGCGGCGAGCTGTGCCGCCGCGGCGGACTCGTCGATCCCGCGCAGATCCCGCAGGACCAGACCGGAATCGGGCACCTCGGTCAGGATCCGCTGGGTGGCGGTGCGCGGATCGACCACCGCGCGCAGCATGTCGTGGCGGTCCACCACGCGCGCCCAGGCCACCGCGAAGCGGTCCGGGTCGATCACGCAGCGGTATTCCAGATACGCGTGCGTGGAGACGTTTCCGAGCGGATAGAAGTCGCCGCGGCCGATCAGGTAGGCCCGCTGAGTGTCGGTCAGCGGAAACGGTTCGAAGCGTTCGGTCGTCATCGCTTGTTCCTCCGGCGTGCGGCGGCCGCTCGCTGTGCGGTCTTGGCCGCCTCGGCGCGTCGCCGGGCCGCGGCGACCGCGTCGCTGTCGACTCGGGCCTGGGCAGGGAACCCGTCCTCGTCGCCGGTTCGGTGCTTGTCCAGGTGCGTGGCCAGCTGGCCGATCGTGGTGTGCTCGAACAACTCCAACAGCGCGATCTCGGTACCGAATTCGGCGTCGATCAGGTTCTGCACGCGCACCATCGCCATGGAATGGCCGCCGAGTTCGAAGAAGTTGCGGTTCGATCCGACCGATTCGACGCCGAGCACCTCGCACCAGATCCGGGCGAGCCGCAGCTCGGTATCGCCGCTGGGCGCGATGCGGTCGACTGGCTCGTCCTGCGGCGGAACGGCCAGGGCAGCCAATCCCTTCCGGTCGACCTTGCCCGCATCGGTGAGTGGAATCCGGTCCAGGACGGTGATGCCGCGCGGAACCATGAAGGCCGGAACCCACCGGGTGAACCACTGTCGCAACGAATTCACATCGCATTGCGCACCGTCCTCGGGCTGACAGAACGCCGCGAGTTCACCGTCGGAATCCAGGACGACCGCGGCGCGGCGCACCGCCGGGTGGCGCAGGGCCACCGTCTCGAGCTCCGGCAGTTCCACCCGGTGCCCGTGCACCTTGACCTGGTGATCGACGCGGCCGCAGAACTGCAGCTCCCCGGTCGCGGTGAACTTCGCCAGATCGCCGGTCCGGTAGAGACGAGTTCCGGGCAGGCCGGAAACGACGTCGGCGACAAAGGATTCCGCGGTTCGGCCGGGAGCGTTGACATAGCCGCGTCCCAGCGGCAGCCCGCCGATGTACAGCTCTCCCACCATTCCGGCCGGGACCGGACGCAACCGGCGATCCAGAACGTACACGCGCGCACCGGGATTGGGCGTACCCATGGTGACTGCCGTACTCGCGCCGCCCGAGGGCGTGTAGGGACGGCAGGCCACCCCGATGGTCGCCTCGGCCGGCCCGTACCCGTGGAACATGGTCGCCTCGGGGAAGGCGGCGGCGAATCGGCCATACAGCTCGTCGGTCAAAGCCTCACCGCCACACCACACATAGCGCAGCGAGCGGGCCCGGGTGGCGCTGTCGCGACGATCGAGGAGGAGATCGAGCATCGAGGCCACGACGTAGAAGAAGGTGACCTTGTCGCGCTCGATCACCTCCAGCAGATGACCGATATCGGCCTCGCGCTCGGGAGCCACGATGGCCAGGCGGCCGCCGACCGCGAGCGGCAGGAAGATCTCGTTGATCGAGATGTCGAAGCCCAGCGGGGCTTTGAACAGCACGGCGTCGGACGGGCCGAACTGCAGCAGATCCTGCTGCCAGCGCAGCCGGTAGCCGATCGCGCCGTGCCGGATCATCACTCCCTTGGGCGTTCCGGTCGAGCCGGAGGTGAACATCACGTAGGCGAGTTGCTCCGGATCCACTGCGGGCAGCGTGTGCCGACCCGGTTCTGCCTCGGACCGCACACCGATCACCGAAATACCCTGCAGCGCAACGTCCGTCGCATCGGGATCGGTGATCATCAGCGATACGCCCGCCTGGGCGAGCACCTGGCGGCGGCGTTCGACGGGCCAGGTCGTGTCGACGGGTACGAATGCCGCGCCCGCGCGCATCACGCCCAGCAGCGATACGACGTAGTCGATGCCGCGCGGCAGCGATACCGCGACGATCTGTTCGCGCGCCACGCCCGCGTCCAGCAGTCGGCGGGCCAGGCGTTCGGAGGCGGCGAGCAGTTCACCGTAGGTGAGCGTCGCCGAATCGGTGGTGATGGCGACGGCCGCCGGATCGCGTCGCGCCGCCTCGATGACGAGTTCGGGCACCGAGGGCGGACGTGCCCCGCGCGGAATTCCGGTGCTGGAGACCTCGGCCGAATCCGGATGCGCCGCACCGGTCCATCCCGTGCGCACCAGTTCGCGTTGGGCGGCCGGGACGATCGAGACATCGGCGAGTGACGAATCAGGCTCGACGGCAAGGTATTCCAGTGCCGCGGTGATCGATTCGGCGATCCGGGCGATGGTTTCGACCGCGAAGATGTCCAGTGCGCCGGTCACCGCGCCCCGGATGCGGCCGTCCTCCTCCCAGACGTTGCACACCAGATCGAATCGCGCGGTGTCGACGCGGTCGATGATCGCCTCGCCGACCGCCCCGCCCATCCGCAGGGGTTGCACCGGCTGCTGGCCGATCACCATGGCCTGCGGAATCGGCGTCCGGTTGGCGGTGGCGTCCCAGCCCAGTTCGGCGACCAGTTCGTCGAAGGCCACCGACTGGTGGGCCAGCGCCTCGCCGATGGTGTCGCGCACCTGGCCGAGCAGGGCGCTGAAGGCGAGGTCGGGTGTGATGCGTTCGCGCAGCAGCACGGTGTCGGCGAAGCAGCCGACCGCATCGCGTTCGGCCGCGTCGAGGCGGCCGTGGGTGACGGTGCCGGTCAGGATGTCGGTCTGGCCGGTGAGTCGGTGCAGCACCGTGACGAACGCCGCGGTGACGAGCGCGAACGTACTCGCGTGCCGGCCTTGCGCGAGCGTGCGCAGGGCGGCGGATGGTTCCGCGGCGAGGTCGAAGGTGAGCGCGTGTCCGGCGAACGTGGGAGTGTCCGGACGCGGACGGTCGGCGGGCAGGTCGAGCGCCGCGGGCTCACCCGCGAGGCGTGTACGCCAATAGTCCAGTGCCGCAGCGCGTTCGGCGCGCCGGGCCGGACCCTCCCGGCGCAGCACGAGATCGGGGAACTGCGCGACTGCCGCGGGCAGTCGCGGGGTGCGCGCGTCGAGGTCGGCCGCATACAGTTCGGCCAGTTCGGCGTGCAGGACGGCCACACTCATCCCGTCGGCGATGCTGTGGTGTGCGCACAGCAGCATCAGATGCGGTCCGTCCGGATTCCCGGCGGGCGCGAAGGCCAATCGCACCAGCGGACCGGCGCCCAGATCGAATGGCGCCGAGTCGATCTCGCCGATCCATTGTTCGGCGGTGCGGTCGTCGCGGTCGCGAACGGTCAGGATGTCCACCGTGTCGTCCGGTTCGTCGACGACGGCGAACGGGGTGTTCTCGTGCACGACGAACCGGGTCCGCAGCGCGGCGTGCCGGGCCAGCAGCCGGTTCGCCGCGCGGCGCAGCGCCACGACGTCGACGGTGCCGCGCAGCCGCATCGGGAATCCGATGTTGTAGGCGCTCGAGGTCGGGTAGAGCTGCATGAACAGCCACATCCGCCGCTGTGCGGCGCTGAGCGGTATGCGCATACCCGGTTGCCAGGCAGGTGCGTCCTGGTTGCTCTCGACCCGCTCGCGCGCATCGATCAGTGTCGCCAGCTCGGCGGGAGTCGTTGCCTCGGAGAGCAATTCGCGGATCGACAGGTCCACGGCGCAGGCTTCGCGCAACCGGTCGACCAGGCGCGCCGCCAGCAGCGAATGGCCGCCCAGGTCGAAGAATTCGTCGTGGACGCCGATCCGGTCGAAGCCGAACTCCGCGGCCCAGATCCGCGTCACCGTGGTCTCGGTGGCCGAGCCGGGCTCGACATAGTGCGGCAGGGTGATCGGGCGGGGATGGACCGATGCGGCAGGTTCCGCGGTCGCGTACTCGACCGTCTCCTGCGGCAGGTCCGCTGCCCAACAGCGTTGGCGCAGGTAGGGATGGCCCGGCAGGGCGAGCCGGACCGGGGTGTGCCCGCCGCGCAGGATGGTCGGATCGATATCGGCGCGGTCGTCGAGCCAGGCCCGGCCCACCGTGCGCAGCGTCGCGAGATACTTCTCGTCGGTGAGCAGATCGACATCGATACCGGGCGCGGTGTCCGCGGCCGATGCGTCGGCCGCGGACACCGCGAAGTTCGAGGACTCCAGCGAATCGTCGCGCAGTACCCGTTCGGCCTCGGCCGGATCGGTGACGAGGAACGCGGCCCGCACCGGATGGCACTGCCGACCGGACTGCAACGTCCACGCGAACGCGCGCAGATCCGTATCAGGGTGTGCGGCAAGATGATCGGCCAGTTCCTTGCGCATATCGCGCAACTGGACGGTACTGCGAGCGGACAGCGTCAGCAGTTCCGCGGCGCGCGGGGGCGCGGCGGGCGCACGGTGCGGGGCCTGCGCGAGGACGGCGTGAGCATTGGTGCCGCCCAGCCCGAAGACGTGCACACCCGCGCGCCTCGGTCGCCCGGACTCGTGCTCCGGCCAGGCCCGCAGTGCGGGGTTGACCGCGAACGGGGTGGCCTCGAAATCGATGCGCGGATTGAGCGGCGCGCTGTTGATACTCGGCGGCAGTTCGTCGTGAGTGAGCGAGAGCAGCACCTTGGCCAGGCCCAAAGCCCCTGCGGCGGCCCAGGTATCGCCCACATTGGGCTTGTGCGTGCCGATCCACACGCGGTGACCGCGATCGCGCAGCAGACCCTCGAACCCCTCGCTCAGGGCTGCGATCTCGATCTCGTCGCCGAGTGCGGTTCCGGTGCCGTGGGTTTCCAGGTAATCCAGGTCGTCGGCCTCGATACCCGCCACGCTCAACGCCTCGGCGACCGCCTCGGCCTGTGCACCGGCGTCGGGCGCGGCGAATCCGGCCTTGCCCGCGCCGTCGTTGTTCACCGCCGTCGCTTCCAGCACGCCGAGAATCGGATCGCCGTCGGCGATCGCATCGGCCAGTCGGCGCAGCGCCAGCACCGCGACGCCGTCGCCCGGGGTGGTGCCGTCGGCTGCGGCGGAGAAGGCGCGGCAGTGTCCGTCGGGCGAGTTGATTCCGCCCTCGCGAAAGCGGTAGCCGGTGTACTGGGGCACGTAGATCGTCGCGCCACCGGCCAGCGCCAGATCGGATTCCCCCGCCAGCAGGCTCTGCACGGCCAGGTGCACCGCGACCAGTGAGGTCGCGCAGCCGGCCTGCACGTTCACCGCGGGACCGCGCAAGCCCAGCGACCAGGCGATGCGCGCGGCGAGGAAATCCTTGCTGTTGCCCAGCAGATGGTCCATCCGCGCGGCCGGATCGCGCCGCTCGAGCGGGAGCAGGTGGTGCTGGTAGTAGGAATCCGGGCCCGATCCGGCGAACACGCTGATCGCGCCGTCGAATCGAGCCGGGTCGATGGCGGCGGATTCCAGTGTCTCGCCAGCACATTCGAGCAACAGCCGCAACTGCGGGTCGGTTGTTTCGGCCTCCCGCGGGGTGAGGCCGAAACAGCCCGGGTCGAACTGTTCGATGCCGTCGATCACCGGACGCGTGCGCACCAGCGTCGGATCGGTCAGGTCGGCCTCGCCGAGTCCGGATCTGCGCAGTTGCTCGTCGGTGAAGGTGGTCAGTGCCTCACGGCCCTCGCGCAGCAGTGCCCAGAATTGTTCGGGCGTCTGCGCTCCCGCCGTGCGCAGCGCCATGCCGACCACGGCGACGGCGTCCTCGCCGATCGGTTCGTCGCCCATCGATTCGGTCATGAGGCGTCCGGGGCGGTGGCGCCGGTCAGTCGCAACCAGGCTCCGAGGGTTGGCTCGGACATCATCTCGGCGAACCGCAGGCGGATTCCCTCGCGCTTGAGCAGACCCGAAATCTTCATCACGCGAACCGAATCCAGGCCCAGGGCCATGAGATTGGCGTCGGAGTCCAGAGATTCGGCGTCGGCCCCCATCGCTTCACCGACCAATCTGCGCAGGAGATCGTCACAGTTCGGCTTGTCGGACATTCGTATTTCTTCTTCCGTCGAGATTTGTGCGGTAGTCGATCCGATGAGCCGCTCAATCGGAAGACGGTGGTTGTTGCCGCATGCGGTGCAGGAACGGGCAGCCGCCGGCGGGCACGTCCGATTCGTTGTCGTCGGGCAGGAAGTACTGCCGCCATTCCCGGTTGTCCGCGTCGCCGTAGTTGCCCAGTACCGAGGACGGTTCGAGGCCGTCGTCGAATGCGACCAATCTCTTGCGAATACGCTTGCGCGCCAACTGACCCGCTCTGGTGTCGGGTTTGATGTTCTCGAACACCCACTGCGGTTGGAAGGTGATGTAGAAGATCGGGCTGTAGCGGCTGCGGCGACGCGTATGTGCCGGATTGCTGCAGACCACGAACATCGGAGTACCGTCGAAGACGTACTCCCACATGGGATCGTCGGTCTCGGGCGGAATATCCTCGGGCCACGGCACCGGATCGCCGTCGTGCAGGTCCTGCAGGATGTCCCAGAACGTCCGGTAATACCCGGACAGCGTGTCGTCGGGTTCCTTGGTCTGGAAGAAGACGATCAGCGAGGTTTCCCGGGAGATGGTCTTGTACATCCCGAGATACCGCCGGAGAATGGCTCGGAGTTCATCGCGCGCACCGGAATCGTAGAGTTCGTCGATGAAACCGAATCGCAATCCCTCGGTCAGCGCGCCGCGCACCGCGAAGGTGCACGGAAAACCGTTCTCGGGCAGGCCGATCAGGTCCAGCAATTCCGTGCCGTGCTTGATCCCCCATTCGGGCAGGGGGCCGAAGGTCATTCGGCGCAGGCCGTCGGATTCACCTGGGCCGGTCGAACTTTCGCTCTCCATCAGATGATCTTCCGGAGTAATTCGTCCGGGATGATCGGCTGGTGATAGGTGCACACGCCGGACAACACGGTGGAGCCGTGCAGCCGCGACACCGGAATGAGAATCTTGTCGCCGGTGAACAATTCGATCTTGTGGGTCGCGTTGTTCCAGAAGTGCATCTGCCCTTCCTCGATCATCACCAGTCGATGCTCGTTGTGCACATGCGTGGTCGAGGTCTCCTCCTCGCTCTCCACGAAGGTGTCCAGATCGACGACGATGTCGTTGTCCTCGAGGTAGTGCGCGATCTTCTCCGCGTACTCCTGATGCAGTTCGATCTGATCGGCCCAGCTCAGCTGCGCGGCCAGGTCCTGATGCCACAGCTCGTGCAGGCGCTGGGCGGCGGCGAATCCGCGTCGGAAGGCGCGGGGCGCATCCTGGCCGTACGAGGTCACCAGGGCATCGAGGACCTCGGGCAGGAAATCGTCGAGGTCGACCGGCCAGCCGATACCGAGATCGAATCCGGCGAAATTCGTCTCCGCGGGCAGGCCGCGCTCGAGGATCGGCCGCAGCGCGGCGGTGTCCCGCTGTCCGGCCAGATGCGAAAACGTTGCGGCGCCGACGAGTTCGGGCAGCCGTCCCGGATCGGCGGCCAGCGACAGCAGATGATTTCCGCGCGCCAGCGAGGTTCCCAGCAGCAGCTGCCAGTGTCCGCCCGGGGTCTGTGCCAGGCCCGCGGCGTCCAGTAGGTCGCGATAGGCCGAGCGCAGCGAGATCCACTGCTGATAGGAGCCCAGCAGCGCGGCCTGCAGCCCGTCCAGGTGCCGCGGAAATTCGCCGATGCCGGTGCGGCCCAACGCTTCGCGCACCGCGGGGATGAAGCCGTGGTACTGCATCGTCACGAAGATGGCGGCTTCTTTTGTGCCGGTGAGCTTTTCGATGAGCTTCGCGGCCTCCGGAGCGCTCTGCGACAGGCTCTGCGCGGTGGTTCGCACCAGCTCCAGCGCATCCGCGGCGGAGGTCTCGTCGTCGTCGGCATCGTCGAGGAAGTCGAACAGGTGACGCTCGAGGACCGGGCGCGCCAGCGCGGACCGCACCCGGTTGTCCCGGCTGTAGAAGTCGGCGCGGTCCTGGCCGACCGTGTCGACGCCGTCGGCGGGTGCGACGAGAGTGGACTCGAGGTCGTAGATGTTGCGCAGCATGCGATGTCCGAGCAGGGCGCTCAGGCGCAACGCCTTCTCCGGCAGCATCGTGTTGTGGTATTTGACCCAGGCCAGATCGTCGGGCCGTACCGGCCTGCGGTACGGGTTGCCGGGGGTGGTGAGTTCGCTCCATTCCGCGGCGCGGAATGCCGGATTCGAGGCGAACGCGACGACGATGGCGTTCGGATCGGTGGTGTCTGGGAGGTCCGGCAGCGGCCGGTGGACAGTGCCCACGTTCTATCTATCCCTTCGATCACAGGAACCCAGTACGGATCGAACCGTCTAAGGTAATCCTTAGTGAGGCAAGGCTACATTAACAATTTGAAACGTCGGCGTCGAGTCCTTGCGTGATGTCACACGGGTAAGCTATTGCGGCACAATCGAATACGTGCCAGCACTCGGCGCGCAGCGATAGCGCCGCGACGAGAATCGTTGCGGCGCTACCACTGTGGTGAAATCAGAGTTTTCCGAAAGCCCCGTCGAACTTGGTCAGCAACCAGGTCGCGGTCCGCGCGGTCGGAAGCCGCAGTGCCGCACTCACATCCGCATCGGTGGCCACGTAGGTGCCGTGCTGCACGGCGGGTAGCTGCTTGAACAGGGGCTGGTTCTCGAGTTGTCCGGCCGCGCCGGGCGTCATGTATCCGACGGTCAGCAGATCCGAATTCAGCAGGTCGAGACGTTCCATGCTGATCTTCCCGTTCAGCCCGCCGAGGCCGCCGGACAGGCCGTGCAGCGAGTCGGGGATCTGCATGCCCAGGGATTCGAAGAATTTGTTGGCGTTGTCATCCGGATTGGTGATGACCTCGATATTCGTCGCATCGACGAAGAGGCTGACGGCGAACGTCTTTCCGGCCAGTTTCGGGTACTTGGTCTTGGCGTCGGCCAGCGCCTTGTCGCTCGCGGCGATGATCGGCTGGGCGTCGGCCGGGCGGCCCAGCAGCTTGCCGACCAGGGTGGTGTCGTCCTGCCAGTTGTCCAGCGCACCGGCTTTCAGCGACGGGATGGTCGGCGCCAGCTTGCTGAGCTTGTCGTACTCGTCCTTGGACAGGATGAGTCCGCCGCCGAGAATCAGATCCGGCTGCAGCGCCGCGATCTTCTCCTCCGGCACGGTCCCGCCCGGTCCCAGGGCCAGCTCGGTGACCCCGGCGAGGTTCGAATTCCCCTGGTCCCAGGCGTAATCCGCATTCGTCATGGGGTTCGGCACATAGCCCGCGGGCTTGGTGTCCAGTGCGACCAGCGCGTCGGTGAAGGTCGGGGACAGCGACACGATGCGGGTCGGCTTGTGGGCCACGACGGTCTGCCCGAAGGCGTGATCGACGGTGACCGCCTGGTAGGAGGCGCTCGCACTCGACGTCGTCGAGTCCGAGTTGCCGCACCCCGCGGCGAAAGCGATAGCGCCCAGAGCGAGGGATGTCGCGGCCACTCGCCGCAGAATCGGGCGCGTGCGCCGGCGCAGTGTTGTCGGTGAAGCCATGGAGTGCAGAACCTCTCAGGAAATCTTACTTAGGTAAGGCAATCCTATAATGGTCACCCGTTCAGGTAAAGATCGTCGGGGTGCGGACGGGCCCGTGCCCGTCCGCACCCCGACCGCTGTCGGCGCGTCCGACCGCCCGGTCAGGCCGGGCGCCCGCGCGCGGGTTCGCTCGCACGCTCGCGCAGCCGCCACGACCTGGCCCGCTGCTGCTCCCGCCAGAACCGGGCATACTCGCCGTCTGCGGCGAAAAGCTCGGTGTGCGAACCGGATTCGACCACCTGACCACCCCGCAGATACACCACGTGATCGGCGTCGGCGATGGTGGAGAGCTGATGGGCGATGATCAGCAGGGTGCGGCCGCGCCCCAGTTCGCCCAGGGCCGCGGCGATCGCGGCCTCGTTCCGGGCGTCCAGCGCCGAGGACGCCTCGTCGAGCAGGACGATCGGGGTGTCCTTGAGTAGTGCCCGCGCGATCGAAACCCGTTGCCGCTCACCGCCGGACAGGATGCTGCCGCCCGCGCCGACCGGATTCTGCCAGCCCTGCGGCAGGCGTTCGACGATGGAATCGACCTGGGCCAGACTCGCCGCCCGGCGGACCTCCTCGTCGGTGGCGTCCGGCTTGCCGACGCGGATGTTCGCCTCGAGGGTGTCGTCGAACAGGTAGACATCCTGCGGTACCAATGCGATTCGGTCCATCAGGTCCTCGCCGCGCAGATCCCGCACGTCCACCCCGTCGACCCGCACGCTGCCCGAACTCGCGTCCCAGAATCGGGCCACCAGGTTCACGATCGTGGTCTTACCCGAACCGGACGGGCCGACCAGTGCGGTCGTGCTGCCCGCGGGCACGGTGATGTTCACCTGCGAGAGCACATCGATGCCCTCGCGGTAGCCGAAGCGCACATCGCGCAGTTCGATCGCGTTGCCCGTGCTCGTGGCCTTCGCCGACGAATCGGGTTCGGCCAGTTCAGGATGGGACAGCAGTGCATCGATGCGGCCCAGTGCGGCGGCGGAACCATTGATTATCAGCATCGCCGTGGAGATCTTGCCGATCGGGCGCAGCGCCCAGATGCCGAAGACCGCCGCGGTGATCAGCCGGGCCAGATCGTTCGGTCCCACTTGCCAAGCGCCGCTGCCGATCACGACCGTGACCGCGAGCACGATGACGAATCCGAGCTGCACGCTCAGCTCGCCGACGTTGAGTCCGGCTGTGGCGCGCAGGATCTGCTTGTTCGTCGTCGCGTGCCGGTGGTGCAGCGCGGCCGACAGCTCGCCCAGGCCCCGGTCCTCGCGACCGCTCGCGCGCAGCACGGGCTGGGTCTGGCTGAATTCGATCAGCCGGGCGTTGGCGTCCGCGACCGCACCGGCCTCGTCGGCGTCCGCCTGCGCGATCGGCCCCGCGACCGCGCGTTGCAGCGCCCACAGCAGCGGGACGACGATCAGCACCGCCACGGCCACCGGCCAATCCAGGAACAGCACGACCACCAGCACGATCACCGGCGGGATGACCGTCTCGGCGATGGTCTTGAGCGCCGTCACGACGCCCAGCGGCGCCTGCGAGCCGCCGGTGACCAGCGCGGTCACCGATCCGGCGCTGGTGGAATCGAACCAGCCCAGCGGCAGCGCGATGATCTTGTCGGCCAGCCGGGCGAACAGCTCGCGCCGCAACGTCGCGGCCACATGCGTGCCGAGGTGCTCCATGACCGCGTTGACCACCCAGTAGCCTGCGACCACCACCGCGAGCGGGATCAGCCACAACCCGGCCGCGCCGATGTCGCGGCGCAGCAGCTCCAGCAGCACCGGAATGCACAGTGCCACAGCGATTCCCTCGAGTACCGCGTTACCGGCGCTCGCGGCGATGAGCAGCCGGATGCGTCGGCGCGCGGCATCGCCGAAGATCTTGTCGAGAAGGGCGATCATGCGCGCGCTCCGATCGTCGTGGTCTGCAGCTGCCACAGCTTCGCGTATTCGCCTGCGGTACTCAGCAATTCGTCGTGGGTGCCGCGTTCGGTCACCGCGCCGTCCACCAGCACCGCGATCTGATCGGCGTGCACGACCGTGTGCAGGCGGTGCGCGATGACCAGCAGAGTGCGGCCGCGGGCCAGCTCCGAGAGCGCATCCTGAACCGCCGCTTCCGATTCCGGGTCGGCGTAGGCGGTCGCCTCGTCGAGCACCAGTACCGGGGTGTCGGCCAGCAGCGTCCGCGCGATGCTCAGGCGCTGGCGTTCGCCACCGGACAGGGCGGCGTCCTCGCCGAGCACGGTGTCGTAGCCGTCCGGCAGCGCGAGGATGCGGTCGTGGATCTGAGCGGCCCGCGCGACGCGTTCGATGTCCTCGGGGGTGGCATCCGGGCGGGCGAGGGCGATGTTGTCCCGCACGGTGGCGCGCAGCAGCGCGACATCCTGGAAGACGAATCCCACTGTGCCGTACAGCCGCTGGGCGTCCAGGGTGGAGATCGGCACACCGTCGATCTCGATACTGCCCTCGGTCGGATCGTAGAAGCGGGCCAGCAGCTGACCCACGGTGGACTTGCCCGCACCCGAGGGGCCGACCAGCGCGGTCATGGTGCCCGGCGCGAGTTCCAGATCCAGACCCTGCAGGACCGTGCGCTGCCCGTCGTAGGAGAAGCTCACATTCTTCATCGAGACCCGCCGTGCCCCGTCGGTCGCGGGCAGCGTCGCGGGAGCTGCGGGCTCGTGCATCTCGGGAACGTCCAGGATCTGACCGATTCGCTCGGCCATCGCCTGTGCCTTGTTCGGCATCGGCACGGCCAGGCGCAGTTTGGGCATGACCAGGTTCAGGTAGAGCGGGGTGGTGACGTCGAACAGGGTCAGGCCCAGCAGCAGGAACGCGATGATGTTGACCGGCTTGGCATCCCACGTGGCCAGCAGCAGCGTCGCCAGCGCCAGCACGATCAGCGCGACCGTGCCCGGCGCGACGGTGGCGCGGGTGCAGGCACGCAGCGTCGCGATGTTGTTCGTGAGACTCTCGTCGGCGTCGGCGTAGTCGGCGGCCGCTCGCCGGAAACGCGCGTGGGCGCCGTAGGCGGTGTCCGGGGTGGCCTCGGAATCCTCGTCGGCGCGATGGAACACCTTGGACACGGTGATGCCCTGGACGAGTTCGACCGCCGCCGAGCCCATCTGCGCCGAGGCTCCGGCCACCGCGCCGTACGCGGGAATGATCTTGCGGGTCAGGAAGTTCCGGACCAGTTGCGCGATGGTGACCAGCACGACCACGGCCAGCGCCAGCCGCCAGTCCAGCACGAACAGGTAGACGACCACGGCGATTCCGGCGACCACCGATCCGGCGAGTTCCGGTTTGCGGTGCGCGACCTCCTCGTGCAGGCCCGCGACGTCGTCCTGGACGACGGCCTTGGTCTTGCCCGCGGCGTCCGAGGAGTACCAGCCCAGCGGGAGCCGGGCCAGGTGCCCGGCCAGCCGCATCCGCAGTGACAGACCCAGATCGGCGTCGGCGCGGTGGGCGACGATCGAGGACGCGATACTGCACAGCGCGCCCAGTACCAGTGCGACCGCCGCGACGAGCACCCAGACCCACAGGTGCGTGCGCGAGGCGCCGCCGTCCAGGATGAGCCCGGCGATGTTCACCGTGGCGATGACCGGGACCACTGCGAGCGCGGCGGACGCGGATTCGGCGACCGCCGCGACGGTGACGGGCCCGCGTACCTGTGCTGTCAACGTTTCGACGCGATGTTGAGCGTCGTTGGGTACCATTCGAACTCCCTTGTGGCCACGACGTCGCTGCGCCTCGGGAACGCATGAGCGGAGCCGTGGAACCGTTTGCGATCTTTGGTTAGGCTAAGCTTAACCCAAACGTCGCGGCGTGGAGTGACGCCCGGTCACCAGGAGGAATGTCGTGCCGTCCATGCCCGGATTGCTGGCCACTCTCACCGAGAAATCGTTCGGCCATCGCGCGAGCATCGCCGCGATCGAGCAGGTCTCGCCGAATTTTCGCCGCGTCGACCTGCGGGTCGAGCCGCTGAAGTCGGGCTGGAAGGCGGGCCAGGACGTCCAGTTCCGGATCGATGACAAAACCTTCCGGCACTATTCGGTGATGGCCGTGGACGATTCGGGCACGACGATCTCGGTACTGTTCCACCTCGGCGTCGATGGTCCCGGAAGCCGTTGGGTCGCGGCTCGGAACGCCGGTGACGAGACGATCGTCCTCGGCATGAACACGCCCGCGCCGAAGCGGCTGGGCGACGAGCACCTCTATCTCGGCGACGGATCCGCCGTCGGCACGATCCACGGCCTCGCCGCCGTCCAGAACACGAACGGCACGGCATCGGGTGCGGTCGAGGTGCCCGCCGAGGATCGAGACGCCCTCGCGGGCCTGCTGCCCGGAATCGACGTACTCCCGGCCGCCTCGATCCCTGGCGACGCGGTTGCCGACTGGCTCGAAGGGACCGCGTCGGCCGGGGTGCGATACGACGCGGCCTCGCTGTTCGGCCACGCCCGATCGATCCAGCGGCAGCGCCGGATCTTGTTGGACCGCAACGGATTATCGCGCAAGTCGATCGCCACCAAGCCGTACTGGGCAACCGGGAAGGTCGGCCTCTGAGCGACCGAGCGCCGCTCGTCCGATCGGCCCTCCCTGGCCTGCCGTGAGTCGCGTGGGGCGGTTCGTCGCGCATCCGCGTGACCCGGTTCGTCGGGAATCCGTGTGGCTCGGTCTGCCCTGCGGCTGTGCGGTCAGGCTCGCCCTGAACCGGAGTGAATGCAGTTCCCGGGTGATTCAGCTCGCCGTAACCGGACTGATCGGGCCGAGGGCGCGTCGGCGGCCGACCGGGACGATCAGCGGTCGGCCCGACACCGGGTCCTCGATCAACTGTGCGTCGAGATGGAACACCGTGCGCAGCAGGTCGACATCGATGACCTCCTGCGGAGTTCCCGAGGCGGCGATCCGCCCCTCGGCCATCACCACCAGCCGATCGCTGTAGCGCACCGCGAGATTCAGATCGTGCAGCACCATCACCACGGTGCGGCCCAGTTCGGCGGACAGGTTGTCGACCAGGTCCAGGACCTCGACGGCGTGGGCCAGGTCGAGATAGGTGGTGGGCTCGTCCAGCAGCAGGATGTCGGTGCCCTGCGCCAGCGCCATCGAGATCCAGGCCCGCTGGCGCTGCCCGCCGGAGAGTTGTTCGACGGGCCGGTCGGCCAATTCGGCGATACCGGTCCGGGCGAGGGCCGCGGCCACCTCGGCCCGGTCGTCGGCGGACCACTGGCGCAGCCAGGACTGGTGCGGGTGACGACCGCGGGCCACCAGATCGGCGACGGTCAGACCGTCCGATGCGATCGGCGTCTGCGGGAGCATCGCGATCGTGCGCGCCACATCGCGTGGGCGAAGTCCCGCAATAGGTTTGTCGTTCAACAGGATTCGACCCGACGAGGGCGTCAGCAGACGGCCCAGCGCGCGCAGCAGCGTCGATTTTCCACAGCCGTTGGGGCCGATGATCGTGGTCACCTGCCCCGGCGGCACGTCCAGACTGAGCTTGTCCAGAACGATGTGATCGCCGTAGCCGAGGGTGATCTCCCGTGCGGAGAGCTGGGCCGTCACAGAGATGCCTTCCGGTTGCTGCGGACGAGCGAATACAACAGGTAGCAGCCGCCGAATCCGGCGGTCACGACGCCGACCGGCAGATCTTCGGGAAGTATCGCGCGAGCGAGAAGGTCACTGCCGGTGACCAATACGGCGCCGGTCAGGGCCGAGCCGAACAGCGGCTCGCCCGCCGAACCGGTGATCCGGCGCGCGATCTGTGGCGCCGCGAGCGCGACGAAGGCGATCGGACCGCAGGCCGAGGTCGCCAGTGCCGCCAGTGCGGCCGCGGCTGTCAGCAGCAGGCCCTGATTCCACTGCACCCGGACGCCGAGCGATCGCGCGATGTCGGGACCGAAGCGCAGTGCCGCCAGGGAGCGCGCCGCGCCGAGGGTGATCGCCAGCGCGATCACGAATGCCGCTGCGGTCGGCCAGAATCGGGACCAGCTGGTGTCGTCGAGCGATCCGTTGAGCCAGACCTGAGCCTTACCGACGTCCTGGATCTGCGCCGAGACCAGCAGCCAGCCGACACCGGCGACCAGCATCGCGTTGACGCCGATTCCGATGAGTACCAGGCGGAATCCCGCGACCTCACCGCCACGCCAGGCGAACAGGTAGATCGCGGCTGCGGTGATCAGCCCCCCGAGCAGTGCGGCGAGCGGGACGCCGTACACGCTCGCTGCGAACGCGCCGCCGACAACCGTCGCGGCGGTGGCGGCCAGGCTCGCGCCCGCGGTGATCCCGAGCAGGTCCGGCGCGGCCAGCGGATTGCGCAGCACCGACTGAGTGATCGCGCCCGCGAGGCCGAGCGCCGCGCCGACGATCAGCGCGGTCGCGGTGCGCGGCATCCGCAACTCCCAGACGATGAACCGCTGCGCGCCGGTTCCGCCGCCGGTCAACGCGTTCAGCAACTGCGGCAACGGGATCGGATCGCCGCCGAGCCACACGTACAGGACCGCCAGCACGACCAGCACGACCGCCAGCGTCAGCACCGCGGTCAGCACGGCCGGTCGGCGCACCGCCGAGATCGGCCCGATCCGAACGGCGGGACGTACGAGACGTTGCGGGAGAACGACTTTCGCGTCCGATGCGATATCGGCGGCCGATTCGGTCACAACGTCACCAACTTCCGTCGTCGCACCAGTGCGATGAACACCGGCGCACCGCAGATCGCGAGGGTGATGCCCACCTGGACCTCGCCCGGCCGGGCGATCAGCCGCCCGACGGTGTCGGCCGCGACCAGCAACACCCCGCCGAGCAGCCCGGAATACGGCAGCAGCCAGCGTTGATCCGGTCCGGTGATCGCGCGGGCGATGTGCGGAACGACCAGTCCCACGAAGGCGATCGGCCCGCAGGCCGCGGTCGCCGCGCCGGAGAGCAGGACGACCGCGAGCAGGCCCGCCCCCTTGGCGAGCCCGACCTTCACCCCGAGCGCCCGCGCCACATCCTCGCCCAGACTCAACGCGTTCAATCCCCGGCCCGCGAACAGCGCGATGACGACGCCGACGATCAGGAACGGCAGGACGTCCCACAGCACGTCGAACCCGCGCCCGGCCGCCGAACCCACCACCCAGAACCGATAGGTGTCCATGGTCGCGGTGTCGGTCAGGACCAGCGCGTTGGTCAGCGCCTGGAGCAGGAATGTCACCGCGGCCCCGGCCAGCGACAGGCTCAGCGGACTCGCGGTCCCCGAACGCGTGCCCAGGGCCGCGACGGCGAAAACCACCACCCCCGCGAGCGCCGATCCGGCCAGCGCGAACCACACGTAGCCGCTCGGCGTGGCCAATCCGAAGACGTGAATGGCCAGCACCGCGAGGAACGCGGCTCCCGAATCCAGACCGAGCAGTCCGGGATCGGCGAGCGGATTGCGCGTGTACCCCTGGATCAGCGCGCCCGCCAGCCCGAGCGCGACACCCACGACCAGTCCCAGCACGGTACGTGGAACCCGCAGGGACCGAACGATTTCCGCATCCGCACCGCCACCGCTGCCGAACACCGCATGCCACGCATCCGCGGGCGGAATCGTGCGCGCGCCGAAAGCGATACCGGCCAGAACCACGAGCACCAGGACGACGATCAACACGGCCAAACCTACGATGCGACGTCGATGAACGTGTGAAGCGAGCGTGGCGGCCCGCTGCGACGCGTCCGGCGGCGTCGTAACTTCTGCCCCGGCCACGCTCACTCCTCGCCAATCAGAATCTTGGTAAGCCTAACCTACATTAGCTAGCGGTGGGGCTCTTGCGACGACGGTTGGTTTCTCGACGCGACCGGGCTGGACAGGCAGGATCGTCCAGTGTCTGCGCTGCGGCCGGGAGGGGGATTGCGCGTCGGGCATTCGTGCGCGGGCGGTAGCGCCCGAGGTGACGTCGGCTGTTGGTTCCGTGTTACGCCGGAATCGAGCGTGTTAACTCCGGCGACCCCCTCTTTCCTTCGGGACTGTATTCAGTGTATACAGAGTATATGTCACCTGCGTCACACAAGCCCGGCACGAAGGACGACGTCGCCAGTCAGCTGCGCACCACGATCGTCGAAGGTGTCTATCCGCCCGGACATCGCCTGGTCCAAGAGGAATTGGCCGATCGGTTCGGGGTCTCGCGCATTCCGCTTCGGGAGGCGATTCGCACGCTCGAGGGTGAGGGGTTGCTGCGGTCCGAGCCGGGCCGCGGCACCTATGTGACCGCGCTGGACATCGAGGAGATCGATGAGATCTACGACCTGCGCCGCCTGATCGAGCCCAGCTTCGCGGGCCACGTCACCGAGCGGGTGTCCCGGCGCGATATCGCGCGGTTCGAGGCGATGGCCACGGAGATGGACGGCGTCTCGGAGATCGGCGCGGCCGCCTGGTCGCGGACCAACCTGGCCTTCCACCTCGACATGTACCGCCTGTCGGGTCTGCCGCTGCGCTACGAGTTCATCTCGCAGATGTACCACCGGCTCGAGCCCTACTCCCGGTTCTACGTGCACGGCACCTGCGCCTACGACCGCGTGCAGGACGAGCACAAGGCGATGGTCCAGGCCCTCGCCGACGGTGATGCGAATGCGCTGGCCGAGCAGATCCTCGCGCACATCGACGGCGGGCAGACCGGTCTGCATCACGCGTGGGAGAACTCCGCGGACGAGATGCGGCTGTACTGGCGGAGTCACGCATGAGCGCGCGGGTGCACCTGGACACCGATATCGGTGAGGGGTTCGGTGTCTGGGGCAACAGCGACGAGGCCGAGTTGATGGATCTTGTCTCGGCGGCCAATATCGCGTGCGGGTTCCACGCCGGTGACCCGGACATCCTGCGGCGCACCACCGCCCTGGCCGCCGAGCGGGGCGTGTCGATCGGAGCGCAGGTGTCCTATCGGGATCTGGTCGGCTTCGGCCGCCGCTTCATCGACGTGGCCCGGCCGACGCTGGTCAACGACATCGTTTATCAGATCGGCGCGTTGCAGGCGTTCGCCCGGATCGCCGGGACCGAGGTGACCTACGTCAAGGCGCACGGCGCGCTCTACAACGTGGCCGCGGACAACGTCGAGCAGGCGGCGGCGATCGTCGAAGCGGTCGAAATCGTCGATCCCGCACTGCCTCTGTTGTGCCAGTACGGCACCGAGGTGTGGAATCGCGCCGTCGAACGCGGAATCACTCCGATCGCAGAGGTTTTCGTCGATCGCGGCTATACCTCCCAGGGACGCTTGGTCTCTCGGCAGCACCCCGACGCGCTGTTGACCGACGTCGAGGCCGCCGCGCGACGGGCGGTGTCGATGGTGACCGGTCGAGAGGTGACCTCGGTCGATGGCGAACGCACGCAGGTCGCGCCGCCGGAGGCCGCGGCCCTGGCGCTGTGCGTGCACAGCGACACCCCCGGTGCGGCCGGGATGGCTCGGGCGACCGGTAAAGCGCTGCTGGAGAACGGTTTCCGGCTCGAACCGATCGAGCGCTCCCGATGACCCCGCAGACGGCGTTCACCGCCGCGGTGCACCGGGCGGGCGATCGCGGCTGGCTGGTGGACGTCCCGTCCGAGCACATCGCTGCCCTGGTACTCGAGTTCCGCGGCCGCGAATGGTTCGGCGCGATACAGGATCTCGTTCCCGCGGCGGCATCGATTCTGGTGATCGCGCATTCGGCCGGGCAGATGAACCAGCTCCGCGACCGGATCGACAGTGTGCTCGGTGGATTCGACGGGACGACCGCTGCTACCAGCGGCGAGGGTGCGAGCGTGGTGGTTCCGGTCGTGTACGACGGGGAGGACCTGGACTACGTGGCGAAGGCGCTGTGCCTGGATCGCGAGCGGATCGTGGACGCGCACACCAGCGCGACCCATCGGGTCGGATTCTTCGGCTTCGCACCGGGATTCGCGTATATCGACGGGACCGCGAGTCAGCTGTCGATGCCGCGCCGGTCCTCGCCGCGTCCTCGGGTCGCGGCGGGCGCGGTCGCCATCGCCGGAACGCAGACCGTCGTCTATCCCGGTGGCACGCCGGGCGGATGGCACATCATCGGGCATACCGAGGAGCTGCTCTGGAATATCGAGTGGGACAACCCGAGTCGGCTCGCCGTCGGTGATCGGGTCACCTTCCGGGCGGTGGCGTGATGTCCGCACTGCTGGAATCGCCCGCCGGCCCGTCGAATACCGCCGAGGCGACCGCGCGCCTGCACATCGTCGACGCGGGTATGTACACGACCATTCAGGATGCCGGCCGCCCAGGCCTGGCCCACCTGGGCATCGGCGCGTGCGGCCCGGCCGATCGGGGTGCGGCGTCGCTGGCCAATCGGCTGGTCGGCAACCCCGAGGGTGCGGCCGTGCTGGAGAATCTGCTGGGCGGATTGACGATCACCGCGACGGCCTCCCGGTACGTGTCGGTGACGGGTGCGCCGACCGAGGTCCGCGTCGACGGGGAAATCGTCGCCGAACCGCAGCGCCTGTATCTGCGTGCGGGACAGCGTATATCGGTGGCCAGGCCGACCTGGGGTATTCGCGTCTATGTCGCGGTCGCCGGGGGAGTCGCCGCCGAGCAGGTATTCGCCTCCTGCGGTACCGATTCCCTGTCGGGGCTGGGCCCTTCGCCCGTACAGGCGGGCGAAGACCTCGAGCTCGGCGCGACCGTGTCCGAACCTCCCTGTGCCAGGCTCGAGCTGATCGGCCGAGCCCTGCCGGTCGGCGTGATCGACCTCGGATTCCATTGGGGTCCACGGCATTACATGTTCAGCGCCGCTGATGCCCGGGCGCTCACCTCGACGATCTGGTCGGTGGGTGTGGACAGCAACCGCGTCGGGGTGCGGCTGTCGGGACCGGCTCTGTCGATCGGCGCGGTGGATATGCCCAGTGAAGGTATGCCGCTCGGGGCGATTCAGGTGCCGCCCTCGGGGGAACCGATCGTCTTTCTCGCCGATCATCCTGTGACCGGCGGTTATCCGGTCATCGGGGTGGTCACCGAATCCGATCTCGATCTACTCGCCCAAGCGCCACCCGGTTCACGGGTGTCGTTCTCGCCGCTCACCGGTGCTTAGCCGCCGACAGTTCCGCCCACGGACATCTCGACCCTCACCACTACTCATGGAGAAGTTACCATGACCACTCCCGTCACCGCCGCTTCGCCTCCGGCTACGCAGGCGCAGAATCGATTACACCCCAGGCGCGCTGCGCTCGCGGCCGCCGCCGGAACGGCGGTGGAATACTACGAATTCGGTGTCTACGGATATCTCGCGGTCATCATCGGTCCGCGATTCTTCCCCAGTCACAATCCGACGGCCTCGTTGTTATCGACGCTGGCGGTCTTCGGCAGTGCCTTCCTGATGCGCCCGCTGGGCGGAATCGTGCTGGGCCGCCTGGGCGATCGGATCGGGCGCAAACCCGTGCTGATCACCACGGTCGTGGGTATGGGATCGGCGACGGCGATCGTCGGTCTGCTGCCGACCGCCGGGAGCATCGGCATTCTCGCGCCGTTGGCACTGCTGATCGTCCGGCTGGCCCAGGGCTTCTTCGCCGGGGGAGAGGTGACCGGTTCGGCCACATACCTTTCCGAGTCCGCGCCCGCGGGACGTCGCGGCTTCTTCGGCGCCTTCACACCGGTCGGCGTCGCGGTCGGCGGCGGCGCGGCGGCACTGGTGGCCGGACTCACCACGACGCTGCTCACCGAGGAACAACTGCGGGACTTCGGCTGGCGAATTCCCTTCGTGCTCGCGTTGCCGCTGATCGCGGTGACCCTGATCGCGCGACGCAAGCTCGAGGACTCGCACGCCTTCGTCGAGTCCGGTAAACCCGCCAAAGCGCCACTGCGCGAGGCCATCACCCAGCACGGCGGGGCGCTGGTGCGGGTCATCTTCCTGTCCATCGGCTCCAATACGGGCTACTGGGTCGGCCTGGTCTTCATGAACATCTACCTGACCACGTATCTGGGCTATTCCAAGTCGAACACGTTCTGGATCATGGGCGCGATCAACCTGTTCGTCGCGCTGCTGATGCCGCTGTTCGGCGCGTTGTCCGATCGGGTCGGCCGCAAGCGCGTGATCGCCATCGGATTCCTCGGATACGCGATCCTGGTGTTGCCGACCATGATCGCGATGGATCAGGGCAGTTTCGCACTGGCAGTCGGGGCGATGGTCGTGCTGGCGCTGCCCATGCCGATCGTCCAGTCGGTCACCTATCCGACCTATGCCGAACAGTTCCCGACCCGGGTGCGCTACACCGGTCTGTCGCTGTCCTTCAATATCGGCACCATCGTCGGCGGCGGTCTGACTCCGTATCTGGCGACGTACCTGATCGATCGCACCGGCAGCCTGCTCACCCCGGGATTCCTGCTCATCGTCGCGGTGGTGCTCGCGCTCATCGCGCTGGCGACCATTCGTGATTCGGCGAAGGAGAAGGCGCAGTGACGAATTCCGCTCCCGACGTCCCCGCGACCCCGGAACAGCTGCGCCGGTCGATCGCCGACCGCACCTGGACGAGTCCGACCGCGGGCATCCTGGACGGCTATCAGCAGGCGAATCTGGTCGTCGTACCCGCCTCGGCCGCAACGGAATTCGCCGAGTACTGCCGAGCGAATCCGTCGGTGTGCCCGCTGCTGGCCTCGTCCGCACCGGGCGATCCGCAGCTGACCTACGACGGCTGCATCGTCGATGTGCGGACCATGGTGCCGCGTTATCGGGTGTGGCAAAACGGCCGCCTGGCCGAGGAGCCGTTCGACCTGACCCCGCGGTGGCGTGAGGATTCGGTCGCCTTCGCCCTGGGCTGCAGTCACACGCTCGACGGACCGTTGCGCCGCGCGGGCATTCCCGTCGCGGTCACCGCGCCGCCGGTGTACATCACCAGCCTCACCACCCGGGGGACGACGCGATTCGACGGGGCCGTGGCGGTCAGTATGCGGCCCGTCGAGGACGATCTCGTCGACACCGCGATCGCCGTGACCGCGATGCTCCCCACGGGACACGGAGCGCCGGTGCACATCGGCGATCCGGCCGAGATCGGCCTGGCCGACCTCGCGTCGCCCGACTTCGGCGTGTTCCCCGGAATCGGGCCGAATCAGACGCCGGTGTTCTGGAATTGCGGTGTCACACCGCAGCTCGCCCTCGCCGAGGCCGGACTGGAGTACGCGGCGACGCATTACCCGGGCCATATGCTCGTCCTGGACACGGTGGTCGCCGCGTGAGTTCGACCAGAATCGAACACGATCTCATCGGCGAGCGCGAGATCCCCGAGGCCGTCTACTGGGGTATCCACACGCTGCGCGCGGTGGAGAACTTCCCGATCACCGGGACGCCCATCTCGCACCATCCCGCGTTGATCCGGGCCATGGCGTTGACGAAATCTGCCGCAGCGCAGGCGAATCAGCGACTCGGACTGCTGCCGGACGAGATCGCCGAGGCCATCGTCACCGCCTGCGAGCAGATCGCCGAGGGCGCGCTGCACGAGCAGTTCGTCGTCGATGTCGTCCAGGGCGGGGCCGGAACCTCGACGAATATGAACGCCAACGAGGTGATCGCCAATCGCGCACTGGAACTCGTCGGCCGCCCTCGCGGTGACTACGGCGTCATCCATCCGATCGAGCACGTCAACCTGGGTCAGAGCACCAACGACGTCTATCCGACCGCCGTGCGGATCGCGGTGCGAACGGTGTTGGGCGAGTTGCGCATCGCTCTCGCGCACCTGGCGGCGGCATTCGCCGCCAAGGCCGTCGAGTTCGCCGATCACCTGAAGATGGGCAGAACCCAACTGCAGGACGCGGTTCCGATGACCCTCGGTCAGGAGTTCGGGACCTACGCGGTGATGATCGGGGAGGACATCCAGCGGCTCGACGAGGCCGCGCGCCTGATCGACGAGATCAATCTGGGCGGCACCGCGATCGGCACCGGCCTCAACTCGCATCCCGACTACGCCGCGCAGGCGTGTTCGGTGCTGCGCGATCTGACCGGATTCCCGCTGACCACGGCCACGGATCTGCTCGAGGCGGGCCAGGATGTCGGGGCCTTCGTACAGATCTCCGGCACGCTCAAGCGCACGGCGGTGAAGTTGTCGAAGGTGTGTAACGACCTGCGCCTGTTGGCTTCCGGGCCGCGAGCAGGTCTGGGCGAGATCCGGCTTCCGGCCGTGCAGGCGGGTTCGTCGATCATGCCGGGCAAGGTCAATCCGGTGATTCCCGAGGTGGTTTCGCAGGTGGCGTACGAGGTGATCGGCAACGACATCGCGATCACCATGTCCGCCGAGGCCGGTCAGCTCCAGCTCAACGCCTTCGAACCGTTGATCGCGCACAAGCTCCTGGAATCGGCCGCCCACATGTCCAGCGCCGCAACGACTCTGGCCCAGCGCTGCGTCCCCGGCATCACCGCCGACGTCGAACGCATGCGGGCCCACGTCGAACGATCGGCCGGTCTGATCACGGCGCTGAACCCGCATATCGGGTACGAGGCCGCGACGGAACTCGCGGCGCGGGCGCTGTCCTCGGATCGCACCGTGGCGGAACTGGCCGAGGATGCGGGGCTGCTGAGCCGGACGGAGCTGGCGGCCATCCTGTCGCCGGTCGCGTTGACGGGTCATGCACGTCCTCGGAGCAGCGAAAATACGGCAATGAGCATTTGACTGCGCATTAAGAGAGAATTAAAGTACTCATCATGACAACCGCAACCGAAGCAACCGGCACCCTTCCCCCCTTCCATCTCGCGATCCCGGTCGTCGACATCGAGGTCGCGCGCGAGTTCTACGGCAACGTCCTGGGCTTTCCTCGGGGCCGCTCCGACGAGAAGTGGACCGACTGGAACGTGCGCGGCCACCAGGTCGTCACCCACGAGGTCGGCGGCGATCCCGACCCGGCCGTGCGCGGTACCAATCCCGTTGACGGGCACCAGGTTCCGGTCCCGCACTTCGGCCTCGTGCTGTCCGTCGAGGAATTCCAGGAACTGGCCGAGCGGTTGCGCGCGGTCGACACCGACTTCGTGATCGAGCCCTACGTGCGGTTCGCGGGTGAGCCGGGCGAGCAGTGGACCATGTTCTTCCTCGATCCGTCCGGAAACGCGTTGGAGTTCAAGGCGTTCCGCAATCTCGACCAGCTGTTCGCCGTCTGAGCCGATGGTCGAGGACACCGACGAGGTCGCGGGCGGGGACGACACCACCGGTGACGGCGTACTCGCCCGCGACTTCCTGCTCCGGGTGGGCGAGCGCATCCGGGCCACCCGGATCGATCGCGGTCTGACCGTGCAGCACCTGGCCGACCTGTCCGGGGTCAGCCGACGGCTGCTCACCCAGATCGAGCACGGCCAGGCGAATCCCAGCCTGGTGGCCGTCACCCGGATCGCCCGCAGTCTCGGTACCGAGTTCACCGAGCTGATCGGTGACGCCGGACCGGCCGAGGGTGCCGTGGAACGCGTTCCGCCGGAGAAGTATTCGCTGGTCTGGACCTCGCCCGCGGGCAGTTCGGCGCATCTGCTGGTCTCCACGACCGGCGTGCGCACCGCCGACCTGTGGTCCTGGACGCTCTCTCCCGGCGATACCTACCGCGGCCTGCCCGACCCGCCGGGTTCGTTCGAACTCTTCCACGTCACCCACGGCCACCTCAGCGTGCTCGCCGACGGCGTCGAAGTCACCATGGCCCCCGGCGAATCCGGCCGCCTGCGCAGCGACCGCCCGTACAGCTACCACAACCACGGCGCCGAACCGGTCGTCTTCCTGCGCACCGTCGCCCTGGCGAGTGGAACCCGGGCACCGCGCCCCAAAGAACACGATCGGTGAAAACGCCTCGCACCGTGTAGGACAGCGGGCACCTGCCACACGGCTCGGTGCGGCAGGTGTGCGAACGGCCCGGATCGCGTGCGGTCCTCGGCACGTCGGGTGCGGGCATGAGTACTGTCGATCCTGCGGACCGAGACTACGGAGGTACGGGTGGCGGGCGAGCGCGGGAACGGGTGGTTGCGGGGGATCGGTGATCGGGTACGGCGGATCATCGAACGACCGGGCAGTGCGGATCTGCTGCGATATCGGCCGGTGGTCGACGCGGCGGGCGAGTTCGAGGACGAGTTCCGGGAGCTGTCCCCGCAGGGCCTGATCGAGGCGGCCGGGAAGGTGCGCGCAGAACCGGATCGGCCGTTCGAGGCCGAGGAGCTCGCGCGGATCTGCGCGCTGGGTCGCGAGGCCGCGCGCCGGGCACTGGACGAGCGTCCGTTCGACACCCAGCTGCTGGGTGTGGTCGGGCTGCTGCGCGGCTATGTCGTCGAGATGGCCACCGGCGAGGGAAAGACCCTGGCAGGGGCGCTCGCCGCGGCCGGATTCGCGCTGCGCGGCCGCAAGGTGCACGTGGTCTCGGTGAACGACTATCTGGCCCGCCGCGACGCGGAGTGGATGGGTGAGCTGTACGCACTGCTGGGCGTCACGGTCGGCTTCGTGGATCAGCACACCGAACCGGACCGGCGCCGGGAGGCGTACGCCTGCGACGTGACCTACGTGCCGGTGAGCGAGGTGGGCTTCGACGTCCTGCGCGACCGGATGTGCACCGACGCCGCCGAGATCGTGCTGCCCGACCCGGACGTGGTGATCGTGGACGAGGCCGACTCGGTCCTGATCGATGAGGCCACGGTGCCGCTGGTGCTGGCCGGCTCGATCGATCACGGCCACGACGACATCGATGTCGCGCACGTGGTGCGCGAACTGGTCGAATCGGTGCACTACGAGGCCGACGGCGACCGCCGCAACGTCTTCCTCACCGACGCCGGTATCGACCACGTCCAGGAACTGCTCGGCGATGTGGATCTCTACACCGTTGAACAGGCCGATCAGCTGACCCGCATCCAGCTCGCCCTGCACGCGCACGCCCTGCTGCACCGCGACGTGGACTACCTGGTCCGCAACGGCAAGGTGGAGTTGATCAACGCCGCGCGCGGCCGGGTGGCGCGGTTGCAGCGCTGGCCGGACGGACTGCACGCCGCGGTGGAGGCCAAGGAGGGGCTGGACACCACGCCGACCGGCACGATTCTGGATTCGATTCTGGTGCAGGCGCTCATCGGCCGGTATCGCACCGTCTGCGGGATGAGCGGTACGGCCGTGGCGGTGGCCGATCAGTTCGCGGAGTTCTACCAGCTGGAGACCGGCGCGATCCCGACCAATGTGCCGTGCATCCGCACCGACGAACCCGATCGCCTCTACGTCACCGAGGACGCCAAATTCGACGCCATCGTCGAATACGTGCGTTCGGTGCACGAGCAGGGCCGTCCGGTGCTGCTGGGCACCGCGAGCGTGGCCGAATCCGAGCGGATCGCCCGCACCCTGGTCGACGCGGAGATCGGCGGTGTGGTGCTCAACGCCAAGAACGATGCCGAGGAGGCCGGGATCATCTCTCGCGCAGGCGAATTCGGCCGCGTGACGATTTCCACCCAGATGGCCGGTCGCGGTACCGACATCCGGCTGGGCGCGGTCGGTGAGCAGGACTACGAGCGGGTCGCCGAACTCGGCGGGCTGTGCGTGGTGGGCGCGGGCCGCTATCACACCGGGCGGCTGGACGATCAGCTGCGCGGCCGGGCCGGGCGGCAGGGCGATCCGGGCAGTTCGGTGTTCTTCACCAGCCTCGAGGACGAGGTGCTGGTGAACCACGTCCGGCCGGTGCAGCCCCGCGCGGTCGACGAGGACGGGCAGGTGCGCGATGCGGATGCGCAGCGCACGATGGATCACGCCCAGCGGGTCGCGGAGGGCGAACATCTCGCGATGCACCGCAACACCTGGCGCTACCACCACCTGATCACGATCCAGCGCGACGAGGTGCTGCGGCATCGCGGCGAGGTGTTGCGCAACGACCTGGCCGCCGAGCGGATCCGGGAACGGTGCCCGGAGCGCTACGAGAGTTCCGAGGCCGAGGCGGGCGCTGCGGTCACGGCCGAGGCCGCCCGGCTGATCGTGCTGCATCATCTCGATCGGCGCTGGAGTGAGCACCTGTCCCACCTGGCCGATGTGCGCGAGGGCATCCACCTGCGCGCCCTGGGCCGCGAGACGCCGATCGACGAATTCCACCGCATCGCGGTCGAGGAGTTCGGCACCTTCCTGGCCACGGTGTACGACCGGGCGGCGGATACCTTCGACCACGCCGAGATCACCGCCGACGGTGTGGATCTCGAAGCGGCCGGAATCGAGGGACCCTCCGCCACCTGGACGTATCTGATCAACGACAACCCGTTCGGATCACACGAACAGCGCTTTGCCGACTACGTGGGCGGCAAGGCGCGCCAGGCCGCGATCGAACTGGGGCTGCGGGACTGAGCCGCGCTCACCGCCAGTAGGCGCGGCCGGCGATATTGTCCTTGGGCAGCCGGGATTTCAGCGATCTGACGATCGATCGCGTGGTCGCCGCATCGCAGGCCGCCCAGCCGAAGGCATCGGGTGCGCAGGTCAGGGATTCGGCGGCCTGCCGCAGCGACTGCCCGCCGCCGTCCCGTTCGACCCAGGTCACCTCGGTCTTCGGACCGGTGCGCACGGGCAGTTCGCGATCGGATTCGTGCTGCCACTCCAACCAGACCCGGGCGGGCCTCTCGCCGATGGCGTCGAGCAGCGAATTGATCGCGGGCAGCGAGGCGGTATCGCCGAAGACCACGAACTCCGGCGGAATCGGCTGGGGGACAGTGAATTTCGAGCCCATCACGGTCGCGTCGATGACGTCCCCGACCGCGGCCGCGCGCGCCCACTGCGAGGCCGGGCCCGCGTGCAACGCGAATTCGATGTCGAACGTGTCGCGGCTCGGATCGGGGTCGACCAGGGTGTACCCGCGCTGCACCAGATTCTCGCCGCCGTCGGGGAACCAGATGCGGATCCACTGGGTGGGGTGCACCGGATGCCCGGCCGGCAGACCGCCTCCGGTGAAGCTCAGCCGCAGGTAGTGATCACTGATCTGCCGCGTGGCGGTGACGGTGAGCCGGTAGTCGTCGGCGCGCAGCGCCTTGAGGACGAATCCGTTGAACCCTTTTCCCATGAAGTTAGGTTAGCCAAACCATAGGTTTCAGTCACGCGGGAAGTCGTGGGTTTCGCCGCGAACCGCTACGCTTGATCACCTGAGTCGGTCCGGCCACAGCGCGACCATCCTGTTCGGTACGGCCGGTACCGGATTGTCCGAAGCGCGATGCCAGCTGTTCCCGGTGCAATGGGAGGAACCGTCCGGAATGGTGATGACGATCGAGCCGATGATGATGTGCGGACCGGTGACGACGACGCCGGTCGAAGCGACGGGTGCGCGCGGATGAGCCCCGGTCCGCTCAATGCCGGGGAACCCGCCATGCTCGGCGGGGCGGGCGGCGCGATCACGCTGGTGGAGGGCAGTACGTTCTGTCTGTCCGACCGGGTGGGCGATGTCGAACTCGGCACCTCGCACGGACTGTTCTATCGCGATGCGCGAGTGGTGTCGCGTTGGGAGCTGCGGGTGGACGGGCATCGGCCCGAACCGCTCTCGGTGCTGAGCCCGGAGGCGTTCACCGCGCGATTCGTGCTGCGCCGCCCGCCGCGCGCCGGTGTGGCCGACAGCACCCTGCTGGTGGTGCGCGACCGGCTGGTCTCCGAGGGACTGCGCGAGACGGTCACGCTGGAGAATCTCGGTCGCGAACCCACCGCCGTCGTGCTCGAACTGCACGCCGAGGGCGATTTCGTGGATCTGTTCGCGGTCAAGGAGGGCCGCGGCGGGCACGGCCACGCGGACGTCCTGGTCACCGATAACGAGCTGCTGTTCACCGACCGGTCCGATCGGGCCCGCGGGCTGGCGGTCACCTCCTCGGAACTGCCGCAGGTGCTGCCCGGTTCGCTGTCGTGGCGGGTGGTGGTCCCGCCCGGCGGGCGCTGGCGGACCGAGATCCTGGCGCAGCCGACGATGGCCAATCAGCGCCCCCGGCCGCCGGCGCGTCCCGGCGAGCACTACGGGGCCAGTGAGCCCGGTCGCAAGATCGAGGCGTGGCGCGACACCGCGACCAAACTCACCGCGGGCGATCCGCTGCTCACCTCGGTCCTGCAGCGCACCGAGAGCGATCTGGGCGCGCTACGCATCCACGACGACACCCGCGAGGGCCGCACCTTCGTCGCCGCCGGTGCGCCCTGGTTCATGACGCTGTTCGGCCGGGACAGCCTGCTGACCGCGTGGATGGCGTTGCCGCTGGATGTGGGCCTGGCAATGGGCACCATGCAGCAACTGGCCGAGATGCAGGGGCAGCGGGTGGATCCGCTGACCGAGGAGGAGCCGGGCCGGATCATGCACGAGATCCGCCGCGGCCCCGCCAGCGGTCAGGTGCTCGGCGGTGAGGTCTACTACGGAACCGTCGATGCCACACCGCTTTTCGTGATGCTGCTGGCGGAGGTGCGGCGCTGGGGCGCGGATCTGGACGCGGTGCAGGCGTTGCTGCCCGCCGCGGATGCCGCATTGGAGTGGATCGAGCACTTCGGTGACCGCGACGGCGACGGGTTCGTGGAATATCAGCGCGCCACCGACCGCGGTCTGGCCAATCAGGGCTGGAAGGACAGTTTCGACGGAATCAACGACAGCGCAGGGCATTTGGCACAGACTCCGATCGCACTGTGCGAGGTGCAGGGATATGTCTACGCCGCACTGACCGCGCGGGCGGAATTGGCCGAGGAATTCGGCGAATCGGCGACCGCGACCCGGCTGCGCGACCGGGCCGCCGAATTGCGCAGTAAATTCGCCGAGGCCTTCTGGGTTCCCGAAAAGGGTTGGTACGCAATAGCCCTGGATCGGCACAAGCGTCGGATGGATTCGCTCACCAGCAATATCGGGCACTGCCTGTGGTCGGGTATCGCGACCGACGAACATGCCGTGCGGATCGTGGAACACCTGTCCACGCCGCAGATGGACAGCGGATTCGGTTTGCGCACACTGGCTTCGAGCATGGGCGCGTTCAATCCGATGAGTTACCACAACGGTTCGATCTGGCCGCACGACACCGCCATCACCATCGCCGGACTCCTGCGTTACCGGCACATCCCCGGCGCGATCGACCTGGCCACCCGGCTGGCCGACGGATTACTGGACGCCGCCGCGGCATTCGGCGGGCGGCTGCCCGAATTGTTCTGCGGCTTCCCACGATCCAGATTTCCGGCCCCGGTCCCGTACCCCACCTCCTGCTCACCGCAGGCGTGGGCGAGTGCGGCCCCGCTGCTGCTGGTTCGCTCGTTCCTCGGACTCGAGCCCGACGTGCCCCATCGCACCCTGACGGTCCTACCGCATGTCCCGGCCCGCTGGGGACGGGTCGAGCTCACCGATCTGCGCCTGGGCGGAACAGTGCTGGACCTGGTGGTCGACGGCGATCAGGTGGGTTCGTCGAATCTGCCGCAGGACTGGAAACTCGTCACCCATTGAACGTGCGGCGCCGGCGTCACCATCCGGATTCGGTGACACCGCCGCGCTGTTCGGGAACGATCTCCTCCATCTCGGAGAAGCCCGCGGAAGGTGTCTCGACGGCGGGCCCCGGCTCCGGCGCGCCAGGCCCGGTGGCCGAAGCCGACTGGGCATGCGCCGCTGGGCTTTTCGCCGGGGACCAGCCGGATTCGGTAACGCCCTTGTCGCTGTGCCGGGGGGCGTGCTCCGCGTTCTCGAAGGGGTTGTCCTCGGCGCTCCGGCGTTCCGGCGAGTTCGGCGGTGCGAGGGAGACTTCGGGAGCCACGGGACGCTGCGCACTCAGATCGGCCATACCCTCGACGATTTCGTGCACCTTCGGGAAGCGGCCGCGAATTTCCTGCAGCGGTTCCATGAGTTCGCTGCTCTTGCGGGCCAATTCCGCCGCGGCCTGCTGGGCCGCGGCGGTCACCGCGCGCGCGATCTCGGCATAACCGAGATCGGAGACGTTGCCGCTGAACTTGGTTTCGATCACGGTGCCGTCGGCGTTCACCGTCACCGTCACTCGCTTACCGCGTGCGGTGCCCGTCGCGGTGAGTTGAGTTCGGCGGAACTGCAGGTCGGCGATCAGTGCCAGCTGATCCTGGAAGGCCGCCCGGACATCCGCCAGTTGAGCCTTCGCGAATTCGTTGGCCATGCGGGCTATTGGAAGCCGTCGGAGTTGCCGTGATCGGTGTCGTCGAGATACTTCGAAGAGGTCTTCTGACCGTCGGCGTGGCTTCCGGAATGGTTCGCCAGTCCGTTGGTGATGGTGTGCAGCTGTTTCTGCGCGTCCAGATAGCCGTTCTCCACCGCGAACTTGTATCCGTACACGTCATCACCCCAGGGCGAGCCCAGGCCATCGGCCTTGGACTGCAAGGTGGTGAGGGCATTGGTGATTCGATCGCTGACGTGCTGCGTCTTGGCTGCGGCCTGCCGGAGTAGTTCCGGATCCACCTGAACTTTACCCATCGCTGGCCCCTCCGACCGATGTACCCGAATGCCATTCGAAGATAGCGTTTCCGAATCAAAGATAGCGGTCGCGCCGAACCGCGGGCAACCTCATTTGAAAGGCCGTATAGTCCAAGGGTTTTGGGGGCTTGCGATCGCACACGCGGTATGTCACCGTGACGAATGCCGGGTGCTGTTAGGCTGCGGACCGGGAAGTCCGGGCTCGGACGGTGTTGGATGAGCCGTGTGGAGTGGATGCGGTGCGATTCGATCTCGCCGGCCGCAGGCTCCATCGGGAGGGGGATTCGATGTACCGGAGTAGCCGCGCGGGTGGGTGGTTGCCATAGGCGGTAGCGGGATGGACAAGCCGTCCGGCCTGGAGTACCTGCTCAACTGGCTGGGGCTGGATTGGCCCGACGGCGACGAGGACAAGATGTGGGACCTCGCCGACGACTGGCACGATGCGGCGAAATCGCTGTCGGATATCGACGGCGATATCGACGCGGCCATCAGCGCGGTTCAGGCGGCGTATCCGGAGGGCTCCGGCGGCGACGCGATGATCAAGCAGCTGCAGTCGATGCGCTCGGGACCGCAATCCATCGACCAGCTGGTCTCCTGGTTCAACCACGTCGGGGACAGCGCCCAGGCGACCGGTGATTCGATCGAGGGCGGGAAGATCCAGTTCGAGACGCTGCTGCTGACCACGGCGGCCGCGCTCCTGGCCGAGGAGGCCTTCCCGCCGACCGCGCCCGCGGAACAGGCGGCCACTATCGCCCTGTCCCGGGTCGGTGCGCGGCTCGCGATGCGGCAGCTGCTGAAGGCCATCGCCGAGAACGGGCTCAAGGACGTCCTGCTGACGACGTTGAAGAATCAGTGGCAGCGGCTTCTGCTGCACCTGGTGCTGGACGCGGCCATTCCCGCAGGCGTGAACCTGGCCAATCAGGAAGCCAAGGTGCAGAGCGGCCATCAGGACGGCATCCACTGGGGCGATGTCGGCAAGACCGCCGTGGTGGGGTTGGCGGGTGGCCTGACCGGTGGTTTCGCCGGTGGCCTCATGCAGGGGTGGATGCGGAACCTGAGCAGCGGGATGTTCAAGGGCCTGGTGTCGGGGATCACCGGCGGTGTGACCGGGACACTGGCCAGCGGTCTGGCCGAGATGGCGTACACGGGCAAATGGGAGATGGATCCGAGTGCTCTTGTCGCCGGAGCATTCTGGGGTGCGCACGGTTCGCTGGGCGGACACCACGGTCCGATCGAGGACGGCACCGCTCCGCACACCCGGGTGAATCTCAGCGACGAGGGCGGTGTGCCCAATGAGCGCCCCTCGGTGCCCTCGGAGGGGCAGGACGGCAGTTCGCCACACGTCGAGCCGACCGAGAACCTCACGAGTGATCATTCGCCGTCCTCGGAGGATTCCGGTCCCGGGCAGCACAGCACCGATCAACCAGATGCGACACATCCGGCCGGATCGGAGCACCGTTCGGAAAGCCCTGAGAAACAGGATCATTCGACGTCCACGCACGATCGTCCGGTCGATTCGCGATCGTCGCACGAGACGTCGTCCGAGAGCGGGCCGAAGGTTCATTCGACCGGTTCGGATGGGGTGCGTCCGGAGTCGCATGCGGCCGAGTCTCATCCGGCTCAGTCGCACAATGTCGAATCTCGTTCCGAGGGAACGAATGTCACTTCCGGCATCGATCATGCGGGACCGCGTGCGGACAATGCCGCGCGGCCGGAGTCGCCGGTCTCGGCGCGTTCGGGAGGTTCTGCGGGCGATGGTGTGCGCGCGCCGGGCTCGAGTCCGCGTCCGCAGGCGACCGGGGACGGGTCGAGTGCTTACCGGCCCACCCAGTCCGAAACCACCCCGGTGCGAAGCGAATCCACGACCACACCGGCCGAGCGTCCGTTGGCGGGCAGTGGCGAGTCGTCCGAGACTCGCCCTGTGTCGGATTCTCAGACCACCGATTCCGTGTCTGCGGACAAGCCGTTCAGCCCCTCGCTGGACGATCCGGCCACGCAAACTCCTCGCACCGAGGATGTTCCGGTCTCCGAGTCGCGATCGCCGGATGACGCGGAATTCGTCGTCCCGGACGATATCTCGACCATCCACGAAACTCCCGCACCGCCGGAACCGTCGACGCGTGCCGGTCTGGCCGACAACACCGCTCGTCCGGGCGACCCGGAACGACCGTCGAGCCGCGTCGGCGACCGACCCGAACCCTCCTCCCCGATCCGAGCCCGCAGCACCGGCGCCGAACCCGGCACCCGCGCAGGCGAATCCACCTCCCGTGCGACCGAATCCCCTTCCAGAGCAGGCGATTCCAGCCGCACGGATCGCACCGGAAGCTCCGACCGTCCACGCGAACTCGTCGGCGCCCGCGCCCGCGGCGACGACGAAACCCCACACCCGAACGAGAAAAATCCCCACGGCGACAACGGAACCCGCCCTCCACATCCCCCCGGCGAGGACCCCCACTCCCGCGCCGGCCTGCCCGAGGACCCGCGTGCGGGCAAGGACGGAACGCACCCGTCCGACCGGACCCCGGAGGAACACCGCACCGGCGATCACGACGACCCGGTGACTCGTCCCGCAGATTATGAACGGGAAGAGCCGCGACGGGATTCGACAGACGATGATCATCACGCGGACGGCTCGCCGCATCCGGAGGAGGCCGGGCCAACCGAGCGTCCGAGCATCGAGGATGCGTTCCGCGATCACGCCGAGCCGACCGATGCCGGACTCTCGCTGCACGCGAAAGATCCGGAACTGAGTCGGTTGGCGGGCCTCGTCCCCGCCGACGACCATTACTTCACCGTCGACGCTCACGTCACCGCGGACGGGCACGTCCGCATCGGCGAACATCGTTACACGCCCGAGGAATTCGGCGATATGCTGCGCGAGCACGGCTGGGACGGCGAAAAGCCCATCCGCATGATCGGCTGCGACGCATCGGAGAACGGCTTCGCCAGCCGCCTGGCGAACCACCTCGACACCGATGTCCTCGCCCCCACCGAGAAGGCCTGGTCCGACGAACACGGCCGCGTCTACAGCAGCACCCCGGTCAAGGACGCCAACGGCAACCCTCGCCCCCGCATCCCCCCGGACGGCGAATGGCACACCACCCACCCGGACGGCACCACGACGCCCGCCGGTGCGGACGGGTTCGTCCCGGGGACGCCCGAGAGTGCCAAACACGATCTCGAGCAGCACCACGACCCCGCAACCATGCGGGCCCAGGACCCCAAGACCATCACACCGTCGGAGGCCCGGCTGTACGAGCCTCTCACCGAACAGACGGTAGATGGCCGGCCGGTCGTCGTCGACGAGAACGGGGTGCCACACAAGATCGATGGGAAGCAGGACAACGACGCGTCCGGTGCGGCGCACGAGTACTTCAACAACCAGCTCGAGCGCGCCGGTGAACTGTATGACCCGAAGACGGGCAACGGTTCGCGATTCTTCTTCCAGGATGACAAGAATCCGCCTGTGCCGAAGGCGGTCATCGACGGCACCGATTCCATTACCGGCACCACGGCCGATCTCGTCAAGGTCACCTGGCGAGACGGTCGAGTGACCGAGGTGGAGACATTCGATGCGACGACAACGACGAAGAGCGTGGAAGATCATCTGGAACACCAGGTGAACACGTTGCGGAACAAATTGCCGGACGGCAGCAAGTATCAAACCGACAACAGCGTCTTCGTCGCGCCGAGCGAGGAGTGGGCGCACGCGGTGACGGAGGCGACGGGCGGCGATCCCCGGATCAGAGTGATCCATCCGGAGTCCGGCTTCGATTCGGCGGCGAACGCGGGTGAGTCGGGAGCGCGCGCGAGGTCGGGCTCGGACGATACGAGTGTCGGGGACGGCTCGGCGCATGCGGTCCGTTCGTCCTCCGCGGGCGATGATTCCGGTGGCGGGCGGCCGGTGGCTCGTGGCGATGGGCCCGAACACGACGGTCCGCCGAAGTCGGGTGAATTCGATGCGGAACCGGGTACGAAGCACGACCAGGGGCACGGTGACAACGCCGACCACGTCGCGCCCGACGGGGAAACGCCGCAGCGCCGGGCGATGCGCCAACAGGTCGAGCGGGCGAACAATGATCCGGAATACTTCAAGAAGTATTACAAGGATCACGGTAATTACACGGTCCGCCACAGTAAGGAAACTCCGGACGAAACAGGGTACGTCCCTCCGCATCTGGTCAAGGATCCGGAATCCGGAAAATGGGTTGCCGAGGACGACGCGCCGCCTCCGTTGCAGCCGGACTATGCGAAAATTCACGACCCGGTCGGTCCCGAGGGCGTCAGCAAGGAGACGCTGGATACGCTCAATTCCTGCGCCGGAGACAGGCAGCACGCAATTTCGGAGGACACCAAGGCGGAGGGCACGCTGAAGAATGCTCGGCACGCGCTCAAAAATGAGGATACGCCCGAGAATCGAGAGGCTGTTCGGCAAGCGGAAGAGGCTCATGCGCCATTGCACAGGGAGATGTCGGTAAAATCCGAAACCTTCGGTGAGACGGTAGCTGCCGAGCATGCAATTCCGGACCACTACGAGGGTGCGGAACGGGTGGAGAATCTGGAGGGGCCGGACAACGGTAATGATCGGTTCGACCAGGTCTACCGACTGCCGAACGGAAAGTTCGTGGTTGTAGAGTGCAAGAGCACGGTGGACACCGACCTGGGCGCTCGATGGACCCATGACGGACTGCGGGTTTCCCAGGGGCGCCCGGAGTATTTTCTGGACATACTTCGGGAGATGCGAGGCCGTGGCGAAGAATATCCGCACGAGTTGCAGCTGGCCAGGGAATTGCAGCGGGCCTTGAAGAGGGGAGACGTCGACTATATTCTGGTGCAAGGTCAGCGGAACAATGGTGTGTATACAGGCTATGCCATGAAAGTATTCGATATCAGCGGCTGGAGGTCGAAGTGACACGTACTGTGGAGACGCATTGGACGGCAGGTCCGAACGCTGAACAGTACGCTGCGGCATTGGGGGAAGATGCTGCCGAGACGATCGATGATCTCGAAGATTTTCCGGAGACGATCAATTTAGCTTTCGATAATTCACTGCAGTACATGGAGGCGCAGTGCACCGTCGATCCGCGTGCGGCACTGGGGACGACCTGGGAATCCGTGGTTGCAGCCATGCAGGTCGGATCGGCGATGTTCGCCATCACCAGCCGCACCGAAGGCGTCGTTGAATGCCGTATCGATCACAAGGTTCGGCAGTTGCCTGCGATCGGGCCGCGGACCTTCCCCAACGTCGGGCAGTGGCTCAACGCATTCTGGCTGGCGATCGTCTGCCGCGATCAGGAACGGATGACCCAGCTCTGCGACTTTCCGGTGGACCGCTTGCGCGAGGCCGAGGGCGAGACCGATGAGTTCGTCTACCTGTGGGTGGACACCTTGCAGGCGTACTGGCTCCGTCGTCCCGGGGTGGCGGAGAAGCTGACTGCCACGATCCAGGCGTCGTATCCCGATGTCGCTACGCTCATGCCGAAGGATCGCCTGGAGCAACTCGTCTATCAGCCGATCAATCTCTTCCACCGATTCCTCACCGAGGACCGGGCAGGCTTCGACGGCGCCTTGGTGGAGGCATTGGAGCTGCACAAGCGGTACTGGACGGCCGACGCGGATCGGGCGAAGAAGACTGCCGGACGTATTGCACTGGGCCCGTTGGCGATTACCTGTTTCGCATACGATGGCGAGTTCCCGATCGATGTCGAATCCGGGTATATCCCGACGCAGCTCGTGCAGCGCGGTTGGCTCGGCGAATTCCCGGTCTGACCGCCCGACTTCCGGCCCGCAAGGCCCTTCATGCCGAAAAGGTGACTGGTGATGAGTAGATTCGCGGAGGTGATCGTTCTCGCGCGGAACGCCGAGAAGGTGATGGCACCGCTGACCGAGCCCGATCCGGACCGCGAGTGGCAGCAATGCTTCACTCCGGTCGACGATTCGGTGTTCTCCGGCTCCGGTACGGGGTCGAGCGAATGCTATGCGTGGGTCGCGCAGTTCTACCGGCTCAATTGGAGAGGGCTGCTACCGCATCTCGAGTCGCTTCCCTGGCCGGATCCGCAATCGGTCCAGGTGCTCGTTCGTGACGAGGAGGACGACTGCTTCGGTCTGTGGATGTTGTTCGACGGCAAGCTGACGGAGGTCCCGCTGCCGCACACCGAGCGCGAACCCTTCCCGGGCGACTCGGTCACCGGTGTACTGAGCAGGACCGATCGCAAACCATCGCGATAGACGCCGACTTCACGAGCCGGTGATCACCGACACCGCAAGGTCTTTCGTGGCCTGGTCGACCGGGTCGAGTTGAAAATCGCGCGCCTGGATATGGCGCACCAACTTCGGTTCCGGTGCCAGCCCGTGTTTGCGCAGGTAGTGCGGGACCGAGCCGGCCCAGATCCAGGTGCCGTCGGTGCGGTAGTTCAGCGGGACGTCGCGGTCGGCGGGGGCGAACTCGTCGACGTCGAAGCTGCGGGCGGCCAGGATGACGGGGGCGGACTCGAGGTAGGTCAGCAGCGCCTCGGTCAGCGCGTGATCAATGGGGTCGCGGTCGGCGATGGGGCGGCCGTCCGGGTCGCGGCCGTCGTAGACGCGGGCCAGGCGCGGGGGTGATGCGGTCGCATCGCTGGTCGGCTCGCTCATCTGAATTCCATCCCCTCCGAAGGATTTTCGAGTCTGCGTCCCGATCGTAACCGGGGCAGGGCGGCGCGATCCGTGTTCCGCCCCGGTGCACGACGCTAGAGGCTCACCCGCTGGTCCTGGGCGAGGAACAGTTTGTCGCCCTCTTTGACGCCGAAGGTCTGGTAGAACTCCGGCAGGTTGCGGACGACCTGGTTGCAGCGGAATTCGCTGGGGGAGTGGACGTCGTTGGCCAGGAGCGACTCGGTGTACTGGGTGGTCTGCTTCTCACGCCAGTTGCGGCCCCAGGCCAGGAACATGTCGGTGTAGTTCGGCTTGTCGGTCTTCAGATCGATGCGGAAGGCGGCCAGCGAGATCATCAGTCCGCGCAGGTCGGCCAGGTTCTCACCGACCGTGAGCGCACCGTTGACGTGATCGGTCGGCGGCAGGCCCTCGGGGACCAGGACGTCGTACTGGGCGATGAGCTGTTTGGTCTTGGCGTCGAACGCGGCTTGATCCTGCGGGGTCCACCAGTCCTTGCGGTTGCCGTCGCCGTCGTACTTGGAGCCCTGATCGTCGAAGCCGTGGCCGATCTCGTGGCCGATGACCGCGCCGATCGCGCCGTAGTTGACGGCCGCTTCGGCGTCCTTGTCGAAGAACGGGGCCTGCAGGATCGCGGCGGGGAAATTGATCGAGTTGGAGGTCACGTCGTAGTAGGCGTTGACCGTCTGCGGGGTCATCCCCCATTCGGTCTTGTCGACCGGGGTGCCGAGTTTGTTCATCGAACGCTTGGCCTCGAAAGCCGTGATGGCCAGCAGGGATTCGACGAGTTTGCCGCGGGTGACCTTCACCTTCGAGTAGTCCACCCACTTGTCCGGGTAGCCGATCTTGACGGTGATCTTGCCCAGTTTCGCGATGGCGGCATCACGCGTCGGCGGCGACATCCAGCTGGAGTTGCGGAAATTCTGCCGGTACGCGGCCAGCAGATTGTCGACCAGCTGTTTGGCCCGATCCTTGGCCTCGGCGGGAAAGTACTTGGCCACGTACAGCTTTCCGAGCACCTCGCCCAGATTGCCGTCGACCACGCCGACCGCGGATTTCCACAGTTCGGGCCGCTGCTGGACGCCCGCGGTGACCTTCACGTACTCGAAGTTGGCATCCGAGAGCGCCTTGGTCATGTACTTGGCGTAGCTGCGCAGCAGGGCCAGCTTCAGATAGTCGCGCCAGATCGCGATATCGGTGGCGGCCCAGATCCGCCCGGCGCTGGTGACGAAGGAGGGCTCCGCGACGACGATCTTCGCGAACAGCTCCTTCGGGCGGTCGGTGCTTCCGGAAAGCCAAGGCTCCCAATCGAATTCGGGAGCCAGGGCCTTGACCTCGTCCCAGGATTTCAGGTTGTAGGTGGCATCGCTGTCGCGGGTGCGCACGTTGTCCCAGAAGGCCGCGGCGATCTGCTTCTCCAGATCGAGCACGCGCTGCGCCGACCCGTTGGGATCGGGCAGGCCGCCCCCGGCGGCGAGCTTGCCCAGCAGCGTCGAATACGCCGCGAGATACTGCGCGAACTGGGGTTTGCTGTAGTACTGCTCGCTCATGCCCAGGCCGGACTGGCCGATCGAGGGCAGATAGGCATTGGAATTCTTCTGGTCGACGGTGATGCCGAGTCCGATCAGCCCGCCCAGCGGCAGTGCGCCCATCACCTTGGCCAGATCGGGTTTGGTCGCCGCACCGTCGATCTGGGCGAACAGTCCGGACAGCGGCGTCAGGCCGAGCTTGTCGAGGGTGGCCTCGTCCATGCGCGCGTCGTACAGATCGCGGATCTGCTGCTCCGGAGTGCCGTCCTTCGGATCCACGATCCCGGCGATGACATCTTTCAGCTGGCCCTCGACCCGGTCCGACACCTCGGTGAAGGTGCCGAAGCTCGTCTTGTCCGGCGGCAGTTGATATGTGCGCAACCAGGTGCCGTTGACGTGCCGGAACAGATCGTCCTGCGGCCGCACGGCCCGATCCATGCCCGACAGATCCGGCCCGGCGGGCGGTTTCGAGGCGGAATCGTTGCCGTTGCACGAGGCCAGGGCCGCAGCGACCGGCACCGCGCCGAGGGCGACGAGAAACGAGCGACGATCCAGACGAACCAGAGGACGCGACGAACTCACGGAAGATCCTTCCCCGACTGCTGTGTGGCGAAAGTGGTTGGTCGTAGTTCGGCCCGAGGCTACTGGAGTCCCCTGAGAGCCGGATGAACGACGCGATCCGCGGCCGCGCGGTGGCCTGGATTTGGGCCCGACCTGCGGCTTGGCTACACTGATCCGGTTGCTTGCGGGACAGCTGTGCCCGCACTTCGGCCGCGAACCCACAGTGGTTGATCCCCGGATCCTCGTATAACCGCTGGCAGGCGCGCGTTTGAGGGGCAACTGACCATGCCCGTCGGGTCGGCAATCCGGCGTGCATTTCGTCCAGGTCTAGGAGGAGCTGAAGTGATTCAGCAGGAGTCGCGACTGCGCGTCGCCGACAACACGGGTGCCAAGGAGATCTTGTGCATCCGGGTGCTCGGCGGTTCGTCGCGTCGCTATGCCGGTATCGGCGACATCATCGTCGCCACCGTGAAGGACGCCATCCCCGGCGGCAACGTCAAAAAGGGTGAGGTCGTCAAGGCTGTCATCGTGCGCACCGTCAAGGAGCGCCGTCGTCCGGATGGCTCGTACATCCGTTTCGACGAGAACGCCGCGGTGCTGATCAAGGCGGACAACGATCCGCGCGGCACCCGCATCTTCGGCCCCGTCGGCCGCGAGCTGCGTGAGAAGAAGTTCATGAAGATCGTCTCGCTGGCCCCGGAGGTGCTCTGACATGAAGGTGCACAAGGGCGATACCGTCATCGTCGTCTCGGGTAAGGACAAGGGCGCCAAGGGCAAGGTCATCCAGGCCTACCCGGCGACCGAGAAGGTCCTGGTCGAGGGCGTGAACCGGATCAAGAAGCATGTCGCGAACTCCGCGAACCAGCGTGGCGCCAGCTCCGGCGGCATCGTTACCCAGGAAGCGCCCATCCACGTCTCGAACGTGATGGTCGTCGACTCGGACGGCAAGCCGACCCGCGTGGGCTACCGCACCGACGAGAACGGCAAGCGGGTGCGCATCTCCCGTCGCAACGGGAAGGACATCTGATGACCACCACCGAGAACAAGATTCAGCCCCGCCTCAAGGTCCGGTACCGCGAGGAGATCCGGGACGAGCTGAACAAGGAATTCGGCTTCGCCAACGTCATGCAGATCCCCGGCGTGGTCAAGGTCGTGGTGAACATGGGTGTCGGCGACGCCGCCCGCGACGCGAAGCTGATCAACGGCGCGGTCAACGACCTGACGCTGATCACCGGTCAGAAGCCCGAGATCCGCAAGGCCACCAAGTCGATCGCGCAGTTCAAGCTGCGTGAGGGCATGCCGATCGGCGCGAAGGTCACCCTGCGCGGCGACCGGATGTGGGAGTTCCTGGACCGCCTGGTGTCCATCGCGCTGCCCCGTATCCGGGACTTCCGTGGTCTGTCGCCCAAGCAGTTCGACGGCCACGGTAACTACACCTTCGGCCTGAGCGAGCAGTCGATGTTCCACGAGATCGACGTGGACAGCATCGATCGGCCCCGTGGTATGGACATCACCGTGGTGACCACCGCGACCAACAACGACGAGGGTCGCGCGCTGCTCAAGCACCTCGGCTTCCCGTTCAAGGAGAACTGAGCACATGGCTAAGAAAGCTCTGAAGATCAAGGCCGCGGCCACGCCGAAGTTCGCTGTTCGCGCCTACACCCGTTGCCAGCGTTGCGGCCGCCCGCACGCGGTCTACCGCAAGTTCGGCCTGTGCCGCGTGTGCCTGCGCGAAATGGCGCACCGCGGCGAGCTGCCGGGCGTGCACAAGTCCAGCTGGTAATTCCTACCGGACGCAATAAACGTCGGCTCGAGTCGGCCACAGCGGAAGCCCTGGCACAGCGCATTGCGCTGTGCCAGGGCTTCCGCATATTTCCCCGGGCGAGCGATCGCGACGCGTGAAATGCCTTGATATCATTGGTTTGCGACCGTTTCACGATGTGGATTTCTCGCGGCGAACGCGACCCATCAGCGCGGGAGGTGGTCGGTGAGCGTCAAGGCGTTCGGCCGCTACCAGCTGCAAGAGCTGATCGGTGAAGGCGGCATGGGCCAGGTTTGGCGGGCCTACGACACCGTGACCGACCGGTTCGTGGCTATCAAAGTGCTGCCGGAACACTTCGCGGCCGATGCCAATTTCCGGGAACGATTCCGGCGCGAGGCGCACGACACCGCCCGGCTGCGGGAACCGCATGTGATCCCGATCCACGGCTATGGCGAAATTGATGGCCGCTTCTACCTCGATATGCGCTTGATAGACGGCATCGATCTGCGAACCCTGTTGAAACGCGATGGGGCCATGCAGCCGAAGGCGGCGGTCGCGGTGATCGCACAAGCCGCGGCGGCGTTGGATGCGGCACATGCGCAAGGTCTGGTGCACCGCGATGTCAAACCGTCGAACCTGCTGGTCAACGACAGCGGATTCGTATATCTGATCGACTTCGGCATCTGCCGCTCGGCCGAGGACACCCGGCTGACCCGGACCAGCGCGATGATCGGCACCCTGGCCTATATGGCTCCGGAGCGATTCACCACCGGCGTTGTCGACGGCCGATCGGATGTCTATGCCCTGACCTGTGTGTTGTGCGAATGTCTGACCGGAACCCCGCCCTATCCGGGCAACAGTGCGGAACAACAGATCGCGGCGCATCTGACCGCCGAACCCCCTGCGCCGAGCACGCGGCGATCCGACCTGCCGGGCGGGTTCGACCATGTCGTCGCCCGCGGCCTGGCGAAAAGTCCGGACGACCGCTACACGACCGCCGGCGAGCTGGCCGTCGCGGCCGGTACCGCCCTGGCCGATACGCCGCCGACGGTCCTGGCCAGGGCGCTACCGACACCGCCCGGGCATCGCTTGCTCCCCTTCCTGCGATCGAATCGACTGCAGCGCACACGATTCGCACCGGGAAACAAGCGTCCTGTCGTCCGGGCGACGGTGGCCGCGGTCGCGGTGTTGATCGGCGCGGCGGCGGTGGCGGGAGTGTGGCGGTTGAGTCACGGGTCCACGCCCGTACTCGCCTTCGACGGCAAGTACGGGGTCACCTATACGCACCGCAGTATGAACGGGAATCCGGTTGAAGCCGTCACCGATACCCGGGTGTGGTCGGTCCGGTCGCGCTGCCTGCCCGGCAGCGACCGGTGCGTAGCCTCGATCACCAGCGAGAATCCGGACGCTCCGGGCAGTGCCCCGACCCAGTTCGTTGCTGATTACCGCGATGGCGCCTGGACGGCCACCAGAGAGGTGGAACCCTGGCCCGATAACGATTGCACCAGCCCGATCACGCATGCGCCCCAAATGGTTCAGGGATGGCAGCGAGTGGTGTTGCGGTCGGTCGGCGCGCAGTGGACGGGAACGTACCGGGGCTATGTCGGGGGACCCTGTGCCTATGCGCAGGAGAGTGGGATGACGCTGTCCCGCCTCGGCGGTATCGAGCCGAACGTCCACGTCGTCGCACCCGAGACCATCCCTGCCCCCGCCGATCCGCCGGCGACGGCGATGAACGGGACCTACCAGGTGACCATCGCCTATGGTTCGACACCGGAAGTTCCGAATCCTCCTGCGCCGGACCGGATCCGGCAGCGATACGACACCATCTGCCTGCGTACGGGCGATCGTTGTGCGGCGACGACTCAGTCGGATCCGAGCGCGGATCCTCGCACGGATCCGCGTGCGGTCTTCGTGCCGATGCTCGTGTACGCGGGCGGAGCATGGAGCATGGTCTACGACACTCCGTATCCCTGCTACAACGATTCGAACGAACCCCATACCAACGCGACGTTCCGCTGGAATCTGGCCCGATCCGACGCCGACCCGGATTCCGCCGACTCCTTCACCGGCACCTGGTCCCGCGATAAAGCCGGGCCCTGCCCCGGAACCAGCCGCGCCACCGTCGACATGCGGCCCGTCGGGTCGACCGGTATACGTCCGGCTCTCGCCCCGACGCCGATCACCCGACCTGTCCGGTCACTGCGACCGGGACCCCGATTTTGTCCTGGTAACAGGCTTGTCTACACTGGTCCAGTTGCCTGGGCAGGTCTGTGTGCATTGTCGTGTGCGCAGGGCTCGGGGACACGCACTTCATCCGGTCGGCAGATAGTCGGCCGGACCAGCCGAATTGTCATAGGCCCACTACTCGCGTGCGCGGGTGCTGTATGGGAACCGTGGCGAGAAAGGTTAGCGGTCACGTATGACCATGACAGATCCGATCGCAGACTTCCTGACCCGTCTGCGCAACGCCAACTCGGCGTACCACGATCAGGTGAAGGCTCCGCACTCGAAGCTCAAGGCGAACATCGCCGAGATTCTCAAGCGTGAGGGTTACATCGCCGACTACCGGACCGAGGAAGCGAACGTGGGCCAGACCCTCGTCGTGGACCTCAAGTACGGCCCCAGCCGTGAGCGCAGCCTGCAGGGCGTGCGCCGCGTGTCGAAGCCGGGTCTGCGTGTGTACGCGAAGTCCACCAATCTGCCCAAGGTCCTGGGCGGCCTCGGCGTGGCCATCATCTCCACGTCGACCGGCCTGCTGACCGACCGTCAGGCCAAGCAGCAGGGCGTGGGCGGCGAAGTCCTCGCCTACGTCTGGTAAGGGAGGTCAGGACAATGTCGCGTATCGGTAAGAAGCCGATCACCGTCCCCGCCGGCGTCGAGGTGACCATCGACGGTCAGAACGTCGCGGTCAAGGGCCCCAAGGGCACCTTGTCGCACCTCGTCGCCGAGCCCATCGTCATCAACCGGGCGGACAATGGCGAGCTCGAGGTCGTCCGTCCGGACGACGAGCGTCGCAACCGCTCCCTGCACGGCCTGACCCGCACCCTGGTCTCGAACATGATCGAGGGTGTCACCAAGGGCTACGAGAAGAAGATGGAAATCTTCGGCGTCGGTTACCGCGTGCAGGCCAAGGGCTCGAACCTGGAGTTCGCCCTGGGCTACAGCCACCCGGTTCCGATCGAGGCGCCCGAGGGCATCACCTTCGCGGTGGAATCGCCCACCAAGTTCTCGGTGTCGGGTATCGACAAGCAGAAGGTCGGCCAGATCGCCGCGGTGATCCACGGCCTGCGCAAGCCCGACCCGTACAAGGGCAAGGGCATCCGCTACGCCGGTGAGGTCGTTCGCCGCAAGGTCGGAAAGACGGGTAAGTAAGCCATGGCCAATACACAAACCGAAGCCCAGAAGGCTGCGCGCAAGCCGCTCGGCAAGGACGCCTCGACCCGTCGGCGCAACGCCAAGGTCCGTCGTCACTTCCGGCTGCGCAAGAAGGTCGCCGGCACCACCGAGCGTCCGCGCCTGGTCGTCAACCGCTCCTCGCGGCACCTGCACGCCCAGCTGGTCGACGACTCGGCCGGCAAGACCATCGCCTCCGCCTCCTCGATCGAGGCCGATGTGCGTGCGATCGAGGGCGACAAGACCGCCAAGGGCCGCAAGGTCGGCGAGCTGCTCGCCGCCCGCGCCAAGGCCGCCGGTGTCGAGGCCGCGGTGTTCGACCGCGGTGGCCACGACTACCACGGCCGCATCGCCGCCCTGGCCGATGCCGCGCGCGAAGGTGGGTTGCAGTTCTGATGCGGATTCAGCCCCAGACCGGAATGACCATGAACGGAAGGAACGTCTGATGCCGGGACGTCAGCGGCGTGACGGCGGAAACGGACCCGCCGGACAGAACAGCGGCCCCGAGGGCGGCCGTCAGGAACGTGGCGGCGGTCGTGACCGTCGCGGTGATCGCGGTGGCCGCGACAATGCCGCCGAGAAGAACCAGCTCGAGCGCGTAGTCGCGATCAACCGTGTCTCCAAGGTCGTCAAGGGTGGTCGGCGCTTCAGCTTCACCGCCCTGGTGATCGTGGGCGACGGCAACGGCCTGGTAGGCGTCGGCTACGGCAAGGCCAAGGAAGTTCCCGCGGCCATCCAGAAGGGCGTCGAGGAGGCTCGCAAGGGCTTCTTCCGCGTCCCGATGATCGGCTCCACCATCACCCATCCGGTGCAGGGTGAAGCGGCCGCCGGTGTGGTCATGCTGCGTCCGGCTTCGCCCGGTACCGGTGTGATCGCCGGTGGTGCGGCTCGTGCGGTGCTGGAATGCGCCGGTATCCACGACATTCTGGCCAAGTCGCTCGGCAGCGACAACGCCATCAACGTCGTGCACGCCACCGTTGCGGCCCTGAAGATGCTGCAGCGTCCGGAAGAGGTTGCCGCGCGCCGCGGTCTGCCGATCGAGGACGTCGCTCCCGCGGGCATGCTGCGTGCACGTGCCGGACAGGGAGTCTAGACATGGCACAGCTGAAGATCACCCAGATCAAGAGCACAATCGGCGCGAAGGCGAACCAGCGTGATTCGCTGCGCACCCTCGGCCTGCGCAAGATCCGGCAGAGCGTGGTCCGTGAGGACACCCCGCAGAACCGTGGTCTGGTCAACGTCGTGCGCCACCTCGTTACCGTTGAGGAGGTAAACGCATGACCCCGATCAAGCTGCACCACCTGCGTCCCGCGCCGGGTGCGAAGAAGGACAAGATCCGCGTCGGTCGCGGTGAGGGTTCCAAGGGCAAGACCGCGGGCCGCGGTACCAAGGGTACGAAGGCTCGCAAGAACGTCCCGGCCCGTTTCGAGGGTGGCCAGATGCCGCTGCACATGCGGCTGCCGAAGCTCAAGGGCTTCACCAACCCGTTCCGCGTCGAGTACCAGGTCGTGAACGTCGGCGATATCGCCCGGCTGTTCCCGCAGGGTGGCGAGATCGGCAAGGCCGAACTGGTCGCCGCCGGCGCCGTGCGCAAGAACGAATTGGTGAAGGTGCTCGGCCAGGGCGATATCGCCGTGGCCGTTCAGGTCAGCGCCGACAAGTTCTCCGGCTCCGCCAAGGAGAAGATCACCGCGGCCGGTGGCACCGCCACCGAGCTGGGCTGACAGTAACCGGTGCGGCGGGGCGGTAGCGTGGCGAAAGACCACGTGACCGCCTCGCGTAGGTCGCAGTACTACACAGGTCGCCGGACGGGTGAGAGCCCGTCCGGCGTCGCTGTTAGAGTTCAAGTGTTGTCTGCCAAGACTTGTCGAAACCCGGGCATGACCCCACATGTCGTTAGCCAGGAGGATCTGTGTTTTCCGCCTTCGTGTCGGCTTTCCGGACCCCGGACCTACGGCGGAAGATTCTCTTCACGCTGGGCCTGATCGCGCTGTACCGCGTCGGCGCGGCTCTGCCGTCGCCCGGTGTGGACTACAAGGCTGTCAAGCACTGCGTCGACATCGTCAGCGGTGGCGGTGACGCGGGCATCTATCAGCTCATCAACCTGTTCTCCGGTGGTGCGCTGCTGCAGCTTTCGGTGTTCGCGATCGGCATCATGCCGTACATCACAGCGAGCATCATCATCCAGTTGCTGCGGGTCGTCATTCCGCGCTTCGAGGAACTGCACAAAGAAGGCCAGTCCGGCCAGACCAAGATGACGCAGTACACCCGATATCTCGCGGTGGCGCTGGCGATTCTGCAGGCCACCGGTCTGGTGGCGCTGGCCGCTCGCAAGCAGCTGCTGCGCGGGTGCGATCAGGACATTCTTTCCGACAAGAGCATTTTCGGCATGATCATCATCGTGCTGGTGATGACCGCCGGTGCGTCGTTGGTCATGTGGTTCGGTGAGCAGATCACTGATCGCGGTGTCGGAAACGGCATGTCGCTGCTGATTTTCGCCGGTATCGCCGCGCGGCTGCCCTCGCAGGGCAAGGGCATTCTGGACAGCCGCGGCGGCCTGATCTTCGGCGCGGTCATCGTGGCCGCACTGCTGGTGGTCATCGCTGTCATCTTCGTGGAGCAGGGCCAACGCCGGATTCCGGTGCAATACGCCAAACGTGTCGTCGGGCGAAAGATGTACGGCGGCTCGTCGACCTATCTGCCGTTGAAGGTCAATCAGGCCGGTGTCATCCCGGTGATCTTCGCGTCCTCGCTGTTGTATCTGCCGAACCTGGTGGCCCAGCTGACGCAGGGGTCCTCGGGTGCTCAGGGCAGCTGGTGGCAGAAGATCATTCAGGAATACCTGGTGAATCCGGGTAATCCGGTGTATGTCGCGATCTATTTCGTGCTGATCGTGTTCTTCACCTACTTCTACGTCGCGATCACCTTCAGTCCGGAGGAACGCGCGGACGAGATGAAGAAGTTCGGCGGCTTCATTCCCGGATATCGTCCCGGTAAGCCGACCGCGGACTATCTGACTCGGGTTCTGAGCCGGATCACCCTGCCCGGGTCCATCTATCTCGGTGCTGTTGCCGTGTTGCCGAATCTGCTGCTGCATATCGGCGGCGGCGGTGGTGCGGCGAGCAACCTGCCGTTCGGTGGTACGTCGGTGCTGATCGTCGTGAGTGTGGGCCTCGACACGGTGAAACAGATCGAGAGCCAACTGATGAACAGAAATTACGAAGGGTTCCTCAAGTGAGACTCGTACTGCTCGGTCCGCCGGGTGCCGGTAAGGGCACACAAGCTGAACTGCTGTCGGACAAGTTGGGCGTCCCGCACATCTCCACGGGGAATCTCTTCCGTGCGAACATCTCGCAGCAGACGCCGCTCGGGCGCGAGGCGCAGCGGTATATCGACGCGGGCAATCTGGTGCCCAGTGATGTCACCAATCGCATGGTGGAATCCCGGATCGCCGAGCCGGACGCGGTGAAGGGTTTCGTACTCGACGGTTATCCGCGCACGGTCGATCAGGCCGAGGCGCTGGAGAAGATGCTCAAGGAGGCGGGGCACGAGCTCAGCGCCGTGGTGAGCCTCGAGGTCGCCGAGGACGTCGTGGTGGGGCGCATGCTGGGCCGCGGTCGCTCGGATGACACCGAAGAGGTCATCCGCAACCGGATGCACGTGTACCAGTCGGAGACCGCGCCGCTGCTCGAGCACTACGACGGCCTGGTCGTCACCGTGGACGGCGTCGGCGAGGTCGACGAGGTCAACGGGCGCGTGCTGCGGGCGTTGGGTCGCTGACGCGGATGGTCTTCGGCCGTAAGCACAAGAAGGTGGTGCCGTTCCGCACCTCCGGTGAGCTGGATGCGATGGCGGCGGCCGGAGCGGTCGTGGGCCGGGCCCTGGTCGCGGTGCGCGCTGCCGCGAAGCCGGGCGTTTCCACACTGGAATTGGACGAGGTCGCCGAGCAGATCATCCGCGACGCGGGTGCGGTGCCTTCCTTCAAGGGCTATCACGGTTTTCCGGGATCGATCTGTTCCTCGGTGAACGACCGTGTGGTGCACGGGATTCCGGTCGCGGACGAGATTCTGGCCGAGGGCGATCTGGTGTCGATCGACTGCGGGGCGATCCTGGACGGCTGGCACGGTGATTCGGCGTGGACGTTCGGCGTCGGCGAGATCATCGAGCCCGATCGGCTGCTCAGCGATGCCACGCGGCTGTCCATGGAGGCCGGGATCGAGGCGATGCTGCCGGGCAACCGGCTCACCGACATCTCGCACGCGATCGAGTTGGGCACCCGCGCGGCCCAACGCGAGCACGGCCGGTCCTACGGCATCGTGGACGGGTACGGCGGGCACGCCATCGGCCGCGAGATGCACATGGATCCGTTCCTGGCGAACGAGGGCGCACCGGGTCGCGGACCGAAGCTGGTCGTCGGTTCGGTGCTCGCGATCGAGCCGATGCTCACGCTGGGCACCACGCAGACGAAGGTGCTCGCCGACGACTGGACGGTCGTGACGACCGACGGCACTCGGGCGGCGCACTGGGAACACACCGTCGCCGTGACCGAGGACGGCCCGAGGATTTTGACGTTGCGACCCGAGTAACCACTCGCCGCGCACACCGACGCACCCATTCCACAGGTTGGCATGGGTGCGTCGTCGTTCTATGTGAATTATTCGAGGAACAGGTGTGGATCGGGCTCGCGGTGGGCACCCATTCGTGGTGACATCGGGCGGTGACTCGGGGGTGACCGAAGCGGTCGGCGTGGCAGCCGAGCGTGCGAGGCTCGGACGGTACCTACGGACGTATCGGCCGGGGCCCGCGGATGCGGGGCGGCCGCTGGTCGAGGCCGTGGTGATCGCGGTCGGGATCGTGGTCGCGTCGATCGGTTTCGTCGTCGGGGTTCCGGCGGTGGGCGCTCTGGGCATCGTGGCGCTGCTGGCGGGCGGGGTCTGGTCGCTGTGGGATCTGAGCCGGTCCGGTTCGGCGCACCGGCGCGAGAGTCGGCTGGATCTGTACGAGCAGGGCATGGTCGCCTCGGGCGAGGGACAGGTCCGGGTGGTCCGGTACGACAGTACGACGGTCCGGCGCAAGATCGTGCATTCCGCCAAAGATCCTGCCGCAGAGGGAGTTTCGTACCGCTACACGATCGTGGACACCGATGGTGAGCCGGTGGTGCTGCGGCACGGCATCGAATGTCCGCGACAGTGGGGCGTGGAGATCGAACAGGGCATTCTGCACGCGCAGCTACCGGTTGCCCAGGCGGCGCTGGACGCCGGGCAGCGACTGGATTTCGCGCCGATGTGGCTGACCTCGAGGGAACTGGGGACCGGTTCGGAGTCGGTGCCGTGGTCGCAGGTCGGTGATCTGGCCGTGGTCGGTGGCTGGTTGAGTGTGCGGGTGCGGGGGCGGGCGCAGCCGCTGGAATCGCTGCCGCTGTGCCTGGTGCCGAATTACGTGGTGTTCCGGGCGTTGGCCGAGCGACTGCACCCGACGTCCGTCACCGGCGCGGCCGGCTGAGCCGGACCGGATTCACGCTTCCAGCAGCAGGGTCACCGGACCGTCGTTGACCAACTCGACCCGCATGTGCGCGCCGAATCGGCCGGTGGCCACGGTCGCGCCGAGCTTGCGCAGGGTTTCGGCGAACAGCTCGACCAGAGGTTCGGCGACCGGGCCGGGCGCCGCGGCGGACCAGGAGGGCCGGCGGCCCTTGGCGGTGTCGGCGTAGAGCGTGAACTGACTGACCACCAGGACGGGTGCGCCCAGATCCGCGGCGGAACGTTCCCCGTCCAGGATGCGCAGCCGGAACAGCTTGTCGGCCAGGGCCTTCGCGGTCGCCTCGGAATCGGTGTGGGTTACCCCGACCAGGGCCGCGAGACCGTGCGGCACCCCCGCCGCGGCCGGGTCGATGCGGCCGACCACTTCCTCACCCACGATCACCTGCGCGGAACTCACGCGCTGCACCAGAATTCGCACGTCGGACATCATCGCAGGTCTGTCCTGTTCCCAGGTTTGGCTGTGCCGATTTGCATTTCGGCTACTCCTCGTTCATGTCGGCGCAACGGTGGATTCGCCGACGAATGTCATCGTCGATGATGCGTCAATGTGACAACGCGTCGATGTGACAACGCGAGGAGAGGGGAACCGCGATGACGACCGTCAAGGTCGATCCGGAGCAGTTGCGCAGGGCGTCGGTCAAGACCGGCGAGGTGCGGGACCGGATCGGGAGTGTCATCACCACCCTCCAGTCGGCTCTGGCCGCTCGGGGCGAGCCCTGGGGTGACGATTCGCTCGGGCACCAGTTCGCCGACGGCGACAAGGGCTACCTCACCGCGAAGTCCAACATGATCACCGGCGCGGGGCAGTTCGAGAAGACCTTCGACAGCTATTCCACGGGCCAGACCCAGAGCGCGGACAAGATCGAGACCACCGAGCACGGCACGGCCGCGGTGTACGTCACCTTCGACAAATGATGCCGGTTCGGTGACCGATGGCATACAAGTTCGACAGGGCCGAGCTGGAGTCGATGGTGGAGGATGCGCAGGAACAGCTGCGCACCGTCGCTCGAATCCAGCAGCAGCGTGCCCAATTGATCGGTACTGCAACGGTTTCCAATAAGCGCGTCACCGTCAGCGTGAATGCCGACGGAGTCGTGGTGGAGACCAGGTTCGGGCCGGGTATCGAGAACCTCGGCTTCTCGGCGATCGCCAAGGCGGTCACCGAGGCCGCCCAGCTGGCCGCCCAGGATCTGGCCGAGAAGAATCGGGAGCTGATGTCGCCGCTGCAGAGTCAGCGGGCCCGGCTGCCGAAACTCTCCGACCTCATCGAGGGCATGCCGGACCTGCGCGGTCAGCTGCCCACACCGCCGGAACCCTCACTGAAGCCGCCGAATTCGGCTGAGCGCAACCCACTACCCGGCGCGGACGAGATGCAGTTCACCGACGTGGAGTCGTACGACCACGACCACGAAGTGCAGCATCGGCCCACAGAAGCCGGTTGGTGATCGCGGGGTAGTCCCATGCCGATGGAATTTCCGTCCTGGCTGGAGTGGCTGGGCGCTGCCGTCGGCATGGAGTGGCCGCACGGCAACGAGGACGAGATGTGGGCCATGGCCGGCGATTGGCGCACGGCCGCATCGAGTTTGCGCGATATCGTGCACGATGTCGAGGCGGCCAAGAGCGCGACTCTGGCCGCCTATTCCGAAGGCGACGGATCGGCTTCGATGGCGAAGGCGTTCGACGCGATCCTGAAGGACTCGGGCAAGGAGAAGAATTCACTGCCCGATCTGGCCGATTTCTTCGATCAGGTCGCGGAATCGGTCGACGGCGGCGGCACCCAGATCCAGTACACCAAGCTGATGTTCTACACCACGCTGATGGTGACGGCCGCGGAGATCGCCTCGGTGTGGATCTTCCCGCCGACCGCGCCCGCGGAGGAGGCCGGGATCATCGTCGCCACCCGGGTCGGGGTCCGGGTGATGATGCGCGAAGCGCTGGCGGCGATGGAGGAGAAGCTCGCCAGCCTGATCGGCGCCCGGATGGCGAAATTCCTGCTGCGGCACGTGATGATCGGCGGATTGCTCGGTGCCTTGCAGGACTACGCGATTCAGCAGTTCCAGGTGTTCGAGGGGCATCGCAAGGGAATCGACTGGGGGCAGACGATCGTCTCGGGTGTGGCCGGGGCGGCGGGCAGTGCGGTGGGCGGTCCCACGGCGGAGGCGCTGGACAAGGCGCTGGTGAATTCGCTGGGCACCAAGGCGGCCCGGATCGTGGCCGGAACCGTCTCCGGCGCAGTCAATTCCGTGGGCGCGTTCGCCGCGTCGGTGCCCACGCAATTCGTGGTGGATGCCACGACCAAGGGCTGGGACACCGCGGTCGATGATCTGAAGAACACCCACGCGGACTGGCGGATGTTCACCGCCGGCGCGGCGGGCGGCATGTTGTCCGGCGCGAATCATGCTGTGGCGGACAGGTATTACACCAACAGCAGCTTCTGGAAGACGCCCTCGTCGGTTCCGGAGATCCGCATCGGGTCCTCCCGGGACATGACCATCGTGCCCGACGGCAGCACGCCGCTGACGGTGGATTCGGGTGCACATGGCGATCAGGTCACTCCCGTTCAGGAGCGCGGCGGCGGGGGTGATCAGTACGCCAGCCAGGAGACGCCGAACAGCCGTGCGGCAGCGGTGGATTCGCTGGACCACACGCAGGTGCGCGCGGCCGGGGCGTCGGATTCGGCCGGGGGTGAGCACCGGTCGGGTGGTGACAACGGGACCACGACCACCCGTCCGGAGCAGACGACCACGCAGTCGCCGGGGCGGAGCGCCGAAACACCCGGTGCCGGTGTGCATTCCGAGGCGAGCGGGGTTCGGTCGCCCGCTGCGGGCGACGACGTTTCCGAGGCGGGGGTTCGAGCCGGTGGGGATACCGCCTCGCACGGCGAGCCCGGCACGGTGTCGCATTCGGAGACCGATTCGAACGGGATCACCGGTGCGCGAACGGAATCCGATCCGCCGGTCACTCCGGCGGTCCAGCCGGACGGCACCGCGACGACGTCGGCCCCCGTGGCGGCGGATACCTCGGGCACGTCCACGACGGGCGCTCCGGTGCGCGCGGACGCTCCGGTCAGCGGGGAGAGTTCCCGGCTGGGCACCGGCTCGCCCGCGCCCGGCGACGTCCGGTCCACCCCGACGCAATCCTCCCCGGTGGGCGACGGCCGCACCGCCGCCGCGGACGCGTCCGGTACCCGTTCCGCAGCGGCGTCGGGCGGCGAGGGAACGAGCCGCGCGGGTGCACCGGATGCGCGGACCGCCGGCAAGATCGGCGACTCGCCCGGTTCTCGCCCGCAGTCGAGTGACGCACCGCGCGCACGGGCCGGTGCGGACGGCGCGAAGGCGGCCGCCGAGCCGGGTGTGCGGGCGTCGCGGACCGCCGAGGCGGCTCCCGGCGGGCGGTCTTCCGAGATCAAGGCCGGTAAAGATGCTGCGGCACAGCCAGTTTCCGAACGTGCTCGCGGTGCGGACGGTGCAGGGAAGGACGGTCGGCCACGCGCGGCCGCGGGAGATGCCGAGGCGGGCGATCACAAGCTGCCGGTGCGGGCGCGTGCCGGTGAGGTGCCTGATACTGCCCGAGCGCAGAGCGAACGCGATTCCGCACGGGCACATGATGATTCGGCCACCGGGCGCGACGGCGACAAGACCGCGACTCCCGAACGGTCGCCCCGGCAGATCGCCGAGGCGCAGGACCGCGCCGCGGCCGAACAACAGCGACAGCGTGCCCGGATCGACGAGTCGCAACGGCGCGTCGACGAGGCGCAGCAGGCCCTGCGGCAGGCGCAGGAGGCGCACGACGCGGCGCACCCCGACGGAGCCTCGGCCAACGACTCGGCCTCGCGTCCGCACGGTGATCTGGACGCCGCCCGCGACGAATACCACGCCGCGCTGGCCGATCACGCGGAGGTCCTGCACGAGGCGACCGACGAACTGGTGGCGGCCGCGCAGACCGCCCACGCGGAGGGCGTGCGCGGCGAGCCGCTGACCGACGCGTACCGGGCCGCGGGCAAGGCGGCGCTGGAGTACTACCACGCCAGGACCGGGCCGGATACCCCTGAACATCTCCAGTTGAAGGACGCCGGGCCGGATGCGCTGCGCCACGAACTGGAATCGGGTTCGCAGGCCGACAAGCTCGCCGCGGTGATCGAGGCGATCCGGCAGGCATCCCCGGACCGCAACATCGTGCTGCGCGAAACGCAGGTCATGGCGACTCTCGCGATCCGGGACGGCGCGATCAACATGGACGCCGGTGAGGGCAAGTCGCTGGTGTTCCTGGCCGGGGCCTCGATCGACGCGGTGGAGCACGGCGCGGTGCAGGTGCTCACCACCCGCGACAATCTGGCCAACCGCGAGGTCGACCGGTATCTGAAGACGTTGGGCAACATGGGTTTCGACATCGTGCGGATGGATGCGGACCATGCCTACACCGAACCTGTCGAGGGCAGGCCCACGATCTACATCGGCACCATGGAGGACGTCGGGTTCGGCCATCTGCGCGGCAATATCCCGCCCGGAAAGCATGTCTCCATCGATGAGATCGATGAGGCGCTGGTCCATGCGAACACCACCTACATCCTCTCGGAGGGCGCGGGTGAGAGCGCGCCCCCGCACGTGGTGGAGGAGGTCGTCGGGGCACGCAACATGCTCGACGACAGTCTGGCGCGGGACGAGGCGGGCCACAGCGTGCTGACCGAGGCCGATTACGGTCGGCAACCCGGTCAGAAGGGCGGGCCCGCCGCCCTCACCGAGGCGGGGCGGGCCAAACTCGAGGAGTCGTTGGGCCGGGAGCTCTCGGAGCAGGAGGTTCGCCGGTTGAACATGGCCGCTACGGCCAGGTGGGAGTACAAGAACAAAGACCACTACATCATCGACGACGGCCGCGTGCTGATCATCGATCAGACCACCCACAAGGTGATGTTCGATCCGGAGACCTCGACCGAGAGTCGCTGGAACGGCGGTCTGGCACAGGCCCTCGAGGCCGAGCACGGGCTGCGGATTCGCGATGATCCGGGCAGCACGAACGAGCTGGGCGCGAAGGAACTGATCAACGACCACTACGAGAGCAAGACCGGCGCCTCGGGCACGGCGACCGGGGTGTCCGGGCGGCTGCACGAGGATTACAACATCGGCGTCACGGAGATTCCGCGGAACGAGGCATCCAAGCTGATCCACGGCGACGACGACGTCTCGCCCGACGAGAATACGAAGCTGGACCGCATCGCGGCGGACATCGTCAGCAATCACGAGAGCGGCCGGCCGCAGCTGGTGCTGGCGCATCGCAACAGTCTCGTCGGCGAATTGTCCGCTCGCGTAACAGAACTCACCGACGGCACGTCGGTCGAACATGTGGCGATCGATGCCAACTGGGTGGCCGAGCAGGGGGTCGACGCCGAGGCGCGGTTGCAGGAGATCTTCGACGAGGCGGGTAAAGAGGGCAAGATCCTCATCATCAACATGCAGGGCGCGCGCGGCGTGGACATCCCGATCGGGAAGGACATGAACGCGCGGGGCGGCCTGCACGTCATCGTCACTGGTCACTCCGGCACCTCGCACGATATCGACATCCAGGCCGAGAACCGGGCCGCGCGAGCCGGACAGCGCGGCACCGTGCAGTACTACACCTCGCCCGAGGACGAGCTGTACGCCCTGAGCGCGAATCCGGATGTGCAGCATGTGGTCGTGCGGTACTCGCAGTCCGTCGGTTCCTCCGACGCGGAGGGCGCCGTCGCGCCGACGCAGGAAATGCGGATCGCCGCCGAGCAGCAGCTCCGGGACATGGTCGAGCCGCTGCAGGACGCTGCCGCCGCGCGACTGGGCCTGACCCGCGCCCCGCCGGGAGACGGCAGCGCGCCCGTGCCCGAGCGCGAGGGCGGGGGGACCGACGCCGGGACCGATACTCCCGAGCGGCCTCCCACGGCGACAGGCGAACGGCCCCCTGCGGCAACGAGTGAACAGTCTCCTGCGGCAACGAGCGAACGGTCTCCCGCCGCGACGAGCGAGCGGCCTCTTGCGGCGAAGGGTGAGCAGCCATCAGCGTCGAGTACTGAGCGGCTTCCGGCGGCGGCGAGTGAGCAGTCTCCTGCGGCGAAGGGTGAGCAGCCATCAGCGTCGAGTACTGAGCGGCCTCCGGCGGGGACGAGCGAGCAGTCTCCGGCGACGAGTAGTGAGCGGCCTCCGGCGGGGACGAGTGAGCAGTCTCCGGCGACGACCAGTGAACAGCCACCTGCGGCAGCGAGTGAGCAGCCGCACGTGGAGGAGCGGACGACGCCGCCGTCGGACACCGACACCGACAGCGCCGCGCCCGATGCGACGAGGGGCCCGGCTCGTGGCGATGGCGAAGCGAACAACTCTGTTACAGAAGGGGATTCGCCGTCCACTTCGGGAGCCGCTCGTCACGGTCTGCCCGCACGCGGGATCGTTCCCGGCGACGATGCGGAGGCGGAGGTCGACAAGGAGCAGTTCGGCGATCCCGAAACCGCTGTGCCGCAGGTGGATACCGTCGATACCGAAGACGGCGCGGATGTCACGGTCGCCGACCCGTCGCACGCGCGGCGTCCGGTCGCGGAGGGCGTTGACGACCCAGGAACTCGGGCCCCGCATCCCGCAGACTCCGAGACCAGAGCGGGAGATACCGCAGACCCCGGGGCGCGGAGGGGACATGCTGCGGAAGCCGGGACCCGGACTGAGCGCACCACAGCCTCCGGGTCTCGGACCGAACGTACCGCGGAACCCAGGACCCGGACGGAACGCGCCGGGGACCCTGGGGCCCGGACGGAACGCACTGCGGAACCTGGGACCGGGACCGAACGCACTGCGGATCCCGGTATCCGGGCAGGGCGCACCGCAGAGTACGGGACACCGGCGGCGCGGGACGAGAACACGACCACGGATCCAGCCCGAGTGGGGCAGCTGCCCGGTTCGGTAGCCGACCGCGAGAGCGCCCCGGATATCACGCCGGAGCCGGAGTCGACAACCGATTCACCTGCGGCACCGGCTGTTTCGCGGAGGCCGGGCGCCGCCGAGGGCACGCCCGGCGCGGAGCACGGGGAGCGGAGTCCCGGAGTCCCGGATTCCTCTGTCGAGCAGGATCGCTCCTCGACCCGGTCCGGGGATCCGGAGCATCGGAGCACCGAAAAAGACTCGACCACAACGGATCCGAGTGTCGCACCGGTTCCCGTCGTGACCTCCGAGGATCCGGCCCCGGCGCCGCCGACCCGATCGAGGCGAGTGCCGAACTCCGACGGTTCGGCCCAGCAGCGACGTTCGGACACGAGCAACCCGTTGGAGCCGAGAACCCGCGCACCGCAGCGGAATACGAACCAGGGCAAGTGTGCGCCGCTGGCGCTGAAATTGATTCGCGAGCTGACCGGCAGCAGATTCATCCGGCCCTTCGATCGTGAGGTGGGCCCCGAGGGGGTCACCAGGCGGGAACTCCAACTGGCCGCCGGTGGCCGACTTCGCAAGTTCCCCGGTGGTCACGACGCGATCGCCGCGATGTTGCGCAAGAAGGGGAACGGCGCGATCGCACTCGTCGTCGACGAATACGCCGGCTCGTCGAGACAGCAGCCCGGTGCGCACGCCTATGTGCTGGTGAACGAGAACGGCCGGATCGTCGTCCGGGATCCGTCCACCGGCACGGTGCAGGGCTATCCGCCGACGGTGCCGGTCGAACTGCGCAGCACCCACGCGGTGCTGTTCGACAAGAAGGGCCGCCCGATGCACCCGCTGCGGTGGATCGTGCGCTACGTCATGCGATCGTCCGCCTCGCAGTCACGGATCGGTCAGGCCGGTGCCGCGACCGAGGTGGATCGGCTGGTGGGGGCCCGCGATGCCGCCGAACGCTCGCGAATCGCGGCGCACGCGGCCGTCGAGGCGGCCCGGCAGCGAGTGAACCGGCTCGGTCTCGGCCCGGAGGGGCCCGCTCGCGGCGGCACGGTCGGCATCACGCCGCAGGAACTGCGTCCGCGCAGGCTGCCGGGCGAGCCGACCGATCCCGCTCACCCGGAGTACGTCAGGACGCTGGCGGAGACGCTCGACTACCTGTACAGCCGCACCAAGCGCGCCGACCTGGCCGACGCCTGGCACGACGCGGTCGACGACCTGGCCGCCGCGGCGCGTCGGCAGTGGGCGGCCGATGCCGCGGCCGCGCGGGCCGGACGCGAACTCGCCGAGGCCATTCGCGGCGATGTCGACGTGCGACCGGACGGCGCACTGGCCCGGCAGGCCGTGGCCGATCAGCTGGAACAGGACCACGCGCACGCGCTCACCCGGCTCGGTGTCGCGCAGGAGAAGCTGACCGAGGCCCGCGAACGTATCGACCAGGCGGGGCCGGGGCGCGAGCCGCCGAGCGCGCCCACCGGCATCCGCCTGTCCGATGCGGAACTGCGACCGCGTCGCGCACCCGGCGAGCCGACCGATCCGCAGGATCCGGGATACGTGCGGACGCTGGACGAGACCATCGAATATCTGCAGAGCCGCACCAAACGTTCGGATCTCGCGGAGCAATGGCTGCGGGACGTTCGGGCGCTGGAGGATGCGGCGCGCGAATTCCACACTGCCCGAACGGAAGCAGATCGCCTCGGCGACGCGCTCACGGTGGCCCGGAGCCGGGTGGCGAACTCTCCGGCGCAACCGCACCGCCCCGCGCTCGACCCCGCCACTGAAGTGCGGCGGGTGATGGACCGGTTCCCGGAGGTGTTCGACCGGCCGCGCACCCTGGCCGAACTGCATACGAGGTTGCGTCCGGGGACGCCGTTCGAAGTCCTGCTGGCGGTGCGGGAATTGTCCTATCGTCGCAGTGGACTCGTCCCGCCGTCCTTGTCGCGGGAGAGCCTGGACGAATTCCTGCGGCGCGTCTGGGACCGCCGCGATTCGATGCATTCGTTCAACGACGTGTATCGCCAGTATTCGGGCCGGGTCATGGGGACGGTCGAGGATCCGCGTGCTTACCTGGACGGGCTGGTCCGGATCCTCGGCGATCGGGCTCCGGACGCGCAACTCGCGATGTTGCAGGGCGTCGGCATGCTGACACCGGACAACGCGGACGCGTGGGCGCCCGCGGACGTCGGATTCGTGCACTATTACCGCCACATCGAGCCGCTGGCCTCCGAGGACGTCGGGTATCGCATCTACGTGAACCCCAGCGACGAGGCGGCGCCGGATCTGGCTGCGGGCATCGTGCACGAGATCGTCGACGATCCGGGCAACTTCCCGGGAATCCACTCCATGAAGGTGTCCGGTCCGCATGAACTGCGAGCGGACCGCATCGTGATCTACGTCCGCGATCTGGACTCCGCGCAACGAGTTGTGGAGTGGCTGAAGACATTCCAGGACGCCCGCCCGGACGCGTTCGGCTGGGACGTGCCCGCGATGACCGACCAGGTGCTGCCTGGGGTCGGCATCGGCGCGGAACCGCCCCTCGATGCCGCGGGTCGGGATCAGAGCTTCGGGGAGGTCCGCAGCAACATCGTCCTGCAGCAGCTCGACGCGCATCGGCAGGGCGACTTCGCGGATTTCCGTCTGGCCGTGCTGAATCGGCTCCTCGCGGCGGATGTGGATCCGGATCATCCGTACCGGCATTCGGACGGTACGGACGCGGGGCCGGGCGGCATCGCCCCGCCGCGCCGGCCGGGAGCGCCCGCCGCGGGTGAGCCGGAACCCGGGCCGTCGCAGGCGGGTCACCGGCAGCCGAGCCTTGCGGAGCGGACCGCCTACCTGACTCCGGAACAACTCGCCGTGCACGACCGGAAGCTGGCCGAGCACGCCGAAGCCGTTGCGCGACTGGCGGAGTTGCGCAATCAACGGGATCTGCTGGCGGCGCACCTGCTGGTCGATCCGAGCGGCGGATGGGCAGCGCTGCGGCCGGAGAATCTCGGCCACACTCTCGAGGAGCTTCGCGCCCGCGCGACGGCTCCCGGCGAGCACGCTCGGCGTGCCGCGGAAATCGTTGCGCTGGAACGACTGTCGCTGGATCACCAGGAGGTCGTCGACGAGATCGCCAGGCTCGAAGACGAATTGGCTGAATCGGAGGCCACGCCCGATCCGGATTCGTTGCGTCCCGAGGGCTGGACCGAGCACACCGCGCTGCAGGAGCATCGGCCGCTCACCGGACGGACGCGCCGAGCGCTGCGCGCTCTGGCACGCGCGACCGAGGCCCGTGCGCGGGCCTGGGACCGGGCGGTATCGCGGGTCCGGGAGTTGGGTATCGACCCGGATCGGGTGCGGCGCGAGGTGTTCGCCGGACAACTCGGCGCGAAGGCGGACCGGGCCGAGAAGGACCATGAACACGATCTGCGGCAACCGGATCCGCGCGGGCAGAGTCTGGCCGAGTTGCGTTTGCGCGCAGACGGTCTCGATCTGGCACCCGGCTCGGCGGGCGCTGCCGAACTGCGTCGGCGCATCCTGCTCGCCGAGGCGGAGCGAGCCGAGGCGGCGGCCACCATCGCGGCGCTGCGCGCCCTGGCCGGGGAATCGGACACCGTGCCACCGGCCGAGCTGGAACAGCGCGCGCGAGACCTGGGCGTGCAGGTCACCGACTTCATGGTCGAGCACGCCATCCGCGATCGGATCGACGCGATCGAGGAACGCGGCGGGCAGGTGGTCCGCGAGCTGTCCGGCACCCATCGCGACAGCCGCAGCGGTACGAATTACCGCAGTCCGACCTCGGGTGCGCCGATCGGCACCGAGCGTCTGCACGAACTGGCGCGCGAGTACGGCATCGATCCGGCGGGCCGCCCGGATGCCGAGGTGGAGCGGGCGTTGCGCACGGAGATCGGCCGGCACATCGCGGCCGCGCGGGAACAGGCCGTTCCCGTGCTCGCGGAACTCGACCGGTTCCGGGTGGCCGTCGCCAACGAGTCGGTGCGTCGTTCGGAGGCGCAGGCCGCCGCCCAGCACGAGATCCTCTATCACCGGACCGGGGTGTCCGATCGAAGTCCGCGGGTCATCGGCACCGCCACCGTCCACGCGCGCCACGGTGACGGGCACACCCTCATCGTTCCGGGCGCGGACGGGGAACGCGGCCGGTTCGTCGGCGTGGGCGCGGCTGCGGATCCGGAGATCTATCTGCCTGCCGCGCAACGCCGTCGGCACGCCGCACAGGGCTACGACGACGCGGTGTACTACCGGGTCTCGATCGATGCGGACGGCGTCGTCCGGGTCGGGGAGCACCGGCCACCGCCCGCGCCGGTGGAGCGGCTCGGGCCCAGCGCGCGGCCCGGCGACTGGAGCCCTGCGGGCCAGGAGCGCCAGTTCGTGCCCTCGCGAGGCAAGGTCCGGCGGAACCTGCGCCAGCTCGCCTACGACATTCGACGGCTGACCAGTGCGGCGGATGAGAACTACGCCGAATTGCTGGACCTCGCGGAGACATTGGACATCGATGACGCCTGGCAGCTCGGTCCGCGCGAACTCGAGGCCGCCACGCGGGCGAAGGTCGCCGAATTCCGTGTTCGCGCAGAGGAGGCGTGGGACCGCACCGATGACGTGTCGCCCGCCGAGCGCTCCGCGCTGCTGGCCGAGCGCAATCGACTGGAGGACGAGGCGCAGACCGCCCAGGAGATCGGTGACGAGTTGCTGTTGCGGCTGGCCGACCATGACAACAACTATCTCCGGCCGCGTGATCTGAAGGCCGCCGATACCGCGGTGCTGGCCGCGCGGCGGGTGCTGGCCGCATACGGCGGCGTGCCGATCGGCACGGATGGGCGTCCGGCGCATCCGGGGCAGGAGGTGGCCCGCCTGATCACCTCGGCGGACGGCGCGAACCGTCTGGTCGTGGTGTCACCGGCGGCGCATCCGGACCACATTCTTGATCCGGCGACCCGGAATCTGTTGGTGGGCAACGGCGAGTTCACCTTCCAGCAGGTGCGTGTCGATGAGCGGGGCCGGGTGTGGACGCGTGAGCTGCGGGAACCGGAGGGTGGCCCGGCCGCACTCGCCCCCGAATCGGCCACCGAGCCACAGCGCCCGGCGATCTCGGAAACACCGGCCCGGCAGGACCCGGACACCCCCGAGGTCCCGGCCGAGGAGACCGGCGATGCCGCGCTCTCCCCGGAGGAGGCGCAGCGCAGGCTCGATCAACTGGTGCGTCGGCGTACGGCGAAGGTCGCCGCCCAGGAGCGTTGGCGAAACAAGTTGGCGGGCAGGGCCGCGAAGTTCCCCGACGCGGACATCTCCCGGGGCGCCTGGGCGGAGACGGTGCGTCGGCTGAGCGGCGAGACGACCGGATACACCGCCGAATATCAAGGGCTGGACTATGTTTCGTCCGGCGAGCGCGAGGACCTCGGTCCCGCGGAACTGGCCCGGCGCCGGGATCCGGTCGACAAACTGGCCCAGGCCGCGCGGAACTACTACGAGCTCGCCGACGATATCCAGCAGATCGACGAGGATATCGACGCACTGGTGCGACAGGGCGCCACTTACGATCCGGCGCACATCGCCGCGTTCGACGGTCTGCAGGTCGAGCTCGCCGATCGGCACAAGGCCGCCGTCGACGCGGCCAAACCGCTGCGCCGTGCGCGCGACGAGTTGGAGGCGCGCCTGGATCAGGCGCGCCGCGACGGTGATCCCGCCGCCGACGATCCGCAGCGACTGCGGGAGCTCACCGAGGCGCAGGAGGCGGTGGACCGCGCCGACACCGAGATCGACCGGCTCAACGATCAGCATGCCGCCGCGACCGGCGCGTGGGCCGATGCGGCACAGGCACATTGGCGTTCGGCGGCCGTCGAGCCGGACGAGTCGGGCAAGCGGCTGCGGCGGATCAGCGCCAATGTGTGGTTCGACCGCGGTGTGCCCGACGCGCGGGGCGTATTCCGCGGCGGCCGGATCATCGTGGTCGCCGGTCGCGCCGAATACGGCAGGCTCGATGCCACCGCGCACGACGCCGCCCTGGCCGATGCGCTGGCCCACCACCACTACCTGGCCCGGCTGCTGGAGCGGCCGGATACCACGGTCGACTACCTGCGAGTGACCGCGGACGCCCAGCTGCACACCGCGAACGTCCGCCTCGCCTCGCCGCAGTTGCAGCGCGCAACGATGGGCCCGAGCAATCCGCGCGCTCGGGCGCTGCCGGTGACCGATCCCATCGCGTGGCGGCGAATCATCCACGAGGTCACCGGCATTCCGGCCGGCTCGGAGACGCGGTGGCGGATGCCGGACCAGGATCGGAACGCGGCCGAACTGGAGGTGTTCGCCCGGCACGCGCTGCCGCCGCAGACCCTGATGCAGTGGCGTGACGCCGAGGGCAACTGGCACAGCACCCGCGAGGGGGAGGCCCGTGGTTACCGCGCGTACCAGCCGAAGGTCGAGCCCGGCACCAAACTGAACAAGATCTGGCAGAAGGAGCTGGACGGCTGGCGACTGCCGCCCAAGGGCTGGGCCCCGTTCGGCGGCGAGGACAAATCGCATCTGCGCGCGCGCTCCTACGACGAGAAGATGCCCGACGGGTTCAGTGGCGCGGTCGCGGTCGAGCCGTTCCAGAACATGGTGGAGCCGTGGCTGATTCACGAGATCTACGGCTACTGGCCGCAGATGAGCTACGAGGAGCTGGCGAGCCTGGGCCCGGACGGTCGCGCCGAGGCGTTCTGGTTGCAGGGGCCGGGGCCGGGCATGGAGGCTCCGCACGGCTGGAATGAGGAGGAGCACCACGATCTGCCGTTGCACGACGCGCTCTACAACGTCGGCAAGCGGTGGATCCAGATCGGCGAGGGCGTGCGCAAGCTGCCCTGGATCATCAAGCACTTCCACAAGAACCCCGAACTCGGCAGCCGCCGGCGCAGCCGGTACTGGCTGCCGGACGGGCCGTTCGACCCGGATCATCCGTTCCTGCGCAAGATTCCGATCGTCCGCAGTTATCGGGGCTACCGCGGCTGGAAGGCGCCGCGCCTGGATCTACAGCCGCCGCATCTGAGCTGGACCGAGGCCGAGCACGGGCCGGACAGTGAGCTCGATCCGGTGCGGGCGCGCTTCTGGGAGCGCGACGTCGAGCGCTGGGCGCGGGTGCAGGCCTGGGCGGATCGGGTCATCGGCGGATTCGTCGAGGACGAGGCGCACGCGGATGTGCAGCGGATCGTCGATCAGCTGACCAACCCGCGCGACCCGCTGCTGCGTCGCGGTGACGGCGGTGCGGTGTTCGCCGAACTGCTCGGTTTCGCGCGTCACCCGGACGGCACCCCGCTCACGCGCGCGCAGCTCACCGCCGAGATCCTGCTGATCAAACAACATTTGATGATCAACGAGATGCGGGTGCAGGATCCGGCCAGTCCGGAGGGCAGGCTGATCGAGAAGCCGTACGATCGGCTGCCGCATGTGGCCGATGCGTGGTTGCGGTTGACCGGGATCGGCGACCGCGACGGTCGCACCCGGCCGTATCCGGAGGATCTGCTGCTGCTCGAGGACGCCCACGCGGAGGCGGACTACCTGCGCACGCACCCCAAGGCCACCTGGCACGAGGCCGACGAGCACGCCGCGAGCCTGGGCCACGACTGGGACACCAACCGTCGTCGGCTCAGCGGGCAGCTCGTGCGTCGGCGTGGTCGGCTGTACTACCCGGAGGAGCTGCCCGCCGGTCGTCCGCAGCGGCGACGCACCTTCTGGTTCACCGACAAGCGGATTCCACTGTTCAGCGACCGCACGCTGCCGGTGGCGGCGTTGCCCTACGCGGTGGAACCGCTTGCGGCCGAGCAGGATTGGCTGCCCCCGGCGACCCGGCGCGCGGCCCGGATCCTCGCCGAGACCGGTATGCGCGACCGGTTCCCGGCGTTGCCGCAGGATCCGATCGCCGCCCTGCGGCAGCTGGCGGTCCAGGTGCTGCTCGGCGGCGAGCCGGTGCCCGAGCTGGGCAACGATCCCGCGCTGGCGTTGGCGGTTCGCGCCGGTGCGGTCGAGAACTACCTCGCCGCCCGGACTCCGGAGCAGCGTGAGCGGTGGGCCGCACTGCTGAATCACGCCGACTCCGCGGCCACGCCGAAGGAACTCACCGAGCAGTTGCGTGTCGAAGTGGCGCAACAGCTGCTCGAGTTCAGCGATCCGGACGAGGCGGCGCGGGCGCAGCGGCAGGCCGCGCACGAGCATGCGCTGCTGGAGTGGGCGCCGGCCGTGCGCGAGCGGGCGAACGCGCTGCGGGCGGTCCTGGACAAGGCCCACGGTCTGCCGGTGAACGCCGATGAATTGCTGTCGGACGAGATGAAACACCCGATGGCGCTGGAGAATCTGCTCGCGGAGGCGCGCAACCGTCGGAAGGTGGTCGGCCCCGAGACCGAGGCGTATCAGGCGCGGGTGACCGAACTGCACGATGCCGTCGAGGAATATCACCGCCTCGATGCTCGCGCCGCCGAGCTGTCCGAGCGGGTCCGTGCGCTCCGCGCCGCCGCCGAACCGGGTGACGCGGTGCACGACCCGGCCGCTCGACGTGCCGAGATCGACTGGCTGACAGAGGAATTGCGGCAGACGACCTTCGCTCGCGAGAGCGCCCGGTTCGACGTGATCGCACGGCAGAGCGGCGTGCGGGTGAACGTCGAGGAGGTGCTGCACGACGACCTGAAACAGGAACCGGTCCGCCGGCGCCTGTTCGAAGAACTGCGGTCGCGCACGCTGCCCGCAACCCAGGTGGACGAATACTCCGAGCGGGTGTCGCGGCTGGAGGACGCCGTGGTGGCGTTCCACCTCGCCGACACCCGGGTCGGCGAGCTGGCCGAGGAACTGCAGCAGGCGAAGACGCGTGATGCGGAGTTGTCGGCCGCCGAGGCCGCTGCTCGGCGCGCGGCGGAGGCCGAGCAGAAGGAGATCGAATCCGGTTCGGCCCCTGTGCAACCCGGTGAGCAGACACTGAAAAAGGTTGCTCCGCAACGAGTTCCGGCGATCGGACTGCATGCCACGGGTCCGATCGCCGATCGGCTGCGCTTCGCTCATCAGGTGTGGGACGCGGTGCTGGACGACTTGTCCGCCGAGGAACGCCGGGTGCTCGGTGAATTCCTGGCGGGCCGGATTTCCGGGCTGTCGCCGGAAGCGGCCGCGATCCTGGACGACGTGCTGAACCGAGCGGTGCTGCCCGAATCGGTACTGCTCAGCTTCGAGGGCGAACACGGGCTGTTCGGCGACACCACACCGGGATCGGTGTACGAGGTGCCCGGCTACCTGCAAGGGTTCCTGGGCCGGGTGTCGGCGCGACCGGAGTCGAACTACCACCTGGAACTCACGGTGCCCGACGGCACACCGGCGCTGTTCGTCGGCGGCGCCGACCTGTCTCCGGGCGGGCGGCTGGAGACGGCCAGGCTGCTGCTGGGGCGCGGGCTGCACGTCCGGGTGGACGCGGTGCACGAGGAGGACGGACAGGTCCGGGTGCGGGGCACTGTGGTGCCGCGCACCGAGGAATCCGGACAGCCGCACGCCGCGGTACCGGCCGCGCCGGTGGAGGTGTACCGGCATCAGCTCGATACGGCTCGGGAGACGGAGCACACCGCGCACGAGATCCTGCGCAATCTCGCCCCGACGATCGGCATCGATCCCACGCTGACCGGAAACGACCTGGCCCGTGCGGCCGTTCGCACGGTCGGCGCGGACCGGGATCGACTGCGTGCGGAGATCAAGGCGGCGCAGGCGGCCGGTGACGTCGAGCGGCACCGGGAGCTGCGGGCACAGCTGGCGGCCAACGGCCCGATCACGAAGGCCGTGGTCAAGGTCGCCAACGACTATTGGGCGGCGGTTGCGGAGCAGGAGCGACTGCGTGCCGAGATGCAGGCGCTGGGTCTGGATCCCGCCGGTCCGGAGGGCGCCGGTGCGCCGGATCAGCCGGTCTCCGGCCCGGATTCGGACGACGGGGCCGGAGGCGACACCGGCGGTGCGGATTCGGTTCCGCCGCCGACGAACAGCGAGGACGACGGCGACGCGGGAGGCTCGGGTGACGGGCCGATGCCACCGGCGAAGTGGGAAGGCGCGGAACCGGACCCGGAGCCACGTCGCCGCGATACCTGGACCGGCGCGGATGCCGAGCAACGGCATGTGCCCACCACGCGGCCGCTGAAGAAGGCGCTGCGCGAACTGGTCAAGGCGGTGGCCCGCCGGGAGCAGGCATGGGACGGCGCGTCGCGCGCCGCGCGTGCGGCCGGCGTCGATCCCGAGCAGGTGCGCCGGGAAGTGTTGCAGGGCAAGGTTTCCGATCTGGTGATCCTCGCCCGGGAGGATTACGCGCAGCGGCCCGCGGTGTGGCGGATGAACGCCGAACAGCTGCGCGACTACGCGGACGAGCGCGCCATCGAGCACGACTTCCTGACCGAAAGTCAACTGCGCCACCTGATTCGGGCGGATCAGCTCCAGCAGCGCCGGGCATTGGCGGAGCTGATCGAGCTGCGCGACAACGGCGATGCGCTCACCGATGCCGAATTCCGCACTCGCATCGACGATCTGGGGATCGACGAGCCGACCCGCCACCAGCTGGACGAGGCGCTGCGCGAGCACGCCGAGCAGAACTCCCGGGCGGCGGCGCGGCAGCGCGCGGCCGTGCTGGACGAGCTGGAGAATCCCCGCACCCGCCTGCCGCGGTTGCGGGAGCTGGCAGGTGAATTCGGCGTCGATCCCGAACTGGATCGAAAAGCCCTGGTGCGCAGGATCGACAAGGCATCGCAGGTCGAGACGAACCGGACCGTCGAGGGTGCGCGCGAGCTGATCGAGCAGCTGAACACTTTCCGGGTCGCGCAGGCCAACGAGCGGATGCGCGACTCCGAGGCGCAGACCGAGGCCGAGCGCGAGGTGATGGGCGTCAAGGCCGGTGCTCTGGAGAAGGGGCCCAAGGTCTACGGCGACGGTCTGCGCAAGGTGCGGCTGAAGTTCGGCGTCTCGCACACTCGGGAGGTCGAGGGCCCGGACGGGCGGACCGCACGTCTGGTCGGCGTCGGCAAGACCGACGATCCGAACATCCACATCGACGACGCTCGCCGCCGCACCCTGGCCGAGCAGGGCGCCGACACGGTCTACTACCAGGTCAGGGTCGGTGCGGACGGTACGGTGCACCTCACCGAACACCATCCCGACGAGGTGCCTGCCCGGCGTCCGCAGATCCCGCCCGCGCCGCGTCCGGGCGACTGGGACGCGGGCGCGGAGACAGAGTATCTGCCCGCCTCCCGGCCGGACCGGAAAGCCTTGCGCAAGTTGGCTCTTCAGGTCAGCGATATGGACGAGGCGCTGAACGAGAACTTCCGCAGCATCCTGCGGGACGTCGGCTGGCTGGACATCGATGCGGCCGATATGACTCGGCACGAACTGGCCGGCGCGGTGCGGGAGCTGGTCGCCGAACATCGGGCGCGGGCCGACGAGTTCTTCGACCGCACCGCCATTCCGGCCGATCGGATGGAGGAGTTCTTCGACCAGCGACGTGCCATCGAGGCGCGGGCGGAGGAGGTCTCCTCGCGCGGCAACGCCGTTCTGCAACGGCTGGGCATCCACGAGCTGGGCGTGGTGATGCGCGATCGCAAGGCCGCCGAGCTGACGATGATGGCCGCGCGGAATGTGTTGCGGCACATCGGCGGCACCGCGATCGGCCGGGACGGTCTGCCGGTCGACGCGGATCACGCCACCGCGGAGGTCGCCCGCCTGCGGGAGGCCGAGGCGGGGAACCCGGTGCGGCTGGACATCGTCGCGCCGACCGCGAATCCGGATCACGTGCTGCCCCGCGCGGTGCGCGAACAACTGCTCGGCGCCGATGGTGCACTGAACGTCCGGCGGATTCGGGTGGACGACGAGGGGCGGGTGTGGCTGTCCGACCTCACCGAGCCACAGCGCGCGCGAGCAGCCGTCCCGGCTGGGGGAGCCCCCGCGATCGAGCCGAAGCGGACCGCGGCACCGGCGGAGCGTGAGGAGGCCGGTGCCTCCGCAAAGTCCGGTTCCGGTGAGAAGTCCGGCACCGTCGAGAAATCTGCCACGGGCGACAAGTCCGGCGCGGCCGAGAAATCCGGAAGCATCGAAAAGGTCAGCAGCACAGAGAAATCCGGTGGCCACAACTCCGGGGATGCCGAAACACCGGACGAGACAACCGATCCGGCGGAGAAGTTCGCCCCGGATCCGAATCAGGTCGAACTCGACGAACTGGTGAATCGCCGCGCCCGTATCGCCCTGGCACACGAATTCTGGCGCACCAAACTGGAAGGCCGCGCCTCCCGCATCGAGGGCGTGGCACCGGACGATCTGAGCCGGGACGCGTGGTCGTCCACCATCGCGCGGCTGACCACCGAGCGGGTCGGCTACACCCGGGAGGACGCGGGTCTGGACACGCCGGGTCTGTCCCTGCCCGAACAGGTCAGCGAGCAGGAACTGGCCCGCCGACAGGATCCGATCGACAAGCTCGCCGAGGCCGCCGAGCAGTACTACGCGGTGGTCGATCAGCTCGCCGAGATCGATCAGCGGATCCATCAGCTCGAACAGCTCGGCGCGAAACACGATGTCTCCGAGACCGATAAGGCGCATCGTTCGATCGGGCGGCTCGCCGATGGGTACAAGGCGGCGCTCGAGCGGACCAAACCGCTGCGCCGGACGTACCACCGCCTGCGCGCACAACACGAGGCCGATCCGGGCGCGGCGACGCCCGAGGATCTGCGGGCACTGGCCGACGCCCGGGAGGCGGTCGACCGGGCGGACAACGAGATCGATCGGATCAACGATCGCCGGGTCGGCATGGGCGGCGGCTGGCGGGCGGCCGCGCAGAGCGTGGTGGATCCGCGGAATCTGCGGCGGATCACCGACAACGTGTGGATCGATCACGGCCGGGTCCCCGATGAGAACGGCGAGGGCGGGCGTCCCGCGCGTATCGTCGTGACCGCGGGCCGTCCGGAGTACGGGCTCGACGCGGGCGTGGATCACGATCGCGCGCTCGCCGAGGCGCTGAGCCGTCACCACGTCGTGACGCGGCTGTTCGAGCGGCCGGAGACCGTGGTGCACTACTTGGAGGTAGTGGCCGAGAAGAGCGGCAACGGTCATCGGGTGAGCGAGCTGGCGCCGCCGCGGATCGAACGTCAGGGCATGCGTACCGAACTCGACGAGGACGGCAATCTCGTTGAGTCGCTGCGGATCATTCAGCACGGTGAGCGTCCGCTGACCCTTTCCGGGGCGGTGCGCTGGCGGCAGATGCTGTACGAGGCAACGGGAATCAAGGCTCCCGGCACCGGGGATCGCCGCGTGCTGCCCAGCCGGGATCGGGAGGCGGCCGAGGTGGGGCGGCGTCAGCGCGAACCCACGATTCCGCTGGAAATCCTGCTGTGGGAACGGCGTTCGGAGACTCCGGGCGGTGAGCCGACCTGGCACGACGTCCGTGCGGGCGAGGCGTACGGCTTCCGGGCGCACAAACCGGAACTGCCGATGGGCACCAAGCTCGACAAGTACGGGCAGAAGGATGTCGACGGCTGGCGGCTGCCGCCCAAGGGCTGGGCTGCGTTCGGCGGTGAGGACAAATCGCATCTGCCCGTGCGCTCCTACGAGGAGAAGATGCCGGACGGATTCAGCGGCGCGATGGCCGCCGAACCCTTCCAGAACATGGTGGAGCCGGGTCTGTTGCGGCTGATCACCGGGCATTGGCCGGAGATGAGTTACGAGGAGCTGCTGAGCCTGACCGAGGAGGGGCGGGCGATGCTCTGGGCAACCCAGGGCCCTGGGCCGGGGCCCGAACCGCCGATCGGCTGGGACGAGGACGCTCACCACGAGATGCCGCTCGACGGTGCGCTGTACACGATCGGCAAGCGGTGGTTCCAGCTCTACAACCTCGCGCGCAAACATCCGTGGGTGCTCAACCGGTTCTACAACCATCCCGAGATCGGGCGGTGGGTGCTCGAGCACACCCGCGGTCTGCCGAACGGGCCGTTCGACGAGAATCATCCGGTGCTGCGGTTCGTTCCGGGGTTGCGCAGCATCCGGACCTTCCGGGGATTCCATCCGCCGATCGACCTCGAGGTCCAGCCGCCGCATCCCCGGTACCACGTCGCCGAATTCGCGCCGCCGGGTGATCGGGTGGATTTCATCTCGAACAAGTGGGACCGCATGGTCCACCGCTATTCGAAGGTGCGGGAGTGGGCCGAGGATCGATACGACGAATTCGCGCCCGACCGGCAGGCCGCGCAACAGGCGGCCAGGCAGGCCGCGCACGACGACATCGAGCACGAGAACAATGCCGATGTCCGCGAGATCGTCGATGCGCTGACGCGTTCGGGCAATCCGCTGCTGCGCCCCGAGGACGGCGGGGTCACCTACGCGCACGGCATGCCGCTGGCGCATCGTGAAGACGGCACGCCGTTGACGAAAGAAGAACTGGGACAACGTATTCTGCGCATCAAGAACCACGTGATGCGCGATGTGATGTCGGTGTTCGACGCGAATACGCCCGAGGGGCGGTCCAGTACCCGGCGGATGGATGCGATGCCGCAGTTGGTGGATGCCTGGAACCGGCTGACCGGCCGGGGCGACGGCGCGGGCAAGACCTCGCCGACGCGGCCGGATCTGGTGATGCTGGAACACTATTGGGCCGAGGCGCACTACCTCGACACCGAGGACAAGGTCACCTGGCACGACGCCGAAGCGCATGCGGATCTGTTGGGCTACAGGTGGATTCGGCCACCGCTGACCGAACACTTCGTGGTCCGCGACGGTGCGCTGGTGCACCCGGACGATCTGCCGGCCGAGGCGCCCGAGCGCGGCGGGATGCCGTTCGCCCGCGACAAGAAGGTGCCGTTCGCGCGGATTTCGTACGCGGTCGAGATGCGGCCGCTGGACGATTCCTGGAAGCATCCGACGGTGCGCCGGGCCGAGCACATCATCGAGGTCACCGGTCTGCGCGACTGGTACGACGGACTGCCGGACGATCCGGTCGCGGCGTTGCAGAAGGTCGCGTTGCACGCCTGGATCGAACTGGGGCCGGACGTCACCGCGCTGCACCTGAACGAGGCCGATCGCGAACTGGCCAGGGTGATCCGCGCCGGCACGATCGAACTGCTGGCCGATTCGCCGACCAGGAACGAACGCCTGGAATGGGCCCGCCGACTGGACGAACTCCCCGAGGCGGTCGACCCGGACAACCTCGACCGGACGCTGGCCAGGTTGCGCCGCAACATCGAGTTCGACCTCGAGCTGCAGAACGGCAGACAGGTCGAGGGCTCGGCGAAGACCAAGGAACTCCCCGGCGGCGATCCGGAAACCCCACTCCCGCAGCAGAAGTCCGATCCCGATGCCCCGACGCAGCCGCAGCAGCGCCGGACCGAGTCGGAGCAGCTGCCGGAGGTGCCGCCGGAGCAGTCGTCCGAGTCGGGTCGCACTCCGAAATCCGCCGAGTTGCCGAAGAAGTCGGAGGAGCCGCAGGGCTCGGAGCGGACGCCGAAGGCGAAGAAGCCTGGTCCCGAGGAATCTCCGGAGTCCAGCAAGCCGCCGAAACTTTCGGAGCCGGAGGAGTCCGAGGAGTCCGAGAAGCGAACCGAGCGGTCGAAGCCGTTGCCGCCGAAGCAGACCGAGCCGGAGGAATCGGGCGAGACGCCGAAGACGAAGCGCCCCAAGGCTCAGGAGCCGCAGGAGCCCGGCGAGTCGCCGAAGGTCAAGCGCCCTGGGACAGAGGAGCCGCAGGAGCCCGGCGAATCCCCGAAGGCCAAGCGACCCGAGACAGAGGAGCCGCAGGAATCCGGTAAGCCGCCGAAGCCACCGAAATCCTCAGGGGCGAAGCCGAGGACACCGGACGAGGGTGGCCTCGGTGGGCTCGGAGGCAAGCGGACCGAGCCGTGGCCGTACTACGGGCCGCGTACGCCGCGTATCCCGATCCGGCACAACTTCCGGTGGCCGGGTGAACCGGGTGCGCCGGAACATATTCCGGGCGCGAACCTCACGCCGGTGCCGCCCGATCCGGGCCAGCCGCCGAAGCCGCACGGCCCCGGGCCGAAAGGTCCTGGGCCCCAGGGCCCCGGGCCGCGCGGGCCGCAGTCGCCGCGGTCGCCGCAGCATCGCGTGCCCGGTCCGCCGCACGGGTCCGGGCCGGGCGACGGACAGCCGGGGTGCGATCAGCACGACCACTGCCCGCACGACCACTGCCCGGACGATCCGAACCCGTGTCCGCAGTGTCCGGGCGAGGGCTCGGATCCGGGAACGCAGTGGCCCGGCCTGCCCTCGCTGCCGGGTCTCCCGTCGCTGCCGGACATTCCTGGGGCCACCGGTGGATCGCAGCCGCCGGGATCACCGAACGGCGCTGTGCCGCCCGGAATTCCGCAACCTCCCGGCACCCAACTGCCCGGTGGCACGGGTTCCTCGGGGCCGGGCGATCAGCCCGGATATCCGGGTCTGCCCGGTCCGGATACCTTCGGCTCCCTCCCGGGTATGCCACTGCCCGACCGATCCGGTCCGCACAACGGGTCAAACGGCGCGAATCAGCCATCCCAGCACGGTGATTCGAACGGCAACCAGTATCCGGGCGCGCCCGGCTTCCCGGGCGTACCCGGGCTGCCGGGTGCGGCACCGCGCGGCTCCTCGGATTCGTCGAAGAAGCGCAAGAACTACATGCCCCGCGTGGGCAGCGGTATCGGTCCGGGCAACGGGCACGGCAACGACACCGAGATCTACGTCCGGTCGCACACCGGCTGGGGCGAAAGTGCCGCGTTCGACCCGGCCACCGGCACCCTGCGCCCGGTCGAACTCGCCCTGGGCGGGCTCGCCGGAGTCTACGGCGAACTGGGCGGCTCGCGAATCGTGTTCTACCGCTGTGGAACCGGGCTGTCGCTGCGCGTGAACGAGCGCGGCGTGGATCTGGACTCGCCGGATGTCGCCACGCACTGGGAGCGGGTCGATCCGAGCCGGACCCGGTTCGCGGTCGCGGTGGCCGGCGTCGTGGTCTGCGATCTGTACTACCCGTCCACGCCGAACGAGACGGATCTGGGCCTGCTCATCCGTGACGTGCTGGCCGATCCGGATCGACGCACCCAGATCTTCGCGCGATGAGCGGCAACTACCACCACGACCGTGGCCGCAGCCGGTTGGCCAGATCGATCAGTGCGTACCGCTGCAGGCGGCGCGGGGTGGTGCGGGCGATATGACGCAGTGCCAGTTCGATTCCCTCGCGCAGCGCCTCGTCGGAGTAGTTCAGGCCCAGGATCGTCGACCCCGGGGCCGGGGGAGATCCGCCGCGGCGCAGCCAGTCCAGCGCGGCGCTGAGCACCAGCACCCGCAGCTGGTGCAGGCGGGGCTCGTCGTGCAGACCGTGCAGGTGTGTGGCGGCCGCGTCGAGATCCTCGCGGGTCAGCTCGTCGGCCGGACGGGTCACCAGCAGCAGGCAGGCGGTCATCCGGGCGACATCGTGGTGGCGCGAGGTCTCGGGCATCTGCTGCAGCGTGGCCACGGCGGCGGTGTGGTCCTTCGCCTCGGCCAGGCAGCGAGCCAATCCGAAGCCGGCGCTGGCGATCCCGCGATTGGAGCGCCACACCGCGCGGTAGTGATCGGTCGCCGCGCGCTCCCACCGGTCCGCATCCTCGGGCTCGGATTCGAGCAGCAGTTCCGCGGTCGCGGCCAGGGCCAGCAGCGGCGCGGCCTCGCCGGGCAGCGAGGCGGCGACGAGATCGAAACGCGCATAAGCCTTGTCGTAATCCGCGTCGACGAGGTCGGCGACCGCGGCATACCATTCGATGCGCCAGTCGACCCGGTATCCCGTGCGCAGCGTGTCCAGTTTCGATCGCGCGTATTTCACCTCACCCAGGTCCAGATAGGCGCGGACCTCGGTCAACGCACCTTCCAGTTCGAAGGTGTCCGGCATCGCGATCTTGCCGATGCGCATGTTCTCCCGGCCCTGGCGCAGGGTGTCCAGCGCCCGATGCGGATCGCCGTGCAGCAGCGGCGAGAGCAGATCCGCGCTGGGATCCTCGCCGTCGATCAGCGGAACAGGGAGGGCCGCAGCCACATTCGCCGCGTCCAGCTCGGGCATGCGGCGCACCCCGTCGGCGATGGCATCGGTCTGCCGGAGCAGTGTCTCGATGCCGAAATCCCCTCTCGGAGCGCTGAATACGGTGGAGACCTGGGGATACTCCCGACCGGTGTCCTCGGCCAGGACCGCGCGCAGCACGCCGAGCAACTGCCGGTACAGCGCGTAGGCGGACGGAAAGCGCTGGGCGGGATCGGGATCGGTGGCCCGGTGCACCAGCCGGGCGAAGGCCGGATAGCGCTCGAGCACCGATTCGTCCTGCGCCGACGGGATTCCGGGCAGTTTGTGACCGTGTGCGTCGGTCGGCATGCGCATGGTCAGCGCGGCCAGGGTGCGCCCGACGGTGTAGATGTCCGAGGCCACGGTGGGGCCGGTGCGAGTGAACTCGGGCGCCTGATAACCGGGCGTGCCATAGAGACTGCCGCCGGATTCGCGAGCGGCCACCGCGCCCAGGTCGATCAGTTTGACCTCATCCTCGCTGACCATGATGTTGTCGGGTTTGAGGTCGTTGTAGGCCAGCCCGAACGAATGCAGATAATCCAGTGCCGGAAGCACTTCGAGCATATAGGCCACGGCCTCGGCGACCGGCAGGAATTCGGGGGCGCGCTCGTCCAGCTCGGTCTTGAGCGAGCGCCCGCCGACGTACTCCATCACGATGTAGCCGCACGGGATTCCGTCCGCACCACGGTGTTTGACGAAGTTGTAGATCTTCACGATCGCCGGATGCGCCATCTCGGAAAGGAATTGGCGTTCGGCCAGCGCCACCACGTGCGCCTCGATGTCCAGGGGATTCTGCAACCCCTTCAACACCACCCAGCGCCCGCTGACGTTGCGGTCGCGGGCCAGGAAGATCCAGCCCATCCCGCCATAGGCCAGACAGCCGCGCACCTCGTACTGGTCGGCGACCAGTTCGCCGGGTTCGAGCATGGGCCGGAAGTTGAACGGGGAGCCGCACTGCGCGCAGGTTCCGGCCGACACGTCGTGCGCCGCGGCACTCGACGTGGGTTCGGCCGCGCTCTCCTCGGATCGCCCGACCGGCTGCTGACACTTCCAGCAGAAGCGTTTGTCCTCGGGCACTTGGGGATCGCGCAGCACCGCCGCGGTCGGATCGATCGGATTCACCCGCGGCAGCGAGATCAGCCCGACGCCCACCCGCCGCACCCCGGGACGCGAGCGCTGCTCGGTGTCCGGCGCGGCCGGAACGGAATCCTCCTGTCCCACCCACGAACTGGGCTGGGTGACCACCGCGCGCCGGGTCGCCCAGCGGTACGACGTATCGGCGGCCTCGCGCAGCTGGCGCGTCGCCCACGGGGGCGGACTCGGGTGGCCGGGCGGGCTGGAATTCTCGGCCATTCGTCTTCTCAGAACCTCGAACCTCGCAGTGACCCGGAAACCCCACCGCTCCGCAGCCGGAGTGATCCGTACTGCGGAGCGGCGGGGACCGGTCCCGGCGGTGTTCCGGTGGTTACCGGAATCGTCGGGTATCAGTGCGATTGTGCCTCATCATCCGAGCTCGCGCTGGGACTGGAGACCGAACCGGGCAGCTTGTCCTCCCGGTTTTCCATCGGACGCTCGGCCAGGACCGGGAACTGTCCGGTGTAGCCGACCCGTGCGGTCGCCAGTTCGAGCACCCGCTTGCGGGCCAGGAACCAGCCGCCGATCAGCAGCGGGAGCACGATCACGGCCATGGCCAGGACCGCACCCCACTGCGTGCGATCACCGCTGCAGATCATGATCACCACGACCACCGCGAGGAATATCAGCGCGGCGATGCTCGTGTACGGAGCGCCGAACAGCCGGAACGACGGACGCGTCGCCTTGCCCTGCCGCGACCAACGCCACAGCTGCAGTTGGCACAGCAGGATCGCGGTCCAGGCGAACATGGTGCCCAGTGCGGACACGTTCATCACGATGGAGAACGCCTCCTTCGGGACGAGCGCGTTGAGCCCGACACCGATCAGCGCGACGCAGCCGGTGGCCAGGATGCCGACGTAGGGCACGCCCCGCGAGGACATCTTCGAGCCGATCTTCGGCGCGCTGCCGTTCATCGACATCGACCGGATGATGCGGCCGGTCGAGTACAGGCCCGCGTTCAGGCTGGAGAACGCCGCGGTCAGCACGACCAGGTTCATCACCGTGCCCGCGCCGTGGACGCCCAGCTTGGCGAAGAACGTCACGAACGGGCTGACCTCGGGGTCGAACGACTTGTACGGGATCAGCAACGACAGCAGCACCAGCGAGCCGACGTAGAACAGCGCGATGCGGGCGATGACCGAGTTGATCGCGCGGGGCATGATCTTCTCGGGGTTCTCGGCCTCACCGGCCGCGGTGCCCACCAATTCGACTGCCGCGTAGGAGAACACGACGCCGGTGACGGCCAATGCCACTGGCCAGGTGCCCTTCGGGAACAGGCCGCCGCTGTTGCTGATGACCGTCCAGCCGGTGGTGTCGCCGTCCAGCTTGAACCGCCCGGCGAGGAACACCACGCCCAGGACCAGGAATCCGACCAGCGCGACGACCTTGATGATCGCGGCCCAGAACTCCATCTCACCGAACCACTTCACCGAGATCATGTTGATGCTCAGCACGATGGCCAGCGCGATCAGCGCGATCAGCCACTGTGGGATGACCTTGGTGGCCCCCCAGTAGTGGACGTAGGTTGCAATGGCGGTGATGTCGGCGATGCCGGTCATGCACCAGTGGAAGAAGTACATCCAGCCGACGCCGAAGGCGAGCTTCTCCCCGTAGAACTCGCGCGCATAGGAGACGAACGAGCCCGAGGACGGCCGGTGCAGCACCAGCTCGCCGAGGGCGCGAAGTATGAAGAAGACGAAGATGCCACACACCGCGTACGCGATGAACAGGCCCGCGCCGGCGGAGTGCAGGCGTGAGCTGGCACCCAGGAACAGGCCCGTGCCGATGGCGCCGCCGATCGCGATCATTTGCAGCTGGCGGGGCCGAAGCGCCTTGTGGTAGCCCTCGTCCTCCGCGTGCAGGGAATGTGCCTGCGTCTCCGGAGGAGGTTGAACTGTGGTCATGTGCGGGACCTTCCTTGTGATGCCGATCATACCGCTGTGTGGTGTAACGTACCGCTGATAAATGGCACATGCAAGAGGTAAGTTCATATGTAACGTCATGGAAACCCATGGCTCTCACCGAAACCCGGTGGTTACGGGCACTGTGGACACGGGTTTCCATATGGTTTCCTGGAGGTATGGCTGTGGAATCGGAGTTCACGATCGACGAGTTGGCGCGCGAGGCCGGGATGACCGTGCGCACGCTGCGCGTGTACAACGAGCGCGGTTTGCTGCCGCCCCCGCAGCTGAAAGGGCGCACCGGTTTCTACAGCGAGGAACATCTGAACCGGGTACGGATCATCAGCCGGTTGCTCGATCGCGGCATCAAGCTCAACGGTGTGCGCGATCTGCTCGAGGCATGGGATCGCGGTGACGATCTGGCCGCGGTGCTCGGCGTCAGCGCGTCCACCTCGCCCGCGCCCGCGGCCCCCAAACCTGTTGCCGTAGCGGCCGAAACCACCGTTGCCGCAACCGAACTCGCCGAACGCTACAGCGAGATCCCGAACGGCCTGGCCCGCGTGGTGGCCACCGGCCTGTACGAGCCGCTGGATGCCACCACGTACCGGGTCAAGGATCCGCACCTGGTCGACATCGCCGCGCAGCTGATGGGCGCGGGCGTGCCGCCGACCCGGGTGCTCGACGAAATCGAGCGGTTGCGGGACGATTGCGACCACATCGCCCGGCAGTTCGTGGACATGTTCGAGCGGACCGCGGTGCGGGAGTTCCGCCGGTCCGATCGCAAATCGCAGGATGTGGCCGAACTGGTCGGACACCTGTCGATGACGCGGTCGATGCCCGGCCGGGTGGCCGGCGAGCTGATCGGTCAGTACGTCGCCCGATATCTCGACCACGTCACCCGGGAACTGGGCGACATCCTGCCCGACGGCGTGTGAGCCGCGCGGGCCGATCGGCCCGCGCCGCTACTGCGAGGAGTCCTTCTCGTTCTGCTCGAAGGTGTTCGCGGAGTCCCGCAGGTTGTTCGCGTTGTCGGTGAACACGGTCACCAGCTGGGAGAGCGTGTTGAACATCCCGTCGCGATTGGTGATGTAGCCCTTGTCGCCCTCGGCGAACTTCTTGCCGTTCTTGTCGTCGCCCCAGGGCGCGCCCTTGGCGCTGCTGGAGGACTTCAATCTGTCCAGGAGCGCCTTGGTGCTCGCGGAGACGTCGTCGAACTCCGTGGCGGCCTTGCGCAGTCCGTCGGGATTCAGTTCTACCGGTTCGCTCATGGGATCCTCGCTCTCACGGGCCGATCAGTCGTCGTCGGATACCGACCAGGGCTGGGCCTGGTCCGGCTGCTCCTTGTTGCGCGCCGAGGGCGGATCGAACGACGCACGTTCGGGTTCGGGCACCTTCACCTGCAGATCCGGCAGGTCCGCGACGATCGAGGACAGGCTCGGCAGCCGGGAGCGGGTCTTGCGCACCGGCGCGATCAACTCCTCGGCCCGGCGGGCGACCGAGGCCGCGGCATCCTGTGCGGCCTCCAGCACCGCCGCGGCGATCTCGTCGTAGTCCAGATCGTCGATGTCGTCGCCGAACACGATGTCGATCGGCACACCGTCGGCATTGCAGGTCACCTCGACCCGGCCCTCTTCGGCGGTGGCGGTGGCGACGAGCTCGGTGCGCTGACGCTGTGCGTCGGCGATCGACCTGATGTGGGTGTTGACCGTGTCCAGCAGGTCGGCGAGGTCGGCCTTGGCTCTCTCGTTACTCACGACAGCGAAATCTCCTCGTGCGGAAACTCGTCCGAGTTTACCGCGTGAACGGGCTCGGGGTCAGCGAAGATTGAACTCGTAGGTGGCGAAACGCTGTTGATCGGCGCCCGCGTCCTCCCACTGGAAGGTGTGTCGCCCGATGTGGCCCAGGCGGATCCGGGTATCGGCCATGATCTGGAAACCGCTGCGCCGGGCCCGCTCACAGAACGAGTACTCCGCGCTCATGTACCAGTGGTCCGTTCCCTCCGGCAGCACCAGCGGCAGGAAATACGGCACCGTGATGCGATCGAACTGCTTGTTGCACACCGGAAGTTCCTCGTGCACGATCATCTGCTCGTAGACCGTTCGCTGGGTGTAGCAGAAACCCATTGCCGCATAACGGATCTCCATCAGGCCGCCGCCCTCGCCGAAGACGACCCGGGGTGTTTCGGGCAGCAGTTTGCAGGCCAGCTCCCGCCGGCCCTTGCGCGGGTAGATCCCGCACACCACCGGAAGATCGTGCTCGCGCAGCATATCCACCGAATCCGCGTCGAAGCCGATATCCGAATCGATCCACATCAACGCTTCGTAATCGTCCATCAGCGCGTCGGTCGCCAGCTGACTGCGCCCCTGATCGATCGCGGCATACCTGGGCACCGCGCGCACGTGGTAGCCGCGCGCCTCGAGTTGCGCCAGCCCCCGGGCACATTCGGGCTCCAGGTAGCCGCTGATCGGCGCCAGCACGACGCAGCGGGACGGGTCCATCGAAGTTCACTCCCTCGTCGAAACATGCTCGCTGATCTCCGAACCGCCGAGGCGGTCGCGGGGATCAGAAGTTGAAGGTGAAGCTGGCGAACCGTTCCTGGGAACTGCCCGCATCCTCCCAGCCGTAGGTCCGTCGCCCGATGTGGCCCAATCGGATCCGGGTATCGGCCATGATGGCGTAACCACAGCGCCGGGCGCGCTCGCAGAACGCGAAATCCTCACCCAGATACCAGAAGTCCTCGCCCACCGGGACGGCCATCGGCAGGAAGTACGGCACGACCGGGCGCCCGAAATGCTTGTTGCACGTGGGCAATTGTTCGTGCCGCTGGATCTCGTCGTAGATCTCCCGCCGGGTGTGCAGGAATCCGGTTGCGCCGTACTTGATCTCGGTCATGCCGCCGCCCTCGCCGAAGGTCAGCCGCTGGGTACCCGGCTCGAGGTGGACCACCAGCTCGCGCTGCCCCTTCTTGGTGTAGACGGCGCAGGAGATCGGCAGGTCCAGGGTGCGCAGCTGCATCACCGCCTCGACCGGGAAGGACATATCGGCGTCGATCCACATCAGTTCCTCGAACCCGGCCGCCAGTGCGTCGGTGGCCATCTGGCTGCGGACCTGGTCGATACCGGAGGCGCCGTACAGCCGCCACACCGGGTAACCCTGTTGCTCGAGCTCGAAAAGCCCACGCGCGCAATCGGGTTCGATACTGTCGCCCACCGGCACCAGGATCACGCAGCGCGCGGGATCCAGGCGTTCGCGGGTATTGGAGGCGACCCAGAACGGTTCCAGCCGCGGCTGCGGCGCGTCCGGTGCGTCCGGATCGGCCGCGACCTCGCCGCGCACCTGCGGCTCGACGGGCGAGAGGTCGCGCTCGTCGAGGAACCGCCGATAGTCGACGATCCGCGGATCCACGTCGGGCAACTCGTCGTACTCCTCGGTGCCCTCCAGCTCGATCAGCCGGGCGAACAGCTCGAGCTCCTCGTCCGTGGCGGGCTGCAGAATCGAGCGCGACCGGACGTTGCGGACCGATGCGTGATCGATGACGGCGATGTCGTTGTCGCCGAGCATGGTCGGCCACAGTGCCGCGAGGCCGAATTCGGAGACCCTCGCGACGAAATCCGGCAGGCAGCGATTCAGGAATTCCCGGCTGAAGCAGGGCGCCATGGTGCCGACGTAATTCGTGTATCGCAGTACCTGATCGGGAACGACCCGGTTGATCTCGTGATCGACATAACTGTCACTGGTGAGCGTGGGCTGCGCCAGTGCCAAGGAGTATTCGGCACAGATATCGAACATCGCATTGATCGATGCCATATCGGTCTGGAGATCATCGTCCGGAACCCATATGTGGTCGTACTGTTCGAGCGCATCGCCCAAGCTCTGCGCCACCTGCCGCACCACGGGCCATTTCGTGCCCTCGAAATCCATACGCACCACGTGCGGGCTGCGGAAGCGTTTCGCGTCGGCGCCGGTGTAACTGACGATCAGATCCCAATTCCGATCGCCCGGACCGGTCAGCCAGGACTCGTGCTGCGATATTTCGGTGGCTCGGACGATGACAAGGTTACGTCGCACAACGACAGTATTACACCGGTCGCCGAACTCCGCCTGTGCGCGTTGGAGGTCGGTGACGTCGGGAAACTCACTCACGAATTCGGTCCGGACACCGGTGGTGCGTCGTCCGGGTCCGGCTGTGCGGCGGGCTCGTCCTTCCCCGGGCTCGCCCACGCCGGCGCTGCGGATGCCGACGCATCCTCGCCCGCCGCGGGCGCGTCCGGCTGCGGCTCCGGCTCGGCGGTCGCATCATCCTTGGGCGGGTGCAGATGGTAGGTGTAGGTGGCGTAGCGGGGGGAGTCGGTACCGGCCTCCTCCCAGCTGTAGGAGTTACGGCCGATGTGGCCCAAGCGAATTCGGGTGTCGGCCATGATCGCGAAACCGTTGCGCCGGGCCCGCTCGCAGAAGGCGAAGTCCTCACCCAGATACCAGGGGTTCTCGCCGTCGTCGATGACCATCGGCAGGAAGTACGGCACCGTCGGCGTGCCGAACTGCCGGTTACAGGTCGGAAGTTGTTCCGCCGCTTCGATTTTCTCGTACACACTGCGCTTGGTGAGCAGGAATCCGGTAGCGGCGTACTTGATTTCGAGCACCCCGCCGCCCTGGCCGAACACCAGTTGTTCGGTTCCGGGCTCGAAGTGCACCACGAGTTCGCGCCTGCCCTTCTTCGCGTAGACACCGCACACCACGGGCAGATCCAGTGCGCGCAGCCGGTTCACCGCGTCGGCGGGGAAGTCGATGTCGGCATCGATCCACATCAGTTCCTCGAACCCGGCCGCCAGTGCGTCGGTGGCCATCTGGCTGCGCGCCTGATCGATCGCCGAGGCTCCGTACAGGCGCCACACGGTGTATCCCTGCCGTTCGAGTTCGAACAGGCCGCGGGCGCAATCGGGTTCGATCTTGTCCGCGACCGGGACCAGCACGACGCAACGCCTCGGGTCCAGCACCTCCCGCGAGGGGGCCTGCCACATCAAACGGCGGCGAGTCAGGCTCGCCGGTTCCGGGAAACCGGCCGGGATACCGCGATACATCACCTGCGGCTGCCGGAAGATTCCCTTGCGGGCCATGTAGGCCTCGTATTCCTGCCGCGGATCCTCCACCCCGGCCTCGCGCACCGCCGCGTACAGCGGACCGCTGCCCTGGGCCCGGCTGTGCCGCATCGGGACCGCGTCGAGAATCGCGATATCGCCCTCGCCGAGCATGGTCGTCCACACGTAGTCCATGCCCCAGCCCGACTGGGTCTCACCGAACTCCGCGACGGTGCGGCGCAGGAAGTCCCCGCTCAGACAGGGAGCCATGACTTCGGCGAAGTTGGTGTAGCGCAACGTGTATCGCGGGTCGAGCCGGGTGATCGGGTGGACGATGGAACTGTCCGGGGTCAGCGCGGGCTGGGCCAGCGACAGCTTGTACTCGGCGCAATAGTCGAACATCAGGTTGACCGAGGCGGTATCCGCGTCGATGTCGTCGTCCGGCAGCCAGATGTAGTCGTACTGGTCGACCAGGGTGGCCAGATTCCGGATGAGCTCCCCGAGCGGCGGCCACTTCGGACCCTTCGCATCCACTCGCACCACGTCGGGCACCCGGTAGCGATCCGGGTCGTCACCGAAGTAGCTGACGATCAGGTCCCAGTTCCGATCCACCGGCCCAGCCAGCCACTTCTCGTGCATCGACGTGTCGCCGGCTCGGACAATGACAAGATTGCGTCGCACCGGGTCAGTATTGCATCGTCCGGTCGGGCGTGCCCGCGGCCGTCGTCCGATCCACCTGCCCGGGACCAGCCGCGTCGTGCGCTGCGGGGTGTTTCGGGATGCCGGGACGGCGGGCGGGGGCGTGGTGTGTGCGAGGTCATGTCGAGATCTGTTGACGTCCAGGACATCTCGCCGACGCTGTCGATTCGTCCAGAGTTCTCTGGAGGTTTCCCGGGCATTTCGCGCGCTGTACGTCGTGATGTCATGTGACGACAGATCGGCTGGGCAACTTCGGCATTGCGATGCGAAACCTGCCGCGAACCGGCCATGATGAACGTTAACACTGGAAGCGGGACCAACGATCCGGATATAGCTGAGGGTGCGCCGGGATGAGCGTCTCGACGTGCGGCTCAGTGGGTTCGGCCGTAGCATTGATCCGTGGAGGTTGCCGATGAGCAATGAGCGATTGCAGGCCGATGCCGCAATGATGATGGAGGCGTTCGCCGAGCAAATGTCCGGCATCGCTGAGATTCAGCGCAATCGGTCTCGGCTCACGGCCACCGTTACCGCATGCGACAAGCGCATCACGGTCACCGTCAATGCCGACGGCATCCTCATCGGAACCAAATTCGCCGACGACATCAAGGATCTGACCTACGAGGAGATCGCCACCGCGATGACCCAGTCGGTCCAGGCCGCCTCCGCCAAGGTGCAGAAGATGGCCCGCGAACTCATGGAGCCGTTGCGCGAGCGCAAGGACCGGCTGCCGCGGCTGTCCGAATTATTGGAGGGCGCACCGGATCTCGGCGAAATGATGCCGCTGGTCCCGCCCGCGTCGACCGCCCCGCCCGATGCCGCCGAGCGTCGGCGCGAGGAGGAGCCCACGATGGTCTACGGTGACGTCGAGGATGTTCGTCCGCGTTCGATGATCAGTGACCTCGACCGGTAGGTGCGGGTTGTACCGTTATGAGCCTCTATCTGCCTCCCGAGCTTCGATGGTTGGGCTACGTCGCGGGAACCGAATGGCCCGATGGCGATGAAGATGCCATCTGGGCGGTCTCGCAGATCTGGAAGGATGCCGCGGAGGGACTGCGCGGCGTCATCCCGGAAATCCAGTCCGCCAAGGGCGTAGCGGTCTCGGCCTACCCGCAGGGCACCGGCGGGGAGAACATCGCGGGCATGTTCGACCAGATCCTGCAGGGTGACTCCTCGGTGGAAACCCTTGCAAAATATATGGATTCGGTGGGCGACGCCGCGTTCGACATGGGCACCCAGGTGCAGGCCGCCAAGCTCATGGTGATCATCTCGCTGATCATGCTGGCCATCGAGATCGCTTGGGCGTGGCTGTTCCCGCCGACCGCGCCCGCGGTGGAGGCGGCCGAGATCGGCGCCACCCGCGCGGTGGTCCGGTTCCTGGCCAGGATGATCGAGGATCAGATCGTCGCTCGGGTGCTGCGGATCTTCGGTGAGAAGTTCGCGAATCTGGCCAAGGGCTGGGTCGCGCGAATCCTCGAGTCCGCGCTCATCTCCGGCGGCGTCGACGCCGCCGTGCAGCTCGGTCAGATGGCGGACGGTAAGCGAAAGAGCTTCAACGCCACGGAGTTCGGCGTGGCGATGGCCGGCGGCGCCGGAGTCGGCGGGCTGAGCAAGACCTTCGGCAACTTCTTCGGCAAGCAGGCCTCGAAGTTGTTCGGGGATATGACCAACCCGTGGATGCGTACCGGTCACGGCATGCTCGTCGGCGCGGCGGGCGGCGAATTCGGCAACGCGGTCACGAACCTGGTGGCCGCGGGCATCACCGGTGACTGGGCGGGCACCTTCGGCAACGGCGCGGGCTGGGCCGGTGGCGCGGTGCGTGGCGCCCTCGGCGGCGGTCTGGGCGGGTACCGCGGCATCGTCGCGCCGCCCGGATCCAAGAGCTTCGAGATCGGGTCGTTCTCCCCGAAGGGCGGTTTCGAGAATACCTTCACCCGCGGCGGGAGTGATGATTCCCCGCCGACCTTCTCGACCGGATTCCGCGGCGACAGTTCGGAGTTCACACCGGGCGGTTCGAACGGATTCCGCGGCGGCAGTTCGGATTTCATGCCGGGCGGCTCGAACGGCAACCGGGGCGGAAACTTCGACGAGGAGCATCCGAACAACCAGCTCACCATCACCAACGGCACTACCAACGGGCGCGGCTTCAGCGATTCCAACCAGACTCCGCCGGCCAATCAGAAGCCGACCACTCCGGCCGGATCGACCCAGAACAACACGCGGCCCGAATCCAATTCGACCAACGGGCAACAGCGGTCCGATCCACCGGCGAACGAGACCTCGGGGATCACCGGGGGTGGTAACAAGAAGCCGCCCACCGAGGGCACGGAAACCCCGCTGAATCAGAAGTCCGAGGTCACCGATGGTCCGGTGACTCCGTCGAACCAGAAGTCCGAGATCACCGACGGTCCGGTGACTCCGTCGAACCAGAAGACCGAGGTCACCGACGGTCCGGTCATCCAGTCGAATCAGAAGTCCGAGATCACCGACGGTCCGGTAACTCAGTCGAGTCAGAAGACCGAGGTCACGAACAACACCAACAGCACCGGCAACCAGGTCACCCAGCGAACCACGACCACGACGACGACCAATTCCAGCAGTACCTCGCAGTCCTCGCCGATCCGGTCGTCCTCGACCTCGAGCACCGGTGACGGTACGACAACGCGTCCGACGTTGCGCGTCCAGACCGACATGTCGGCCTTCAATCTCGCCCGCCAGGGCGACGAACTGGTGAGCCCGGTGTCGGATACCTCCCCGTGGAGCTCCGAAGACCTGTCGCCGGTCAGCCCGATCACCCCCAAGGCCACACCGTCGTTCTCCACCGGATCGCAGTTCGGTTCGGACTTCACGACGAATTCCAGTACGGCGCGGCCACTTTCGTCCTCCGATACGGGTTCGACGAGCACGCCCGTCCGCGCCTCGAATTCGCTGGGTTCCAGCACCGACACCGGCGGCAGCGGGACGCGCAACCCGATCGCGGCCTCGGTCAAGAACACGCCGGGCGGCGGCTCGTCCCTGCAGAGCGGACCGCGCCCGACGGTGAGCGTGACCGGCGACGGCACCTCCACGCCGACGCGCGTCGGCGGGACTCCGGCGACGGGTTCGTCGAATACGGGCAGCTCCGGTGGCCGCCCGCTCGGCGACAGCAACTCCACTCCCTCCGGCGGCGGCCGCAGTTCGAACGACGATCCGGTCACCTCGGGCAACGGCCCGCGCGCCGGGGTCGGCGGCGGATCGAACCGGTCCGATCAGACTCCGTTGTCCCCCTACGGATCTCGGACCGAAGACGGCGGCGGCGGATCGCACAACGAACCCAACCCGGGGAACACCCGCGGCGGTTCGAACAACGAGGACGACAACAACCCCACCTGGCGGCGGAACAAGGACGGCAGCATCACCGTCCGCCTCCCCGACGGCACCGAGGTCCAGGTGCAGGACGGCTTCGTGTTCATCGGCGTGCACGGCGGCGCCGATGGTGGGCGAGGGCCGTCCGCGCACAACTTCGGCCGGGACGGTTCGGTGCGGTTCCCGGGTACGGACGGAGCCAACGTCACCGTCAAGCCGAACGGCGAGACCGAGGTCGCCTCCTCGAACGGCAAGAAGACCACCTACCGCCCGGACGGGACCAAGGTGGAGTCCGAGCCGGGACAGCCCACCATCGTCACCACCCCGGACGGCACCCAGCACACCGTCCCGACCGACAAACAGAGCTGGACCAGGAACGACGACGGCACCACCACGGTGGTCTCGCACGACGGCACGCGGCACACCGTCGACTCCGAGGGCAACATCACGGTCATCCGCCCCGGCGAGCTGCACGGGATCAAGGTGTCCGCGGACGGCGAGACGGTCCGGTTCGTCGGCCCGGACGGCCACGAAAGCGGCAGTCCCGCAGGCAAACCCGGCAAGGGTGCGGGGAATTTCGAAGAGCAGACCTTCGGGCGTCCGGACCGCACGACGCACACCACGCTGTCCGGCGGCGGCGTGCGCACCACCGGCCCGGACGGTTCGACCACCACCGTGAAACCGGACGGCACAACCGAATTCGCCGGACGGTCGGGGCACACCACCACGCACAGCCCGGACGGCGGCAAGGTCGAATTCGGTCCGGGCCGCCCGACGATCGTCACCCACTCCGACGGCAGCACCCACACCGTGCAGTCCGACCGCGGATCCTGGAACAAGAACTCCGACGGCGATCTGCTGGTCAGCTCCACCGACGGCACGACGCACCTGATGAAATCCGACGGCGGCCCGATTCCGGTGGGGCGCAGTGAAAACGATCCGCATCGGTTCACCATCCACCCGCCCGCGCCCCCGGAGAAGCCCGGCTTCATCAGCCGGATCACCCCGGGGTCCTCGACGCCGAAGACCAACGATCACAGCGTCGAATTCTTCGGCCAGAACGGGAAATCGGTCACGGTCGAGGCACAGCCCAACGGCACCGTCAAGGCCACCAACTCGGACGGCTCGACGGTCACGATCAAGCGCAACGGATCCGCGGACTTCGTCAGCGAGGACGGCACGAAGACCGGATTCGGCTCCAGCGGAAGGGAATCGGGCTCCAAGTCCGGCTGGCAGGGCACCTTCGCGGCCTGGAACAAGAGCGGCGACGAAGTACACATCACCGCACCGGACGGGACGCACTTCACCGTCGACAAGGACAAGAACATCACGTTCGGGCATCCGGGTGATCCGCAGCGCAAGATCACCATCGATTCCGATCGCTCGATCTCGTTCGACCGGCCGGACACCACGACGCATTCGATCGGCCCCGACGGGACCGTGCGCACCAAGACCCCGGACGGCACCGTCAGCACCATCAAGACGGACGGCACAACGCATTTCGAGGAGCCCAACGGGCACACCACGCTGTCCAAGCCGGACGGCACCGTGGTGCAGAAGGGGCCGGACTCGCCGACTGTGGTCTCGATGCACGACGGCACCGAGCAGACGCTGCATTCCGACGGAGCGGTGACGGTGAAGGATCCGGACGGCACCACCCACACGGTCGCCGACACCTCGAATCCGTTGGGCGGGCGCAAGACCACCTATCCGGACGGCTCGACCACGACCGTGCTCGAGGCGCCGGAGCCGTCGGGGTTCCAGGAGCGGATGACCGGTCCGCAGCGACCGCCGGTGACGCTCGGCCGGCCCGACGGCACCGGGCTGCAGGTGGACGCGAAGGGCACGGTCAAGGTCACCGACCCGAACGGCACCACCTTCGAGAAGGACGCCAAGGGCAAGGTCACCGTCACCGGTCCCGACGGGGAGGCGCTGAAGGGCGGCTCGCCCATCGAGTCGACGCACGGGACGGTCAAGCTCTCCAACGGCTCGACCCTGGAGAACACCTCCACCGGGTTCAAGGTGTTCCACGGCGACTCGGTGTCCGAGGTCGGCAAGGGCGGGGTGAAATTCACCGACCTGGAAGGTGTTTCGCGCGAGACCAGACCGGACGGGATGGTCGGGATCAAGCACCCCGACGGGTCGCTCCGGGAGATCCGCTCGGACGGTTCGGTGCGGGTCACCGACAAGAACGGCACCTCCTCGGGCAGCCGCCCGGACGGCACCACGTGGACCGTCGACGAGAACGGCAAGGTGCACGTCAACGATGCCGACGGCGTCCAACTGCCGCCGCGCGACCGGGACAGCCCGTTCGTCGAGGGCGGCGATCTGACCACGAGGTTCCGTTCGCGGCTGGTGCTGCCCGCACCGCCGCCGGATCCGACGATGTTCATGGCGCTGCCGGGGCCGGAGGCGATCCAGTTCATTCCGGAGCAGGATCTGGTGCCGCCGCCTCCGCCGCTGCCCCCGCCACCACCGCCGCTTCCGCCTCCACCACCACCGTTCCAGCCACCGCCGTTCTACTGGAATCCGCCGTGGACCAGCAACTGGGGTGGCGGCGGTTACGGCGGCGGCAGCGGGTACGGCGGCGGTAACGGCCACCACTCCGGCGGCCCGGATCTGTCCGGTCTCAACGACGCTGCCCGACGGGCGGCCCACGATCTGGCGGGTGTGTCGGGTCCGTCGTCGGCTGCTGCCCAGCAGGCCGCCGCCCGCGAGGCGGCGGCTCACCAGGCTGCCGCCGCTGCCCAGCGGGCCGCGGCCGCGCACCTGGCCCAAGGGCTGGCCGGGTTGCAGGGGCTGAAGTCCGCGCAGCTGGCGGGTCTGTCGAATCTGTCGAATCTGCCCGGACTTTCGAGTCTGGGCGGGCTGTCCGGACTGTCGCCGTCGCAACTGTCGGGCCTGGCCGGTATGTCGCATCTGTCCCCGCATGCGATGTCGGATCTGCTCGGTTCGATGGGCGGCGGCGGTCCGCTCGGCCTGGCGAACATGCTGTCCGGATTGAACGGTCCCGGCGGGCTGTCGGGGCTGAACAACATGCTCAACGGGCTGAACGGGTTGTCCGGACTCAACGGCCTGTCGGGGCTCGGTGATCTGACGGGGTTGGGCAATCAGGGATCGTCCGGCCTGGGCGGTCAGGGATTGTCGAATCTGCTGAATTCGGCCAGTCCCGCCCTGAACGCACTGCTCAACGCGCTCACCGGGCAGAACGGTCTGCAATCGCTCTCGGCGCCCGGACTGCTGAATGCCTTGGGGCAGAACCCGCTCGGTTCGCAGCACACCCCGGGTTCGGGTACGGACGGATCGTCCACCGGGACGGGTTCGGGCAGCGACGGGACCGGTTCGGGTACGAACGGAACAGGTTCCGGCACGGACGGGACCGGATCTGGTACCGACGGAACGGGTTCGGGCACCGGTGGGACCGGATCTGGTACCGACGGAACAGGTTCGGGCACCAATGGGACCGGATCCGCTACCGACGGAACAGGTTCGGGCACCAATGGGACCGGATCCGGCACGGACGGAACGGGTTCGGGCACCGACGGGACCGGCGATCAGCCCGGCTCGCAGTACGGATCCGAGGCGAACAAGTCGATGGCCGACATCACCGGCGACGACGGTAGCAATGGGGCGTCGAACGGGGCGTCGCACGACGGTTCCCCGGGTTCGCTGGGCGGCGAGACGAACTCCCCGGATCCGACGAATCAGAGTGATCAGACACCGCAGAACCCGGACGGTTCCGACGCTCAGAGCATGCCGAGTTCGGCAGGTTCGGGGTTCGGCGGTTCGGGTGGCGGTATGGGCGGTATGGGTGGCGGCGCGGAGACGGCCGAATCCAAGGGCCCCAAGGACCGCAAGAAGGACCGCAAGAAGGACGACAAGCGAAAACGCAAGCGTCCCAAGGCGGTTCTGATGCCCTCGCCGGACGAGGAAGTCGAGGTCGAGGCTCCAGAGGCCGATGTGGACGTCAAGTTCAACCTCGGCGAACCTCTACTGCCGCAGGCGGGTTCGCGAGATCCTGATAAACAGAAGGCGAAGCCGAAGGTGACGCCCGTGACGACGATCTCCGAAGGCGGGCCGAAGGCCCCCGACGGCGAACCGAGGGCCCCGGGGTCGAGCTACCGGGATTCCGATTAGGGCAGCACAGCTCGACACACTTAGTGACTTTGATGAGGGAGTAGGAAGCAGATGGCTGACGGCACCGGCACCAGCGGTACAACCACCGGTGGCCCTGGAGATACGACGCCCCAAGATTCGACGGACTGGACCAATCTGCACAACTGGGCCAGCAACGATCCGCCGAGCCTGACGCTCAACACCGACAAGGGTATGAGCGCCGACTTCCAGGTGTTCAAGGACAGTGCCGCGGCGATTCACGAGCTGATCAAGCAGCTGGACACGTACCACAAGTACATCACCGACAACCAGCTGAACGCCATCAAGCCCATCACGAACTACGCGCTGGACCCGGCCGGTCCCCAGCTGACGAACATCTACAACCAGAAGGGCACCACGATCCTCACCGGGATCGAGGGCCTGCAGAAGATCCTGACGAATATGCAGGACACGTTCATCGCGGCGCTCAAGGCCTATCAGAAGACCGAGGGGCAGACGGTCGACGACTTCACCAGCATCAGTAATGCCGCGCTGAAGAGCGATCCGACGGTTAATCCACCGGACCCCTCGCAGTTCTCGGTGGGCAGCGGTGATATGCCGGACGCGCCCACGACTCCGCTGAACCACGACACCGGTCAGACGGTGCAGATCAACGATGCCAGCTCGTGGACCTACGACGATTTCTACTACTTCGACCGGTCGATGATCGGCAGTGACTGGAATACCGACGCCGCGAGCGTCCGCTACGGGTGGCTGGCCACGCAGATGGGCAACAGCTTCACGTCCGTGACCCAGCAGTTGTCGAAGATCACCGGCGACATGTGGACGGGCACGGGAGCGACCGCGGCCATGGCCGCGGTGCAGCGTTTCGAGAACGGCGCGCTGGCGTTCAGCAACAGCATCAGCGAACTGTCCTCGGTCCTGAAGTACACCAGCGGCTTCCTCAAGGCCACCTTCGACCAGATGCCCACGGTGACCGCCGCGGACTCGGGTGCGGCACACTGCCGTATCGAGAAGTGGCGCAAGAAGGCCCTGAACGCGTACAACAACGACTACAAGGTCGGCATCCAGAACGCGATGAAAGCCCTGCCGTACATCACCGTTCTGGGTTCGGGCACCGGAAATACGAGCTCGAGCGGCTCGAACAGTGGCAGCGGTGACACCAGCGGCAGCGGTGCTACCAGCGGCAGCGGTGCTACCAGTGGTAGCGGTGCGGCCAGCGGTAGCGGTGCGGCCAGCGGTAGTGGTTATGGCAGCGGTTACGGAAGTGGCTACGGCAGCGGTTACGGCAGTGGCGCCGATTCCGGTTACAACGCAGGGTATTCCGCCGGTTACGGCGCGGGCTATTCCGCCGGTTACGGTGCGGGGTACTCCGCGGGTTACGCAGCGGCCCAGGCCGCTGCGAGCAGTGCCGCCGGTGGCGGCTACGGCGGCGGCGGTGGCGGTTCCACCGGCGGTGGCGGTGGCGGTTCCACCGGCGGCACCGGTGGCGGCTACGGCGGTGGCGGTGGTGCTTCGACCGGCGGCACCGGCTCCAGCTACGGCAGTGGCTACGGCGCCGGCAGCAGCACCGGCGCAGGACAGAGCAGCGGCGGCACCGGTGGCGGCTACGGCGGCGGTGGCGCCGGTAGCTACGGCGCGAGCAGTCCCTACGGCGCCTACAGCGGGGCCGGATCGAGTGCCGGCGCGTACGGCGGCGGTGGCGGCAGCCAGGGCGGCGGCAATGCGGGCGGGTACACCGGCGCCATGGGCTCGGCGTACATGGCCGGCTACTCCGCGGGCCTGGCGGCCGCATCCGGTCTGGGCGCCTACTCCGGCATCGGCGCCTACTCGGGGCTCGGTGGCTACTCGGGTATCGGCTACTCGGGCGCTTACTCCGGATACGGTTACGGCAGTGGCGCGTACGGCAGCGGGTACGGCTCCTACGGTTACGGCAGCGGCTACGGCAGTGGTTACGGTTACGGTTCGTACGGCCTGAGCGGTTCGGGTTACGCCGCCGGCTACGAAGCGGGCTACTCGGCGGGCTACCTGGCCGCCGAGAACGCGCTGGGCCTGTCGGGCGCGTCCCCGTACAGCGCGCTGTCCGGGTTGGACAGCCTGGGCAACACCCTCGGCGGCGCGCTCTCGGGCCTGCTGCCCTCGCTGCTGGGCGCCGCGACCTCCGGTCTGGCCAGTGTGCCCGGCATGTTCAACAACGCGTTGAGCAGCCTCGGCCAGGGCCTGACCCAGGCCGGGGAAGCACTCGGCGGAGCCGGGCACGACATCTCGAATGCCGTTGGCGCCGCGCTGGATCCGAACGGTTCGCCGGACGTGTCGAAACTGTTCCCGCGCGCGGCCGGCTCCGATACGCCGTTGTCCACCGAACATGCCCTCGACCCGTCCAATTCCGCGAACGGGCCGAGCATGCCGGGTATGCCCGGACCCATGGGCGGCAGTCAGCAGGCCAACAGCAACAAGGAACACAAGCGGGCGAAATACCTCGATGGCGCAACGAATCTCGATGAGATCCTCGATCCGGTCGACAAGGTGAGGCCGGTGATCGAGCCGTGAGCCTGTCGTGGACCTTCACGGGTATCGAATTCCAGGTGCTCTGTGAGAAGTACCGGGGTGGCGAAATGCCGGACCCGCTGTTCTGGACGCTCGACGAGCACATGACGATCGACAAGTCGGCGGCGCTGAAAGCCGATGTCTGGCAGGAGTTGCGGGCGAAATGGGATCCGTCCTGGGACTCGATGATCGACGTCATGTGCGCCCCGGAGATCTACATCCGGCTGCACGGCTGGGACGAGCGCGATATGGACAACGGCAAGAAGAACATCTACATCCATTTCGCGCGCAGTGGCGCGCAGGCGTTCAAATTCGAGCAGAAGCCCGGAAAGACGTACTGGCACACCGACGGATACATCGTCACCGAATGTGATCCGCGCAGTCTGGCATCCGAGGTGGTCAGGTCGTTGCCGCCGACCGAGGCGGGCAGTCTGTCCAGCACCCCGATCATCATCGATCCGGCCGAGCACGTCGGGCACGGCGGCGGAAGTTTCTTCAAGGACGACGACGAGGATCCGCCCGCCGTCGCCTCCACGAAGTTCTTCAACATGCCCGCCAGCAAGACCGGGACGCTGCGCGTCGTACAGGGCCGTTCGAAATTCGGCCCGCGCGGCATCCAGGAGACCAAGTTGCTCTGGCGCGATGTGATCGGCGACGGCCGCTACGTGATGAACATGGACGACTCGCCGGTGGCCGTCGGCATCGGTCGCAACGCGTTCGCGAACAAGATCCAGCAGCAGATCGACAATTTGATGGAGCGGCTCGATACCCATTGGGAAAGTGGACGTCCCGAGGATCGCTGGTAATGCGGTCACCGATGACGATCAGAGAGGGAGAATTCGATGAGTAAACCGGTCGAAGTCGACACCGCGAAACTGCGGCAGGCCGCGGGAACGATGAACGATGTCACCAGTCGGGTCACCACGATCGTCACGACCCTGAAGAACGGCCTGAACGCCAAGGGATTTCCCTGGGGGCACGACCATTACGGCAACAAGTTCACCGAGGGCGACAGCGGATACACCAACTCCAGCAAGAACCTCGTGCAGGGTGCGGACAATATGGTCGTCTCGCTCGGCAAGTTCGGCACCGGCATGACCGACGCCGCGCAGAAGATGGACGATATGGACCACTAGTTCCGGTTCGGGCCGGTCGGCGCCTCGTCCGGCCCGAACCCCGGGAAATGTGGTCTTGCCCTTTCGGCCGCGGCCGTTTTCGAGATATTGGCTCGTCGTTCGCATCGATCGGCGATACCGTTGAATAGCGTGACGGCCGGTGACACGGCATGATTGCCCCTGTCCGTGATGAGGCAGGCCGTTGCGGCACTGAGGAGGGTTCGAGCACATGACCGATCCGCACGAGGAAGCGTCGAAGGGCCAGGAAGCCCCCGACGTCACCTTCAGCCTGGGCGGTCTCCTGGGCGGGGGTACACCCGGTGCCGCCGGACCGTCCGCCGACGCGAGTGCCACGCCCACACCGCAGGCCGGTGCCGAAGCGCCGCTGGACATCTCGCTCGTGGACGAGGAGGTGCCCGGTGAGTCGAGGCCCGTACCGCAGCCCGCTGCCGAGGAACCCTCCTCCATCGAGCAGCAGGCGACCCAGCTCGCCCACACCATCGCGCGCGAACTCGCGGTTGCCGGTCCGGAAGGCTGGAAGCGGCTCGAGGCGTACTTCGCGATCACCGTCGCGGGCGGGGTGACCTACACGCTGTACTACGACGACGCCGATCGGGTGGCCCGGCGCGAACCGTCCTCGGAGATCATCGATCTGGTGCAGATGCAGCGCGAGGTTTCCGCGCAGCTCGGCGACGGCCCGTGGTGGCGGATGGAGATCCGGCTCGACGTCGCCGGTCACGTCGAGGCCGATTACGACTACGGCGACGAGCCGTTCCCCGAGGATCAGATGCTGGTCCCCGACGCGTATCTGGCCGACCTGCAAGCCTTTCCGCGCGAGCGGGTGCCGGTGTGGCTGGCCGCGTATGTCGGGCACGACAACCGGCAGTGGCGCTCGCCGCAGCAGGCCGCGCAGAACACCCGCGCGGAGCAGGAGGCGGGCGTCGTCCCGGTGCCGTCCTACGACGACTTCCCGGTGCTGCCGGTGTTCTGGTCGCGCTGGGCCACGATCGCCGCGGCCTTCGTCGCGATCGGTTCCGACTGGGGTCCGCGGGTGCTGCCCGCGCTGGGCGTTTTCGAGGGCTCCTCGCGTAGCGGTTCGACGCTGTACATCCTGCCGGGCGGGCGGGCGGTGTTGTCCGGCGGCGTCTGGGACGCTCCCGCGCTGGATGCGGCGTACAACGACGGCGAACCGATGCCGGATCTGTATTCCGGTGCGCCGGAATGGGTTGCGAACCAGGTCCTGAACCCGCGTGCGGCGCGCGGTCTGATGTCGTTCTGCTACTGGTGGGACCGCGATGGCTGGTACCGCGGCGAATCGCCGACCTCCGACAAGATCAGCGCCGCGATCCCCGGCGTGTGGTCCGCCGACACGGTCGCCGACGTGGTGTGCGGTGTGGTGAGCAACGATCCGAGCAGCGCCCAGCGTGCCGCCGCGGTGAATCTGGTGGCCGCCGCCGAGGCCGGTGTGGTCACCCGCGAAACCCTGACCGCCCTGTTCGACGACCCCGCCGACGATATCGACGGCGCGCTCTACCAGCTGTCGCTGGCGGGCCTGGTGACCGACGATCCCGTTGCGCTGTCCCAGGATCGGGCCATCGCCCTGGTGCGCGAGCACATCCTGAGCCTGGGCATCGACACCACCAACTACCCGCTCGAGGACCTGGTCGCCGAGCGCCTGAACGTGGGCTGGATGGTCTTCGTCCCGGTCCCCGAGGGCGAGATCGCCATCGGCCGCGCGATCTTCTACATCGCCGACGACGGAGTCATCGAACAGTCGTCCTCCTCGACCGCACCGTCGGTGTACGCCACCGGTTTCGAGGAACGTTTCCACCAGCGACAAACGGGTGCGGCAGCCGATTTGCGCATCTGATCGGTGCCGGCCGGGCATCGGTTGTACGGACTGCCCGGCCGCGCCGAACCGGCCGGTTCACTGCTCCCGGTTGTAGCTCCGCTCCTCCTTGATCACCCGGACCACATCGGCAATCCTGTTGTTGATCAACGACTTCAGGGTCCCGGCATCGGCGGGGATCGCCACCGGCGGATGCTCGTCGGTGATCGCATAGCGACCGTCGTCCTCGATGTCCCGCCATTTCAGGGTGTGCTCGGTGTGCCCGCGGGGACCGAACATCGACGGTCCCTGTGCCACGATGATCTGTCCCGCATGTACGGCAGTTGTTTCGAGGAAATTCTTCGCGTGTACATATTCGGTGTCGGTGAAGGTGTCCTCAACCGCGGAACTGCCGAAATCGTAGTCGAGATCGGCCTCGTCGTCGGTCAGGACGATTTGTCCGCGCTTACCCGCAGGCATCTCCGGCAGGATCGCGACCGCCTCGTCCGCCAGCAGCAGCGGATCGCATTCGACGATGGAATATCCACCACCGTGCCAGAAGGAATCTCCGGGCGCCTGGGTCAGCAGGTAGCCCTGTGGTCCGCGCCGGGTCGCCATGACCCGGATTTCCTCCGAGAACCGCAATGGATCGGCCTCGTCCCAGCCGGTCACCGTCACATAGAGATCCGGTTCGATGATCGACCGGACGACATCCTCCAGCGACTGGTCCATCTTCTCCCGCAGGGTAGCCCTGGCTTCGGCCAGTTCGATGGCGAAATCCGCGGAGACCTTGGCACGCGAGGTGTAGGAGAACGGCAGGGGCATGATGTCGTCCGTATGGTCCTTCCACAGGACGAAGAATTCGGCTTCGCCGAGTTTCCATGTTCTGGTCATCGCCGCACACCCGGTCGCTCGGCCGGTCTCACCTGCTCGTCGCCCATATGATCATTCGTATTCATCCGGTCCTCCCTGGCTCACAGCGTATACCCAGCATCGCCGCGCACTCCGACCGAACGGGGGTGACCTCCGAACCGATTCATGAGATGATCCGGGAGGGAGAAGAGAACGAGATCCGACGGCGTGCCGGTCTTTTCGGTGGCGTGCGAGGGCTGCCGAACCGTGCCAGGATGGTTACGGCGTGGGCTCACGAGCTGACGTTGGATCGAGAGGTGTCGACAAGCCATGATCATCGGGCGCGAGCGGTCGGCGGCAACCGGCGGGCGGATGAGCACGAGACGGGGTGGAGCACGTGGGTGAGATCGACGACATCCTCAATGGTCTGACGGACAAGGCCAAGGGTGGGACATTCAGCTTCGACAATTCCATCGCCAGCAATCTGGTCGAATACTGCAGTACGTTGCTGTACACGTTCGACCAGCTCAAGGGGGGTATCGCGCACGCGCACAATATACCTGCCTTCAGTTCGGAGCCGTCCGGTTCCAAGCTGGCGGATCAATTCAAGAAGGCTGCGGACGACTACCAGAACGTCTCCATCAAGAGCCATTACACCACGGTTTCCAACCTGGCCGAACTGTTCATCAATGCCGGTAAGGTCATCGTCGACGATGATCGCACCACTTCTGGTGTCATCGCGAAATACCAGGATCAAAGTGTGTTGAAGCAAGGCTTCAAGGATCAACACACCTTCAGTCAGGACAATACCTGGACGCAGCTGGACTACAGCGGTATTTCCGACAAAGACGCGGCGGATCAGAAATTCGATACGAAAACCCGAGCTTCGACCTACGGCGATGCGGCGGATGTTGTTTTCAACATGGGCTACAGTCAGAGTGCCGACGGACTGGTGACCATAAGCCGCTCGAAGAAATTCGACGCGAAATTCGGCGGTCAAACGGAGATCAATGCGCTGAAGGGCGAGATCGGCACCGATCTGGACAAGTCCAATTCGTATGTTCCCGAAGACGGTCACATGCTGACGTTGAAGCTCATGAAGGCGCATTACGATTTCGTGGCCGCGAACATCGGCGGGATCGACGACGCTGTGGGCACCTGGTACGGCGGTGCGAGTTTGCTGGCCAACGCGTTGAGCGACTTTCAATCGGATACCGGCGGCGCCATCAACGGCAAGAACTCCGAAACCATTTGGCAAGGAGAATCTGCGCAGCAGGCCAAGGCGGCAATTACCAGGTACTGTAGTGAGCTGGCCAAACTTCATACCGCCATGACGGCCATCGGCGACAATCTGAGAATATCGACAGGTTGGCTACGAGGTCTGCAACCGTATATTCCCCAGTACACCGAAGACGACTGGATCACGCTGTACGGTTATCTCCCGACCTGGGTTCGGCAGCTTCGGGATATCGCGGCCGACAAATGGAACGACTTCTACGTCAACGGATACAATTTCTCGCGCGACAGTGTTCCGTTGATGCCTCAGGTTGCTCCGAAACCCCAGGTGTCCACACCCGGCACGCCCGGTAAGCCGTCGAAGCCCTCGACCCCGTCGACTCCTTCCACGCCCTCCGTGCCGTCGACTCCCTCCGTGCCTTCGACTCCGTCGACTCCTTCCACGCCCGGACCCAGCAGTGCCTACGAGAAGCAGCTGGAGCAGCAGCAGAAGGAACAGGAACAGCAGCAGAAGCAGCAAGAGGAACAGCAGCAGAAACAGCAGGAACAACAGCAGAAACAGCAAGAGCAGCAACAGAAGGAACAGCAACAGCAGCAGCAGGAACAACAGCAACAGCAGCAGGAACAGCAGATCGTCCAGACCATGGAGCAGGCGCTGCAGCAGCTCCTGCAACAGGGAATGCAAGCGGCGCAGCAGTTCTTGCAGCTGGGGACGCAGCAGGGTCAGCAGAGCCAGCTCAAGGATTTGGCCAGCGAGCTCGAGACCCCCGCCTCTTCCGCCCTTGCCGGACTGGAGAAGTCGGCACTGAACGGACTGGGCGGCGGCGGTGGCGGCGGGGGCGAGGGCGGCCCGAGTTCGCCGTTCTCCTCCGTCGGACAGGCCTCGGCGAAGCTGTTCCCGCGCGCGTCCCTCACCTCCGCGCTCGGCGAGACCCTCAGCGGGGAAGTGAAGTCGGCGCTGTCCACCAGCGGCAGCGGTATGGGTATGCCGGCCATGAGCCCCATGGGAGCCGCGCAACGCGGTGGCCAGAACGACAAGGAGCGCAAGCGCGCCGAATTCCTCGACTCCGAGGAGTGGCTCGACGACGCGCTCGGCAATGCGCCGACCGTCGCCAAACCCGTTGTCGAGAAGTGACTCTCGACCGGTCCGTACGAGCTGATGGGATTGTGATATGAGCGCCGACGATTCGGGTTTCGAGATGGATTCCGTTGTGGGCGAGGGGATTCTGGGCGAGGAGCCGGTGCGCGAGGATTCGGGCGAGGAGAGTCCGGTCGACGAGCAGGCGCAACCGGAGCTGGTGGAGTGGACCGCGGCCAACCGGACCGGGTCGATTTCGGTGTGGACCACCGAACAGGGTCTGCCGCTGGGGATTTCGGTCGATCCAGCCGAATTGCGGCGGGATCCACAGGCTTTGGCGGCCGAGGTGTTGCGGCTGTGCAAACAGGCGGCCAACCGTGCGGCGCTGGCGCGGCGGGCGGAGTTCGAGGAGGCCGGGGTCGCGCCCGAGGCGTTGCGCCGGATGGGGCTGCCCACTCCCGCGGAGGTCGCGCAGAGCGAGCTCCTGGAGGAGGACGAGTACGAGACCGAGCCGGAGAGCTGGCTGCGGTCCGTCTGAGACGGTTCGGCCTGTTCGAGCGACGAAAACCCTTGTGAGGAGCGTCATGTACGAATCGATGGACGAGCTCGAGGCCAGCGTGCGCCGACGGCTGTACCGGCTGCGTGACCTCGGTGACGAGATGGCCGGCGTGCGCGCCCGCGAGACCGCGCCGGACGAATCGATGACCGTCGAGGTCGACGGCAACGGCGCGATCGTGGATCTTCAACTGTCCGAGTCGATTTCGCGGATGACGCCGGAGCAGTTCGAGAGCACTCTGGTGACTACCTCGTATGCCGCTGCGCGCCAAGCCTTTGCCGAACGTGCCGATCTGGTCAATACCTTCAATGACGAGGTTGCAAGCTGGTGAACTTCTGGCCCATGGCCAGGCCCCCGAGACTCGAGGGCAGCAATTGCGTAGCGCGATGAGCGCGGGTCCGCTTACCATTGATGGCAAGTAAGGATTTTCGTCACCGGATCGGGGTTTTTTACAATGGAGCCTTTTGTCACAGTCCCGGATGCCATCCGCGGATACGGTGCGTCCTCGGCGTCGATGGCGACGACCATCGCCACGGTCGGCAATGTCGATCAGGCCGCCACGGTCGGTGCGGCGGTGCCGGTGTTCGGGCTGATCGGCCAGGACTTCCTGGCGGCGTTCGCCTATGCGCAGGCCAACCACATCTCGTCGGTCAACGAGCTGGCTTCCGTGCACGCGGGCACCGCGCTGGCCGCCTTCACGGCCGCGGACCACTATCAGCTCACCGACGACGACTCTGCCGCACACATCGGCTCGGTCTGAGTCCGATGAACGCGCCGATCGACCCCAGCATCTCGGAACTGCTGCGGGGTAGCTCACTGGCGCCCATGATGGATCAGCCGGTGAGCCACATCCTGCACAGCATGGGATTGCCGCAGCTGCCTGCCATTCCGCCGCTGCCGCCCCTACCGGGGCTGCCGCCGATGCCGGTGATCGACCTGACGGCGATCGTCCGGCCGCTGACGGATATGGCCTCGAGTTTCGGCACCGGCCAGTTCGGTGGCGCGGGAGTGCATCCCGCGGTGGGCGTCGCTCCGGCTCCCGCGCCGACCACCAGCAATCCGGTGAACAACCCTGCGGCACAGAACAATTCGCCAGCACCACAGGCGAGCAAGCCGCAGGCCGCCGCGCCGCAGCCCGCGACGCCGGGCGCGCCCGCGGGCAACAACGCACCGGGCTCGCCGACCGCGGCGCAGCCGAATGTCGATCCCACCCAGGTACTCACGGCGATCACTACCGGTCTGCAGACCGCCATGCAACTCGGCATGTCGGCGCTGCAGGTGGTGATGCAGATGTGGCAGGGCCAGGGCGCGCAGCAGGCGGCCTCGACGGGTGCGCAGGCGCGGGCGTCCGGCAGCCAGCTGGCCACCCAGAGCACCGGGCAGAAGGCAATTCTCGGCGCGGGTGCGACCTCGGTCTTCACCGGCGGTGCGCTGATGGCGACCGTGATGGGCAAGTACATGACCACGATGGCGCTCACCGCACCGGCCCTGTCGGTGCCCGGCGGCGCGGCATTCATGGTCGCCGAGACCGCCGAGGCCATCGCCGAGGCGCTCGCGGTCATCACCAAGACGCGCGTGGAGCTGACGATCCACTCGGCCAACATGACCGAGGCCGGTCAGAAGGTCGAGGTCAGTTCCACACCGACCGGCGTCAACGCGGCGTCCCAGGCGTCCACCGCCGCGGATACCGCGGCAGCCTCGTCCAGTTCGTCCACCAGCGAGCTGCAGCAGCTCATGCAGATGATCTCGCCGGTGGGTCAATTGCTCACCACCGGAGTGCAATCGGCGACACAGCTGGGGGAGGCGGCGAAGACGCTCATCCCCGGTGTGTCCGCAACGCCCACGGCCGCTTCGGCTTCGGCGGACAAGACCGCGCTGGGTGCGTACAAGGGCTCGGATCCGAAGAGTTCCTCCGCCGCAGGCGGCGGCGGGGCCGGCGGTGTCGCCGCAGTTCCCGCGACGCCGCTCACCCCGTACATCGGCACCCAACTGGCCGGTGGATCCACCTTCGGCCCCGGCGGTGCCGCGGCTGCCGAGGCGCTGGCGGCCGAGCCGGTGGCGACCTCGACGCCGATGTCCGCCACCAGCCCGATGGTGCCGATGGCCGGTGCGGGCGCCGCCGCGGCGGCTGCCCGGGGCATCGGCGGCGCGGGCGATGCCGATGGCGGCGTGAACAGCAATCTGGTCACCGGGGTTAACGGCGATGAAGTCGTCGGCGATCTCAATGGTGCGACGCTGCCAGTGGTCGGGGCCTACGTGCGGGCCGTGGAAGCGCCACCCGACAAAGAATTGACGTTGTGATGGTGCAGCGGAAACCAATTGTGGAGGGATCGTCATGACAGACAACAAATTCGACGGGCTCTATTTCAGCCCGGCCGCCGCGACCGACGCCGCGGGCCGCCTGGACGCACTGGCCCAGCGCCTGCAGCAGGAGCTGCAGACCAGCAAGCCCACACTGACCGTACCGGCCGCCGGGGCCGACGAGGTCTCCGTGCGTGCGGCCCACACGATGAACGAGGTCGGGGGCTCGTTCTCCACCAGTGCCGACGCCGGCGTACTCGAACTGCAGAAGATGGCTGCCTCGCTGCGGGCTCAGGTCACGCATTTCGGCCGGGTCGAGAGCGAGAACAGCACCGGGATCGAGCAGGCGCGGTCGGTCTAGATGATCGAGCCACCGCAGCCCGGTTTCACCGGGGTCGTCTGGGAGGCGCGCGAACCCGACCAGCTCGCACGCGATCTCGATACCGGCCCCGGTCCGCTTCCGATGGCCGAGGCCGGTGCCACCTGGTCCCGTCTGGCGACCACCTTCGGGGCTGCGGCGGCCGAGTACGAGGCGATCATCGTCAGCCTGCGCGGTGCGTGGCAGTCGGCGACCAGTGCCGGTGTGCACGACCGTGTTTCGGCGCTGCGTGATTGGCTGGCCGGCGCCGCGCAGGCGGCGGCCGCCAATGCCGCCAAGGCCGAGGAACACGCCGCGGCCAATGAGCTCGCCCGCCTGACGATGCCGAATATGGCTGATATCAAGGCGATTCTGGAAGCGCAGCAGATGTTGCAGCAGATCGGCATCTCGCTGGGCGCGCCGATCCAGGCGATCGCGGCGGTCACCGATACGAATTCGGATATGGCCAAGGCCACCGCATCTCGGGTGATGCGCATCTACGAGGCGGCCACCGAACCGCTGGCCACCCCGTGGGTGCAGGATCATCCGCCGGTGTTGAGCGCCGGAACGGCGCTGGCGGCCGAGCAGGCCAGTGCCCAGGCGCCGAAACTGCCCGAGCCAGAGGGTGTTCCGGTGTTGCCGCCGAGCTTCGATCCCGCGACGTTCGCCATCGCACCGCCGGTCAAGACCGCTTATCGCGCACCGTCTTTCGTGGAATCGGCGACCACGGCCGAGGAGGCCGCGGAGGTCGTTCCGGCCTCGGCGACCACCGGCGCGAGCCAGATCCCCGCCGGCGGTGTCCCGGGCGCGGTCGCCCCGGCCGCGGCGGCGGGTTCGGCCCTGCAGAACGACGAGCATCGCGCCGGAATCGCCGTCGAGGGTGCGGACGCGGTCGGCCTCGACAACGGAATCGTCAGTGCCCCGGCAGTTCTCGGCGGTTCTTCGGCCGCGCCGCAGCAGGCGGCGAAGCCCGTGCCGGATACCGCCCAGCCCGGGGCGGCCTGATGACGACGCTCACCAACGACGGCCTGTTCGCGGTGGCCGAACGTCTCGGCGTGCAGACGCTGCCGTTGGTACTTGCCGTTGCACCGCACCATGATTCGTACGCCGACTGGCAGGCCGCCCAGCAGGAGGCGGTCGCCGGTCTGACCGACGACGGGGTGTTCGACTCCTACGGCGAGGTGAGTTCGGATCTGGCGCAGGCGTTCTTCGTGCTGGCACAACCCGAGCGCGAACTGGTCGCGCGGATCTATCGCGTCCCGCCGAATCGTGCCGGCGACGAAACCGCCGCCCCGGCCGACGTGGTGCGAGTGTGCTTGGCGCGCAGGGGAGAAGACCACGCGATCGCGGTGCGCACGGGCGACGATTTCGAGCTGCAGACCTTCTGGTCCGACGGTTCGGGCGCTTCGCTGGCGCGTCCGCTGTTCGGTGCGCTCGGTGCGTGCGCACCGGCACAGATTCCCGATTTCAATGTGCCGTCACAGGATCTGGGCGAGCGGCTCAGCGAGGCGAGCACCGCCATCGAGTACGCCGACGCCTGTTATGCGCTCGGGGTACCCGATCGGGAGGCCACCATTCTCGGTCTGGCCTTCGAATCATGTTATGCCTACGCCGAAATCGTCGCTTACACTCACGAGGACGGCATAGCCACCCGGACGCCGGGTGCTGTCGCGGTGTACGACACCGGCCGCGGCCGGATTATCGCCATTCCGGCGCTGGCGCCCGATCAACAGTCTTGGTCGACGGTCACACCGGGTACGGATCACCGGATCGCTCAGGCGATTTCGGCGCTGATCCAGTTGCTGCCCGGGGAAAGGTGGCTGCGGCTATAAGTTCTGAAATATGTCCGGAAGTCTTCTATTCTGAAGAAGTCGGACGATCTCCGAGTAGCAGTAAACCGTGATGAAAGGTTGGGAAAATGGCAGGCGCAGTTGGTCTTGATAAGGCCGCCATCGAGAAGGTGGCCGGCGACATGGACACCTCGATCACTAACATCCGTAACCACATTCAGAAGATCGAAGATGCCGCCGATGCGGCCAAGGCCGGCTGGCACGGCGATGCGAACGCCTCGTTCGTGAAGGCCGCCAACTCGTGGCACGAGGAGGCCGAGACCCTCAAGGCCAACCTCACCGCGCTGCACCAGGCCGTCATCGACGGCAAGAACAAGCTGCTGTCGATGGACCAGGGCAACGCCTGATCATCCGTTGCGGCCACTTGCCGGCGCAGCGGCAATTCTGCCGCACTCCATTACTTCCCGATGAGGAGATACATCCATGAGCGATATCCTTTACGACCCCGCCACGATGAACACGCTGTACGACGACCTGAACCACTCGGGTTCGCAGCTCAAGGCAGAGGGCCAGAACCTCGAGCAGAACGCCACCGCGTTCCACAACGCCCTGCAGGGTGACAACGCGTCGTCCAGCTTCGACTCGGTGCACAAGAAGTGGTCGGACGAGTTCAGCCAGCACCTGGGCGTGCTCGACCAGCTGTCCAACTCGGTGGAGGAGGCGCTGCACCGCGCGCTGTCCGCCGACTCCGCCGTCGGTCAGGGCTTCGAGGTCTTCTGATTCACGGTTGCGCTACACGAACGGCCGCTCGGAGTAGATCCTCCGGGCGGCCGTCGGCGTTTCGTCTATCCCGCCGGGCCGCGCGATATCCTCGCGCGGCCTGTTCTGTTGTCCGGCAGCATAATTACCTGACCCCGCCGTATCCGGTCCGCGGTAACGCCGGGGTGCGCCGGTTCGTGATTCCGTGCGCATTCGGTGATGCGCGAACATCGATATTCTTCCAAGCACTGAAATATCGGGTGTGAGATACGGTTTCCCGGCGATGTCACAATCCTGAACGGCCGCTGACTTTTTCGTTCACATATGTGGCGAAGCGTTCACATACGTGACAGATTCGGAAAACGTCGGCACTTCGCTATTCCCGCCGCGTCACCGGAATTCAGCGCGTGGCGAGCGATTCCCCGATGTATTGCATCTCGTCGGGTGTGGTGACCATGTGCACCGTCGCCGAATCGGTCGCGGTGCGGACGGTGATCATATTCGGCGCCGCGGGATCCTGCAGCAGGGTGACATCGACGTCGAACGGACTCTCAGGACCGTCCTGCTCGCGCACGTGCAGGATGGTGGCTCCGCCCGGCAGCGCCGTCGGGGTGATCCCGTCGAAGACCACGACAGTCGTTGTGGGATAAGAGCTTCCGGGCTGCATCGCGGGTGCGGGCGGATGATGGCTGGCGCCCGCCGAACGCGGTGCCAGGGACAGTGAATGCGGTGCGGCCACACTCGCGACCATGGCGTTCCAGGCATCCGGACGCACCGTGTGCACGACCGTGTGCGCGCCCAGCGCGATCGCCCGCAGCACCACCTGCTGGGCCAGGTCGAGCTTGCCGATGACCTCCAGATGCCGTGTGCCCTCACCGATCAGCGGCACCGCGATGCCCTGCCCGGTCAGATCCGCGCCGATCAGCTGCCCGCATCCCGCGGTGGGCACCGCAAGCCCGTCCAGCGCGTCCAGAGGGCCGCGATAATCCTCCGGGGCGTCTCCCGGTGCCACCGCGATGGGCAGGCTGTCCAGGAAGGCGCGCAGCTGCTGTCCGGGCAGCCGTCGCAGGCCCGGCACCGGCGGGTCGGCCGGATTGCTCAGGGTGTCGAACCGGACCAGCGCGTGCAGTGCGATGCCCGGCCGGATCTCGTCCTGCCCGGAGCGCACGGCCTGCGGGCGCAGCCGCACGGTGATGGTCGTGGAAAGGCTCTGTGCGGCCCACAGATCCGCGAAACCGGGGGAGGCGATCAGATCCCGCCCGATCGCGTAACTGGTCAGGTGCAGACCCTCGTACTCGAGCGTGTTCGGCGATTCGGTGAACTGGTCCGGGGTGATGCCGTGCGTGAGTTGCCTTACCGCGCTGTTGATCTCACCGGCGGTCAGCACCGAGACGGTGATGTCCCGCGCGGCGAGCCGGTTGGCGACGCGTCGGGTGGCGATGATCGCCGCGCGCAACGCGCCGGCCCCGCCGCCGCCACGATTGTCCACCGCCTGCGCATTGGCCAGCGGATCGAACCGCAGTACCAGCCACACCGTGCGCCGCGCGATCGCGGGCAGCGGGCCCAGGATGCGGTCGTAGAGCCAGGCGACCGCGCCGTTGCCCGCGGTGCGCGCACCGGTGCTGATGACGTCGATCGAATCCAGCGTGATGTCGAATTGCCCCAGGCAGTTGGCGATCTCGCTGAGCGGCAGTTCCTGCACCGAGCCGAGCGAACCCGGGCGCAGCCAGGTCATCGAGTCCGGCGGCGGTTCGATCCGCAGCATGCTGATCAGCCGATCCGCGTCCCAGCGCACGCCGTAGCTGCCGCCCTCGGGCAACGGAACGTCGAACGCCTCGGGCGGCTCGGCACTGGGATCGTGCCGCCACCGGTTCCAGCGAAAGGAGATGGCCCCGCCGATGATTCCGGCGAGTGTGCGCGGCAGCCGGCGGCGCAGCGGCACCAGTCCGATCAGCGCCACGGCGACGCCGATCGGGATGATCACGTACAGCCGCAGATGGAATGCGGTGGCGATCCAGCCCGCGACCGCGGCCAGCAGTAGCACCGGAACCACTTGGCGCAGCGGGAAATCCCGGAAGAGCCAGAAGTCCTGATCATGCAGCGCGACCGGTGGACGGCCGGTGCGCCCCACGCCGCCGTTCTGCGACGACGGCCCGTCCGGCGATCCGGATTCGGGTTCCTCGGGGCCGGTGTACACGATCGCTTCTTCGACCATCGTTTCCCATATCTGTTCACGAGCCGCATTGCAGGCCGGCCGGTACGGCCGGAAGCACGGTACGAATGGCCGGTTTCGCGGATTACGTTACCTGTTCCGGCTGCGAGTGGCGTCCCGCCCGCGCAACCGCTTAGTCTTTTCCATGCGGGGAGTCTCCACCGATGGGCGGCCGCACCCGCGCGTTCGACCGATGCCCTACCGTTCGAGGGAGATCCAGTGCCGGCACAGCTGACAACTCGGGCACAGGTCAATGGCTATCGCTTCCTGTTGCGCCGCCTCGACCACGCGATGGTCCGGCGCGATGTGCGGATGTTGCACGATCCGATGCGCTCGCAATCACGTTCGCTGATCATCGGCGCCATCCTCGGCGTGATCGCCGTGGCCGGTTGCGTGATCCTGGCGCTGCTGCATCCGCAGGGTTCGGTCGGCAAGGCGTCGATCATCGTCGGCAAGGACAGCGCCGCGCTGTTCGTACTGGTCAAGGATCAGTCCGGCAATCAGACCCTGCATCCCGCGATGAACCTGGCCTCGGCCCGGTTGATCAGCGGCACCGCCGAAACACCCACCTCGGTCAAGGATTCCAAGCTGTCGTCCTATCCGCGCGGTCCGCTGCTGGGCATTCCGGGTGCGCCGAACGCGCTGCCGGCGACCTCGCAGGGTGACCATTCGGACTGGTCGATGTGCGAGTCGGTGGCGCTCTCGGCGAGCGGCAGCGCGACGAGTTCCTCGGCGGTCACCACGACCGTCGTGGCCGGACCGCCGGAGCTGGGTTCCCGGGCGCAGACCGCGGGCCCGGACGAGGCGGTGCTGGTGCGCCACGACGACAAGACCTATCTGCTCTACGACGGCAAGCGCGCGGAGATCGATCCCAGCAATACCGTCGTCGCCCGCACCCTGAACCTGGGCGCGCATCCGGCGCGGCCGACCGGCACCGGCCTGCTCGACGTCGCGGTCCCGATGCCCGCGCTGGCTCCGCCGACGATCCCGCAGGCCGGTCATCCGGGGCCGGGCAAACTGTCGAACGTGCCTGTGGGCGGCGTGATCTCGGTCGCGCCGCTGGATGGCGGCGGTGCCTCGGATCTGTACGTGGTGCTGGAGAACGGCGTGCAGCACATCGGACCGTTCGTCGCGCAGCTGATCCGCAATGCCGACTCACACGGCATGAGCGAGATCAAGACGGTGCCGCCGGACGTGCTCGACGGCGTCCCGGTGGTGACCACTCTGCAGCTGGACCAGTTCCCGACGCAGGTGCCGAAGATCGTTTCCGCCGAGGACGATCCGGTGACCTGCGTGCACTGGAACAAGAGTTCGGGCATGGCCACCGAACAGGTCGAATCGAGTAATCCGGCGGACAAGGCGATGGTTTCGCTGGTCCTGGGAACCCAACTGCCGCTGGCCGATTCGGAGCATCCGGTCAAGCTGGCCACCTCGTCCGGCACCGGCGACCACGTCGACGAGGTGTTCGTCAAGCCGATGACCGGTGAGTTCGTACAGACCACCGGGATGGATGCGGGCAGCCTGCGCCGCGACAGCCTGTTCTACATCACCGACGACGGAGTCCGGTACGGCATACCGGATCTGGCCACCGCGCAGATGCTGGGCCTGGGCAAGACGCCGCATCTGGCGCCGTGGGCGATCGTGGGCCAGCTGGTTCCGGGCCCGACGCTCTCGCGGACATCGGCGTTGCAGAGTTACGACAGCGTGCCCAGCAGCGCGGCCGGCTCGGACGACTCGTCGAACACCACCACCGCGTCGAACTGAGCCGCCCCCGAAATACCTGCGGCTCTGCTGCTTTCGATTCCTCTCGAAAGCAGCAGAGCCGCAGTGACACTCAGCTCGGGAACACTCAGCTCAGGCCGAGCGAGGCGAGAATGGTCCCGAGCGCGGCCTGCATATCCGCCCCCTCGATACGCATCAGCACCGCCTCGTCCAGGTCGGCCAGATCCAGCGAATCATCGTTGGCGAGCCGGAATTCACGCTCCTCCTCGGCCGATTCGATGACGTTACGGATGAAACGACCGTTACCGGCGATGTCGACCCCGCGACGCGGCTGGCCGCTCTGATCGGTGCTCTCCATCTCGTACAGCCGCTGGCAGGCCGCAACCAGTTGGGCCGTGGCCCCGTCGGTCAGTTCCGAGTCGCGCGACTTGGCGATCACCTGGCCGATCTGGCCCAGTTCCTCAGCGGTGTAGGACGGGAACTGCAGACGCTTGGAGAAACGGGAGGCCAGACCGTCGTTGGCGGCCAGCAGACGGCTGATCTCGCCGTCGTATCCGGCGATGATCACCACGAGCCGGTCGCGGTCGTTCTCCATGCGGGCCAGCAGGGTGTCCACGGCCTCCCGACCGAAGGCGTCACCGCCGGACAGGCCGGTCTGGATCAGGGTGTACGCCTCGTCGATGAAAAGCACACCGTCCATTGCGCTATCGATCAATTTATCGGTTTTTATCGCGGTGCTACCCAAATGTTCACCGACGAGATCCATTCGCTTCGCTTCGACGACCTTGTCGGTTTTCAGAATTCCGAGGCCGCAATAGATCTTGGCGACGACGCGAGCGATCGTGGTTTTGCCGGTACCGGGCGGGCCGGTGAACGCCAGGTGATTGCCACGCGATTTGGCCGACAGGCCCTTCTCCGCGCGGATCTTGGCCAGCTGCGCACTCGACTGCAGCCGGGCGACCTGGGTTTTCACCGAGACCAGACCGATCTGGTGATCGAGTTCCTTGCGCGCCTCGTCCAGGATCTTCTTGGCGCGATCCTGGAAATCGGCCTCCTGCTGCTCCTGCATCGAGGGGGCCGATTCGGGGTCCCAGCGGTCGGTGCGGGCGGCGATGGTCTCCTTGGAGGTGATGGTGATCCGGTAGGTGCGATCGCGCATCGCCTCGGTGTTCGCGGCGAAATCGGGCGCCTGCGAGTACACCTTCTCGAAGAGTTTCTGCGCTTCCTCCTCGGCGCCGTTCTCGCGCAGGCACAGGCCGCGGCAGAACATGGCCGTGGTGCGCGCGGCCGGAATCGGGCCGTGCTCGGCCATTTCCATGCGGCGGATGGCCTCGCCGAACAGGCCCAGCTGAGCACAGGCCGAACCGACCATGACGTGCGCGCCCGCCGCCATGAACGGATCGTCCCACTCGGCCGAACCGGCCAGGACGGTCATCACATCGGGCCAGCGCTGGGTGTTGTAGTGCAGCACGCCGCGTACGTAGGCGGAGATCCGGTTGTCCGGCTCGGTTTCGGGGGCAGGCGCCTGGCCGCGACGGAATTCGGCGAGTTCGTCGAGCACCTGCTCGGCCTCTTCGTACTTCTTGGCGGTGATCAGCTGTGCGGCCTGGGCGACCCAGATCTCGGTGTAGTTCGACAGCGGGTAGTCGATGTAGAGGCCGGTGACGAAGCGTCCGGCCAATTCGCGTGGGCGCAGGCCCAATCGGCGTTGCTCGCGGTAGAGCGTCGAGCTACTGGTCTTCTGCAGTTGAGTGAGCACCTCGGGAGTCATCTCACCGGCGACGGCCAGTCCGAGCCAGGCATCGCACATCGTGGGATCCCACTCGGTGGCACGCTGGAACGCCAACTTGGCGTACTCCAGATCGCGCGTGGCCTCTTGTCCGTCGATGGTCAGACCCAGCGACAGAACGCCGGCGTCGAAGGCGCGTTGAGCTTGGCGGTTGCTGGTCATAACACTCGAACCCCGAATTTTCTTTTGTGAAGGCCCATTCCGTATCTCTCCTGACCAGCCTACCGATCGCGCACTACTCACCTGTCCGATACATTAGGGTTCGCTGCATAGAGGTCGCAACGCGAAGGCAATTGACGGGGTGAAAGTGGTTCGGCCAGCTGACAGATCGTCGTGTGAAACACCGTTGGTTACCGTAGGTCCGGGATCGGCGGCCTCATGACGACACCATCGCCGGGCGGGCGGACCGCCGCGGAACCCGAGCTCTGCCGAGTTTCGGTAATCGGAGGAAACACGCAGCTGGATGTGGGTTTGCCCACGGCGATCCCGGTGGCCTCGTTCATCGGTGATCTGGTCTCGCTGATCGAATCTCGCAACCCGGACGTCGGGGACGCGGAGGACGACACCGGCCCGCTGCAGACCCAGCACTGGACGTTGGCGCGGCTCGGGCGCGACCCGATCCCGCCGAGCCGGACCCTGGTCGAGGCCGAGGTGCACGACGGCGATCTGCTCGTCCTGCGCGCGGTGGGCGCCAAGGAGACTCCGGCGCTGTTCGACGACGTCATCGATGCGGTATCGCGTTTGACCGCGGACACTTTCCGCGGCTGGTCGGCGCAGTCGGCCCGCTGGACGGGCCTGGTGGCCGCCGTGTTGTCCACTGTCGTGGCGATGTTGCTGTTGGCCGCTGGGCGATCGCACGTCAACGGTCTGGCCGCGGGATTCATCGCGGCCGGTGTCGGGGTGGCGGCGATGGTGGCCGCCGCGATCGCGGTGCGCCGCTACAGCGATACGCTCGCGGGCACCTGGCTGTCGCTGGCGTCGCTGGTGCTGTTGTTCTCCAGCGGCGTGTTCTTCATACCGGGTGGTCTGGGCAGTCCCCATCTGCTGCTGGGCTTTTCGGTGGCCCTGGTGGCCGCGGCGGTGGGCTACCGCGCGACCGGCATCGGCGCGACGCTGTTCCCCATGGCGATCACCGTCGCGCTGTTCGGCGGGATCGCTTCGGCCGTACGGATGTTCGGCGATGTGGCACTGCCCGGCATCGGTGCGGGCATGCTGGTGGGCGCGCTGATCGTGATCTCCACGGTGCCGCGGCTGTCCGCGGTGCTGGCCCGGCTGCCCGTGCCGCACGTACCCACGGCCGGCGCGGCGATCGATCCGGCCGACCACGAGCCGCGCCCGACCATCGAGGGCATCGGCGCGATCGGCGCCACGGCCCTGCCCTCGGCGATCGGACTGGGCCGACGTGCCAAGGCGGCCAACGCGTATCAGACCGGCATCATGGCGGGCTGCACGCTGGCGGCGGTCGTCGGCACGATCGCCGCGGCCGATCCGGTCGGCGGCGATGCCCGCTGGCCGGGCATCGCGCTGGCAGTGATCACCTCGATCATCCTGGCTCTGCGCGGCCGCTCCTTCGCCGATCTGACCCAGGCGGGCACGCTGATCGCGGGCGGCGGGGTGATCTTCGTCGGGACGGCAGCCGGTGTGGCGCTGGGTGATTCACGCGCGGTGCTGATCTCGACCGGGCTTCTGTTGCTGTTCGCCGCGGCGGTGGTCGTCTTCGGTGTGATCGGTCCGCACATCGAGATCACCCCGGTCATGCGCCGGATGAACGAGTTGTTCGAATATCTGCTGATCGTGCTGGTGATCCCGCTGGTGCTGTGGATCATGGGCGTGTACTCGATGGCCCGCGACATATGACCGGTGTGGGCCCGGCCGGCGGGGAAGGACACGGCGGCCGGGGTCGTTCGGTTCTTCGGATGTTGTGCGCGGCAACGGTTCTCGGTTCCGCGGTATTCGCCGTGCCGGGGCCCGCGAACGCGGTCCAGCCGCCGACGGTCGATCCCAGGGCGCTGGGCGCGGCCCAGGCACTGAGCGGACATCCCGCACCGCTCGAGCCGACCGAGCAGCGCGAGGTCTGCGCCACCCCGATGCTCAGCGGCACCGCGCCCGCGGACGCGCCGATCGCGCAGCGGGTGCTGAATCTGCCTGCGGCATGGCAGTTCTCCGAGGGCGCGGGGCAGAAGGTCGCGGTGGTGGACACCGGCGTGAACCGGCACCCGAGGCTGCCGAATCTGCAAGCGGGCGGCGATTACGTCTCCAACTCCGACGGCACCACCGACTGCGACGGGCACGGCACCATCGTCGCGGGCATCATCGCCGGGCAGCCCAGTGCGAACGACGGATTCTCCGGTGTCGCACCGCAGGCGCAGATTCTGAGCATCCGCCAGCTGAGTTTGGCGTTCGCGGCCAAGAACAACCGCTCCGGCGGGCAGTCACCGGGCGCGATCTCCGATTCCGGCTACGGCAATGTGCTCACCCTGTCCGCGGCGGTGGTGCGCGCGACCGACATGGGCGCCACGGTGATCAACATCTCCGAGGTGGCCTGCACCGGCGCGGGGTACGACACCGCGGACGGATCACTCGGCGCGGCCGTGCAATACGCCTACAACCACAATGTGGTCGTCGTCGCCGCGGCCGGAAACATGCAGTCCGACGGGCCGTGCAAGACGCAGAATTCCGGATCGGGTTGGGATGGAGTGCAGACGATTCCGAGTCCGGCGTGGTTCGATAAATATGTGCTGTCGGTCGGCTCGGTGGATCCCAACGGCTCCCCTTCGGAACTGACGCTGCGGGGTCCGTGGATCGGCGCCGCGGCGGTCGGCCGCGAAATCGTGTCGCTGGACAGCAAAACCGGCGGTACCGGCCTGGTGAACGCTGTGCAGGGCAACGACGGCATCCGGCCCATCGAGGGCACGAGTTTCGCCGCGCCGTATGTCTCCGGCCTTGCGGCACTGGTGCGTTCGCGTTTCCCGAAGCTCACCGCGGGGGAGGTCATCGACCGGATCGAGCGCACCGCACACCATCCGGGCGCGACCCGGGACGATTCGGTCGGTTACGGGATGATCGATCCCGTCGCCGCGCTGACCGCCGTGCTGCCGGATCGTCCGGTGTCCGCGGGAGCGGATGTGCCGCGGGCCATTCCGACGCCCTACTCGCCCCCGCCCGCGGACACCCGCCCGCGCAAGTACGCCACGATCGGCTCGATCGCCTGTCTGTCCGTACTGGGAATCGGTATCGCACTGGCTATTCCGCTGCGTCGCCGCCCCGGGACCGCCGCCGATACCCTCGACCCCGATCGGTAGGACCCATGATTACCGAAGGTTTCGTCCGCCGTCCCCGCATCGCGCCGCCGCGTGCGCCCGGCGGTGAGGTGACGCTGAGCCCGCCGCCCGAAGTCACCCGGCCGGTGCCCGGTCCGCTGATCGCCAAGCTGATGCCGGTGGTGATGGTCGTCGCCGTCGTGGGCATGCTCGCGATGATGGTGATGATGGGAAAGTCGCTGCTGAGCAATCCCATGATGATGATGTTCCCGATGATGATGCTCGTGTCGATGGTCGGCATGATGATGGGCCGCGGCGGTGGCGGCGCCAAGTCCGCCGGTGAGCTCAACGAGGAACGCAAGGACTACTTCCGGTATCTCGATCAGATCCGCCGTGACGTGCGTAAAACGGGTGTGCGGCAGTTGGATTCGCTGCGCTGGTCGCATCCCGAACCGGTCGATCTGGAATCGCTCGTCGGCACCCGCCGGATGTGGGAGCGCCGCCCCAACGATCCCGACTTCGGACATGTGCGCGTCGGGGTGGGCAGTCACCGCCTGGCCACCAAACTGGCTCGTCCGGAGACCGGTCCGCTCGAGGACCTCGAACCGGTCTCGACCGTCGCGCTGCGTCGTTTCGTGCGCACCCACTCGGTCGTGCACCAGCTGCCGACCGCGGTCTCGCTGCGCGCCTTCCCCGCGGTCAACATCGAGGGGCCCGACGAGGACTCCCGAATGCTGGTGCGCGCCATGCTGATGGAGTTCACCGCATTCCACGGACCCGATCACGTCGCGGTCGCCATCGTCTGCGCCGATCCCGACGGTGAAGCCTGGGCGTGGGCGAAATGGCTTCCGCACCTGCAACATCCGACCCATCGCGACGGTATGGGCTCGGCCCGGATGATGTACGGCTCACTCGGTGAGCTGGAGACCGCGCTGTCCGCCGAACTGATGGAACGCGGCCGGTTCATGCGCAATCCCCAACCGACACAGGGCCGAACGCATCTGATCGTGATCATCGACGACGGATTCGTCAACGGCACCGAGCGGCTGGTCAGCGAGTCCGGTCTGGACTCGGTGACGGTGCTGGACCTGACCGCGCCGGAGAACGGCCTGGCCGTGCGCCGAGGTCTGCAACTGGTCGTCGGCGACGGCGCGGTGAGCGCGCGCAGTGCCGCCGGGGTGGAGCGTTTCGCCACGGTGGACGTGATCAGCCGCGCTCAGGCCGAAACCTTCTCCCGCGCACTGGCGCGGTACCGGATCGCCACCGCCGCGCAGATCGTCAGCCTGGGCGAGGAGACCCGCACCGATCCGGGTCTGATGGCGCTGTTGAAGATTCCCGACGCCGCGCAGATCGAACCGTCCAAGGTGTGGCGCCCGCGCACACCGCGCGAGCGACTGCGGGTGCCGATCGGCGTCACCCCCGACGGCACCCCGGTCGAACTCGACATCAAGGAATCCGCCGAGAACGGTATGGGCCCGCACGGATTGTGCATCGGCGCAACCGGTTCGGGTAAATCGGAGTTCCTGCGCACGCTGGTGCTGTCCATGGTGACCTCGCACTCCCCGGACGCGCTGAACCTCATCCTGGTCGACTTCAAGGGTGGTGCGACGTTCCTGGGTCTGGATCCGCTGCCGCACGTGGCGGCGGTCATCACCAACCTCGAGGCCGAACTCTCCATGGTCGACCGTATGAAGGACGCGCTGGCCGGTGAGATGAACCGCCGCCAGGAGCTGCTGCGGTCCTCGGGCAACTTCGCCAACGTCACCGATTACGAGAAGGCCCGTGCCGCCGGAACCCCGCTCGATCCGCTGCCCGCGCTGTTCGTCGTGGTCGACGAGTTCTCCGAACTGCTCTCGCAGAAGCCGGATTTCGCGGACCTGTTCGTGATGATCGGCCGTCTGGGCCGGTCGCTGCACGTCCATCTGCTGCTGGCCTCGCAGCGGCTCGAGGAGAACAAGCTGCGCGGTCTGGACTCGCACCTGTCCTACCGGATCGGTCTGCGTACCTTCTCCGCCAACGAATCCCGCGCCGTGCTGGGTATCACCGACGCCTACCACCTGCCGAGCGTGCCCGGCGCCGGATATCTCAAGACCGACGCCGCGGATCCGTTGCGGTTCAACGCGACCTACGTCTCCGGGCCCTACGTCGCGCCGACGACGACGGGGCCGGTCGTGGTCGGTGGCCGCACGGTCGGCGGTTCGCCGACCGTCTTCACCGCGAGTCACGTGGAGATGCCCGAACTGCCGCCGGAGCCCGAACCCGCGTTCGATCCGCTCGAGCTGCCCGAACCGCCGTCGGCCGACGAAGGTATCCCGGATTCGCTGCTTACCGTGGTGGTCAAGCGGCTGACCGGACACGGCCGTCCCGCGCACGAGGTGTGGTTGCCGCCGCTGGAGGAATCCCCGTCGGTGGACATGCTGCTGCCCGATCCGGATTGGCGTTCGCCCGCGAACCGGCACGGTCAGCTGTGGATGCCGATCGGCATCATCGACAAGCCGTACGAACAGCGCCGCGATGTGCTGACCATCCAATTGTCCGGTGCGCGAGGACATGTCGCGGTGGTCGGCGGTCCGCAGTCGGGTAAGTCGACCGCACTGCGCACGATCATCATGGCCGCGGCCGCGACGCACACCCCCGAACAGGTGCAGTTCTACTGCCTGGATTTCGGTGGCGGCAGTATGGCCGGTCTGGTCGGTCTGCCGCACGTCGGTTCGGTGGCCGGTCGTCTGGACGTGGACCGGGTCCGGCGCACGATCGCGGAGCTGACCTCGCTGATGCGTCAGCGTGAGGAACGGTTCAGCGAGCTGGGCATCGAATCCATGGCCGAGTTCCGGCGGCGCAAGTTCTCGGTCCTCGACACCGATGGCACCATGCCGGCGGACCATCCGCTCGCGGCGGACCGGTTCGGTGACGTATTCCTGGTGATCGACGGGTGGGCGACCATCCGCGAGGAATTCGAGGCGCTCGAGCCACAGATCAATGCCATTGCCGGACAAGGTCTCTCGCTCGGCATCCACCTGATGGTCGGTGCGTCCCGCTGGGCCGAGATCCGCGCGGTGGTCAAGGACCAGATCGGTACCCGCCTGGAACTGCGCCTGGGTGATCCGACCGATTCGGAGATGAATCGTCGTTCGGCGGCGCTGGTTCCGGTCGGCCGTCCCGGTCGCGGTCTGACGCCCGAGGAACTGCACATGCTGATCGCGTTGCCGCGCTTGGACTCCCAGACCGAGCCCGGCAATCTGTCCGAGGGCGTCGCGGCCTCACGCGAGGGCCTGGCGCAGCTGTGGGGCCCCCGCAAGGCGCCCGAGGTGCGCATGCTGCCCATGCAGTTCTCCCGCGAGGAACTGCTGGCCGTGGCCGCGGCGCGCGGTATCGAGCAGAGCCCGACCCGCATCGTGGTCGGCCTCGGCGAGAACGAATTGGAGCCGCTGGTCCTGGATTTCGGCTCCGACCCGCATCTGATGGCCTTCGCCGACGTGGAGTGCGGCAAGACCACGCTGCTGCGCAACATAGCGATGGGCATCATCGAGAGTGCGACACCCGAACAGGCCCGCATCATCATGATCGACTACCGCCGCACCATGCTCGGTGTGGTCGAGGGTGATCAGCTGGCCGGATACTCGACCTCGTCGCAGACCTGCAGCTCGATGATCAGCGATATCGTCAAATTCCTGTCCGAACGCATCCCCGGCTCCGACATCACCCCGAAGGAGTTGCGCGAACGCAGTTGGTGGAGCGGTCCGGAGATCTACATCCTGGTCGACGACTACGACATGGTGGTGCAGGGCGCGGGCAACCCGCTCAGCCCGCTCATGGAGTACCTGCCGCAGGCCCGCGACATCGGCATGCACCTGATCGTCACCCGCCGCACCGGTGGCGTGTCCCGCGCGCTGTTCGACCCGATCCTCGGCGGTATGAAGAACATGTCCGTCGACGCGCTGATCATGAGTGGCCCCCGTGACGAGGGCAAGATCATCGGCGACGTCCGCCCCTCCAAACTCCCACCCGGCCGCGGCATCCTGGTCTCCCGCAGCCACGGCCAGGAGATGGTCCAGATAGCCAACCTCCCGCCGCTGTAATTTTCGCGCCGGGGCGAAGCGAAGGGCGAAAATTACAGCCAGGAGGGCAGGCGGCGGCGGCCGGCGAGGACGTCGGCGATGAGGTCGTCGTAGGCGTCGGCCAGTTCGGCGAGGTGGTGCCAGGCGATGTGCAGGATCTCGTCGTTGGCGTCCAGGGTCATCAGGGCGTGGTGCGCGCGCACGGATGCCTCGGCGATGCGGTCGATGACCGAGCCGACGGTTTCGGTGTGCAGGGTCGCGCCGAGGCGATGCTGGGGGATGGCCCGAGAGATCCAGTCGTCGATCGCCATCACCAGTTCGTTTCGGCGACGGTCGATTTCGATGAGGGTGGCCGGATCGTGCGTCGGTTCGGATCCGCCGCGCCCGATCAGTCTGCGCTCGTGCAGCACCGCGAGATCGCGGGTGAACCACAGCATGGGCCCACCGATCACGCGATAGCCGCGACATGCGCGTAGGAGTAGATCAGAACTCGGCAGAATGCCGTTCAAGAAGGTCTGGACCGCAGTCACACTCTGCGGTGCGCTAGGCACTGCTGCCATCACCACCGTATGAGATGTCTCCGAACCCGCCACGTTGCCTCGCCGTCATCGCCGTACAACACCCGTTCAGGACGTTCATTACAATAAACCTCTGAAGCCGGGTGTCAAGGGTCCCGCGCCCTGCGGACGGCGGGGGTAAACTTCCTTACCTTGAAGTAACAATCCGTAGGAGCGAGATGGCGGACGGTCCGAGGTATCAGCGGATCGCGAATCTCCTCCGTGAGGAGATTCGCAGCGGCAGGTGGAAGCCGGGCGATCGGCTCCCCAGCCACAACGAGCTGGCCGATCAGATGCAGGTGTCGATCACCACCGCTCGCAATGCGATTCAAGTGCTGGTCGCCGAAAATCTGCTGTACACAGCTACTTCGCGCGGAACCATCGTGCGAAGTCAGGAAGTGCTGGAATCGGTTGTCACCAGCTCGATCCGGCCCGATCGCCCCAAATCCTCACAGGACATATTCTCCGAGATCGCGCGGGCGGCCGGGCGCGAACCGGCGAAACATTTCACCGCCCGAATGGAACCGGCCGGTCCGGATGTGGCACTGTGGCTGGGTGTACCGGAGGATTCCTGGGTCGTCGCGCGCACGGTCGTGCAGTACCTGGACAACGAGCCGTGGTCCTGGGAGGTCAGCTTCTATCCACGGGACTTGGCGGAGGCCACCGGCGTGGACTCCCCGCACGACATCCCCGAGGGCACCACGCGTCGTCTGGCCGAGCGCGGCCATCCCGAATCCGCGCATCGCGATACCGTCGTCGCCCGCCCCGCGACCGCCGAGGAGGCTGCTGTGCTGGGGGTAGCGACAGGCACGCTGCTGCTGGATCATCTGCGCATCGGCGCGAACGACGCCCGGATCACCCGTGTGACCAGGCACCGTTCCATTGCCGCGCGTAATCGTCTGGCCTACGAACTCGGCGACGACGCCGGTACCGAACTCATCCGCAAGACCCTGGGCGAGCAGCATCCCCCGGGCAATTCCCATTCCTTCGGTAACTCGTTGGTACCCGGATCACCATGACAGTCCGCATACGCCAGGCCACGCTGGCCGACCTCGGCGCCATCTGCCGACTACGGCTCCAACGAACGGACTGGCTTGCGGAACGAGGGTCCGATCAGTGGACGCGGCAGGGTCGGGGCCTGCCCATCGAGATATTTGCCCACGTGGTCGGCCGCGCGGTGTACGCCGGGGAGACCTGGATCGCCGAGAAGTGTGGCGAACCGGCAGGCACCATCACCGTGAACGACCGTGCGGACGAAGGACTCTGGACGCCACACGAAACCGCCGAATCGGTCATCGTCCACTACATGATCGTGGACCTGCGTTTCGCCGGAAACCGCGTGGGTTCGCACATGCTCGCCCACGCCGCCGCCCTGGCCCGAGCCCGCCGCCGCACCTGGGTCCGCCTGGACGCCTGGACCACCAACACCGATCTGCACGACTACTACCGCCGCGCCGGATTCCGCCTGGCCCGAATAGCGGGCCCGGAAGCCTCGGGCCCGTCGGCAGCCCTGTTCGAACGCCGCGCCGACTCCTGGCTCCCCGCAGTCATTCCCAGCGTCCCCCGCGAGGCCGAGAGCGTCATCCGCTCGGCTTCCCGGCGCTGAACGCCGCCTTCGTCCGAGTGGCGACCAGCACCTCGCGTTCCGCGTGCGCCGCAAGAGCTTCGCCTACTTTCTGGGGGGACCACCAGGGCGACGGGCGAGTCGGCCTGGCCTACAAAGCCCCTCCCGGCGTGCAACAGGAACTCCGCGACGCCGAACCCGAACGCTTCTACGTACCCGCCTACCTCGGTGCGAGGGGCTGGGTAGCACTGGATCTGGAAGCCGCAGAAATCGACTGGCCGGAAGTAACCGCCATCCTCCAGTCCGCCTACCGCCTGACCGCCCCGAAACGCCTTGCTCAACAGGTGCGGTGAACGTGCGGACAACGGTGACTCCTGCCATCCGTCGAGCAGCATGGAAGATCAAGCGACAATCGGAAAGCCCCGTAACTTCCGAGAATGCTCTTTGTCGGTTGATCGTATTGGCTTTCTGTTCAACAGTTTTCGGAAGATCTAGCCGTCGAGGCATCTCCCGGATGTGACTACCTCGGTGGGGTGGTTCCCCGCCGAGGTCAGGCTGCTCTATCGTTGGGTTTTCGCTCGCGCAACCAGCGTCGGTGTGCGGCGCGTTCTCGTTCCCGACGCGCATGGATGCCCGCGACAATTTCCGCCAGCAGTTCCCCCGCTCGATGTCGATGATTCACTCGCGGTGTACCGGTCGGATCGATGTGATCCGGCGCGATCCACGCCGTCCGGCGCAGAAACTCTGAATCATCTTTCAGAACAACAGTTCTCCAACCGGCATCAGTGTCATTGATCAGCGAATGGCAGTGATCGCACGCCAGCACCAGATTCTCGATATCAGTGGGTCCACCCTTGCTGAAATCGCGGACGTGATGCACCGCGCACAGTGATGCGGGTGCGTCACACCCAGGCCGGGAACAACCAGCCAGCGCAGCGATCAGCGAAAGTCGTTGCGCGGGTGAAGCAAGCCGACGCATCCGACCCAAATGCAGTGGTAAACCGGCATGGTCGAATACCGCCAGATACGGGCGGGACTGCTCAGCCAACCGCAATGCGTCGGTGATCGCCACCGTGCCACCGGTCGCGGTGGTCGCGACCCCGGACAGGCGCTCCACATCCTGCACCCGCTGGTCGACACACTGTTCGAATCCATGTTCGAATTCTATCGAGAAAACCGCCCCGAAACACCCCGCCAACCGAAGTGAAATCAGAATCTTCACTCTGGACATTTGATCCAATTATGCTTGCACACACCATTTTTCGACCAAACCTCTGTGCGGATTCGAATGTCGCCCACGCTCCTGGTGATCGGGTCGGAAAAGCGGGTTCCGGAACTCGCGCAGGATCGCTGTTGTTGCGGGCCGAGACATTGTCGATGGCTCTCTCCGCCCCGGATCGTCCCGGTGGCGTCGAGTGGCGGCCCGGTGGCATACGACGCTTATCGCGGCTGACATTTCGACGTGCCCTGGCCAGGGCGAGTCTGCACGTCATTTCCGTTGCAGGAAGCGGGATTTTATGGCCTTCGCGGAGGGCCGTTAGCGTCGAAATCATGGAATGGAATTTTCGGTCGGCCGGTGAGCTGGCGGCTGCGTTGCGTGCTGGTGAAGTGTCCTCGGCGGAATTGACCGACGCGGCGATCGCTGGGATCGAGCGGGACGACAAGTTGATCAACGCGATCTGTGTGCCGGACTTCGATCGTGCGCGGGCCGCGGCACATCGTGCCGACCAGGCGCGCGCCCGCGGAGAGGATCGGCCGCTGCTGGGTATTCCGGTGACGGTCAAGGAGTCCTACAACATGGTCGGCCTGCCCACGACCTGGGGTATGCCGCAGTACCAGGACTTCGTACCGGCCGAGGATGCGGTACAGGTGTCGCGGCTGAAGGCCGCGGGCGCGGTGGTGCTCGGTAAGACCAATGTGCCGTTGGGGCTGCAAGATCTGCAGAGCTTCAACGAGATCTACGGCACCACCAACAATCCGTGGAATCGCGGCCGCACGTCGGGCGGATCCTCCGGCGGATCGGCAGCGGCCCTGGCATCCGGCTTCGGTGCGCTGTCCATCGGCTCCGACCTCGCCGGTTCGCTGCGCACCCCCGCGCATTTCTGTGGCGTCTACGCACACAAGCCGACACTCGGGCTGGCGGCGACCCGGGGTATGGTCGCGCCGCCCGCGCCGGCATTGCCGGTCGATCTCGACCTCGCTGTCGTCGGTCCGATGGCACGCACCGCGCGCGACCTCACTGTCCTGCTCGACGTGATGGCCGGACCGGACCCGCTGACGCTCGGTGTGGCGCACGAGGTGACGCTGCCGCCCGCGCGCCACGACAGACTCGGCGACTTCCGGGTCCTGGTCCTGGACCAGCATCCGTTCATCGCGACCGGAGCCGCGGTGCGAGCGGGCGTGCACCGGGTGGCCGACGCGCTCGTCGCCAGTGGCGCCCGCGTCGAACGGCGCAGCCCACTGCTGCCCGATCTGGCCGAAGCCGCGACTCTCTACACGCAGTTGCTGTTCTCCGGCTCCACGGCACGATTTCCGGTCGACACGTACGAGCAGCTGCGGGCCCGCGCAGCCGGGCTGAGCGCAGACGACCACAGCCTCGACGCGGCGCGACTGCGCGGCATGGTGTCGAGTCACCGCGATTGGATCGAGGTGAACAACCGTCGCGAGCTCCACCGTCACGGCTGGCGGCAGCTGTTCGGCGAGTTCGATGTCGTGGTGTGTCCGATCACGCCGACCCCGGCGTACCCGCACGACCACGACCCTGATCTGCTGGAACGTCGGCTCGACATCGACGGGGTCGAGTACCCGTACTTCGACCAGCTCGTCTGGGCCGGTCTGGCCACCATGCCCGGCCTTCCTGCCACCGCCATACCCACGGGGCGGTCACCCGAGGGTCTGCCCGTCGGAGTACAGCTCATCGGTCCGATGTTCCAGGACCGCACCACATTACGGCTGGCCGAACTGCTCGAACAGCAGATCGGGGGCTTCCGACAACCGGAGTAGGGCGTGCGCCGGGTGCCCGTCGGGGACGACATGCCGCAGCGGTCGCAGCCGCCACCAACGTCCTGGCCTCTTACAGCTGGTGAGCTGGTTTCCGTGAGTCGCGCTCTCCCACGAGCGCCGCGAAGCGTGACGCGCTGATGTTGCCGCCGGAGATGACGAGGCCGATACGCGCACCCGGGAGCTGAACCCGGCCGGACAGGAGTGCGGCGACGGCGGCGGCTCCCGTCGGTTCGGCGACGATCTTCATCGTGTCGAAGAGGAACGACATGGCCGTCACCAGTTGATCGTCTGTGACGAGGGTGATTTCGTCGACCAGCTTCTGGTTGATCGGGAAGGTGAGCTCGCCGGGGATGTCGGCCGCCTGAGCGTCGGCGATGGTGTGCGGAACTGGTATCCGAACCCGATGACCGGCTGTGAGTGAACGTTTCGTGTCGTCGCCGTCGACCGGTTCGACGCCGATGATGCGAGCATCGGGGCACAGCGCGGTCACGGCGGTGGCGCACCCTGCCATCAGCCCGCCTCCGCCGATCGGGGCGAGGAAGGCGTCGAGCGGCCCGGCCTGCTCGACCAGCTCGAGCGCCGCGGTGCCCTGGCCCGCCATGACCGCGGGGTGGTCGAACGGTGGGATGACGGTCAGCCCGCGTTCGGCTGCCAGGGCTGCACCGATCGCGGTCCGGTCCTCGGTGTAGCGATCATAGGTGACGACTTCGGCTCCATATCCCTTGGTAGCAGCCAACTTCGAGGCAGGGGCGTCCTCGGGCATCACGATCAGGGCCGAGGTGCCCAGCAGTCCCGCAGCCAGAGCGATCGCCTGGGCGTGATTCCCCGAAGACCAGGTCGCCACCCCGCGTTCGCGCTGTTCGTATGTCAGCTCGGCGAGCGCGTTGTAGGCCCCCCGGAACTTGAACGCACCGATTCGCTGGAAGTTCTCGCACTTCAAGAACACCTCGGCGCCGACGCGCTCGTTCAAGATGCGGGATGTGAGCACCGGAGTCCGGTGCGCGACATCGGCCAGCCGGTCCGCCGCTCTGATGATGTCGTCGATTGTGATGAGGCTTGCCACCCAGGGGATTCTGCCATCGGAGGGTTCGTCGTTCCGCGTTGTACGAGACGGCCCGACTGCCCTGCAGTCTTGCCGCGCGAGGCGGACCGGTCCCGGAACTCCTCGTCGGGTATGAGTGCCTCATCCGATATCGCCTGTGCCGGTGACGATCCCGTGCTGTGGTCGCAAGGAGCCCTACGGCCGCAGGAAGCCGGGCGATGGGACGGAAGGCGCACTGTGTCGTGGCGGAGGGTCAGGGTGAGTTCGTACCAGCCGGAGGTGCGAGCCTGCACGACGATGCCGTCGGCGTCGGTGGACAGGGTCACTTTCCAGCCGTGCTGCTCTCAGAACGCGAACGGGGCGAGCGCGACACCTCTTGTCCGGTTGGGATGTTGCCGGTGCGGGTTCGAAGCCGGGACGGCTGGTTGGATCCGCCCGCCATGGTCACCGCTGCACGGATTTCGGGTGGAAGGCGGCGAGCAGTCGGTCGACGAGGGAATCGATGTAGTCGGGGGTGAGTGGCCCCATGCCGAACAGGATGCGGATGTAGAGCGGGGCGAGGAGGTGGTCGAGGATGTCCAGGGCCGCGGGCGGTTTCTCGCCTCGCGTCGCGGCACGGTCGAGCATCTGCTGGATCTGGCGTCGGCGCTCGTCGATGAAGCGGTCGCGCGCGTCCGCGCCGATCGCACCGCCCTGGGACAGGGCCATGGCCAGGCGTAGCACCGCGAGCCCGTCGGGACCGCTGATGTCGCGGGCCACGCCCGCCGCGTAGCCGCGTAGATCGCTGTCGAGGCTGCCGGTGTCGGGGATGGGTGAGCTGGTCGTCAGCAAGGTGACCGCGACGTCGCTGGTCAGTGATTCGAGCGAGCCCCAGCGTCGGTAGATGCTGGAATCGGCCACCCCGGCCCGCGTAGCGACATCGCCGATCGTGAAGTTGCCGTAGCCGTTTTCGGCCACCAGTTCGGTGACCGCGTGATGTACTGCCGCGCGGACGCGGGCGCTGCGTCCGCCTGGGCGGCGCACGGTGTTGTCTTCCGCCACATCCTCACCTTAACGCAGTCTGCTCTTGCGTTTGTCAGGCGAGGCGGCGTACAGTCACTAACGCAGCCGTTGATTGCGTTTAGCCGAAAGATACCGTCATGAACACCGCGCCCCCCACCCTCATCGACCGCATCGATACCGCCCTGGACGCCACCGGCGCCATCGTCGCCGGTGTCACCAGCGCGCACCTCACCCAACCTTCGCTCTGCGCAGGATGGGACATCGGCTTCGAACTCAACCACCTGGTCGGCGGCCTCCGCATCTTCGCCGCCGAACTCGCCGGGACCGATCCGGGCGGAGAGCATCACGACGACTGGCTCGGCGCCGACCATCGCGCGGCTTTCACCGCCGCCGCCGACCTCGACCGCAAAGCCTGGTCGCGCCCCGGCGCCCTGGACGCGACCATCCGGCTCGGCTTCGGCGCGGTCCCCGCGCCGATGGCTGCACTGATCCACCTCACCGAGATCCTGGTCCACGGCATCGACCTGGCCGTCGTCACCGAACAACCGCACCGCATCGATGAACAACAGGCCGAATATCTGCTCACCACGATGCGGTCCATGGACTTCGACACCTTCCGCCGCCCCGGCATGTTCGGGCCCGCGCAACCGGTTCCCCTCGATGTGCCCGCCCATCGGCAACTACTGGGATTCCTCGGCCGCCAGGGATTTTCGCCATCGCAGAAGACGAGCAGAACAGCCTGATCGCGACGCTCGTACCCGACCGTTGACAGTCGTTGGGCGCCGGTCGTTCTCGCGAACCCGAGTCCGTACCGGCGAGAGGACGGCTCCGGAGTCGATCAGTAGCGGTATATCGCTACATAGGCGTTGGTGGCGGTTCCGACGCTGGTGGGCCCCAAGCAGGAGGCCGTGCCCTGACCGGACGGAGCGAAGGAACCGCCCCACGAACCCTGGTACGGGCCGATGGCCATGAGCGGAAAGGCGTTCGGTACGCCGTGCAGTCCGACGCACTCGACGACCAGGGTGTACTCCCTACCGGCAGGTGTTCCGGTGTCGTGGCATGCTGCGGTCGCACCGAACAGGTCCCGCGTGACGACGCAGTCCTGCGGTGCCGCCTGAGCTGTGCCGGAGCCGATCATCGCGGCGAAACCCAGCACCGAGACGGCGCCGATCGCGACTCGCGTGGCTGTGATTGTCGTTCTTCTCATTCGAGTCCTCCCGACGAGTTAGCCGATTATCGGCTCCGGATACCTGGTCGTTACGGCCGCTCGGACCTCCCACCTGCTCGAACGTGTCCTGCGCGGGGCACTCGGTGTTCGCGCGATACCGGCGGATGGCTCGCCACTCACCGAGCGGCGAGGATGCGACGCATCACCAAGGCGAGTTGGGCGCGCTGTTTTCCACGCTGGCTCAACACATTCCAGCCCAAGACCCGATCGGCTCGGGCAGCGCGCTCCTGCACCGTGGAGTGGTGCAGATGCAGGACGCTCGCGGCGTCTCGCACGCTGTTGGTGGTGCTGATCGCGTGCAGGGTCTCCAACATCCACGCGGTGGTGGCGGCCGCGTCCTCCAGCGCCATGACATCCGCCGGTGGCGTCTCGTCCGGACGGATACTCGCGGCGAGGACGAGCAGGGTGCCGGTTTCCTCGGCGAGGACCACGCGATCGCCCGGATCCTGTTGTGTGCCTTCGGCTGTCAGCCTGCGCGCCGAGCGGGCCTGCCGCCACGACGCCGCGGCTGCTCGCGCGGGCACGATCGGACCGATACCCGCACGTCCGGCGCCGATCGCGGTGCGGGCATCGTCGATCGACGACGCGAGCAACGGAGTGTCGTCGGCCGTGGCCACGACGCACAGCGGAGTCGTGGCGGTCAGCCCGAGTCCGCGCAGGGCGGCGTCGCGGGCCGCGTCGTCCGGATCGTCGGCCAGTAGCGCCTGTATCCATCCTGCCCGGCGCTGCTCGGGGGTGTCCGAGGTGCGGCCGAGCATGGTCGCCGCGGCCAGCAGCGCCCGTTCGAGGACGAGTGCGTCGAATCCGCCCTCGACGGGTTCGGCACGCTCCAGCCACATTTCGAGCGAACCATCGCCCGCGGCGACCCGCGGCCATGTGTGCGCGGCCTCGGGTTCCGGCGCCGTGAACGTCCCATCGGGAAGAACCCGCCAACTGTTGCCGTGCGTTCGATCGACGAAGCCCGCCGGGCACCCGGAAAGTATTGCGGCGCCGCGCAATACCGAACGAGAACCGGCGCGGTGCTCGACGAGCCGATCGAAATAGGCGACCACGTGCAGCGCGTTCGCCGCTTCCGGAGCGAGTGCCGAGAGGCGGATGGTGAGCTCTCGCATCGTCTTTCCTCTGTTCGGTCAGGAGTTCATGATCCTGCGCAGCCACCGAATCCGGGCGTCCTTGGTGTCCTGGGAGACCGTCGCCTGCGGAGCCAGGCCGTCGTATCCGTGGAAACCTCCGGCGAAAACGTGCAGTTCCGCCTGGCCTCCCGCGCGCCAGATATTGCCGGCGTAGGCGACCGCCTCGTCCCGGAACGTCTCCGCCGAGCCTACATCGATCAATGTCGGTGGCAGACCGGACAAGTCGGTTGCGCGCGCGGGAGCAGCGTAGGGCGAGACGTCGGGGCCGCCGCGAGACTCGCCCAGCAGCGCGGACCAGCCGATCTCGTTCGTGTGGCGGTGCCAGACGCCGCGCCCTTCGCCCTGGATCGCCGAGGGAGTGTCGTTGCGGTCGTCGAGCATCGGGCACATCAGGACCTGCGCCGCGATCGCCGGACCTTGCCGGTCCCGGGCCAGCAGCGCAGTCGCCGCGGCCAGGCCGCCGCCCGCGCTTTCCCCCGCGATGACGATTCGCGCCGGGTCGATACCGAGTTCCGCGGCGTGATCGGCAACCCAGGTCAGCCCGGTGTAGCAGTCCTCCACCGGCCCGGGGTGCGGCGTATCCGGAGCGAGCCGGTAATCGACCGAGATCAGGGTCGCGTCGAATTCGACCATCCAGTCCAGCATTTCGTCACTGATCATGCGGTTGCTGCCGAGGATCATGCCGCCGCCGTGCGTGTGGTAGAACGCCGCCGTCGGCGCCTGGGCTCGCACCGGGCGGCAGATGATCAGGGAGATCTGCGCTCCGGGCGCCCCGGGAATGAAAACCTCCTCGACGTGCAGGGCGCCCTCGCGGCTGAGGTCCTCGTTCGAGCGATCCACCAGGAGATCGCCGGCCCTGGCCCGGATCTGCGGGATGGATTCCACGCTGGTGAAGGTCGGCATGTGTGGCAGGATCACCTCCAGCGCCGCAGCGAGTTCCGGGTCGAACGGTACGGGCGGTCCGATCGGTGATGGGGTCGCGACGTCGCTGTCGGTCATGGTTCCTCCTGCTGAAAGCTGCTCGGCCCAGTCTGGCCGGAGGTCGTCACGAGCGGAACAGCCAAGCGACGGGAAAAACCCGCCATTCGGCGGGTGCTGCGGCGCCCGAACCGATTCGCGCCCGCCTCGATGCCGAGGCGGGCGCGAATTCCGTTGGTGTGGTTCGTTTTCGAACGGTCAGTAGCTGAATCTGTGGTGTTCGGTGGCAAAGTCGTCGGCGACGGTCGCGGCGAGTTCGACCAGGGCCCGCTTGGTGGTCTTGTGCAGGCGGGCCAGTTCGATTTCGGCGCCCTCGGACAGGTGGGCGTCGTACGGGATGATGTGGACGGCGCGGCAGCGGGACAGGAAGTATTCGCGCAGTTGCTGGATGCCGACGTTGGGGGAGCCGGGGCGGGGGAGGTTGATCACCACGACGGCGTTGCGGACCAGGTGGTCGTGGCCGTGCAGGGACAGCCAGTCCAGGGTGGCCGCGGCGCTGCGGGCGCCGTCGATCGCCGAGGACGAGATCAGCACCAGCGAGTGCGCCAACTCCAGCACACCGGCCATCGCCGAATGCATCAGACCGGTGCCGCAGTCGGTGAGGATGATGTTGTAGAACCGCTGCAGGATGCGTGCGACCTTGCGGTACTCGTCCTCGCTGAAGGATTCCGAGGCAGCCGGATCCCGTTCGCTGGCAAGCACTTCCAGTCGGCTGGTGCCCTGGGAGGTGTGCCGGCGGACGTCGGAGTAGGAGTTGATCGACGGGTCCAGCAGCAGATCGCGCACCGTGGAGCGGGTCTGCAACTGCACGCGCTGGGACAGCGTGCCGAAGTCCGGGTTGGCGTCCACCGCGATGACGCGGTCGCCGCGAATGGAGGAGAAGATCGAGCCGATGCCCATCGTCGTGGTCGTCTTGCCGACGCCGCCCTTGAGGGAGAGCACCGCGATCCGGTAGTCACCGCGGACCGGCTGGCGGATGCGGGCCACCAACTCCTGCAGCCGCCGCTCCTCGGCCGACATGCCGGGATTGATCGCGCCGCCGGAGATGTGGTGCACGGTGCGCCGCCATCCGGTGCCGGGAGCCTTCTTGGCCCTGCGCACCGGGACGTTGTCCAGCGAAGGCTGCTGCCCCGGCGGGTACTGCTGCTGCTGATACTGCGGCGGTTGCTGCTGGTACCGACCCTGCTGGTACTGCTGTGGATAACCCTGACCGCCCTGCCGCGGCGCCGGGGCGTTCCACTGGTTGCCCTGCATCGGCGGTTGCGCCGGAGCCCCGAAACGCGGATCGGACTGGGCCGGTCCCGGAGCTTGCGGCGAGTACTGCTCGTTCTGCGGCGCGATCGGCGGCTGCTGCGCCGCGAAGTTCGGCGCATCGGGCGGCGGAACCTGCCGGTAGTCGCCGGAAGGCGGGCGATCCCCGGAAAATCCCTGTGCGGCAGGCGGATACGGAGCCTGGGGATGCTGCTCGTCCGGGCGTCCCGCGACCACGGTTCGATCGGACTCCGGACCCGGGTGGGTCGGCGCGGGCGCATCGTATGCCTGATGCCGCCCACTGTTGGGGTCGATGCCCCGCTCGGGTGCGGCCGGAGGCTGCGCGAGCGCCTCGGGCGCGGGCGTATTCGGTTGCGGGGCAGGGGAATCGGGCAGCCGCTGCGGCGCCTCGGCATCCGGGCCCGGAGCGCCGGTATCCTCATGCGGCGCGGGCGAATCCAGCCCGGTCACCCACGCGGGCGCACTGGAATCATCGGCAGCCGGTTGTCCCTCGTGCTGCCCCGGGGGTTCGGGCAGCGGCGGCCGCTGCGGCGTCTGCTGCGGGGGAGGCGGCAGATCCGGCCGACCGCCGACCCGCACGGTCATATCACCGGCGTCACCGGACTCCGGCGTCGCGGGAGTCGAATACGCCTGCGGTGCATCGGGAATCGGCGGGCGGTTCGGGGACGGCCCGTCCGGCTGCGCCGGAGGAACCTGCGGCATCGGACCGGACTGTGGCGGCGGAAGCTGTTGCGGCGGCATCGGGCCGGGAGGCTGCGGCTGATCCTGTTGCGGCTGAACGAATTCGCCCTGCGGCATCGGCCCGGGACCGCGCTGATCGGGACCGGGGAAACCCTGGCCCGTCTGCTGCGGGCCGGTATTCGGCCGGGGACCGGGTTCGAAGCCGTTGTCGGGCTTCGGGAATCCGCCCATGGACTGCGGATTCGCCGGCTGGTGGAATTCCCCGTTGGGGCGCTGGGCGTTCGGCGAGAACTGACGCGGATCGGCCGGTGCCGCGGTCTCGTTCGGACGCACACCCTGGGACTGTGCGCTCTGCTGCGGTTCGCCCCATGTCTGCGACTCGGACTGTGGCTCACCCCACGGCCGCTGCTCGGGCGCATCGTCGGATTTGGATTTACCCTTTTTCTTGTTGCGGCCCTTGAGTCCGGGGTCGGGACGCTCGCTTTCGGCCTTGCGGCCGAATCGAGGACGCTTGGACGGCTTCTCCGAGATCAGATCCCGCTGCGGCAGGTTCTGCACGGGGGCTTCGTAGCCGGACTCCGCGCCTTCGCTCTCGGACAGCCACGGTGGCAGCATCGGGAGTTCGTTGTTACTCACAGCGCCACCTCGTCGGTGCTCGCCATGGCTGCGTGCGCTGCGTCGCCGACGTAGTCGCTGCGCTCGCTCACTGGTGTCCCCCTGGGATCTGCTCGGCCGATTACCTGGACAGTCCGCAGTTTACGCGAGCGCACCCGATGGCGAGTGATCCGCTGCTCCATCGAGCAGGGCAGGTGCGGGACCTGTGTGCGGTGTAGTCTCGGCCGGGCTCGGCGGGCGCTGTCGCCGAGGGATGTACGAGTTCAGGAGCAGGGGCGCGATGGCACAATCGGTCGATCACGAGGACGCCGGTCGCCTCGACGAACTACCGGTCCGGCCCATCCATCGCAGGCTCGTCGCACTGGTCGGCATGGGGCTGTTCTTCGATCTGTACGAACTGTTCCTGGCCGGGACGATCACCGGCGTCTTCAAAGAGCAGTTGCATCTGTCGACCTATCAGCTCAGCGGCATCCTGGCTTCGGCGTTCGTCGGCCAGTTCCTCGGCGCGCTGGTGCTGGGCCGGTTGTCGGACCTGTTCGGCCGCCGCCGGATGTTCATGATCAACATCGGCCTCTACGCGGGATTCACCCTGCTGGGCGCGTTCAGCCCGAACGTGTGGTTCCTGATGGTGACCCGAATGCTGGCCGGTCTGGGCATCGGCGCGGAGATGACCCTTGCGGACACCTATCTGTCCGAGGTGATGCCGCCGCAGGTACGCGGGCGGATGATCTCCATCGCCTACACGATCGGTTTCTGCGCCGTCCCCACGGTGGGATTCCTGGCGCGCTGGCTGGTTCCGCTCAAACCGCTGGGCCTGGACGGCTGGCGCTGGCTGTTCGTGATCGGCGGACTGGGCGCTGCGCTGGTGTTCTTCGCGCGCCGGTTCATGCCGGAATCGCCGCGCTGGGAACAACATCGAGATCGCACGGCCGAACGCACGCGCTTCGCCGAGATTCTCGCCGCGCCGCTGCGCGCCCGCACCCTGCTGTTCTCCGCGGCGATGATCCTGCAGGTCTTCGGCTACTACGGCTTCGGCACGCTGGCCGTTCTGGTGTTGCAGCACAAGGGTTTCACGGTGGTCAACTCGCTGGGGTACCTGGCGATCACCTATCTGGGCTACCCGATCGGCTCGCTGCTGGCGGTTCCGCTGATCGAGCGGATGGAACGCAAATATCTGGTGCTGGTCTCCACCGCCGCGATGGCGATCTTCGGCCTGATCTTCGGATTCGCGGTGAGCATCCCGCTGATCCTGATCTCGGGCGGGCTGTTCACCCTGGCGAGCAACGTGTTCTCCGACGCGATCCACACCTATCTGCCCGAATCGTTCCCCACCGCCGTCCGCGGCACCGCCTCGGGCACCACGTACTCGCTGTCCAAACTCAGCACCGCGATCCAGCCGTTCCTGCTGTTGCCACTGCTGGACAGTCACGGCCCGGGGTTGGTCTTCACCATCATCACCGGGGCCCTGCTGATCATGTTCGCCCTGATCAGCGTCTGGGGACCGCGCACCGGTCGAGGTCCGCTGGTCTGAGAGTCGCGGCCCCTCGCCGCAGAATCGCCTCGAGCGCGCTTCGCGCAGGGCAGAATGGACCGGTTTGGTGGGGGGAAGTAGGCACAGGTAAGCTTGGTCGGCGGTGCACCTATCCGCCGGTCGGTTCATGTTCGCATGTTGCTGTCCGGTGAGTATGGCACCAGGTCGGCGAAAGTGCACGAGAGTCGGCCGCAGAACAGACGGTGACGGCGGAGAAATCCGCCGACGAGCTGCGACCAGCAAGGGTTTCAGCGCAAACGGGATCGCGGAGGATATGGCGAAGAAGGAAGGGGCCATCGAGGTCGAGGGCCGGGTCATCGAGCCGTTGCCCAATGCGATGTTCCGGATCGAGCTGGAAAATGGCCACAAGGTTCTCGCCCACATCAGCGGCAAGATGCGGCAGCACTACATTCGCATCCTCCCCGAGGATCGTGTGGTTGTGGAGCTTTCGCCGTACGACCTGACCCGCGGTCGCATCGTCTACCGCTACAAGTGATCGCCTCGGCGATCGCCCCATAGATTTCCCCGGCCGCACCGGTCGGGGAACACCTGTGTTCACAGCCGGTGAACACCGAGAAGATTGGAATGACGTGAAGGTCAACCCGAGCGTCAAGAAGATCTGCGAGAAGTGCAAGGTGATCCGCCGTAACGGCCGGGTCATGGTGATCTGCGACAACCTGCGTCACAAGCAGCGTCAGGGCTAGTCCCGGCGGGGGCGACCCCCGGTTCGCACCACCAGCCAAGCACCGAACGCGGTTCGGATTGGCACATACGAAGAACTCCCAGCGCCACACGGCATCGGCGAGCCCGCGAAATCTCCAGGGACGAGGCGGGCGGATGCCGGAACCACCCCCGGAACGGAGGCCGGGGCCCCAGACGAGGGGACGGCCAGGGAGCAGACCTCCGCAACATGAAGGAAATGCCATATGGCACGTCTGATGGGCGTCGACCTCCCGCGCGACAAGCGCATGGAGATCGCACTGACCTACATTTTCGGTATCGGTCGTACCCGCTCCAAGGAGATCCTCGCAGGCACGGGCATCAGCCCCGACCTGCGTTCGAAGGACCTCACCGACGATGACGTCACCCGGTTGCGCGATTACATCGAGGCGTCGGACCAGATCAAGGTCGAGGGTGACCTGCGCCGCGAGGTGCAGGCCGACATCCGCCGCAAGATCGAGATCGGCTGCTACCAGGGCATCCGCCACCGTCGCCACCTTCCGGTGCGCGGTCAGCGGACCAAGACCAATGCGCGTACGCGCAAGGGTCCGAAGAAGACCGTCGCCGGCAAGAAGAAGTAGGGGATATAACCGATGCCTCCGAAGAGCCGGACCTCCGGCCCCAAGAAGACCCAGAAGTCGCGGCGCAGGGACAAGAAGAACGTCCCGCACGGCCACGCGCACATCAAGTCCACGTTCAACAACACCATCGTGTCGATCACCGACCCCGAGGGCAACGTCATCTCGTGGGCGTCCTCGGGCCACGTCGGTTTCAAGGGTTCGCGCAAGTCGACCCCGTTCGCCGCGCAGCTCGCCGCCGAGAACGCTGCCCGCAAGGCGCAGGAGAACGGTGTCAAGAAGGTCGACGTGTTCGTCAAGGGCCCGGGTTCGGGCCGTGAGACCGCGATCCGCTCGCTGCAGGCCGCGGGCCTCGAGGTGGGCACGATCTCCGACGTCACCCCGCAGCCGCACAACGGCTGCCGTCCGCCCAAGCGGCGTCGCGTCTAGCGGGAAAGGAATTAGCGAAAAATGGCTCGTTATACAGGCCCCATCACCCGCAAGTCGCGTCGTCTGCGCGTCGACCTCGTCGGAGGCGACCAGGCGTTCGAGCGTCGTCCTTACCCGCCCGGCCAGCACGGCCGCGCGCGGATCAAGGAGTCCGAGTACCTGATGCAGCTGCAGGAGAAGCAGAAGGCTCGCTTCTCCTACGGCGTCATGGAGAAGCAGTTCCGCCGGTACTACGAAGAGGCGAACCGCCAGAAGGGCAAGACGGGTGACAACCTGCTGCGCCTGCTGGAGTCGCGTCTGGACAACGTCGTGTACCGCGCCGGTCTGGCTCGCACCCGTCGTCAGGCCCGTCAGCTCGTCTCGCACGGCCACTTCCTGGTGAACGGCAAGAAGGTCGATGTTCCCAGCTTCCAGGTGAGCCAGTACGACATCATCGATGTCAAGGAGAAGTCGCTGCCGACGCTGCCGTTCCAGGTGGCGCGCGAGACCATCGGCGACCGTCCGAACGCGGGCTGGCTGCAGGTCGTGCCGAACCGGCTGCGGATCCTGGTGCACCAGCTGCCCGAGCGTGCGCAGATCGATGTGCCGCTGAACGAACAGCTCATCGTCGAGTACTACTCGAAGTAAGGCGTTACACACGCCGCTGGTGGGAGGCCGTGTTCCGCGGAACGCGGTCTCCCGCAACCCCAGTCGTGGGCGTCAAATAGCGGGCGCCCCTGAAGGAGGAGATCCTCATGCTGATTTCACAGCGACCGACGCTGACCGAAGAGGTTATCGCCGAGAACCGCTCGAAGTTCACCATCGAACCGCTCGAGCCGGGCTTCGGTTACACCCTCGGCAACTCGCTGCGCCGCACCCTGCTCTCGAGCATCCCGGGCGCCGCGGTCACCAGCATCCGCATCGACGGTGTGCTGCACGAGTTCACCACCGTCCCGGGCGTGAAGGAGGATGTCACCGACATCATCCTGAACCTCAAGGGTCTGGTCGTGTCGTCCGAGGAGGACGAGCCGGTCACCATGTACGTGCGCAAGTCGGGCCCCGGCGCGGTCATCGCCGGTGACATCGTTCCCCCGGCGGGCGTGACCGTGCACAACCCGGATATGCACATCGCGACCCTGAACGACAAGGGCAAGCTGGAGATCGAGCTCGTGGTCGAGCGCGGTCGCGGTTACGTCCCGGCCGTGCAGAACAAGGCCTCGGGTGCGGAGATCGGCCGGATTCCGGTCGACTCGATCTACTCTCCGGTGCTGAAGGTGACCTACAAGGTCGAGGCGACCCGTGTCGAGCAGCGTACCGACTTCGACCGGCTCATCCTGGACGTCGAGACCAAGAACTCGATCTCCCCGCGGGATGCGCTGGCGTCGGCCGGTAAGACCCTGGTCGAGCTGTTCGGTCTGGCGCGTGAGCTCAATGTCGAGGCCGAGGGCATCGAGATCGGGCCCAGCCCGGCCGAGGCGGATCACATCGCCTCGTTCGCGCTGCCGATCGAGGACCTGGACCTGACCGTGCGTTCGTACAACTGCCTCAAGCGCGAGGGTGTGCACACCGTGGGTGAGCTGGTCGCGCGCACCGAGTCGGATCTGTTGGACATCCGCAACTTCGGGCAGAAGTCCATCGACGAGGTCAAGGTCAAGCTGCACTCGCTGGGTCTGTCGCTCAAGGACAGCCCGGCCTCCTTCGATCCTTCCAGCGTCGTCGGCTACGACGCCGCCACGGGTACCTGGAGCGACAGCGGCACGTTCAGCGACACCGACAACGGCGAGCAGGACTACGCCGAAACCGAACAGCTCTAGGCCGTACGGGGCAGCGTCCCCGGGGCCTTCCCAAAGGAGAACAACCAATGCCCAAGCCCAAGAAGGGTGCTCGCTTCGGCGGGTCGGCGTCGCACCAGAAGGCGATCTTCGCCAATCTGGCGCAGGCGCTCTTCGAGCACGGTCGGATCACGACCACCGAGGCCAAGGCCAAGGCGCTGCGCCCGTACGCCGAGAAGCTCGTCACCAAGGCGAAGGCCGGCTCGCTGGCCGACCGCCGCGAGGTGCTCAAGGTCATCCGCAACAAGGATGTCGTGCACGAGCTCTTCGCGACCATCGGACCGTCGTTCGAGGGGCGCGAGGGTGGTTACACCCGGATCATCAAGACCGTCCCCCGCAAGGGTGACAACGCGCCGATGGCGATCATCGAGCTGGTCCGGGAGAAGACCGTGACCAACGAGGCCGATCGTGCCCGTCGGGTCGCCGCGTCGCAGAAGGCCAAGTCCGAGGAGGCCCCCAAGGCCGACGAGGCTGCCGAGACCGAGGCTCCGGCCGAGGCCGCTGCCGAAGAGGCTGCCACCGAGGAAGCCTGACCGCTGCGTCGGATCCATGCGCGAGCCCGCCGTCCCCTCCGGGTCGGCGGGCTTCGTTCATGTTAACCAGGAGATCGCTGTGACCATGTCCGATTCGCCCGAGCGAACCGTCTCGATTCGGGTACGGCTGGATATCTCCTATGACGGCACCGATTTCACCGGGTGGGCACGTCAGCCGGGTCTGCGCACGGTGCAGGGCGTGTTGGAGGAGTCGCTGGGCAAGGTGCTGCGGGAGCCGGTCCAGCTGACCGTCGCGGGCCGCACCGACGCCGGAGTGCACGCCGAAGGGCAGGTCGCGCATTTCGATACCACCGCCGAAATTGATGCTGGTAAGTTGCTGCACCGACTCGCGCGGTTCCTGCCGAAGGATGTGCGGGTCACCGGGATCCGGCCCGCGCCCGCGGACTTCGACGCCCGCTTCTCGGCGATCCGCCGCCACTACGTCTACCGGCTGACCACCGCGCCGTACGGTGCGTCGCCGTTGCAGGCCCGCAGTGTGGTCCCGTGCCGTCCGGTGGACCTGGACGCGATGCGCGAGGCATCGCGAAACCTGTTGGGCCTGCACGATTTCGCCGCATTCTGCCGCCGTCGCGAAGGTGCGACCACCGTGCGCGAACTCCAGCGTTTCGACTGGGATCGGACCGGCGACCTGTTGACCGCCCATGTCACCGCCGACGCGTTCTGCTGGTCGATGGTCCGCAGCCTGGTCGGCGGTGCCCTGGCGGTGGGCGAGGGCCGCCGCACTCCCGACTGGCTGGCCTCCCTGCTCGACGAACGCAGCCGTTCCAGCTCCGTCACGGTGGCTCCGGCGCACGGCCTGAGCCTCATCGCCGTCGACTACCCCGCCGACCAGGACCTGGCCACCCGCAACGCCCAGACCCGAGAAATCCGGACCGTGCCGAGTGCCGGGGGTTGCTGCGGAGAGTGACCCGCAGGTCAATTCGCTTGGCGGACAGCTGATGTCAGTGCGGTGGCGAGTCTGCGGATGCCGTGTCCGATCGGCCGCAGGAACAGTCCGGCGAGTCTGGTGTAGGGCCACAGGGCGATGGCCAGGATGACCGTGAGCCCTCTGACCCGGTAGAGCAGCGGGGCGTGGGCCATGACGCCGGGTTGGGGGTCGAAGCTGCACAGGGAGGGGAACCAGACGAACAGGGTGTGCTCGGAAATGTCCTGGGAACCGGTGGATTTCGGGTCGAAGATCACCAGGACGCCGGACAGGACCGCCGCGGCCAGGATCGGCAGCGTGATGCGGTCGACGATGGTGACCGGGCGGGTGGAACCGTTCACCATGGCGGGCAACAACAGCAGCACCGCGCCGGTCGAGGCGATCGGCGCGGCGATCGCCTCGCTGATGAGGGCGACCTGCGAGACGCTGACGGAGAAGCCGAAATGTGTACGGCTGAGCAGTATTCGGCCGATCCGGGGGAGCAGCACCACCAGGATGCCGATCCGGAACAGCCACAAGCCGGTGCGCGAGATGTCGGTGCGACCGCCGGCGACGCCGGAGCGGAATCGATCGTGCCGCCAGCGCCACCAGTGGCCCACGCCGAAGGAGGCGAAAGCGAGGTAGGGGACGACCAGCCAAACCAGGGTTGTCATGAAAATTCTCGGTGCCTCCGGAGGCGACCATCCTGGTTCGCCAGATCGTGGCAAGCCTATGTCCTCGTGCTCGCAGCAGGGCGGAATCCGAAGTGGCGGCAGGAAATGTCCGATAGCCGCTAGCGTGAGCGGATGTGTTCCGACTGCCTGCGCCGACTCGCTCCACGGGGTGTTCGTGCGCCGGCGGGAGGAGATGGCAGACTCGGCTCTCATGAGTCCGGTGAGCCGTGGTCGTAAGGGCAAGGAGAACAAGCGAGGCGAGGTGCGCCGAGGCGGCGCCGACGTCGTCGAGGCCGACGATCTCGGCGTTGCCGAGATGATGGCCGAGGTCGACGCTCGGATAACGGAATTCGAGCAGGTGGACGAGCCGGTCGACGGCGAGTATCTGGCGGCGGGGCTGCTGGCGGTCGGATACGGGGAGAGCGCGGACTACCTGGACGTGTTCGTGCGCCTGTTCGTCGACCGGGCCGAGGAATTGGCGACGCCGGGTGCGCTGGCCTTCCTGCGCTGCGTCACCGCCCTGATCGCCGAGCCCTCGCGCACGGTGGCGCAGGAGGCCGCCGATCGGCTCGCCGCGGCCGGTGTCGTCCCGGCCGCCTGGGTGCCCGAACTGGACGAACCGCTCACCGCGGGCGAATTCGTCCGCTGGCCCGATATGGACGGCACGGGCGCGACGTTGTTCGGCAGCTTCGCGCGGGCGGGTCGCACGGACGGGTTCCTGATCTTCGTCGACGACGAGAACTGCGGTGCCGCATACGATCTGGCCCCGTTCGTCGGCGAGGGACTGACCGAGTCGCGGCGGCTCACCGATGAACAGGAACCCGCCGACGAGGAACCCATGACCGCCGGTGAATTCCGCTGGCACGTGCACGCCGCGCTGGACGCTCGCGCCCTGCACGATCGCGCCGCGCGCGAGGCGGGCGTGGAACTGGAGGAGCCCGAGGAGGACGACGCGATTCCGCACGAGGTCGCCGAGGTGGTCGTGCGGGCACGGCTGCAGATCCTGCCCGTCGCGGCGAAACCGCTCCCGATCCATGTGCATCCGGAATTCGAGGCGGGGCTGGTGTAGCCGGTCCCCACCGGGGCGGAATACGTGCCGGAGTGTCGCGGTTCACAACCGATATGACGATTCGTGGACTCGGCCGGTTCGGGGTGTGGCGCTACTACGGGGCAGTGACTCCGGACGAGGCGAAGGAGTTGGAAGGTCTGGGGTACGGCTCGATCTGGCTGGGTGGATCGCCCGCCGCCGAGCTGCCGGTGGTGGAGTCGCTGCTGGAGGCGACCGAGAACCTCGTCATCGGCACCAGCATCGTGAACGTGTGGAGCGCGGCCGCGGCGGAGACCGCGGAGTCGTTCCATCGCATCGACAAGCGTTTTCCGGGGCGTTTCATCCTCGGTATCGGTATCGGGCACCCGGAGCACGACAACGACTACCGCAAGCCCTACGACGTCCTGGTGGACTACATCGACGTCCTGGACAAGGCCGGTGTGCCCAAACAGCAGACAGCCCTGGCCGCACTCGGCCCGCGGGTGCTGAAGCTCTCCGGCGACCGCACCGCGGGCGCGCTCCCGTACCTGACCATCCCGCAGCACACCCGCGAGGCCCGCGAGATCCTGGGGCCGGACGCGCTGCTGGTCGCCGAGCAGAAGATCGTCCTGGACACCGATCCGGCCACTGCCCGCCCGACCGGCCGCGACGTGGTGAAGTTCTACCTCGGCCTGCGCAACTACGTGTCCAATCTGCGCCGTCTCGGCTTCAGCGAAGAGGATCTCACCGCACCCGGCAGTGACAGGTTGATCGACGCGTTGGCGCTGCACGGCACCGCCGAGCAGATCGCCGCGGGCCTGACCGAGCACCTCGCCGCCGGAGCCGACACCGTCGCCATCCAGGCTCTGGGCAACGACTACATGGGCACTCTGCGGACGTTGGCCGCCGCGCTCGGCTGAGGCCGCCGCACGCTGCACCGCATCCGCACCTGACGCGAACCCCGCAAGGGTGCGGATGCGGGGGGTGCAGTCTCTACGGAATCGGTGGCGGTTATCGGTGATGGTCCGGAAGCCGCCCGGACCGCTCGCTCAGGACCGCACGAGGCGGGCGATGGCGTCGGTGGCCTCTTTGATCTTCTCGTCGGCCTCGGGTCCGCCGCGCACGGCCGCGTCGACGACGCAGTGGCTGATGTGGTCCTCGAGCAGTCCCATCGCCACCGCCTGCAGGGCCTTGGTCATGGCCGAGACCTGGGTGAGGATGTCGATGCAGTACTGCTCCTGCTCGACCATGCGCTGCAGGCCGCGGGCCTGGCCCTCGATGCGGCGCAGCCGCTTGAGGTAGTCGTCCTTGGCGGTGATGTACCCGTGGCCGGCATGATCGTGACCCGACGTGGTCTCCGCCGTGGTGATGTCGTCCTCGGTCACCGGATCGCCCTCTTCTCCCAGCCCGTCGAGCCTGCCGTCTGTGATACCCCACCAGGGTACAGGCTGGTGGCAGTGGTCGCGCCCCGGTTTCCGCCCGGGACCCGGGGGTGCGCGAGAATCGGCGCATGAGTTCGGTTCCCCGGCCCGCGCTGGCCATCATCGGCGGCAGCGGCTTCTACGATTTCTTCGGCGACGACGCGGTGAGCCTCGAGGTCGACACACCCTACGGTGCGCCGAGTGCGCCGATCACCGTCGGGCAGGTCGAGGGGCGGCAGGTCGCATTCCTCCCGCGCCACGGCCGCAAACACGAATTCTCCCCACACACCGTGCCCTACCAGGCGAATCTGTGGGCGTTGCGTTCGATCGGCGTGCGGCGGATCCTCGCGCCCTGCGCGGTGGGCAGCCTGCACGCGGACTGGGGGCCCGGGACGGTCGCGGTGCCCGATCAACTCGTCGACCGCACGTCCGGGCGGCCGCAGACCTTTTTCGACAACGGCGGAGTCCACGTCTCCTTCGCCGACCCCTACTGCGATGAACTGCGCGGTGCGGCAATCGGATCCGCGGTTCCCGAACTGCCGCTGCAATCGACCGCGACGATGGTCGTGGTGCAGGGGCCCAGGTTCTCCACCCGCGCCGAGAGCCGCTGGTTCGCCGCGCAGGGCTGGGAACTGGTGAACATGACCGGATTCCCGGAGGCGGTCCTGGCCCGCGAGCTCGAAATGTGTTACGCGGCAATCGCCCTGGTGACCGATCTGGATGCCGGTCTGGAGGCGGGCGAAGGCGTCAGCGCGGCGGCGGTTTTCGCCGCGTTCGAGCAGAATCTGGTGCCGTTCAAGGGACTCGTGCGCAACGCGATCGCGGCGGTCGAGGGCACGGACACCTGTGCGCGGTGTCGTGTCCATGCCGGTGTCACCCTGCCGTTCGAACTACCCTGAGGTGATGGGTGCACCGTCGCAGGCTTCGGTTCCGGCGGCGGTCGCGCCGATCTTCCTGCGGGGGATTCGCGGGCCGATGGAGATGACATGCGGGTAATGCTGACCGGGGCTGCGGGATTCATCGGACTGCACGTGCGCAGCGCCCTCGCCGACGCCGGGCACGAGGTGGTCGCGCTGGACGCGCTGCTCGACACCGTGCACGGGCCCGATCCGACTCCGCCCGAGGGCATCGTGCGTGCGGACATCCGCGATCCGGACGCGCTGGACCCGCTGCTGCGCGGTATCGATGTGGTCGTGCATCTGGCTGCCGCGATTCCGCCGGGTTCCTCGGCCGTGGGCGGGGCCGGCTCGTCGATGGGAGTGCAGGGGCCGCCCGGACTGCCGCGGCAGAACACCGGTTCGGAGCCGGGCACGGGCGCGACGAGTGTGGTGCGGCCGGGTGGTCCCAGTGTTCAGCGCGCCCCGATGTACGCCGCGCACAACGACTTCGGCACCGCGGTCCTGCTGGCCGCGATGGAGCGCGCCGGAGTCCGGCGGCTGGTGCTCGCCTCCTCGGTGTCGGTGTACGGGGAGGGGCGCTATCGCGGGCTGCGCAGCGGGCCGTTCTTCCCGGGGGTGCGCCGCCGGGGCGATCTGGACCGCGGGATGTTCGACCATCGCGCGCCGCGGTCGGGGGAGATCCTGACCTGGGAGCCGGTCGGCGAGGATGCCCCGCTGCGGCCCCGCACCGGTTATGCGGCGAGCAAGGCGGCCCAGGAGAACTACGCGATGGCCTGGGGCGCGGCCACCGGCGCGGGCGTCACGGTGCTGCGGTATCACCACGTGTACGGCGACCCGATGCACGAGAATGCCGCGCTGAGTGCGCATTCCGGAGTCGCGGCGCGATTTCGTGCGGAACTGGCGGCCGGACGAGCGCCCTACGTGTTCGAGGACGGCGGGCAGGTGCGGGATTTCGTGCACGTCCGCGATATCGCGGACGCCACCGCCGCGGTGGTGGCGCGCCCGCTGTCCGGATTCGTCCCGCTCAATATCGCCTCCGGCCATCCGATCACGCTGTGGGAAGTGGCCTCGATCATGTCCCGGGCCCGCAGTGGCCCGAATCCCGTGGTGAGCGGACAGTATCGGATCACCGACGCCCGGCATATCGTCGCCGATCCGCAACGTGCCCGTCGCACAGTCGATTTCACCGCCGCAGTGCCTCCCGAACAAGGACTGGCCGAGTACGCCGCGACCGCCGTGCACCCCTGAACGGGTCGTCAGAGCACCTCGAAACGGACCAGGGCGAAACGGGGCCGGCCCTCGTCGAGGGCGCCGTGCGGGAGGGGACTGATCTCCGCGTCGACCCGCAGCCAGCCGCCGTCCGTGGCGGCCAGGCGCAATCCGGGCAGGGCCTGGTTGAGTTCGCCCGCCCGAACGTGGTTGCGGGCGGCGCGAATCCGTTCGAGATCGTCCGGATGGGGCAGCGTGCGCTCCTCGATGTCACCGGACCAGCGCAGGCCGGGAATCGGCCCGCTGATCCAGCGCAGCACGCGAACCTGCTCGGTGTCCACGATCGCCAGATACAGTCCCGGATTGGCGTTGACGAGGGTGTCCACCGTCGCGGCCTCGAACGACTTCTGTTGCGGTGGAACGCTGTCGGTGATGTCGACGAGCAGTCCCCGCCAGCGGCGCGGATCCTCGTCGTCGCTGCGGGCCGCGGTCATCAGGGTGCGCAGGCCGCCAGGGATGCGGACGGTCATCTCGCCCAGCCAGCGCGCGCCCGGCACCGCCTGTGCCATGGTCGCCACCCAGTCGAGCGCGTCGTCGAAACGTTCGACGTATTCGAAGGTCTCGGTCCCCGTCCACACCGTGCGGCCGCGGTCGAAGTCCGGTCCGAGCCCGGTGGAGACGACCTCGAGCCGCCGATCGTCGTCGTTGTACAGATACGGCGCCGCGGGGGTCGGCTCGGTGTCGCCCTCGCCCACCCGGACGTGCACCGCGTACACCCGATCACCCGGTCCGACGACCGGAATGGCCTGGACTCGCTGCTGTGACCAGGTGTGCCGGGATTTCGGCAGGATCCGCTCGACCGGCTCACCGGTGGCGTGGGCCGCGGCGATCGCCGGCAGCACCCGGCCGGGTACCGCGCGCGCCAACGACTTCCACTGTCGCGGTGCGGTGCCCACGGCGACCAGTGACCAACTCTCGGGCGCGCCGAGAGTCTCGATCAGCAGCCAGGCTGTAATTTTGGCCTCCGCTCCGCTCCGGCGGGGCTGAATATTCTGCCTCCGCTTCGCTCCGGCTGGCCGGGGCCCTATCAACCCCGGTCCTTCCCTCCCTCCGCTCCCCCGCTTCGCTCCTCCGCTCCACTCGGTCCAGGACCGGGGCGGGCCCCGGCCAGGTGTTGGCGTTGCCCAGGGTGAGCGGAACTCGGGCGCGTTCGGGTGGGCGTGCTGAATCGCTGGATTCCAGTTCGCCCGGTACAGGATCGTCCCTGGTGGTGGTCTGATTCAAATCGCTCGGTTGGGCCCTGGTTCCCGAGTGGTGTACCGCAGCAGGATCGTCCCTGTTGAGGTGGGTGGTTCGCAGTATCGTCGCATTGCTTGCGGTGTCCGGTCCGGACATGGGGGCGGGGCTGATTCGCCACCGTGACGGTTCGCTCGGCCGGACCGTGCTTCGACTGCGGTTAGGCTCGCTGACATGGATACTCCGCTGCGGCTCGAGGTGATCGTCGCCAGTGTGCGGCAGGGGCGGTTCGCGCCGGTCGTCGCCGACTGGTTTCTGCGGACCGCGCGGGCCGACGACCGGTTCGACGTCGGTGTCATCGATCTGCTGCACACCCCGCTGCCGACGGATCTGTCCGAGACGCCCGAAGTCGAGGCTTTTCGTGAACGCCTTTCCGCCGCAGCGGCTTTCGTCGTGGTGACTTCGGAATACAACCACGGTTACCCGGCCTCGCTGAAGACCGCCCTGGACAGTGCCAAACGCGAATGGCGCGCCAAGCCCATCGGATTCGTCGGGTACGGCGGGCTGTCGGGTGGTCTGCGGGCGATCGAACAATTGCGTCAGGTGGTGGCCGAGGTGCACATGGTCTCGATCCGCGAATCGGTCAGCTTCCATCAGGCCAAGCGCGCCTTCGACGCCGACGGCGAGACCCGCGACGGCGCGGCGATCGACGCGGCCCAGCGGCTGTTGCGCCAACTCGCTTGGTGGGCAGCGCATTTGCGGGAGGCGAGGATCGCCGACCCGTATCCGGGCTGATTCGCAGTCGGATCTGCGGCGCACGCTTCGGGTCCTTCCGAGGTGTCGGGCCGCTCGTCGCTCAGCTAAACGGACAATTGTCCGGTACGGTCGACATCGTGATCGAACGATTCTCGGACCGGGAGGTATCTCGATGAGTGGACTGGACGGCAAGGTCGTGGCCATCACCGGAGCCAGCAGCGGTATCGGTGCGGCCACCGCCGCGGAACTGGCCGAGCGCGGGGCGGCCGTCGTACTCGGCGCGCGGCGGACCGATCGGCTCGAGGAGTTGGTGACGCGCATCCGGGCCGCGGGCGGGCGCGCGGAGATGGTCGCGGTCGACGTCACGCGGCGGGCCGATCTGGAGGATCTGGTGGCGGCGGCGGTGCACGGCTTCGGCCGGCTGGACGTGCTGGTGAGCAATGCGGGCGTCGCCCGGATCGCGCCGATGCAGGCCCTGGACCTCGACGACTGGGACGCCATGATCGACGTCAACCTGCGTGGTGTCCTGCACGGTATCGCCGCGGCGCTGCCGGTGTTCCGCGATCAGGGCCGCGGACATTTCGTCACCACCATCTCGACGTCCGGACTAAAGATCGTGCCGACCCAGGCGGTCTACGCGGGAACCAAGAACGCCGTGCGCACGCTGCTGGAGGCGCTGCGCCAGGAATCCACCGACGGCGTCCTGCGCACGACCTCGATCTCGCCCGGATTCGTCCGCACCGAACTCGTGGACTACATCGACGATTCCGAACAGCGCGGACAGGCGCAGCAGGCGATGGCGGCACTGGGCATCGGCCCCGACGCGGTGGCGCGCGCGATCGCCTTCGCCATCGAACAGCCCGACGATGTGGAGATCGGCGACATCACCCTGCGGCCCACCCGGCAGGGCTGAGCGCCCGGCTACCCGCTGGCCGCGGCCCGGCGCTGCTGCTGCTGTTGCTGCTGACCGCGGGGTGAGCCGATATAGGTGGACTCGCGCGGAATGGAGACCAGGCTCAGATCGACCTGGGTGGTGCCGGTGCGCAGCAGGACGTGGTTGCCGATCGCACCGGGCTGGTGGATCTGCAGATCGGGTTTGGTGGCGGGCCAGCCCATCGGATCGCCGGTCACGTAAATGGTGGTCACACCGGCGTGCGGCGCGGGGGCGAGCACGCCGTCCACGACCGCGGCGGTGAACGACGCATCGCTCTGGTGGGTCTCCACCGCGATGGTGAGACGTTCCGGATTGCCGATGGTGCTGACCAGCTGCTCCCACGCGCCCGGCCGGTCGGTGCGGATCAGGATGCGCTCGCCGACCGCCAGCGCGCGGAATACCAACTGCTGCGCCAGATACAGCTCACCGGCCACGTACACCGTCGAAATACCTTGCCCGACAAGGCGAATCGCGACACCGTTGCCCTCGGAGTCGGAGCCGATCAGCTGACCGCAGCCCGAGGAGGGCAGATGCAGCGCGTCGATCACATCGATCGGGAACTCCGCCACCGGCACCGTACTGTCGACGTCCGGAATGCCGATCGGGAAGTGCGCCAACAGATTCTGCCGATGCCGCCCGCTCATCGAGACCATGCCCTTGCGCTTGATCTGCTCGGGCATCTCGCGGGCGGTCAGCCGCCAGGCCGCGCCGATGTTGACCGTCTCGGCCGAACTGCCGGGCCGCAGCCGCACCGCGACCGTGGTGCCGCGCGAGGGCGGCACCCACAGCTGGGCGAGCAGATCCGAACCCAGGCGCTTGGGATCGACTGCGGCGCCGATGTTCACGCCGTTGCCGAGTTCGGCGTACCGCCAGCGGTGGGTCAGGGTGCGCGGGTCGATTCCGGCGCTGATCTGCAGGACCGCCTGCCGGATCTCCGGTGCGGTCAGCACACGCGAATAGCAGTCCGCATCCTCGAGCGCGCGCACGATCCGCTGCGTGGCGACGGTGACCGCGCGGCAGGCGCCCTCGGTGCCGCCGCCCCTTCGGTCCGCCGCATCCGGGCAGTTCAGGGCGTCGAAACTGATGGCGAGCCACACCGTGCGATGTGCGGTGGCGGGCAGCGGGCCCAGCAGCGATTCGTAGATCGGCCCGGCCGGGGTGCCCGAGCGGCTGCGGTGCCCGTGGCTGATGATGTCGATACCGCTGAGCAGGATGTCGTGCTGGTTCAGGCACTGGGCCAGTTCGGGCATCGGCAGCAGGTGCGAGGCGTGCACGGTGCTGCGATCGATCCGGGTCAGTCCGCCGCGCGGTGGCAGCACCTCGACCACCGCGACCACCCGGCTGCCCTCCCAGAACAGTCCGAGCGATCGGCCATCGGGACCACGGAAGTCGACCGTATCGCCGATCTCGTACTCCCGCTTGGTGGAGAAGCGCCAGATCGTGGCGATCCAGGAGGCGAGCGTGCGCTTTCCGAACGGGATCAGCAACAGCGGGCCCGCCACGATCGCCGCGCCCAGTGCATACCACCCCGGCAGGCGCACGGCCAGCACCACCAGCGCGACCACCAGGCCGAGCAGCTGTGCGGCGAGCAGATTCGACAGCGTGATCCGCCCGAAAAGCGGGCGCCTGTTCGCCCCGCTGGGTTCGGCCATCGTGGTCCCCCATGTACCCGGTGTCGGCCAGATTCGATGGCCGAGCTGAACTGAAGTCCCCGTGAACTGTACTGTGTTCCACGAACGCGAGCACTGTTCGGGGGAGGACTCATGCCTTCAAGACCCACAACCAGGTGGCAGGTAAGCGGATATCGCTTCCTCGTACGCCGCATGGAGCACGCCCTGGTGCGCCGGGATGTGCGAATGTTGCACGACCCCATGCGCTCTCAGTCGCGCGCCTACACCGTCGGACTCATTCTCGGTGTCGTCGCGCTCGCCGGTTGTGCGGTCCTGGCGCTGCTCAAACCGCAGGGCACGATCGGCAACAGCAAGATCCTGATGGGCAAGGAATCCGGTCAGATCTACGCGGTCATCGACGGAACCGTCCATCCCGCACTGAATCTCGCCTCCGCGCGGCTGGCCGTCGGGGATGCCTCCAGTCCGGCCAGCGTCAAGGAATCGCAGCTGTCCAGCAAGCCGATGGGTGCGCTGATCGGCATTCCGGGTGCGCCGTCGCTGCTGACCTTCGACTCCAGCGGTAACGGCCGGCAGTGGACGGTGTGCGACGAGCTGAAGACCGATGGCACCAACACGCTGACCAGCACGGCCATCGCGGGCGGCCTGACGCTCGGCGACAAGGGTTCGAAGCTCCCGAAGAACAGCGCGCTGCTGGTGCAGGGCAAGGACGGGATCTACCTCATCTACGACAACAAGCGCGCTCGGGTGAGCATGGACCGCTCGGTCACCGACGCGCTCGGGATCACCGGTGAGACCCCGCGTCCGATCAGCCAGGGGTTGCTGAACTCGATCCCCGAGGTGCTGTCGATCGTCGCGCCGACCATCACCGATCCGGGTGGCACCTCGGCACTGGCCGATCACCGCAACGGCGATGTGGTGCAACTCGGCACCGACAACCAGTATTTCGTGGCGCTGGAGAACGGTATTCAGCAGATCTCGCCGCTGACCGCCGACATCATCCGCAACTCGAATCCGACCGCGGGCAACGGACAGATCAGCCCATACGGCCGCACCCACACCCCGATCGTGAACACCCTTCCGGTGCAGGACTATCCGGACACCGCGCCCAAGATCGTGGAGTCGAAGGACCAGCCGGTCGAGTGCATGTCCTGGAAGCCGCTGAACTCCGCGGACAAGTCCGACGGCAGTATGCATGCCGAACTATCCCTGGTCACCGGGCACGCGCTGCCGATCCCGGACGGATCCAAGCCGGTTCGGCTGGCCCAGGCCGACAACTCGGGCAGTGACAAGGCCGACCAGTTCTACACCACCCCGGGTACCGGAATCCTGGTGCAGACCACCGGAATCGAGCCGGACAGCCAGCGTAAGGACGCCGTATTCTTCATCTCCGACACCGGTGTGCGCTACGGCCTCAAGGATGCCGACGCGGAGAAGGCGCTCGGGATGGATTCCGCCAAGACCAAATACGAGCCCGCGCCGTGGCCGATCGTCGGCCTGCTGGCTTCCGGACCGACCCTGTCGCGGCAGGACGCCATGGTCGCCCACGACGGTGTGGCGCCGGATGCCAACCCCGCCAGGACGCTGGTCTCCCCGACCTCGGCGGCGGCGTCGAACTGATCGAAATCGTCTGCGGGGCATCGGATTCCGGATAGCCTGCCGACAACGAACGAGCGCACGGTCGATGGTGACCGTGCGCTCGTCGTGTATCGGGACTATTTCGGTAGCCCGTTCGATCGTGCGAATTACCCTGCCCGGCACAGGGATCCGCGTAGGTCCCGGGGCGTGCGATCGGATCGCGCACCCCGGGACGCATTCACCTGGCCGGTATCGGCTCGTTGGGTCCGGTGCCCGCCCCGAACTTGATTCCCTTGGCCTCCTTGCCGACCGCGGTCAATATCGCCACCACGATCAGGACCGGGATGATGGTCACCGCCAGGGCGAACGGATAGCCGTGATGTTGGGCGAGTCGTTCCTGGATGGGCAGGTTCAGCGAGGCGAACAGATTGCCGAGCTGATAGGTCACGCCCGGATAGAACCCGCGAATGGCGTCCGGTGACATCTCGGTCAGATGCGCCGGGATCACACCCCAGGCGCCCTGCACCATCAGCTGCATGAGGAACGAACCCAGACACAGCATCGCCGCGGTCGTCGAATAGGCGAACAGCGGAACGATCGGCAGACCGAGCACCGCACAGAAGATGATGGTGTACCGGCGGCCGTACCGTTCGGACAGCGAGCCGAACAGCAGACCGCCCACGATGGCGCCGATGTTGTACACCACGGCAATCCATTTCGCTGTGACCGCGCTGATCGCCGCGCCGCCCTGGGCGTGCGGCGCGGACAGGAACGTCGGGTAGACGTCCTGGGTGCCGTGGCTCATCCAGTTGAACGCCGTCATCAGCAGGACCAGATAGATGAACCGGCGCACGATGATCGGATTGCGGATGATGTCGCGAATCCTGGTCTGGGTCACCTTCATTCGCTCCTGAGTTCGCTCCCACGCCTCGGATTCCTCGGTGCGGGTACGGATGATCAGGATGATCAGCGCCGGGATGATCGACAGCGCGAACAGCCAGCGCCAGGACAGCCCCGCCCAGTTGATGACCACCAGCGAGGCCAGCGAGGCGAGCAGATAGCCGAACGAATATCCCTCCTGCAGAAGGCCGGAGAAGAAGCCGCGACGTTCGGTGGGGATCTTCTCCATGGCCAGCGCGGCGCCGAGACCCCATTCACCGCCCATGCCGATGCCGTAGAGCATGCGCAGCACCACCAGCACGGTGAAGTTGGGCGAGAACGCGCACAGGAAGCCGATCACCGAATACATCGATACGTTGGCCATCAGCGGGATGCGGCGTCCCACGCGGTCCGCCCACATGCCGAACAGCAGCGCGCCGACCGGTCGCATGATCAACGTGGCCGTGGTCAGGAACGCGACCTCGGCCTTGCTCATGTGATAGGTGTGCGCGATGTCGGCGTAGACGAACACCACGAGGAAATAGTCGAAGGCGTCCATCGTCCACCCGAGTTGGGCGGCGATGAACGAGTTGCGTTGATCGGCGGTCAGCTTCGGTCTGGGTGCCTTGGGTACGGCGGTGGCCATGTGTATCCCTGCCCTCTTCTCAGGTGTACGGCGGGGTCATTCCGCGCGACCGCGCCGTAGCGCATTCTGCAATGTGGGAAGCACCGCGCAACTCGACTTCGCCACGTTCGTCGTGCTTCCGAATGGAATTTTGGGCTGCGTTGACGAGGACTTGGGGAAAGCTTGGTTCTGGCATCACGGTCGAGCCGGGCGGCGACGCGCTGGTTCTTCGATCGGGACCGATCGCCCGATCGGGTGCGCCACCGCGGATCGCCGGTGGCGCAACCCATCAGTCGTGCATGCCGAACCGGCGGCGAATCGGGAACGACGCCAGATAGCCCAGGATCAGCAGTACCGCGATGACGGCCGTACCGATCAACGCCACGTTGCGGGCGGTGTTGTCCGGGGGCTTCGGCGGCGCGGGGACCGCCATCTGCCAGCTCTGGGCGGAGAACGGATGCTTGGGCGGGATCTGCGTGGGGACCTCGGCGGTCAGCGCGGCGACCGGATCGATCGCGCCGTAGCCGACGTACGGGTTCCAGCCCCCGGCCGGTGCGTGCGCGGTCGCCTCGATGCGCTTGATCACGTCGAATGCGCTCAGGCGCGGGAACTTCGAGCGGACCAGAGCGGCCAGTCCGGCCACATACGGGCTGGCGAAACTCGTTCCGGCCATCTCGGTCTGCTTGCTGCTCTCGATGAACGCGGTCGCGGTGCCCTTGCTGTTGGCCGAGCTGTAGTTGACGTCCAGCGAAGTGATCTTCTCGCCGGGCGCCGCGACCCCGACCCAGGGTCCGGGCACGGTGAACTTCGACGGCGATCCGGTGGCCGGATCGATGGAACCCACCGAGAGCACATAGCTGTCCCAGCGGGCGGGGGTGACGTTCTCGTTGACCCGGCTCCACATGTCGCCATCGGGGTCGGTCGGATCCAGCACCGGGTTGGTTCCCTTGCATGCGTCGCTGTTACCGGCCGCCACCACCACGACGACATCCTTCTGCACCGCCGCGTACTGCACCGCCGCGCCGATCTTCGCGTCCGACGGAGTGCCCGCGACGCAGTTGACCTCGGAGATGTTGATCACCCGAGCGCCCAGGTCGGCGGCGTGCCGGATGGCCGAGGCCAGGGAGTCCAGATCGCCGTAGCTGTTCTTCTCGATCTGCTCCTGGGTCTGCCCCTGGGACTGGCCCTTGACCTCGAAGTAATTACTGGTCTGGCGGATGGCGACGATCTTCGCGTCGGGTGCGATACCGGCGAAACCCTGTCCGCTCACCCGGCTGGCGGCGATCAGGCCCGCGACCGCGGTGCCGTGGCCGTCGCAGTCCTGGGTTCCGTCGCCGGTGCTGACGTAATCGCCGCCCGCGGACAGGTTCCGCAGCCGCGGATTGCGGGCAACCCCGGTATCGATGACCGCGACGGTCTGACCCGCGCCGGTGGAGAACTTCCAGGCCCGGTCCAGGTCCAGAACCCGCTGCGCCTGCGGCACTGTTTCGCCGTCGCCGCCGGGAACGGTGCTCATACACGGGGTGTTCGGCTTCGGCTCGGTGGTCTTGGACGGATGCGGCGTACCGTCTGCGGGCAGATCGCCCGGATTGACCGCGGGCGGGCGCTCGGCGAAAGCCGTTCCGGCGCCGACCGATACGCTCAGGCCCAATACCGCCGCCGCGGCGACGACGCGAATCGCGTTGCGTCCGAATGTCTTCGGGTTCATCGCGCGACTCAGAGCGAGAGCGAGCGGATGATCGAATACAGATCGGCCACCCAGAAGGCCAGCGGCAGAATCGCGGCGACGAAACCGTATTCCAGCAGCTCCACCGCGCGGCGCATGGGCGGGGTCGCGGTCTGGTTGGGGATCACCAGACCACAGATCAGCGCTCCGATCAGCAGGATCATCGCCGCGCCGAACACCGCCAGCGGCTGGGACTGGGTGAAGGCCGCGCCGAGCATCACCACGAGCAGGATGGCCGCGCCGCCACCGATCAGCACCACCGCGAGTTCGGCAGAGGTATAGGTGCGGCTGCGGAACAGCAGCACCACCGCCGCCACCAGCGCCAGTGCGATGCCGGGCCAGAACGGGCCGTGGTGGCCGGGATCGCACCCCGCCAGCGTGCCGATCACCGTGACCAGCGTGGTCGCACCGACGATGCCGCCCAGATACATCCGGGCCCGCTCGGACTTCTCGCGCAGCACCTCCATGGTCGGCAGCGCGCGGTGGTCGTCCGGGTCGTCCTCGGTCGGGTCGATCGGGGTGCCGGGGGAGGGGACCGGCGGCAGCGGCAGCTTGGCCAGCAGCATCGATGCCCGCGGGGCGAGTGACAGGGCGCCGAGGGCCAGGACGGCCGCACCGGCTCCGATGGCCCGGGTCGGCTGCGCGGCCAGCAGGCCGACCAGCGCACCCACGATCGCGAACAGCGACACCGTGGTCGCGCCGATGAACAGCGCCAGCCCGACGCCGCTGACCCGCCAGGCCAGTACCGCGGTCGCACCGAACAACACCGAGCCCAGCAGGATGTTCGCCCAGCCGTAGTGGTGATGTTGCAGTGGCACCAGCAGCATGCCCGCGGCGAATGCGGCGGGCAGTGCGCAACCACCGACCACGATCGCCGTCGGAATGTCCCCGTACATGCGGCTGAGCACGGTGCCGGCCACGACCAGCAGGATGGTCAGGAATGCCGCGACCGCGCCGGATATCCAGCCGGGCATGGCATTCGGGGCGGCGAGCAGGCCGACGCAGCCGACGATCATGGTCAGCACGGCGATGGCCGAACCGGCGATCCGGGCCATCCGCGGCGACCAGGCGCGGAAGTTGTCGCCGTCGGCGATGGCGACGTTGTACATGATGTCGTCGAACAGCGGCGTCGGCGCGACGTGGTCGGCGCTCTCCAGCATCAGCAGCTCGCCGTCACGCACCCCCTGCTCACCCAGGCTCAGTGAATTGGAGAACGGCGGCTGCCCGATGCGGGCCAGAACCCATTCGGCGGGTTGGAATTGTTCGCCGCTGGTATCGAAATCATTTGTCCGGCTGTGCTGGGCGACCATATCCACGACGCTGGGAATGACCAGTGCCACCGGAACATCCACCGGGATCGCCATGTCGACCTGGGTGTGCTTGGCCAGAATCGTGACCCGGGCAAGATCCGGCGCACGGACGATCCCGCGACTCGAATCATCTTCGATATGGCTCATTCGCGCGTGCGTCACGCTGCCCCCAACTCCGTCTCTACCTGGTGTTTCCGCAAGCGCGCGAGTTGCGATCGCGCGGTTGACCCGTGCAGAATGCTGCCCGAACTGTACGACATGTCGGCCGTGACCTCTACACTGAGGCCGCACCATGCCGCCGAAGGGGGAGCTTCAGTCGATGAGCACAGTCCGTTTCCAGCGCCGTCAGCGCCGGGAGGTGCCGCGTTCTCCCGGTGGTGAGGTCACGCTGCAGCCGCCTCCGGAGATCCCCCGCTCCATACCCGGTGGCCTGCTGGGCAAGCTGATGCCGGTCGTGATGGTCGTCGGCATGGTCGGCATGATGGCCGTCATGTTCACCAAAAGTGGTGGCATAGGGTCGAATCCGACCGCGCTGATGTTCCCGATGATGATGGTCTTCTCGATGGTCGGCATGTTCACCCAGGGCGGGGGCAAGGGCCAGAAGGCGGCCGAGGCCAACGAGGACCGCAAGGACTATCTGCGTTACCTCGACCAGGTCCGCAAGGATGTCGACGAGACCGCGCGCCAGCAGCGCGCCGCGGTGGACTGGAGTCATCCCGAACCCGGTCTGGTCTGGATGCTCGCGGGTACCAGCCGCATGTGGGAGCGCCGTCCGGGCGACAAGGACTTCTGCCACGCCCGCATCGGCCTGGGCGGTCAGCGCCTGGCCACGCGTCTGGTGTCGCCGGAGACCGGTCCGGTCGAGGAGCTCGAGCCGATCGCCGCGGTCTCGCTGCGCCGCTTCGTGCGCACCCATTCCACCGTCCCGGACCTGGCCACCGCCATCGCGGTCAAGGGTTTCGCGACCATCCAGCTCAACGGCGATCGCGCCCAGGCGCGGGATATGACGCGCGCGATGTTGTTGCAGCTGTGCATGTTCCAGGCGCCGGATCAGGTGCTGGTCGCAGTGGTGTCCGGTGCGGACACGATCGCCGAGTGGGAGTGGACCAAATGGCTTCCGCACACCCAGCATCCGGAGTCGCAGGACGGCGTCGGGGCCGAGCGCATGGTGTACGGCTCGGTCCGGGAGATGACCGCGGGCCTGAATCCGCTGGTGCACAACCGAGTTCGGTATTCGCGTAATCAACCGGCCAATCAGAATCTGACCCATATCGTCGTCGTGGTCGACGGCGGCCTGCTCGAGGCCGAAGAGGATGCGCTGCGCGAATCCGGCTACGAGGGCGTCACCATCATCGACCTGTGCAATTACGCTCCGCGCCTTGCGGTTTCGCGCGGCATCCAGATGGTCGTGGAGAACGGCGAATGCGTCGGCCGCGGCGCCACCGGCAATATGGAGCGTTTTGCGGTGATCGACCGGATCAGCGCGCGCCAGGCCGAGCAGGTGGCCCGCCGTCTCGCGCCGTTCCGGGTGGTGGCCCAGACCGGCGCGGAATCCACTTCGGACGAGAACGCCGAGGTCATCACGTCCTGGGCGCAGATGCTCGCTCTCGGCGACATCGGCACGTTCAGCCCGGAGAGCCAGTGGAAGCCCCGCTACGGCCGGGAACGGCTGCGGGTGCCCTTCGGTGTCGGCGCGGACGGGCTGCCGGTCTTCCTGGACATCAAAGAGGCCGCGGAGAACGGTATGGGCCCGCACGGCCTGTGCATCGGCGCGACCGGTTCGGGTAAGTCGGAATTCCTTCGCACCCTTGTGCTCTCGATGCTCGCGCTGCATTCGCCCGATCAGCTGAACCTGGTCCTGGTCGACTTCAAGGGTGGTGCGACCTTCCTCGGACTCGAAGGCGTGCCGCACGTCGCGGCCGTCATCACCAACCTGGAGGAGGAGGCCGACCTGGTCGGCCGTATGCACGACGCCCTCGCCGGTGAGATGACCCGCCGCCAGGAACTGCTGCGCACGGCGGGCAACTTCGCCAACGTCGGTGAGTACGAGAAGGCGCGCGCCGCCGGCGCCGATCTGGACCCGCTGCCCGCGCTGTTCGTCGTGCTCGACGAGTTCTCCGAACTGCTGCAGCAGCATCCGGATTTCGCGGAATTGTTCGTGATGATCGGTCGTCTGGGCCGTTCGCTGCAGGTGCATTTGCTGCTGGCCTCGCAGCGTCTGGAGGAGGGCAAGCTCAAGGGCCTGGAATCCCACCTGTCCTACCGGATCGGTCTGAAAACCTTCTCCGCCAACGAATCCCGGCAGGTGCTGGGCGTTCCGGACGCGTACAACCTGCCGCCCAGCCCCGGTGGCGGCTATCTGAAGGCCGGTGACGGCGAGATCCGGCGTTTCCAGGCCTCGTACGTCTCGGGCACGTATGTCGGCGGTGGCTCACAGCGCCAGGTCACCCAGGCCGGCATCCAGGGTGGCGAGATCGATATCCACGCCCGCATGTTCACCGCCGGTCACGTGGATTTCCGCACCAGCGACCACATTCCGGTGGCGGCCGAGCCGGAACTGATCCAGGAGGCCGTCAAGGGCGAGGACGGGGAGGAGATCTCCAACCTCGGCATGCTGGTCTCGCGCATCCGCGGGCACGGCCGCACCGCGCACGAGATCTGGCTGCCGCCGCTGGACGAGGCGCCGACCATGGATCAGCTCCTGCCGCGCTCCCTGCTGACCGGCGACATCCCGCAGGTCGCCTCCCTGCGCGTGCCGATCGGCATCGTCGACCGCCCGTACCACCAGCGCCGCGATCCGATGATCGTCGACCTGTCCGGCGTCGGCGGAAACGTGGCCGTGGTCGGTGGTCCGCAGTCGGGTAAGTCGACCGCGCTGCGATCGCTGATCATGTCGATGGCGTTGAGCCACACTGCCGAACAGGTGCAGTTCTACTGCCTGGACTTCGGCGGCGGTACCCTGGTCAGCCTCGAGGGCCTGCCGCACGTCGGATCGGTATCCGCTCGACTCGACGAGGACAAGGTGCGGCGCACCCTGTCCGAGATGCACGGCATCGTGCGTGCGCGCGAGATGCGGTTCCGGCAGCTGGGTATCGAGTCCATGTCGGAATTCCGCCGGTTGCGCGGCACCGATCCGAATAGCAGCACGGCCGCGGCCGGTGTGCACGAGGACCCGTTCGGTGACGTCTTCCTGGTCATCGATGGTTTCAGCACCATTCGCCAGGATTTCGATTCGCTCGAGCAGGGCATCATGAACCTGGCCGTGCAGGGTCTGTCGTACGGCGTGCACGTGATCATCGCGCTGAACCGGTGGGCCGAGGCCCGCCCGGCGCTCAAGGATCAGATCGGTACCCGTATCGAACTGCGCCTCGGTGATCCGATGGATTCCGATCTGGGCCGCAAGTTCGCCGCCCTGGTCCCGAAGGGCCGTCCCGGTCGCGGTATGACCGCCGAGACCCTGCACATGCTGACCGCGCTGCCGCGTGTGGACGGCGATCCGAATCCGGAGACGGTCAGTACCGGTGTGGCCCAAGCGGTCGCGGCGCTGCAGCAGATGACCCCGGGCCGTCCGGCCCCGCGGGTGCGCATGCTGCCCGAACGGCTCGAGCGTGCGGAACTGCTGCGCCTGTCCGGAAACTGGGCGGGCGACTCGTCGCAGAAGTGCATGCGGTTCCCCATCGGTATCAACGAATCCGAGCTGGCTCCGGCGTACATCGACTTCAACGTCAGCCCGCACTTCGTCATCGTCGGTGATTCCGAATCGGGTAAGACGACCCTGCTGCGCTCGATCGCGGAGGGCATCATCTCCTCCAACACGCCGGATCAGGCGCGCATCATCATGGGCGACTACCGTCGCAGCATGCTGGGCCTGCTCCCGCAGCAGTACATGGCCGGATACGGTTCCACCGCACCGCAGTTCATGCAGAACATGGCCGATCTGGCCGGTTATGTGGAGAAGCGGACCCCGGGCCCGGACGTCACCCCGCAGCAGTTGCGGGACAGGTCCTGGTGGGATGGTCCGGAGCTGTACGTCCTGGTCGACGACTACGATCTGGTCGCCACCTCCAGCGGCAACCCGGTACAGGCCCTGCTCGAAAGTCTCGCGCACGCACGCGATCTCGGTTTCCACGTGATCATCGCCCGGCGTTCGGGCGGTGCCAGCCGCGCGATGTACGAGCCGGTGATCGGACGCATGAAGGATCTCGGCTCGGCCGGTCTGATCATGAGCGGCAGCCGTGACGAGGGTGTGCTGTGGGGCAATGCCCGTCCGTCGGCCATGCCGGCCGGACGCGGTATCTACGTCACCCGCAACGGCGAGGAACTCATCCAGACCGGATGGATGCCGCTCGTCTGATGGCAACTGTCGACATGGTGTTGACCGATACGCGACTGTGGGCGCGTAGCGAGTCGACACACTGGGATGGCCCGCCTTCGATCGTTCCGGCCAGTGATGGCAGGAGTTTCATTGTCGGAGAACAGCTTCGGCCGCAGTATCCGGCGGTGTCGATGGTTCGGATGGCCGCGGCCGACCGAATCGCCTTCCCGCCGACGTTGCCGCCGATGGCCGATGCCTGGGCGGTGACGCTGGGCGCGGTGCTGAACAATCTGCAGTTGCCCACGCCCTGCTCACAACTCACCATCGTGGGCCCCTCGGCCTGGGGACGTCGGCGGCGGGCCGCGCTGGAGACCGCGGCCCGGCGGCTGGTGTCGGAGGTGACGGTCGAGCCGCTGGCCCGGCGCGCGGCATCGCTGGGGGTGAGTACCGCTCAGCAGCAGCGGATCGCGGTACTGGAACTCGACCCGCTGTCCACCACCGTCAGCCTGATCGGCCGGTCCGGACAGGACACCTGGATCGAGGCGTGCGAGTTCGAACCGGCCGTCGGCCTGGCCGATGTCGAGGAGGGGCACGGTCTGCCCGGGGTGGTCGGCGTGATCGCCCGGCTGCTCGGCGGACAGGCGCCGACCTATCTGCTCGCCCTCGGCGTGACGGATCGGGGCCTGCTCGAGGCGCTGGCCGCGACTCTGGCCGAACAGTGCGGGTTCCCGGTCGACGTGCGTGCGCTCACCGGTGTCGAGTTGATTCGCGGTGTACATCCGGGGATGCCGATGCCGAACGCGCAGCTGTCCACGCCGCAGGGCCCCCGGTTGCCGCAGCAGGAGTTCGATTCCCTGCACGAGCACGCGCTGGCCACCCAGCCGCCGCGACAGGGGCCGAACCGGCTGCTCATCGGCGCTGCCGCGGTGGTCGTGCTACTGCTCATCGGTGTCGGCGTGACGATCGCGCTGACCCGTTCCGGCTCGTCCCACACCGCGGTCGCCGAATCATCGGCTGCGCCAACGGCTTCGGCCGCCGCGACCAGCGCGTCCCGGCCGACCACACAGACCTTCGGGCGGATCCAGGCACAGATCCCCGCCGGGTGGCATATCGCCTCGCACGTCGGCGACCGCATCGACCTGTCCCCGGATGACGGTGCGCGCCAACGCATCACGCTGATGCAGAAGACGCTCACCTCGGGCGCCGGTCTGAACGACGTCGCGGACACTCTGGACGCGCAGATCAAACGCCGCCCCGCCGGTCAGGTCAGCGACCTGCGCCGCGACGCGGTCTTCGGCGACCGCCCCGGCCTGTCCTACGAGGAATCTCCCGGCGACGGCACCACGGTCCGCTGGCAGATCCTCGTCGACTCCGGCCTGCAGGCCAGCATCGGCTGCCAATACGTCCAGGGCGCCTGGCGGCCCATCGCCGACACCTGCGAACAGTTCGTCCGTAACCTGCGCATCACCGGATGAGCTGAGCGGTGGCCCGAACCGATAGCGGTGCGGGCCACCGTAATTCAGCGGACCACGGCCTCGCCGGCCGCGGCGGTCGCCTCGACCACCTTGCCGAAATCGAGTTTGACGATCTGATCGGCGTGGTCGAAGTACCGGTCGTCGTGCGTGATGACGATGACGGTCTTACCGCGACGTTTCAGCCCGGCCAGGATCTCGGTGTAGAACACCTCGCGGAACCGGGGTTCCTGATCGGCCGCCCATTCGTCGAAGACGTAGATCTGCCGATCCTCGAGCAGAGCGGTCAGCAGGGCGAGGCGTTTGCGCTGTCCCTGGGACAGCGCGATGGTGGACAGCCGCCCGTCCTGCACCGTCACCTTGTGCGCGATCTGCAGGTCCTCGAGGTATCCGCGCACCTCCTCGTCGATGCCCGGACGGTCGAAGCCCAGATAGTCCTCGAACAGATGGAAATCGGTGAACACCGCCGAGCAGTTCTGCCGGAACCATTCGATGTTCTCGTGATCGATCCGCTCGTCACCCAGCGAGATCGAACCGGTCCGCGGCACGTACAGACCCGTGATCAGTTTGGCCAGAGTCGATTTGCCACTGCCGTTGCCGCCGATGACGAAGCTGATCTGGCCGGGTTCGAAAACCAGATCCAGCGGGCCGAGTGCGAAGCCCGATTCGTCGCCGGACTCGATCGGACCGCCCGGCGGCGGAGCCATCGGCACCGGCCGGTCGTCCGGTCGGCCGTGGTCCAGCTGCCGGCGGCCGTTGACATCGGGACGAGCGCCACCGGGCGGCCGTGCACCGGGCGGCGGCGGAGGGGGTGCGCCGGCGGGGCGCCCACCCGGCGCCTGCTTCGCTCCGCGACCGGGCCCGCCGGGCATCGGCGGTATCCCGGGTGGGGGCGGCGCACCCGGAATCGGCGGCACCGGCGGCGGCGCCTCGGTCCGGTAGCTGTAGCCGACGTTCGTCAGCACCAGCGGTTCCGGCCCGGCGGGCGGGCGCTCGGTGTACGGCAGCGACTCCTCGTCGTGCAACGTCTCCATGGACAGGTTCATGGTGCGGATCTTCGCCAGCGCGACGTCGCCGCGAACCAGGTCCGGGATGCGGTGCATGAAGTTCTGCATCGGCATCGCCAGGAAGGTCGTCACCAGGACGTAGCCGACCATCACATCCAGCGACAGATGCATCGCCGAGGCCAGCACGAACAGGATCACCGCCATCGTGCCCAGCTGCAGCAGCTGCCCGAAGCCCTGTGCCAGCGAGAATTTCGATCCCGCCGCCACATTGCGCGCCCGCACGTCGCGGGCCGATCCGAGCAGGTGCTGATCCATGAAGTCGCGGCGGCGGCCCCGATGCAGTTTGAGTTCCTTGATGCCGAGGGTAACCGCCTGGAACGAGCCCAGCAGCCCGTCCTCGTGCTCGCGCGCGGCCCGGTACAGTCCGCGCACGCGCTTGAGAACCAGTTCGACACAGGCGATTCCGAGCAGCGTGCCCGCGATCGTCACGGCGAAGATCGGACCGGAGACGATCGCGAGGAATACGAAACATCCCACGATGGTCGCCACGTCGACGCAGATGCTCGGAATCGCGGTGACCGCCTCGGACAGCGAACGCACATCCTCGGTCAGCGTCGCCATGAGGCGGTGCGTACCCAGGCGTTCGAGGTGTTCGAGTGGGGCGGAGACGATTCCGGTGCTCAGGTCCGCGCGCAGCCGGTAGATCGCATCCTGGGCCAGCCGGATCAGCAGCAGTTGCGACAGCACGCCGCTGACCAGGATGACCACACCGGCCAGCACGAAACTGGTGATGGTGACCGGCGGATGCGGCGGCGGTGACACGACCCCCCGGATCAATGTCACCAGATAGGTGTTCGCCACACCGCAGACCAGCCCGGCGGCGATGACGGCGGTGATCCGCATCCAGGAGATCGAGATCAGAAATCGGAGGAGTTGCATGATGCTGCGTCTTTCGACTCGGGCAGTCGGACGACTCGGGCGGTCGCGTCGACTCGGGCGGGGCCGCGGCGCACTATCGGCGGATGATGTCGAAGATCATTCCCTCGAGGGTGACTCCGGGCGCGAAGGAGAAGGCGACACCGGTCGATATCGGCTTCGTGGTGGATGATCCGGCCCGGACCATCTCCTCCAGGACGAAGATCAGCGAGACGCTGAGCATATTTCCGTACCGGGCCAGGACATCCCAGCTCGGCGCGGCCTGTTCGGCCGAGATGCCCAGTGACCGCGCGGACTCCTCGATGATCTTGGGACCACCCGGGTGGATGGCCCACAGATCCACGTCGGATTTCCGCAATCCGTTGTGCTCCAAGATCTTTCCGATGACCGGATCCACCCCGGTGTAGATGTAGCGGGGCAACTGCTCGGACAGCTCGCAGGTGATGCCGTGATGGTTGACGCCCAGGACGATGCCGTCCTCGGCGTCGTCGAGCAGATGGCTGAAGCTCTCGCGGATCACCACCCGGCCGGGTGCCAGGGGCTGATGCACCTGGCCCGCGCCGATGACGACCGCGCCGCAGCCGTCGCCGAAGAGGCTGTGCGTGATCACGTCGTTGATGTCGTCGTCGAACACGGCGTTGACCGAGCTGAGTTCGAGGCAGACGACCAGCGCCTTCTTGTCCGGATGTGCGCGAACGTAATCCACGGCGGTGCGGATGGCGTTCATCGCCGCCGCGCAGCCCATGAAGTTCACCATCACCCGGCCCACCGTGGGGGACAGGCCCAGCTGCTTGACGACCGCGACGTCCACGCCGGGCGCGATGAATCCGGTGCTGGTGGCGAAGACCAGCAGTCCGATCTCCTCGGCCGGGTCGTCCAGACCCGCCACCGCGCGTCCGGCGACGTCGACCGCGAGCGGAACCGCGTGCCGGAAGAACAGATTCATCCGGTCGCGGATGGTCGCGGGCTTGCGGCTGAATTCCAGGAATTCCGGATCGAGCGGGTCGACCGCGAGCTGCCGGGTCCGCACCATCGTCTTGGCGTAGATCCGCGGAATGCGCGCCCGCTGTGCGGGATCGGCGAACAGCGCGGCCACCTGCTCGGCGGAGGCGGCCTGGTCCATGACCCGGCCGGGCGCACCGGTGGCGATGGATTCGATGACGCCCACCGTGGTCGGCGGCGCGGGCGGCAACTGAGCGAGCCCGTGCTCGCCGGTTGCGTCGGGCCGGATCGCTTCGTCCGGGCGCGCGCCCCCCGCATCGAATGTGATACTCACGAATTCTCCCCTTCTGATGAAACGTCCACACGCCGGAATCGTGGCGCGGTGAAGTGTGAAAGCTGTTTACACCGTTCCGATTCCGGTGAATCCCTGGACCATGTAGACCGCGCAGGTCTTGATCGCGCCGGGCGCGAAATGCTCGCGGAAGAAACCCCAATTGCGTTCCTGCGCATCGCGCGAGGGGGCCAGCAGATAGGTCCGGCATTGTTTCGGGAACCGGTCGGTGAAGAAACTCTTCGCCGGAAGCCATTCGACGCCGAATTTCGCCGCTTCCTCGCGCACCACGTCCTCGGTGGCGATATTGGCGAATCCGCTGCGCTGGAACGGCAGAACGTGGTGGACCCGGTGCGAACTCAGCCCCGCGGACAGGAAGCAGTCGACGTAGCGGTTGCCGACCACGGTCAGGTCGTAGGCCTGTTCGAGCTGGTTGACCGCCCAATCCTCGGTGTCGGCCTCGGGCAGCTCGCCGACCTCCTCCTCGAAGTCGTGACTCGCGACGACCAGGAAGGTGCTGATCCACAGGGTGATCACGAATTGCAGTGCCCAGGCCCAGAAATCGCCCGCGAGCACGAAGGCGACGAGCTCGCCCAGCAGCAGGAATCGCACCGCGAAGGATCCGATGAAGTGCGGCAGCGCGCCGCCCCAGGTGCCGTACATGTCCTTGACGCCGACCTTGCGGGTCAGGCGGCACACGTCCAGCAGGCGGATCGTCATCCCGGTGATGGTGTGCCCGAATTTGTGAATCGTGTGCACCGGAACGCGATACACCCGCGGAATGCGCATCATCATGGTGAAGACGTTCTTCTTGATGTCGACTTCACTCTGGGTGTGTGGATGATGCAGCAGCGCGTGGCCGTCCGCGGTCACGAAAGACAGTGCCACATAATTGAAATCGAATGCGTTGGTGAATATCTTGTTGAGCCCCTTCTGGGCTCGGTGGATTCCGTAATGGCCGAAGCCGGCCAGCGAACTGCGCAGCAGCACCATCGCGATCACGAAGACCGGCAACGGAATCCAGTTGCGTTCGAACAACCGCAGGCCCTCGACCGCGAAATAGGCGATGGTCAGCACGATCGCGACGATGTTGAACAGTTTGTCCATACGATTCAGGCGCGCGGCGAGTTTCGGCTCGCGCAGCCGCGCCTTGATCTTGTGGAGCAGGTCGTTCTCGTCGTCGAAGCGGTACTTCGGGGTATCGGTCCAACTGTCGAAGCCCTCGGTGAACAGGAAGTCCGGGGCGTTGTTCTTGGGATGGATATCCTCGGGCAGGGCCTGGCGATCCAGCGAGTACCGCTCGAGCATCCGCGCGATCCGCTCGGGTTCGCGGTGATACGAGCCGATGATGGACGTGATGTCACGATTCTTCGTCCGGCCGATGAAGAATTCCCCGCCGGGATGCTTGGAAATCCACTCGCTGAGATCGTAAGCTTTCCCGTTGTAGATCCAGACATTGGAGACCGGCGGAGGGCCGTCGGGAATGGGAGGTCGACTGAACTCCCGCTCCTGCACATCCGGGCGGTCGGTCATCTTTCTTACCTCCATGTCTGATCGGCCGTTCGAGGCCGTGCTGCCGATCAGGTTCTCCGGCAGGCGTCGCGTTCGAGCGTCGTTGGTGTTCAGATTCCGTGCGGCGCCTTGTATTTGACTGAATAATCCCTTAAGCGGGCCGAGATCATGGTTCCGGGGCCGGGATTCGGGCGCGGAACGATGCCGGAGCTCACCGGCGAGAATCCGGCGCGGACGCTACGCGAGCCGGTCCGGGAGGTACGGCAGCAACAGTGCCGCCGTACGCGATCCCGGACCGGCTCGCATGTCCGAACTGCCTGCTGTGCGCGGGATCAGCCGGCCGGCTTGGTGACCGTGACGGGCTTGGCCCAGTTGGACAGGTCGATCGTGGCGTTGCCCTTGTCCTTGGTCACCTGGGCCTGCACCAGGTTCGGGCCGGTCCCCGGGGAGGCCGCCGTCGAGGGCAGGGTGGTCGCCGCGGTCGAGGACTTCGGCGGGGTGACGTCGGTGATCCACAGGGTGATGGGCAGGCTGCCCTGGACCTTGTCACCGATCTTGGGCACGACCGGGTCGATCACGGTGGGGTCGATGGTGCCGGTGACCTTGACGGTATTGACGCCGTTGATCGTCTCGCGGGCCTGCGCCTTCGCGTCCTTCACGTGCGCGATGACGTTGGCGATGCCCTTGTCCTTGTCCAGGATGACGCCCGGGTCGTAGACCTTCTGGGTGTCGCCGACCGGGACGTACTTGGTGCCGTCGCTGGAGACGTAGATCTTCTTGTCCACCGCGAGGAACTTCGTCTTGGTGAACGGATCGCCTTCCTTCAGGCGGATGCTCGCGTCACCGATCGCCTGGCCGGAGGGCTGGTTGGTGACATCCGCGGAGATGGTGTCGACCGGCAGGTTCTGGAGGTTGTTCACCTTGATGTCCAGGTGCACCGAGTGCAGGGTCTCGGTGGTCTTGGCCGACTCGGAGATCAGCTGCGCGCCGTCCGGGAGCTGGCTGGGCGGCGGCGCGGTGGGGGAGCTGCTCGCCGCGGCGGAGGTCGAGGAGGAGGAATTCGAGCTGCAACCCGTCGCGAACACGCCGAGCAGCGAGGCCGCCAGCACGGCCGCGCCGACCGTCCGCACGGTGGTCCGCCGAGACCGGCGCACGGATCGGTCGAGCGATTTCAGGTCTGTCATGTGTCAACCCCCGGAGGTTCTTTGGGCACTCGGTCGAGATGCTCGGTTGCGACTCGCGTCGCAGTATGCAGCACGCCGCCGACGTACGCTCGGTCGAGCGGACACGGGCATTCAACCAGCACCGCTGCGCCGGTGTCGACCGGTTAGTCGAACTCGAAGGCGCACACATCATTACGGGACCGACCGGTGGTGCGCCGATCAGGGCCCGGCCCTGCGGCAATCGATGTTTCACATTCGCGCGGCGGTTCGTGACGCGCGGTCGGGGAGAGAAATTCGGCCATACCGGGAATTGATCTGTGACGCAAGACGCTTCAAGTAGTGGCAGGTACACGGGTGCGCTGCCGAGCGTGATGCCCGGGTTCCGAGTCGCAGATCACAATTCCGATAGGGAGCGACCGCCCCGTTTTCTGTTACCGTTATCTAAACGGAGAATGACTCCGTTTATTTTCTCCGGGGAGGAAACCCGTATCTCATGGCGTTAGTGAAGACTCGCCCGCACTACAACGTCGTCTTCGCGGTGCTGCTGCTCGGGATCGCCGCGTACGCGATGCTCCAGTCGATGGTCGTGCCGGTGTTCTCGCTGTTGATTCCGGCCCTGCACACCACGCAGAACACCGCTACCTGGCTGATGACCGGCTATCTGCTCTCGGCCTCGGTGGCCACGCCGATCCTCGGCCGGATCGGTGACAAGGTCGGCAAGGAGCGGATGCTCGTCGTCACGCTCGTCGGGCTCACCGCCGGCTCGCTCATCGCGGCGCTCACGGATTCGGTGAGCGTGATGATCGTCGCCCGGGTGATCCAGGGCCTGGGCGGTGGCGTGATTCCGTTGGCGTTCGGCATCATTCGTGACGAATTCCCCATGCACAAGCTGAACGGCGCGGTGGGCATCGCCTCCTCGCTGATCGCGGTCGGGTCCGGGCTCGGACTGGTGCTGGCCGGTCCGATCGTCGATCATCTGAACTACCACTGGCTGTTCTGGATCCCGATGATCATGACGGCGGTGGCCGCGGTGGCCGCGGTGCTGTTCGTCCCCGAGTCGCCGGTGCGCAGTCCGGGCCGGATCAATTGGGGTGCAGCGATTCTGCTGTCCGCCTGGCTGGTCGCGCTGCTGCTCGCGGTGAGCAAGGGGCCCTCGTGGGGCTGGACTTCGGGGATCACCCTGGGCCTGTTCGCCCTGACGGTGGTGTGCGCGGTCGCGTGGGTCGTGGTCGAGATCCGTTCCGAGACACCGCTGATCGATATGACCACGATGCGGATTCCGGCGGTGTGGACGACCAACATCGTCGCGGTGCTGACCGGCGCCGCGATGTACGCGATGATGACGTTCCTGCCACAGCTGTTGCAGACGCCGAAATCGGTTGCCGGATACGGGCTCAGCGCGAGTATCACCAAATCCGGGCTGTACCTGCTGCCGCTGTCGGTGGCGATGTTCGTCATCGGCCTGGCCATCGGCCCGCTGGCCGCGCGACTGGGCTCCAAGGCGATCGTGCTGATCGGCACCATCATCACCGCGCCCGCCTTCTTCCTGCTCGCGCTCGGGCACGATCAGAGCTGGGAGATCTACCTGGCCGCCGCGCTGCTGGGGATCGGCATCGGTATGGCCTTCTCCTCGATGCCCGCCATCATCGTGGCCGCGGTGCCGCCCGCGCAGACCGGCGCGGCGACCGGGATGAACGCCAATGTGCGGACCGTGGGCGGTGCGATCGGCAGTGCGATCTCCTCGGTCATCCTGACCTCGGGTGCGCATGCGGCGCACGGACTTCCGGCGGATTCGGGATATGCCAACGTCTTCTGGTTCCTGGGTGCGGTCTCCGCCGGGGCGGCGGTGGTGAGCATCTTCATTCCGTCCGGACGGGCGCGGGCGCTGGAATCGGTCGAGCTCGCGCATTCGGCTGAGGAGACGGAAGTTGTTCCGGCGCAACAGATTGTGGACGTCGCTCCACCGTCCGAGGCCGCTGTGTTCGCCGATTCGGCTGTCGCGCGGTCGATTCCGGATCGGGTGGTCGATCCGGGCAGCGGGCCCGCGGTCGTGGGCCACGTGCAGCGTTCCGGCGGTCAGCCGGTGCCCGGCGCTGCGCTGACCTTGATCGATCCACGCGGACAACAGGTTTCGCGGGTGACCGGCGATGCGGACGGCGGCTATCGGATCACCGCGCCCGCGCCGGGCAACTATGTGCTGATCACCTCGGCGCACGGGCACCGGCCGGTCGCGGTGAGCGTCGCCGTCGGTGCGCGACCGCATCTGCTGACCGTCACGCTGCCGGGTTCGGGTGAGCTGACCGGATCCGTCCGCGGTCCGGGTGGTCTGCCGGTGGCCGGTGCGACCGTCACCCTGACCAATGCGCCCGGCGAGGTGGTCGGAGCCGCGGTCACCGGCGCGGACGGCACGTACACCTGTGCGGTCACCCCGGGCGCGCACACCGTGGTCGTCGTCGCCGACGGGATGCGCCCCGCCGCGAGCACGGTGGTCGTACCCGAGAGCGGCGTCCTGCGACAGGATGTCGACCTCGACGCGACCGCGACGTTGGCCGGTGCGGTACAGGCCGGTGATCGGGTCGTGCCCGACGCGCAGGTCACGGTGCTGGACGAGACCGGTGAACTGGTCGCCACCGCCCGCACCGACGAGAGCGGCCGCTACCTGGTCCCCGATCTGCCCGTGGGCCGCTACGCGGTGGTCACCCGCGGCTACCCCTCGGTGGCCAGCAGCGTCCGGGTGACCGGCGAACGCATCCGGCACGATCTGGAACTGGGATACGACGAGGCGGCGACGCTGCCCGTCCACTAGATCCGCACTGTGCCGAGCGCTCCGGCCGGAACCTCACCGAAAAGGTGATTCCGGCCGGAGCGCCGTCGTTCCGGGCTCGACCGTGTGCTCAGTGCCCCGCAGGCTGGGCGAAGGTGCGGCGGTAATCGCTGGGGTTGGTGCCGACCTCGTCGGCGAATCGGCGGCGGAAGTTGGAGGGGTCGGGAAAGCCGGTGGCCGCGCCGACGGCGGCGACGGTTGCGTCGGTGCGTTCGAGCAGGGCGCAGGCGTGGTGAATTCTTCTGCGCAGCAACCATTTTCCCGGTGTGGTGCCCAGGTGCCGGTCGAACAGCCGGGCCAGGGTTCGGGGGGAGACCGCGCAGCGGGCGGCGATTTCCTCGACGGCGATCGGGCGATGCAGATTGTCCTCGATCCAGGACAGCGCGGGGGTGAGCGTATCGGGTTGTGGGGTGGGGCGGCGCGGGGGATTTCGGGTGTACTGGCGCTGACCGCCCTCCCGGTGCGGCGGCAGAACCATATGTCGCGCGATATCGGCCGCATATGCCGCGCCGAAATCGCAGCGGACCAGTTCCAGGGCGAGATCGATGGCCGCGCCGGTGCCCGCGCTGGTCGCGACGTCGCCGTGATTCACGTACAGCGCGTGCGGCCGCACCCGCACCTGCGGATACCGCTCCCGGAGCTCCTCGGCCATCCGCCAGTGCGTGGTCGCCTCCCGGCCGTCCAGCAGTCCGATGGCCGCGAGTGTGAAAGTGCCCGAACAGATTCCGACGATCCGGGCGCCGCGTCGATGTGCCTCGCACAGGGCGCGGGTGAGTTGTGTCGAGGGCTGTCGATCCCGGTCCGGCCAGCCGGTCACGAAGATCGAGTCGGCCGTGCGCAGTGTGTCGAGACCGTGGTCGACGAGCATCCGATACCCCGCCTTGGTGGGCAGCGCGCCGGTATTCTCCGCGCAGACCTCGAACGAGTAGCGGGTCGGCACGCCGGGGTGTTCGATTCCGAATACCTCTGCGACGCAAGATAATTCGAATGTCGATTGTGGCGGGGTCACCACGGCGGCGACACGATGACATCGATTCACGGGTGGCAGAATAATCCCTGTCGGTGTTGTTTTTGCCGCTTTCGGTACACGATATCGACCGGTCACCCCGAATTTACGAAAAGCGCATCACGATGCGGTGCAGATCCATTCCACCCGGTGCGCCTCCCGGTTCGGCCGGGTTGCTCGAGATGTGCTGCACCCCTTCGAATCGATCTTGAAATGAGACGAGAATCACTGGGATACAAGACGATTCGGGCATCCGGTACATCACCGAGACTGCCAGGGTAATCGCCCGGCGCGCGTGCGAAACTCCTGCCGATGATCACGTACTCTCAAGCCGCCGTCATCGGCGCGGTGCAGGGTGTCACCGAGTTGTTCCCCATTTCGAGCCTCGGCCACTCCGTGCTGGTCGCGGATTGGTTCGGTGGCCGTTGGGAGGCGGTCAGTGTGAACAAATCCGACAGGGGCGCAACGTATCTCGCTTTCGTGGTCGCGCTGCACGTGGCGACGGCGGTGGCGCTGCTGGCGTTCTACTGGCGCGATTGGCTGGCCATCATCGCCGGATTCGTATCCACCCTGCGCACTCGTCGCGCGGAGACCGTGCCGCAGCGCCTGGCCTGGTTGATCGTGATCGCGACCGTTCCGGTCGCGGTGCTCGGCCCACTGCTGGATCGCCCGCTGCACGCGCTGTTCGACACGCCCGTGGACACCAGCATCTTCCTGACCCTGAACGGTGCGGTCCTGATCCTCGGCGAGGGATTACGCCGCCGCAACGAGCCCACCCTGGCCGAATACGGTCGCCGGTTCGCCCGCCGCGAGGCGCACGGCGCACTGCTCACCGCCGAGCGTCGCGTACCCCGCCAAGTCGACCGCCCGCTGGCGGCGCTGAGCGTGCTGGACGCCATCGGCATCGGCCTCACCCAGGCCGGCGCCCTGCTGACCGGCTTCAGCCGCGCGGGCCTGACCATGGTCGGCGGCCTGTGGCGCGGCCTGGAGAACGAGCACGCAGCCAAATTCGCCTTCCTGCTCGCCACCCCCACGATCCTGGGCGCGGGCCTGTTCGAGGTCCCCGAACTCACCGACTCCCGCCTGGCCCCGATCCGCGGCCCGATCCTGTTGGGCGCCATCGTCTCCGGGGTGTCCTCCTGGCTGGCCGTGCGCTTCCTGGAGCGTCACTTCCAAACCCGCACCCTGCTGCCCTTCGCGGTGTACTGCCTCGTGGCCGGAGTCCTGTCGATCATCCGATTCGGCTGAAATCCTCAGACGGACAGAGCTTTCGCGGCAGGCGGCATCCTTCGTCGCATCGAGAAGGTCTGTGGTGCGGGTTCACTCAGGGCTTTCGGAGTTTGTCCAGTGTCGTCCGGGCCTGGGATGTCGCGATGGTGGCGAGGTCGTCTCTGCTCGCTTCGGCCTCACCCCGGGCCCGTCTGATGCCGACCTCGACTTTCAACGAGACGTTGCTGTCCTGCACGCCGACGGCATAGGAATCGGAGTTGGCGTCTGCGGCTGTCAGATGTCCTGCGTACCAATAGCTTCGGGTGCCGAGTCCGGTGAGGTCGCCCGAGCTGGCGCCCTGCTGCGGAACGGTGTCGGTACTCTTCCACTCGTCGTATTTCGGCGGTCCCGCAACGCCCGTGAACTGGACCTGGAGGCTGATCTCCGCGTCGTCGGTGGTGACGTTGTCGACCGGCGAGGTGCTGGTGTATTTGATCTGGCACAGCAGGACACCGCCGTAATCGGCGCTCTGCGCGGGATATTCGCGGTGCACGATCGGTGTCGGCCCGGACGACCATTTCGTGAGCGGTGCGGTGTCGACCAGATCGCAGGCGTTGGTGACGTTGTTCATCGAGTAGATGCCCGGGGCGGGTTCGTAGTGGGTGGTCGGTGTGGGAGACGAACTCGAGGTGCTCGTTCGTGCGGAGGCCGGGTGCGCGGCGGATGTGCCGCTGTCGTGATCGCTGCCGGTGGACAGTCCGATCGCGACTCCGACGCCGAGTACGACGACCAGTCCGGCCGCGCCTGCCACGATCAGGCCGATCGTGTTCATCCCGCTCGCGCGTGGTCGATGGCCGGGCGGCGGCCCGAATTCGTGTCCGGGGCCGGTCATCGGCGCTGTACCCGTCTGTGCTGCAAGGGATTCCCTACTTCTTCCGCAATGCGTCCAGCGTCCGGCGGACCTGGGCTCGGGCGATCGGGTCGAGGTCCGCGCTGCTCACCTGGGACACATCGCGGTCGCGGACGAATTGGAGTTCGACGTGCACCGAGACGTTGTCGGCCAGAACGCACACGATGTAGCTCGTATCGGTGACCAGATCGCCACTCACCTCGGAATGCCAGTAACCCTCCGAGCCGAGCCCGGTGACCTTGCCGGAGGACAGCCCAGAACCGATCTTGCCGGTCTCGCGCTGCTCCCAGTGGTCGTAATAGGGCGGGGCGCTGCCGTTGGTGAAGTCGACGTCGACCAGGATGCGTGCCTCCTGCAGTGGATCGCCGTCGGTGGAGTAACCGATCCGGCAGCTCAGACTGCCGCCTCCGTCGGGCCCCGGCCGATCCTCCCGGTGCTCGGGTGGGCTGCTGGGCGTCGACGACCATCTCTTCAGCGGCGCGGTATCGACCGAACCACACGCATCGTTGATTCCGTCCATCGAGTAGATCGGCGTCTCGGCGACCGCATTTCCCGCCTTCTCGGACGAGCGTGCACCGAGCGCGCCGACGCCGACCCCGATGCCCAGCACGACGACCGCCGCGACGATGCCGCCGATGATCCATCCCGTCCTGCCCGAATTGCTCGGCGGCGAATCCGGCATCGGCGCAGGATGTCCACGACCGGCATCGCCGTGCCCCGGCTCCGGCCCCGCCCCGCCCGATACGGACGAATCATGCTGCCGCACAGTGGGATCGGCATCGTCCACCACCGGTCGATCACCGGCGCCCTGGGAATCGGCCATCCCCGCAGTCCTCCGCTTCCGCGGCGGAACCCCCGCCGACCGTAACGTCGGCCAGATCGTATCGTCCCTGCCGCGACCGCGGCGACGCATTATCCGCACCACGCCCGACCTGGGAATTCGTTGCGCGGCAATCGCTCCGTGACCGGCGTCCTCAGTGGATGCGCTGCTCGCGGCCCGGCGTCGATGCGGGTGACGGGGGCGGGAAGCCCGCGACGAGCATCTCGAAGGAGGCGTTCATGATGGTCAGGAGGTCGGAGGCGGGGTCTTCGGGGTTCCACTCGGCCAGGGCGGCGCGGGTGATGGCGTGGGCGGCGCCGGCGAGGGCGCGGGGGTAGTGGTCGTCGGGGGTGAGGCCGGTGCGGCGGGCGACGCCCTCGGTCATCGAGGCCAGGGTGCGGCGGCTCTCGGCGTAGGCGGTGGGGACCAGGCGGGGGTTCTGCCGCACCATCTGCTGATATTCGCGCCAGGTCGGGCGGTCCTGGAGGCGGCGGATGCCGGCGTTGATCGCCTGGTGAACCGCTTGCAGCGGGGCCTCCTCGGGCGGGCGGGCGGCGATCCGATCGGCGAGCGATCCGCCGGCCTGCTGCTCGTGCCAGTCCAGGACCGCGTCGTCCTTGGAGTCGAAGTAGTTGAAGAACGTGCGTGGCGAGACGTCGGCTTCGGCGCAGATGTCGTTGACCGTGACCGAATCCGGGCCGCGCTCGGCGTAGAGACGGATGGCGGCGCGATGCAGGGCCTCGCGGGTCTGCTGCTTCTTGCGTTCCCGCAGGCCGAGGGTCGCACTCGCGCTGTTCACCCAAGTTATCCTAGTGCAAACTTGCAGTGCTGCATACTTGCAGTGATAAAGTAAATAACTTAGCCTGTCTAAGTAACTAGCGGCGGGGTTCGCGGCAACGATGCCGCGCTCGGTGGTTCGGCCGGATGGCCCCACGAGCGCTTGAAAGCTTTGTGCAACAAGGAGAACGACGTTTTGTCGAATATCTTGGGCGGCGGCGGCCGGTGTCCGACCTGCCGCCCGGCGTGGCCTGTCCGCCTGCGCGATCATCTGCAGGCCACCGATCCGGCCCTGGCTCGCCTGCGGGCGGGATGGCGGATGCTGACGGTTTTCATCGCGACTCTGGCCGTGGGATACGGCATGGCGCATGCGCTGGGGCAACCGGTGCTGTTCGGGCTGACCTACGGCGGCATGGTCGGACTGCTGGTCGGCTTGACCGTCGCCGGTCCCAAGGCGGGCAGGCTGGCGGTGCGCTGCGTGTGGGGCGTCCCGGCGTTCCTGATCGCGCTGCTGTGCGCGATCGAGGTCCAGCACAACCGGATTCTCGCGCTGGTCGTCGCGGCCGTGGCCGCGGTGGTGCAACTGTCCGCGCCCGCGTTCTTCGGGGAATTCGGGCATGACTCGGGCGTGATGATCTTCGCCGGTTACCTCAGCGGCGTCCTGGTGCCGCTGCCGGTGTCGAAGATGCAGTACATCGCACCGATCGTCGCGGTGGCGGCGATCGCGGCGGCGGTGATTCAGGTGGTGCTGTGCCGGATGCGCCCGGAAACCGGTCTCCTGCACATCGAACGGGCATTCCTGACTCGCAGCCGGTACGTCGTCCGGCGCGCCACCCGGTTGATCGCGTCCGAGAATCCCACCGCCCGCGCGACCCGCGAACTCTGCGACGAGATGATCCACCTCAACGAGGCGGCCATGCTGGTGGACGGCTACCTGGCGACCGCCTCGAGCTCGAGCCGGTCCGCCGACCGCCTGCACCGGCTGGTCTTCGACACCGAACTCGCCGCACATGCGCTCGGCCGCATCGTGATTCAGCTGTCCGGCCGCCCACTGCCCGCCGAGGTACGCGGCTGTCTGCTCGCCGCCTGCACCGATCTCGACCGCGGCGGCCGCCGGCACGGCGGCACCCTGCCCGCCTCGACCGCCCCGCTGCTGCAATGGTTGTCCCAGCACGAGAACGACTCCCGGGACCCCGAACACGAGCGGCTGGTCTCGACGCTCTACCGGGTCGTCGCGGTGCTCGGCGACCTGCACCACGTCAGCGACGCGTGGACCACCGCATCCGATGACGACCTCGAGGCCGAGATCGACGCCGAACCCTTCAGCACCCCTGTCGAATTGGTCGCGGGCAGACTCCCCGGCACCAATCTGCTGGCCGGACGCGTCCTGGACGCCGGCGGTATGCGCCGCCCCTGGAACTTCTGGAGCAGGCCGAATCCCCAACTGCGGATCGCCGCGCAGATGCTGATCACGCTGATGATCGCGATTCCGTTGGGTGACGCGTTGAACGGCTACCGGTTCTACTGGGCCGTCATCGGCGCGCTGATCGTGTTGAGCAACACCGACTCTCCGCACGATCGGCTGCGCAAGACCGTCAAGCGCGTCCTGGGCACGCTCGTCGGCGGATTCCTCGGAATCGGCTTCGCTCAGCTCCTCGGGGCGCACCATCCGATGGCGACGCTGTCGCTGCTGGTGGTGGCCCTGGCGGTGGGCGCCTACTCGATCAGCGCGTACTACTCGGTGTGGTCGGGTGCGCTGGCGTTCTCGCTGATCCAGCTCTACTCCTTCACCGGGGGGTACGAGGATTCGGTGGTGGTGTTGCGCGCGGGGGAGAACGCCCTGGGTGCTGTGGTCGCGACACTGGTCGCGCTGGTGGTCCTGCCCATCGCGACGCGCACGCTGCTGCGGCACGCCCAGGCCACGCACGTGCACTCCCTGGCCACGTTCGTCCGCGAATCCGGCGAGGTCTGGAGCGGCGCGGCCGGCGTGCACGGCACCCGGGAACAGGCCAGGGCGGTGGATCAGGCGGCGCACGAGTTGCACCGGTTCTCCCGCTCGCTGGTTCGCCTGCCGGGCGGCACCGGTCACGAGCCCGCCGAGGAGATCCGTGCCATGCTGCGCACGGCCGCGGTCTGCGCCCGGGAGATGTCGGTCGGCAGTGGTGCGGCGGTGCTGACCACGGGCCAGCGGGAGTTGTTGCTGCGGATCACCGGCAACCTGTCGGATTCGATCGACGGTCTGGGCGGGATCGTGTCCGACAGTGAAAATGCCTCGAACAGTGCAGATTCCCCGCTGATCGAGTATGCGGCGGATATCGAGAAGGCAGCGAACCCGACCGCTCCGGAGATCTGGGTCCGCCAGGCCGACGACATTCGGCGGCTGCAGGAGGCGCTGTCCGTCTCTCCGGCCAATGCCCGGCTGCGGCACGCGTTGCACTATCTCGGATATCTGGACGATCTGCTCGGCGACCTCGCCGCCCGGCTGGACATCCCGGTGCGGGGCGGTGACTACCGCACCGGCGCGCAGGCGGTCGGTCGTGAATTGTTCGCTGCCCAAGCGCAATTGGCGACCGCCGGTCGGCCGGTGTCGGCAGGCGGCGCGGCACGTCGTACGCGGGTGGCGGCGTCGGTGCGGGCGTGGCCGACGATCGAGGCACCGGCTTCGGGCGAGGGCCGCTGGATCGATGGTCAGGTCCACGGCGGCGGTGGACGTCCGGTACCCGGCGTGGCGTTGACGCTGATAGATCAACTGGGACACCAGGTTTCGCGGGCGACCGGCAGGAGTGACGGCAGCTACCGGATCGACGTGCCGGAGACGGGCAGTCATGTGCTGATCGTGTCGGCGAACGGGTACGGGCCGGTGGCCGCCACCGTCCATCCGGGTTCGGGGCCGCAACGCCAGCACGTCACCCTGCTCGGTTCGGGTGAACTGACCGGCGTGGTCCGGCGCACCGATCGCGGCACGCCGCTCGCCGATGCCACCGTCACGCTGACCGATCCGCGCGGCGAGGTCGTCGGCGCGACCATCACCGACACCGACGGCAGCTATCTGTGCCCCGGCCTGGTGGCGGGCGACTACACCCTGGTCACCAACGCCGAACACATGCGCCCGACCGCGATCACCCTGACCGTCCCCGAGAGCGGCCGACTGCGCTACGACATCGACATGAGCCCGACGTCATCGCTGGCGGGTTCGGTGCGAACCGATGAGCACCCGGTACCCGACGCCCGGGTGACGATCCTGGACCCGGCAGGCGCCCCGATCGCCCACACCCGCACCGATGCCGACGGCCGCTACGTCGTCCCCGATCTCGACACCGGCCGCTACACCGTCGTCGCCAGCGGCTATTCGCCGGTGACCAGCCGGGTCAGGGTTTTCGGCGACGAGGTCGTCCACGATGTGCAGTTCGATTACGGTGACGAGGTAGGCAGCGCCCGGGGTGAGTAGTCCGGCCCCGCAGGCCACGACTGCTCCGAACCCATTGCGCCCGAGCAGATTCCGGCGGACGAGCAGACCGGGCCCAGTCGGTATAGCTTGTGATCGGACCTGCGAGGAGATCATCGATGTCGTCACGTTTCACCCTGCCGCCCGAAGACGTCCTGCGTGCCCGCGAGAAACTCGTCCTCGACCACTTCCACGACGAGGTGGCGCAGGACTGGGACGCCACCTCGTCGACGTTCCCGCACCCGCATTACGAGCTGATCGCGCCGATGACCGTGCACGACGGTGACGGTGAGGTGCGCGATTACTATCGCGACACCCGCGTCGCCTTCCCCGACCAGGACCACGAGATCATCGCGCTGCGGCACAGCCACGATGCGGTGATCGTCGAATTCTGGCTGCTGGGAACGCATCTCGGTCCGCTGGGCAAGATCCCGCCGACGGGCTCGACTCATCGGACCCGGATGACTGCGTATTTCGTGTTCGACGAGCACGAGAACCTGATGACCGAACGGATCTACTTCGATCAGCTCACCGTCCTGAAACAACTGCTGGGCGGGCTGGACCGGCGCAACCCCCGCGACCTGCTCACACTCGTGCGGGCGCTCACCGGAGCCGTCGCCGCGGCCGGCGCCGAGCCGGACCCGCGCCTGCTGTCCACCACACCGCCGAATCTCGATGACCGATAGTTGATCTCGGCTCGAGGCACAGGCCGTGAATTCGCGGGTGCCACGGTGTTGCCGACGGCGAAGACGGCTCCGATCGCGTCCGCGAACCCGTGGCGGGTGGGTTGCGGTTCGAGTGTTTCGTCCGTCCGAACGAGTACGGTGTGTGCACTCGAGCCTGTTTCCCCATAACACCGAGAGGTACTGCACCAGTGTTTGTTCTGCCCGAGACCGTGAAGGCTGTCCTCATTCGCACGGACTTCTCCGATCAGCAGGCATGGGAGTCCTGCCGGTCGGCGATCGATGCCTCGGCGATGGCGGCGTTCGACGTGAGCATCGAACAGGACGTCGAGATACTCGATGATCCCGACAACTGCGACATCACCGTCGAACAGCTGCTCGCGCTGGAGGAGACGGACCACACGTTCGTGATGCTGGCGGACCGCGAGACCCTGGCGAGCACGGAATACCCGATCCTGTTCCTCGACCTCTTCGAGGACCAGCGCGGCGCCACCGTCCGCGTCGCGTCCTCCGAGCTGGGCGAAGCGGTCGGCAACGTGGACAACGGCAACATCACCATCGAGGACTACGCCGCAGCCGCCGCGAACGCAGGCGACAAGAACGTTTTCCGCGGATTTGCCTGAGCACCTTCCAGCGATCCTGGGCCCGGTCTACGGCACGTCTGCACAACGCTTCAGGCCGGTGCCCGGGAGTACCGCCCGCGAACCCGCGGACTGGATCGTGGACAGGTCCCGCGGCCTACGCCTGAGCTGAATTCGCAGAGCGTTCTGTCGCCTTCGTGCAGGGTTCCAGACATGAAGGGCGGGATCCAGCCGCTGAGCTTCTGGTTGCCGCACGATTCTTGACCAGCGTTGCCAGTGCGTTGGTGGTCTCCCGGCGGGCAGCGCTGAGGCCGGAGTCTTTCAACTTCCATGTCCGGAGCTTTCGGGCACGGGCACGATGAAGTGAAGAGTCCGTCCGGTGGTGAGATCCACCGTCGCCTCGGCGATCACAGGCTCGGCTACGACCGCAAGATGCAGGCCCGGCGCTGAGTCGAAGCCTCGGCCGGCAAGCCACGGTCTGCAGCATTGCTGGTCGAGACGATCGTGGATGGGGATCACATGCGGCTCGGTCAACTGTGCCACCGTCCGGTACATACCGCCCTCACCCGGCAGCGACAACAGCCGGTAGCGCCCGAACGCCTCCGCCGGGGTGGTGCACTGTCCACCCACTGACATGTGATCCATTGTGCCGGTCCGCCGAACGCGCAGGTCGCGGTTCCCCGAACGCAATTATCCTGCAATAGACCTTTTTGGTTAGAGAACAAAGGCCCTTGATAATGCCGCTTTACATGGCAACCATCACCTAGAGGCACTCCCCGGCAGTTTCGTCCGAACAAAGGATGTTGGCTTGTGAGAGGGTTTCTGGCGATCGTGGTAGCTGTTCTCGTCGGTTGCGTGCTGTCGGTCGAACAGCCGGCCGGGGCGGATCCGGGCCCGAATATCGCTCCGCCACCGGTATTTCCGGTGAATTCCCCGCCCTCCCCGTTGCAGAGCTGGATCGACCACAACATCAAGGCGCCGCAGTTGACCGCCGGCCCCGCGCAATCGCCCGCGGATCATCAGGCGGCATTGTGGCGTGCGATGTTGTCCTCGCCGACCGGGGATCGGATGTTCGATGCCTGGCCCGCGAATCTCGCCGCACTGAAGCCGGGGCAGATCATCGAATCACGTGATGTGACGGCGACGACCGCGCAGCATATGACGGTACCGATCCGACGCGCGGTGCTGTTGAAGTTCCGCTCCACCTCGGCGACGGGCACGCCTTCCTTCGGCACCGCGACGCTGATCACCCCGGCGGCCGCGTGGAGCGGTCCGGGACCCCGCCCGGTAGAGGTGAACGCGATGCCGATCAATGCTCTCGGGATGCACTGCACCCCGGGCTATCAGTTGTCGCACAACCTATTCGATCGGACCAATACCGATCTGGTCTGGTTCATGCCGGCCCTCTATGCGTCGCTGAATCAGGGGCACGCGGTTCTGCTGCCCGACCACGAAGGTCCGCTGATGGCATATGGCGAGCCGAATGTGTCCGGGCACATGGTGCTCGATTCGATTCGCGCGGTGCGTAATGCCTTGCCGGAGTTCGGTGACAGCCGTTATGCGGTCGTGGGTTATTCGGGCGGAGCGATCGCCGCGTACGCGGCCGCGATGTTGCAGCGGGAGTACGCGCCGGATTTGTCGAGAGTTCTGACCGGTGTGGCCTCGGGCGGACTTGTCACCGACTACCGGGATATCGCCCACCGTTTCAACGGCTGGATCGCGTCCGGTATCATGTTGTCGGTATCGACGGCGATAGCGCGGGAGCATCCCGAGATGCTTCAGTACATGAACAATCTCGCGCAGTGGGTGGTGACTTCGCCGACACACGATCTGTGTGGTGATGCCGACGGACCGCTCGGCGTGGTCGGTATCCCGATGGATATCGCGGCGAACATCAGTAATTCGCTCGACAGTCCGACGGCCGAAAACCTGTACCGCCAAATGGATCTGACCAATCGGACCTCGGGCGTGCCGCTGTACCTCTACCACGGTTCGTGGGATCCCTGGATTCCGATCGAGGACGTTCAGCGCATGTACGGCGAACAATGCAGCCGGGGCGTTCCGGCCGTGTTCCGCACGGTGCCCGGCGAGCACTTGTCCAGTTACGTCACCAGCTATCCCGGACTCAGCGACTGGATCAATGCACGGCTGCGTGGCGAACCGGCACCGAGTGAATGCCCTGCGAGGCGCTGAAGCTGTTGTACGAATGCCGCATCGCGGCGCCGTGCGTTGATCATCGTCGGTTGGGCTGAGGGGAGACGGCTATGACGGTTTTCGGACGTGCCCAGGCTCGCGATCACAAACGCTACCTCTGGGTCTTGAGTTCACTGGGGCCGGCGGGCGCGCTGCTGCCTTCGCAGCTGGTGCGGTTCACCGGGCTCGAACTGTTCTGGTGGATCGGCCCGATCGTCGTGCTCGGGGTGATTCCACTGCTGGACATGGCGATGGGAATCGACACCCGAAACATCCGCGACGAGGATTACGAGGCGCTGTCCAACGATCGTTATTACCGTTGGTGCATCTACGTTTTCCTGCCGATCCAGTTCGCCGGACTGGTCGTCGCAGGATTCATGTGGTCCAGTCCCGAACTGAAGCTCGTCGACAAGGTGGGGTTGGCCGCAACCATGGGGTTCGTGTCCGGCGTCGGCATCAACGCGGGCCACGAACTCGGCCACCGAGTCGAACATCTCGAACGCTGGCTCTCGAAAATCGCACTGGCGCAATCCTGTTACGGGCATTTCTACGTCGAGCACAATCGCGGCCACCATGCCCGCGTCGCCACACCCGAAGACCCGGCGAGCGCCCGATTCGGCGAGTCGCTCTGGAGATTCCTGCCCAGGACCGTCCTGGGCGGCTTCCGTTCGGCGCTCGCCCTGGAGCGAATACGCCTGTCCCAGCAGGGAAGACGATGGTTCAGCCGGGACAACCACCTGTTGCAGGCATGGTCCATGAGCGCCGTGTTGTTCGGCATGTTGATCCTGGTCTTCGGGCCCGTGATCATCCCCTTTCTGATTCTGCAGGCGATCGTCGGCATCGCATTGCTCGAGACGGTGAACTACGTCGAGCACTACGGTCTGCTGCGCGGTCGGCGCGCCGACGGCCGCTACCTGCGATGTTCACCGCGGGACAGCTGGAACAGCGACCGTCTGGTGACCAATGTCTTCCTGTTCCACCTGCAACGCCACAGTGATCACCACGCGAACCCGGGCCGTCGCTACCAGACGCTGCGCAGCTCCGGCGAGGCGCCGCAGCTGCCGTTCGGCTACGCCACCATGGTCGTGCTGGCATTGGTCCCGCCGTTGTGGCGCACGGTGATGGATCGCCGAGTGCTCGCCCACTACGGCGGCGACCGCACGCTCGTGAACAACGGGCCGCAATCGGGCTAGCGGGCGCCCAGTGTGGCGGGCATCGACCGGTAGGCGTGCAGGTTTCGCAGCGGGTGCGGGATAGGTGGGCCGTTCAGGCTCAGATCCGGGTACCTCTCGAAGAGGGCTCGCAGGCCGATCGCGCCCTCCGATCGGGCGAGCCTGGCGCCCAGGCATCCGTGTATCCCGCTACCGAACCCGAGATGTTCCGCGGCATTGTCTCTGGTCACATCGAACTGTTCGGGGTCGGGGAAGACCGCGGGATCGTGGTTGGCTCCCGCCAGGGACAGCAGGACCAGCGAACCCGACGCGATGTGCTGATCGGCGATGTCGACGTCGCAGTTCGCGACCCGGCCGGTCATGCGCACCGGGCCGTCGTAGCGCAGGATTTCCTCGACCGCGTTCGACCACAGGCCCGGGTCCGCGGCGAACAGTTCCAGCTGGTTCGGGTGGTTGGTCAGTAGCACGATTCCGTTGCCGAGCATGTTCACCGTCGTCAGGAATCCCGCGTCCAGTAGCAGAGCCGCGTTGGCCATTTGTTCGCGGCGCGTGAGATCTTCAGTCGTGACCAGCATGCTCAGTACGTCATCGCGCGGTTCGGCGGTGAGGCCGTCGAGGTAGCGGTCGAAGTACTGCCGGACTTCGACCAGATCTTCGACGGCGTGCCGGTAGGTGGCCCAGGGCAGGCCGCGTTCGAGCAGCGGTGCACCGGAATCGCCCCATTTCAGCAGGGTCGAATGCATATCGGCCGGCAGCCCGAGAATTTCGGCGATGACCGTGACCGGTAGTTGTGCGGCGAAGTCGCTGATCAGATTCGGTCGCGGATTCGATTTCAGGCGTTCGACCAGTTCATCGGCCACTTCGCCGATTCGCTCCTCCAACATGGTGATCGCCTTCGGACCGAATGCCTGCCCGACCACGCGGCGGAATCGGGTGTGATCCGGCGGATCGGTGACCAGCATCGAGGGCGGTTCGCCCAGATTGGGAAGCCCCAGATCCGTCTTGGTCAGCATCCAGCGGATCGGCTTGGGCAGGGCCCGGTGATCGGGTGAGACCACACCGAAGCGCCGGTCGCGCAGGATGAGCCGGCACAGTTCGTAGTCCGCGGTCACGTGTACCCCCGACATCCGCGGAATGCGCCCCCGCCGCCGGATCTGTTCGATGTACGGCGATGAACCGAGCAGGCGATCCTCGCCGGTGGCGATCTGTCCGAGCGGGTCACCGCGATGCGCCGAGAATCGCAGATAGGTCCGGGGCAGGCCATGCGTGAGCAGCCATCGGGTCCATGCGCGAATCACATCGTCACCTCCCGCCCTCGACTTACTACCTATGATAGGTATTCGCTATGTCCGGCGCAGCTGCTGTGGGCGTCGGCGGGTGATGGGGCGACGTTCGGATCGGACGAGGAGCCATCATGGACAGGCGCGAATTCCTTCAGGGCGCCGGGTCGGCCGCGGCGATGCTCGCTCTCGCGCGCGCGGGCACCGGAACGCCGGTCGCACGGGCCGACAACATCAGCCCGAACACGCCGATCTATCGCATGCTGGTGCCGGAGATCTTCGCCCCGGTGCCGGATCCGGCCGATCACGTACCCGCGATCGTCGTCGGATCCGGATTCGGGGCGGCGGTCACCGCACTGCGCCTGGCGCAGGCCGGGACCAGCGTCGCGGTGCTCGAGCGCGGGTCGCGCTGGCCGAATGATCCGTGGCGCGACATCTTCGCCGTCGACACCCTTCCCGATGGCCGCGGCTTCTGGCATCGCACGACTTTCACCGGGGTGGATGGGGTCACGCAGGCCATCGATCCGTTCGGCGGGGTCCTCGATGTCCGCAGCTACCCCGGCATCGACGTGTGGCGCGGAGCGTGTGTGGGCGGCGGCTCGGTGGTGTTCACCGGGGTGATGATCGAACCGGAGCAGCGGTTCTTCGACCATGTGTTCCGCGGTGTCGTGGACTATCGCGAGATGCACCAGGTCTACTACCCCAGGGTTCGAAAGATGTTGCGGCCGAGTCCGATACCGGTCGATATCTACAACTCCGTCGCATTCGTGCACTCCCGGTCCTGGGACGAACAGGCCCGCGCGGCGGGGTACACGCCGCAGCCCGTCGCCGGCGCGTGGACATGGGAGATCGTCCGTGGCGAGCTGGCCGGACGATCGAGGGCATCGGCCACGGTCGGCTGTTCGAACCTCGGCAATGCCAACGGTGCGAAATTCGATCTGAACCAGAACTATCTGCGGGATGCCGAAGGCACCGGCCGTGCCCGGATCCACCCGGGCCACCGCGTGGACGCCATCGGCGTGGAACCAGGAGCGCCGGGCCGCTACACCGTCGCGGTGACCAAGCTCGCCCCCACCGGTGAGGCGCTCGGCACCCGGACCTTGACCTGCGACAAGCTGTTCCTGGCCGCGGGTTCGATCGGCACCTCCGAACTGCTGGTGCGCGCGCGGGCGACCGGTGCGCTGCCGAATCTGAACGAACATATCGGCGAAGGCTGGGGCGGCAACGGCGACGTCGCCCTGTCTCGGCCGCTCGAGACGTTCGACGTGGGCGTGCAGGGCGCACCGTCCGCGAGCCGGATTCTGGACGAGGCGGGAATGCCTGTGGCACTGGAGAACTGGTTCATCCCCGGAACGTCATTCTTCGACACCACGGTTCTCGGATCGTTGGGCATCGTCCTGGACGACACCCGCGGCCGGTTCGTCTACGACCCGGCCGACGGGAGCGTGGTTCTGCAGTGGCCACCCGGCGGGTCGGCCGCCTCGGTCGCGCGAGCGCGGGAAGTCAACAACCGGGCGAGTTGTGATTGTCGATCCGGTATTCGGGCGATTCGGGATGCGGATGCGTCGTTCACCGCGCATCCGCTGGGCGGCGCGGTGATCGGACGCGCAACGGACGCATACGGCCGGGTGCGCGGTTATCGAAACCTCTATGTCATGGACGGCGCGGCTGTGCCGGGTAGTACCGGAACGGTCAATCCCTCATTGACGATCAGCGCGCTGGCCGAGCGCAATATCGAACAGATCATTCGTTCCGGGGGTTAGTGGCAACGGCCGGGCGATACAGTCGAATGCTGTGGACGAGACGCCGGTCACACATCGTGAGCGGTCGCTCCCCCAGCGGGTGGCGATCCGGCTGTTCTACCCGACATTCCGGCCGAGCGAGAAGGCGTTGCGCGCGGCCGTCGCCGACAAGACAGTGCTGGTGACCGGTGCTTCGCACGGTATCGGCAAGGCCAGTGCGCGCAGACTCGCCGCGGCGGGCGCGGTGGTGCTGCTGGTCGCGCGTTCCGGTCCCGAACTGGAACAACTGGCCGCGGACATCACCGGGGACGGCGGCACGGCCCGCGCGTACCCGACCGACCTGGCCGATATGGCCGCGGTCGACCGACTCGGCCGGACGCTGCTGGCCGAGTACGGACATATCGATATGGTGATCAGCAATGCGGGAAAGTCGATTCGGCGGCCGATCGCCGAGTCCTACGACCGCTTCCACGATTTCACCCGCACCATCGACGTCAATTATCTGGGCCCGGTTCGGCTGCTTCTTACGCTGTTGCCGCAGATGTGCGCACGCAAGCAAGGGCATATCGTGAACGTCTCCACCTGGGGCGTGCTCATGCCGCCGAGTCCGCGCTGGTCGGCGTACGGCGCCTCGAAGGCGGCCTTCGACGTCTGGTTGCGCAGCATCGCCGCCGAAATCGCCGGTGACCACGTCACCACCACCTCGGTCTACATGCCATTGGTGCACACCCGAATGAGCGCACCCACCGACTTCCGGCACATCGCCGCGTTGACCGTCGAGGAAGCCGCCGATCTCATCGCGTACGCGGTCACCGCCAGACCGCGCGCCGTCGCCCCGTGGTGGGCGGTTCGGGTGCAAGCCTGGTCCGCGGTGCACCGGGATCGGGTGCAGCGCTTCCTGGAACGACGCAATCGGTAGATCGCCATCCGGCGTAGTACTTCCGGCATCGGAATGGTGGACGCCGATTCAGCGAACAGGTATAAATGAATGGTCGAGGAATTCGAAAATCCCAGCCCGGAAACCGCCACCGCGAATGCCGGATGAAAAGGGCACATAGTCGTCGAATCGAAAGACGAAAGTCACCAATAGCGGGGCAGTAACGGAAAAATATTCCGGTGTACACCGATGTACACCGATGCGATTTTCTGCTTATACTGTGGGCGGTCGGGGTTAGAAGGAAACAATGACCGTTCCGCGACTCCAACTCGATTCCGCCCCGGGATCGAGTGAAAATACCGAGCCGGACCTGTCAGCCATACAGCCGATACCGCTCTCTGCCGGGCAGCAGGGATTGTGGCTGGCGCAGAAATTCAGTCCGGATGTGCCCATATCGGAGGCGCAGTATATCGAGTTTCGAGGTGATCTCGAAGTAGATCTGCTGCGCAAGACGGCGATCAGAGCTGGCCGAGAGTTCCAATCAGGGTATCTGCGACTTGTCGAGGCCGACGGTGTGCCGTATCAGGTGTACGACCCGTCGCTGAAGTCCGCAGGACCGGTGGTCGACCTGCGCGATGCGCCGGATCCGATCGCAGCGGCCTTGGAGTGGATGCGCCGCGAGTACACCACGCCGCTGGTGATGACCCGGGACCGGTTGGTCGCCACGGCGATCCTGCAGGTCGGGGATCAGCATTATCTGCTGTATTGCCGCAGCCATCACGTCGCACTGGACGGGTACGGCGCGATGATGATCGTGAACCGGATCGCGGCGCTGTACACCGCGCAGGTGCAGGGCCGCGCGCCGGAGCCCTGCCTGGCGGGAGATATCCGCACTCTCTACGAGGCCGACCGCAATTACCGGGAATCGAAGCGATTCGCCGACGACCGGGCATATTGGCTGGAAAAACTCGCCGGTGTCCGTCCGGAGTTCAGCCTGGCTGCCGGGCACGCGCCCGCGAGCGCGGACAGCGTCGTCGCCGTGACCGAACTGCCGGCGACGACGGTGGCGCGAGTCGATCGTTCGGCGCAGGCATTGGGGGCGAGCCCGGCCGCGGTCGTGATCGCCGCATTCGGCTGCTACCTGGCCCGCAGGACGGGCCGGGACGAGGTTCTGGTCAATATTCCCGTGTCGGGTCGCACGACCGCCGTGCTGCGGCGGTCCGGGGGCGTATTCGTCAATGTGACACCGCTGCCGATCGTCCTGGATCCCGCGGACACCGTCGCCACGCTCGCGCTGCGGGTGCAGTCCGATCTGGTGGGGGTGTTACGGCACCAGCGGTTCGGCCTCGCCGACATTCGCGCCGCCACCGGGACTCCGAGTACGCAGCGGCGCTTCGCGGGCCCGGTGGTGAACGTCATGCTGTTCGACCAGCGGATCCAGTTCGGTTCGGTGACCGGGGAATTCCACATCCTCAGCTCCGGCCCGGTCGAGGATCTGCTGGTCGACATGTATCGCACCGGGGATCCGCCGCGGACGATCCTGCAGTTCCTGGCCAATCCCCGCCTCTACACCAGCCCGGAACTCTCGGCGCACTGCACCGATTTCGCGGAGTTCGTCGACGAATTCGCCGCTGCCACCCCGGATACCGGACTCGGGCGGGTTCATCCCGGCAGCGTCGCGGTCGGTGCGCGGATTCGCCGCCGTCGCGAGAACCAGACGTTCTGGCGGTCCGTGCTCGCGGATCTTCCCGAGGAACTTCGGCTGCCGTCGGACAGGCCGCGCTCGGCGGTGCTGTCGAATCGGGGCGCCACCGCGAGCTACTCGTTGCCTGCGGGGACCGTACGGACATTGGAAGGTGTTGCGCGGCAGCATAATTCATCGCCGTTCATGGCGATCCACGCGGCACTGGCGGTGCTGCTCGCCCGGATGAGCGGCGCCACCGACATCCCGGTCGGCACACCCGCCACGGGACGAGGCGCGACCGCGCGGGACGACACGGTCGGAATGCTCGTCGACACCCTCGTGCTACGAACCGGAATCGACCCACAGGAGTCCTTCGCCGACCTGCTCGACCGGATCCGGCAGATCGATCTCGAGGCATTCGACCACGCCGATATCCCGTTCGAACAGGTGGTGGAGCGGTCACCAGGGTCGAGACGCCCTCGATACCAAGTGATGCTGGCGGTCGGGAGCCGGCGAGCGATCGAACCGGGGCTGGTTCACCTCGAACTGCCGGAGGTCGGCCCCGCCGGCGAGATATCCTGCGCCGACCTGCAATTCACACTGTCGGCAGATCACGACGGCAGTGCGCCGACAGCCACGATCGCGTACGCCACCGACCTTTTCGATGCCGCGACGGTCGACTCCCTCGCCCGGCGATGGATCCGGATACTCGAATCGGTAGCCGCGGACCCGGCCGCCCCGGTCGGGGCGATCGACGTGCTCGAGGCCGCGGAACGGGCCGACTTGGCGTCTCGTTCCGGCGACCCCGCGACGAGGGTGACGACGTTGCCGGAACTGCTGGCCGCGGCGGTGCGGCGGAACCCCGACGCGTCCGCGGTCGTGTTCGAGGGGCGGCGGTTGAGTTACCGGGAGTTGGACGAGCGGTCGAACCGGTTGGCGCGCTTGCTCGTTCGGCGTGGGGTGGGCCCCGAGGACGTTGTCGCGGTGGGTATTGCGCGAAGCCTGGATTCGGTCGCGGCGGTGTGGGCGGTGGCGAAGTCCGGAGCGGCTTTCGTACCGGTCGATCCGGGGTATCCGAGCGAGCGGAAAGCTCACATGGTGGCCGATTCCGGGGCGGTCGTGGGCGTGACCGTGGCGTCCGTGCGCGCGCAACTGCCGGACGGGATCGATTGGCTGATCGCGGACGACCTCGACGAGACCTCGGATGCCCGTCCGATCTCCGACCGGGATCGCAGGACCGCACTTCGCCCGGAGCATCCGGCGTACCTGATCTACACCTCGGGCTCCACCGGAGTACCGAAGGGCGTGACGGTGACCCATGCGGGGCTGGCCGCACTCGGTGACGAACAGCAGGAACGCTATGGGGTGAACGCGCTTTCGCGGACCCTGCACGTCGCATCGCCGAGCTTCGACGCGTCGGTCTGGGAGTTGCTGCTCGCGACGGGCGCGGGGGCGACGATGGTGATCGCGGCCCCCGGCGCCTACGGCGGCGCAGAACTGGCCGAGCTGCTGCGCCGCGAGCGCGTGACGCATGCGGTGCTCACACCGCCCGCGTTGCTGTCGGTCGATCCGGCCGGTCTCGATACGTTGCGCGTCGTGGTCACGGCCGGTGACACCTGCCCGCCGGAGCTGGTGCGGCGCTGGGCCGTCGAAGGACGTGAGTTCGTCAATGCTTACGGGCCGACCGAGGCCACGGTCATGACGAACCACAGCACCCCGCTGGCAGGGGATGATCCGGTGACGATCGGTGGTCCGATTCGCGGTGTGGCGGAATGGATTCTGGATCAGCGGCTGGAGCCGGTGCCGGTCGGGGTGGCGGGTGAGCTGTATGTCGCGGGCCGGTTGTTGGCTCGTGGGTATCACCATCGCCCGGGGATGACGGCGGAACGTTTCGTCGCCTGTCCCTGGGCGCCGGGGGAGCGGATGTACCGGACCGGAGATGTGGCTCGGTGGACGACCGCGGGGATGGTCGAGCACCTGGGCCGGTCCGATTTCCAGGTGAAGATTCGAGGTCTGCGTATCGAGCTGGGCGAGATCGATTCGGCTCTGACGGCTCATCCGGCTGTGGGCCGAGCGGTGACCGTCGGTTTTCGTGCCGATTCGGGGGCGCAGTCGTTGGTGTCGTATGTCGTTGCCGCGCCGGACCGTTCGATCGATACGGGGATACTGCTCGATCAGCTGCGTGATCGGCTGCCGGCATACATGGTTCCGGCGTCGATCATGGCGGTGGATCGCATTCCGACGACACCGGCGGGCAAGGTGGATCGCAAGGCGTTGCCGGAGCCGGTATTCGCCGATGCCATACCTTTCCGGGCTCCGGTGACGGCGACCGAGCGGATCGTGGCCGGGTGTTTCGAGGAGACCCTCGGCATCGAAGCGATCGGTGTGGACGACTCCTTCTTCGCCCTCGGCGGAGACAGTTTGGTGGCGACCCGGATCGCCGCGCGAATCGGTGCCGCGCTGGATACCGATGTCCCGGTGCGACTGTTGTTCGAGGCGTCCACGGTGGCGGCACTCGCGGCCCGGATAGACGCCCATTCCGGTACCGGGCGAGGGCGGCCGCCGCTGGTCGCCCGGCCGCGCCCCGATCTGGTTCCGCTGGCGCCGGCCCAGCAGCGGATGTGGTTCTTCAACCAGTACGACACCGGCGCGGGCACCTACAACGTGCCGATCGTCATCCGGCTGCGTGGCGAGTTGCACATCGAGGCGCTACGAGCGGCCATGATCGACGTACTGGACAGGCACGAATCCTTGCGAACCCGGTACCCGGATCACGACGGAACGCTCATCCAACTGATCGAATCCATCGACGACGTGGACCACGAACTGCCCCTGGTTTCGGTTCCCGCGAACCGATTGATCTCGGCGATAACCGAATTCGTCACCGAGGGCTTCGACGTGAGTACCCGTGCGCCGGTGCACGCCCGGCTGTTCCGCACGACCGATGCGCAGGAACATGTGCTCGCCGTGGTGGTGCATCACATCGCCGCGGACGGCTTCTCGATGACGCCGCTGGCCCGCGACGTGGCGACCGCCTACACCGCCCGGATCCACGGCGCAGCCCCGTCCTGGATCCCGTTGCCCGTCCAATACGCCGACTACGCGCTGTGGCAGCGAGCGGTCCTGGGGCCACCGGACGATCCGGAATCGTTGTGCGCCGGGCAGATTCGATACTGGTCGGAGACGTTGGCCGGAGTTCCCGAGGAACTTCGTCTGCCGTTCGACCGGCCGCGTCCGGCGGCGGTGTCGAATCGTGGTGCCACGGTGAGCTTCTCGTTCCGCGCCGGGCTGGTTCATGCGTTGGAAGATATTGCGCGGCAGCATAATTCCTCCCTGTTCATGGCGGTCCACGCCGGACTGGCGGTGCTGCTCGCCCGGATGAGCGGCACCACCGATATCGCGGTCGGCACACCCGTGGCGGGGCGAGGCATCGCCGCGCTGGACGACATGGTCGGAATGTTCGTCAACACCTTGGTGCTGCGAACCGAGATCGACCTCGAAGAATCCTTCGCCGACCTGCTCGACCGGGTCCGGCCCACCGACCTCGAGGCGTTCGACCACGCCGACGTTCCCTTCGAACAGGTGGTGGACCGGCTCGTGACGCACCGATCCCAGGTGCGCCATCCGCTGTTCCAGGTGATGCTGGCGTTCCACAACCTGGAACCGGTGACGCTCGAACTGCCCGATCTGGACCTGTCGGTGATCGATCTGCCCGTTCAGGTGTCCCGCTTCGACCTGCAATTCGTGCTCGCACAGGACTACGACAGCGGCGATATGACCGTCGCGGTCACCTACGCCACCGATCTGTTCGACGCCGCGACGATCGACTCCCTCACCCGGCGATGGATCCGGATACTCGAATCGGTGGCCGCCGACCGGACGATCCCGGTCGGGGCAGTCGACATCCTCGAGCCCGCCGAGCGCGCCGATCTGCTGACCCGTCGCGGCCCAGCGTCGCTGGCTCCGGTCACTCTGCCGGAATTGTTCGCCGCCGCAGTCGGATCGGATCCCGATGCTCCGGCGATCGTGTTCGAGGGACAGCGGTGGAGTTACCGGGAGTTGGACGAGCAGTCGAATCGGTGGGCTCGGCAGCTGATCGAGCGGGGTATCGGTCCGGAGGATGTCGTGGCGATCGGCATCCCGCGGTCTGCGGATTCGGTGCGGGCGGTGTGGGCGGTGGCCAAGGCGGGCGCCGCGTTCGTGCCGATCGATCCGGCCAATCCGGCCGAACGCGTCGAATACATGCTGGCCGATTCGAGGGTGACCGTCGGCCTGACGGTGGCCGCCGCACGTGCCCGACTACCCGGGGGCGATATCGACTGGTTGACGCCGGAGGTCCTCGACCGGGGCGACGACCGGCCGGTTACCGATGGTGATCGGGTGCGCCCGCTGCGGGTCGACGACATCGCCTATGTCATCTACACCTCCGGATCGACCGGACTGCCCAAGGGTGTGGCGGTCACCCATCGAGGACTGCTGAACTGCGCCACCGAGCACACCGCAGCGCTGAATCTCGAAACCGAAACCCGCACACTGCATCTGGCCTCACCGAGTTTCGATGTCTCGGTCCTGGAGCTGCTGGTGACGCTGCACTCGAGTGCCACGATGGTCGTCGCGGCCGGTGACGAGGCGGTCGGCGACGATCTCGCCGAGCTGTTGGACCACGAACACGTCGGCGTGGCATGCCTGACCCCCTCGACGATGTCCACGATCGACCGGAGCCGTTGGCCGCTGACGGATCTGGATCATCTGGTCGTCGGGGGCGAGAACTTCGGCACCGAACTCGTCGAGCGGTGGGGCAGCGATCGGAAGCTGTTGAATTCCTACGGGCCCACCGAGACCACCATCGTCGCCACGCTGACCACCCCCTTGGTCACCGGGGAACCGGTCACGATCGGTCACCCGATCCGCGGCGTCTCGGCGTGGATACTCGACCGGCGATTGGCGCCCGTGCCGGTCGGTGTGGCGGGTGAATTGTATGTTGCCGGTGGGCTTCTGGCGCGCGGATACCATCATCGGACGGGGGCGACCGCGGAGCGTTTCGTGGCGTGTCCGTGGTTGCCGGGTGAGCGGATGTATCGGACCGGTGATGTGGTCCGCTGGTCGGCGGGCGGTGCGATCGAGCATCTGGGCCGATCCGATTTCCAGGTCAAGATCCGAGGTCTGCGTGTCGAACTCGGTGAGATCGATGCCGTGCTCGCGGGGCACGAGAGCGTCGGTCATGCCGTCACCGTCGGTTGGCGCGCCGATTCGGGAGCTCAGTCACTGGTGTCGTATATCGTTGCCGCGCCGGGACATTCGATCGATACTCCAGAGCTGACGGAATATCTCGCCGATCGTCTGCCCGCATATATGGTTCCGGCTTCGATCGTGGTGCTGGAGCGGATTCCGTTGACGCCGACGGGCAAGCTCGATCGCCGGGCGTTGCCCGAACCGGTGTTCGCCGACGACGCACCGTACCGGCCGCCTCGAACTTCGATCGAGCACCTCATCGCCGACACCTTCGCCGCTGTGCTCGACACCGACACCGTCGGCATCGACGACTCCTTCTTCGCTCTCGGCGGCGACAGCATCATGTCGATCCAGTTGGTGACTCGGGCCAGAGCCGCGGGTGTGGTGTTCTCCCCGCGCGATGTGTTCGAGCGCAAAACCGTTGCGGGACTTGCCCAGGTCGCGATCCAGGACAGTGCCGCGGCGCTGTCTCTTCCGGCGGAACTGCCCGGCGCGGGCGTGGGTCCGCTGGCACTGACACCGATCATGCGCTGGTTGCTGGAACGGGCGGGGCCCGGGTTCGGCCGCCTCGCGCAGACGATGATCCTGGATCCGCCGGCCGGGATCGACCGGCGCCGGCTCACCGAGGCCGTGCAGGCAGTACTCGATCGGCACGATATGTTGCGCGCGCGACTCGGTTCGCGCCCCGACGGGTATCGGACGTGGGATGTGCTGCCGGTCGGCATGATTCGAGCCGACGATGTTCTCGTCCGGGTGCCGGTGGCAGCGGGGCTGGGCCGTGGTGAGTTGCATGCGCTGGCGGCGGCCGAGGTCGATGCCGCCGCGGATCGACTGGATCCGAGCGCCGGGATCGTGGCGCAGGTGGTCTGGTTGGATCCGGCGGGCACGGCGGAGCAGGGCACGGTGCTGGTGGTGGTGCACCGCTCGGCGATCGATCGGGTCTCCTGGCGGGTGCTGGCGCCGGACCTCGCGGCCGCGTGGGCGCGGATCGAATCCGGGCGGCCACCCGATCTGGCCCCGACCGGGACGTCGATGCGCAGGTGGGCGTACGGGCTGGTCGAGGCCGCCCACAGCGCTGAACGGGTCGCGGAACTCGAACTGTGGCAGGCGATGACCGCCGGGGATGATCCGATGATCGGGTCGCGTCCCCTGGATCCCGCGGTCGACACGGTCGGCACGGCCCGCACGATCCGGGTCGAGATGGATCCCGAGATGACCGAGGCGCTGCTGACCGAGGTGCCCGCGGCGTTCCACGGCAGTGTCGAGGACGGGCTGTTGACCGCCCTCGCGGTGACGATGACCAAGTGGCGTCGCGAGCACGCACCGGTTGCCGCGAACGGCCCGCTCACGGACGTCGTGATCAGCCTCGACGGGCACGGCCGTTCCGCGGGTGCCGTCCCGGGCTCGGATCTGACCCGGACGATCGGCTGGTTCGACACGAATTTCCCGATGCGCCTGGATCTTTCGGACATCGACCTCGACGCCGCGGGCATGGGCGGGTCGGCGTCGGGTGCGGCGGTCAAGGCCGTCAAGGAACAACTTCGCAGCGTCCCGGACCACGGGATCGGCTACGGCTTGCTGCGGTATCTCAACGAGGGCACCGGACCGATCCTCGCGACCGCGCCGCCGCAGATCGCGTTCGACTACTTCGGCCGCGTCGACGCCGGGATCACCGAACAGATGCCGGTGGCCGGATGGGTTCCGGTGCACATCGGCGCGGTCCCGGGGGATGGCGTGTCGGCCGGTACGCAGGATCCGGATATGCCGGTGACGGCGGTGCTCGGCGTCGGCGCCGTCGTCCTGGACGATGCGACCGGGTCGCGGTTGCGAACGACCTGGACGTATCCCGCCGGTGTGCTCACCGACGACGAGGTGCGCGAGATGGCGCACTCGTGGCATCAGGTGCTGACCGCCTTGGCGCAGCATGTCCGCCGCGCCGGGAGCGGGGGACACACGCCATCGGATCTGGACCTGGTCGGGCTCGGACAGGCGGAGATCGAACGACTCGAGGACCGGTATCCGGCACTGAGCGACGTCTGGCCGCTGGCTCCGTTGCAGCAGGGTCTGCTGTTCCACGCGCTGGTATCCGAGCAGTCGGTCGATACCTACCTCACACAGTTGGTCCTGGAACTGCGTGGTCGGGTCGACGCACGACGGCTGCACCGAGCCGTACGTCTGCTGCTCGCCCGGCACGCGAATCTGCGCACCGCCTTCGTCACCGATGCCGGCGCCGGACCGGTGCAGGTCGTCGACGACCACGCCGAGGCCCCCTGGTCGGAGCTGGATCTGTCCGGGCTGGACGAGAGCGCACTCGATCGCGAGTGGGAGTTGCTCATCGCCGCGGACCGCGCAGCCCGGTTCGATCCGGCGCGCGCCCCGCTGCTGCGCTGGATGCTGGTCACCCTCGGACCGCAGCGATACCGGCTGGTGCTGACCGATCACCACCTGGTGCTCGACGGTTGGTCGACGCCGCTGCTCCTGAAGGAGCTGCTGGTGCTCTACGCCACCGACGGCGACCTGGCGGCACTGCCGCCGGTGCGCCCCTACCGGGACTTCCTGGCCTGGGTCGGTCAGCAGGACTCGGCGGCCTCGCTCGAGGTCTGGGCCCGTGCGTTCGACGGCGCCGACGAGCCGACCCTGGTGGCCGCGGCCGATCCCGGCCGTCGCGACACCGAATCACGCGATGTCGCAGGCGAACTCACCGAGGAGCAGACTGCGGCGTTGACCGCCTGCGCACGCTCCCGCGGCATCACGCTCAACACGATGATCCAGGTGGCGTGGGCGATCGTGTTGGGCGCGTTGACATCCCGCAAGGATGTGACGTTCGGTGCGGTCGTCTCCGGGCGGCCCCCGCAGATCGCGGACATCGAATCGATGATCGGGCTGTTCATCAACACGGTGCCGGTGCGCGTTCGTCTCGACACCACCGAGACCCTCGGGCAGCTGCTCGACCGGGTCCAGGCGGAGCAGGCCGCGCTGTTCGATCACCAGTTCGTCGGCCTGGCCGAGATCGAGCGGGTGGCCGGGGCGGGGGCGGTGTTCGACACGATCACGGTGTTCGAGTCCTTCCCGATCGACCGCTACGGGGTGACCGCGGACACCGATATCGCCGGGATGCGGCTGGTCGACGTGGTCGGCCTGGACGCGGCGCACTATCCGCTGGGCCTGGTCGGGCGCCTCGACACCCGGCTGTACCTCGAGATCAAATACCTGCCCGGGTTCTTCGACCACGCCACGATAGTGGCGATCCTGGGCCGGGTGCTGGGCGTTCTGGGCGCCGTCGTCGCCGACCAGGACCTGCCGCCGGCCCAGCTCGATCTGCTCACACCGGAGGAGTATCGCGAGTTCGCGCCGAAGTCGGGTGCGCCGCCGGTGCCGGAGCGGGTGTTGCCGGAGTTGTTCGCGGACACGGCATCTCGAAATCCGGGGGCGATCGCGGTGGTGTGCGGTGACCGGCAGTGGACGTACGGTGAGCTCGATGCGGAGTCGAACCGGTTGGCGCGCCTACTGATCGGCCGAGGGGCCGGACCGGAAACCGGTGTCGCGGTCGCGTTGCCGCGCTCGTTCGAGTCGGTGCTCGCAGTCTGGGCGGTGGCGAAGTCGGGGGCGGCATTCGTCCCGGTGGATCCGCGCAATCCGGCGGATCGGGTCCGGCACATGCTCACCGACTCGGGCGCGGCGACCGGAATCACGTTGTCGGAGTGGCAGGATCGGCTGCCCGGATCGGTGCGGTGGCTGGTCCTCGACGAGCCGGAGGTCACAGCGGAGGCGGCAGCGTCGCCGTCGATCGCGGTGACCGATGCCGAGCGAATTCGACCGGTCCGGATCGATGATGCCGTCTACGTGATCTACACGTCCGGGTCGACGGGGACACCGAAAGGCGTGGTGGTCTCGCATCGAGGGCTGGCGAATCTGGTGGCCGAGCAGTGCTCGCGGTTCGAGATCGGGCCGGGTGCGCGGGTGCTGCACGCCGCGTCACCCAGTTTCGACGCCGCGGTCCTGGAACTGCTCTGGGCGTTCGCGTCGGGCGGGCGGCTGGTGATCGCGCCGCCGGCCGTCCTCGGCGGAATCGAATTGGCACAGGTCATTTCGCAGCACTCGGTGACCCATGCCGCGTTGACGCCCACGGCGTTGGACACGGTCGATCCGGCCGGGTTGCAGAATCTGGCGACGGTCGTGCTGGGTGGCGAGACGCCCTCGCCGCAACTGGTGTCGCGGTGGGCTCCGGGCCGGAGACTGTTCAACACCTACGGCCCCGCGGAGGCCACGATCCAGACCGATGCCGGTGCGCCGATGGCGCCGGGCCAGACCGCGACGATCGGCGGGCCGATCCGTGGCGTCGAGGAGGTCGTACTCGACGTGTGGTTGCGGCCGGTGCCGCTGGGAGTGGTCGGCGAGTTGTATCTGACCGGTCCGGGACTGGCTCGCGGTTACCGCAACCGGACGGGTCTGACGGCCTCGCGGTTCGTCGCCGATCCGTTCGAGGCCCGGGGGCAGCGCATGTACCGGACCGGGGATCTGGTGCGGTGGTTGCGATTACCGCAGGGCGGGCTGACGCTGGACTATGTCGGCCGGACGGATTTCCAGGTCAAGGTGCACGGCTTCCGCATCGAGCTGGGCGAGGTCGAAGCGGGTCTGCTGGCCTGTGCGGGGGTGGCCCGCGCGGTGGCGGCCGTGCACCGCAGCGCGACCACCGGCGATCGACTGATCGGATATGTGGTGCCCGAGCCGGGCACCGAGCTGGACCCGGCCGCGGTCGTGGCATTCGCGGGGCAGCGATTGGCTCCGCACATGGTGCCCGCGACCGTTCTGGTACTCGACGCACTGCCGATGACCGAGACGGGCAAACTCGACCGCGGCGCGCTGCCCGAGCCGGACTTCGGCAGGGACAGAACCGAATTCCGGGCGCCGGTCACCGAGATGGAGACGACGCTGGCCGGGCTGTTCGCCGGAGTGCTGGGCGTCGACACGATCGGGCTCGACGATTCGTTCTTCGCCCTGGGCGGCGACAGCATCATGTCCATCCAGTTGGTGACACGCGCCAGGGCGGCGGGGCTGATGTTCTCGGTGCGGGATGTGTTCGAGGGCAGGACAGTTGCCGGGCTGGCCCGGATCGCCGTCCCCGACAGCGGCGCGGCGGCGGCGCTTCCGGCGGAACTGCCCGGTGGTGGGGTGGGGCCGATGCCGTTGACGCCGATCATGTGCTGGATGGTCGAGCGCGGCGGATTCGACGGATTCTGTCAGTGGGTGATGCTCACGCTGCCGACCGGCATCGACCGGATCGCGATCGCGGCGACCGTGCAAGCCGTGATCGATCGCCACGACATGCTGCGGGCCCGGCTACGGCCCGAACCGGCACAGCCGTCGGGCTGGGCACTGCAGGTGCAACCGGCCGGGGTGTCGGCCGCGGGACTCGTCCAGCACGTGCGGGTGGACGAGTCGCCGGACAGCGAGGCGTTCGCCGAGATCGCCGAGGCGCAGGCACATTCGGCCGCCGAGCGTCTCGACCCGGCTGCGGGAGTCGTCCTGCAGCTGGTCTGGCTGGACTGCGCCGACCAGCCGGGCCGGCTGCTGGTCGTCGCGCATCACCTCGTGGTGGACGGAGTGTCGTGGCGGATCCTGGTTCCCGACCTCGCCGTCGCCGGCGCCCAGGTGAGTGCCGGGCAACAACCGAGCCTCGCGCCCGTCGGCACATCGATGCGGCGCTGGGCGCACGCCCTGGACACCGCCGCGGCGGACCTCGACGAAATCGACTGGTGGCGTGACACACTCGCCGCCGCCGATCCGCCGCTCGGGACGCGCCCGCTGGACCCGGCCGTGGACGTCCAGGCCACCGTCGGCACCGTCCGGATGACGTTGCCCACCACCACGACCCGTGCCGTACTCACCACCCTGCCCCGGGTGTTCCGCGGCGCTGTGGAGGACGCCCTCCTCGCCGGACTCGCACTGGCACTGACCCGATGGCGGGATCGCCACGGCGAGAACGTCACCGAGGCGCTGCTGACTCTGGAAAGTCACGGCCGCCACGACACGGTCCTGCCCGGCGCCGACCTCACCCGGACGGTCGGCTGGTTCACCACCACGTACCCGGTCCGGTTGGACCTGTCCGGTATCGACATCGATGACGCGTTCGCGGGCGGCGCTGCCGCAGGGGCAGTCGTCAAGGCGGTCAAGGAACAACTGCGACGGATTCCCCGTCACGGTATCGGCTACGGGCTGCTGCGCTACCTCGACCCCGACACCGCCCGCGTCCTGGGTGCGCTGCCCGGACCCCAGGTGAGTTTCAACTATCTCGGCCGGTTCGACACCATTCCGGACGTGTTGCGCGAGAGCGGGTGGATCCCCGCCGGTAGCGACGCCGCGGGCAGCGTCCAGTCTCCCGACGTCTCGGCCGCAACGCTGTTGGGCGTCAACGCGGTCACCGTGGACACACCGGAGGGCCCCGCGCTGACCGCGGCCTGGGACTTCCCGTCCGGTCCGATGGGCTCCGCCGAGGTCACCGGCATCGCGGAACTGTGGCGCGACGCGGTGACTGCCCTGGCCGACCACGCGACCCGGCCCGGCGCCGGTGGGCTGACGCCCTCCGATGTCGGCCTGGTCGACCTCGATCAGGCCGCGATAGCGCGACTCGAGGCGAGATACCCTGCGCTGGAAGACATCTGGCCGCTCACGCCGCTGCAGGCGGGACTGTTGTTCCATGCCCAGCTCGCCGATGGAACCCCCGACGACTACATCGTGCAGCTCTGTCTGGAACTCGGCGGGCGCGTCGACGCGGACCGGCTGCGCCACGCCGCGCAGACCCTCGTCGGACGGCACTCGAATCTGCGGATCGCGTTCGCGCGCAACGGTTCCGGCGAACCGGTCCAGGTCGTGCACTCGCACGTCGACGTGCCGTTCGCCCGGATCGACCTGGCAGAATCCGCGGACACCGCCGCCACGCTCGACGACCTCATGGACACCGACCGGCACTTCGACACGACCGTGCCGCCCCTGCTGCGACTGATGCTGATCAGCACATCCCCGCAGCGGCACCGACTGCTGCTGAGCATGCATCACATCCTCATCGACGGCTGGTCCACTCCACTGCTGGTCCGGGAACTGCTGATCCTCTATGCCGCCGACAGCGCCCCGGGCGCACTGGCCCCGGCGCGTCCCTATCGCGATTACCTGGCGTGGCTGAAAAACCAGGATCAGGATGCCGCGCAGACCGCGTGGGCGCGGGCGCTCGAGGGCGTCACCGAGCCGACTCTGCTGGCGCGCGCGGACCGCAGCGGCCCGGCCGAGGCCGCTCGCGACGTTCAGGTGCGGCTGAGCGAAGACCGCACCTCGGCTCTGAACGCCGTTGCCCACCAGCAGGAGACCACGCTCAACACCGTCGTCCAGGCCGCATGGGCGATCGTGCTCGCCGACGCGACCGCCCGTGACGACGTCGTATTCGGCACCACCGTCTCCGGGCGTCCCGCGCAGATCCCCGGCATCGAATCGATGATCGGACTGTTCGTCAACACGGTGCCCGTCCGGGTCCGGCTCGACCACGGCGAGACTCTCGCCGGGCTGCTGCGGCGAATCCGCACCGAACAGACCGCGCTGCTCGATCACAACCACCTCGGCCTCGCCCGGATTCAGCAGGTGGCCGGGTCCGGCGCGATGTTCGACACCGCGGCCATCTTCGAGTCCTACCCGGTCGACACGAGCGGATTGTCGCAGGACACCGATATCGCCGGGATGCACGTCCTGGATGTGCACGGGCGCGAGGCCGCGCACTATCCGCTGGGCCTGATCGTCCACCTCGGCGACCGGCTGGAGCTGATCTTCAAGTATCTGCCGGAACTGTTCGCCCACAACGAGATCGAGGCTCTCGCGGGCCGCGTGCTGCGCGTACTGGACGCCATCACCGAAGATATCGATCTACCGCTCCAGCGAGTGCAGCTGCTCTCGCCGGACGAGCTGGCCGCACTGGTTCCCGTTCGCGGCGGTCCCAGCGCGGAGACGGTGATGTTGCCGCAGGTGCTGGCGGCAGCGGCGAGATCGGACGCGGACGCGGTGGTCTGTGACGGCGAAACGCTGTCCTACCGCGAACTCGACGAGACCTCGAACCGGTGGGCGCGGGTGCTGATCGACGCCGGAGCAGGGCCGGAGTCGTTGGTGGCCTTGGTATTACCGCGCTGCATCGACGCGGTGATCGCCGTCTGGGCGGTCGCCAAGACCGGCGGCGCGTTCGTCACGATCGACCCCGCTCAGCCCGAGGACCGGATCGGCGGCATTCTCGCCGATGCCGGTGCCATCGCGGGGTTGACGACGTCGGCCGATCGATATCGGTTGCCGGACAACACCATCTGGTTCAGCCTCGACAGCGCGCGGTTCGCGACGCAGACAGCGTCGGCGTCCGCCGCCGCGATCGACGATCGTGAGCGCACAACCACGCTGCGGCCCGAGCATCCCGCCTACCTGACCTACACCTCGGGCTCCACCGGAACCCCCAAAGGGGTCGTGGTCACCCACACCGGGATCGCGAATCTGGCCGCCGAAGCGCGGGAAGGCTTCGGTCTCACCGCATCGTCCCGGATGCTGGCCGCGGCCTCGCCGAGCTTCGACGTATCGGTCCTCGAATGGCTCGCCGCCACCGCTGCCGCAGCCACCCTGGTGCTCGCTCCGGCGCGAGTGGTCGCCGGTGACGAACTGGCCGAGCGGATCGCCGCGGCGGGCGTGACTCATGCGGCCTTCACCCCGACCGTGCTCGCCTCGCTGCGTCCCGACGAACTCGACCCCCTGCACACGCTGATCCTCGGCGGCGAGATATGCCCGCCGGATCTGGCGAATCGGTGGGTGCCCGAACGCACCCTGATCAACACCTACGGAGCCACCGAGACGACCGTTCTGAGCTGCCGCGACGCCCCGCTGACCACGGTCACGGACAGTCCGCCGCTGATCGGCGGCCCGGCGCGTGGGTTCTCCGCGGTGGTACTCGACCGCAGACTGCGTCCCGTCCCGCCCGGAGTGGCCGGCGAACTGTATCTGTCCGGACCGGCCATCGCCCGCGGCTACCACGGGCAACCCGCGCTCACCGCAGCCCGATTCGTCCCGGATCCGTACGGGCCGACCGGAACCCGCATGTATCGCACCGGCGATCTGGTCGCCTGGACCGATGACCGGCGACTGCGCTTCGTGGGGCGCAGCGACCTGCAGATCAAGGTCAACGGCCATCGCATCGAACCCGGCGATATCGAAACCGCGTTGTGCACTCACCCCGACGTCTCCCGTACCGCCGTCGTGGTGCACACCCGACCCGACGGCATCGAGCAACTCACCGCCTACGTGGTGCCGACCGCGCACACCACACCCGATCCCGCCGTGCTGACCACGCACCTCGTCACCCGATTGCCCAGCCACATGATCCCCACCACCATCGTCACGCTCGACCGGTTACCGCTCACCACCACGGGCAAACTCGATCACCACGCTCTGCCCGCACCCGACCTGCGCCGGCAGTTCCGGGCTCCGGCCACCCCGCTCGAGGCCGCCATCTGCGATGCCTTCGGCAGGACCCTCGATATCGAGCGAATCGGCAGCGACGACGGCTTCTTCGCACTCGGCGGCAACTCGCTGGCCGCCACCCGGCTGGTGGCGCTGCTCGCGGAGGCCACCGGGGTGACCGTGCCGCTGCCGTGGCTGTTCACCGATCCGACGCCGCGATCGCTGGCCCTCCGCATCGACAGCCGCCGCGATGACCTCGCCGGGCGGGACTCCGGCGAACAGGATCTCGCCGAAGCGCTCTCGGTCGTGCTGCCCCTGCGGGCCGCCGGAACCCGGGCGCCGCTGTTCTGTGTCCACCCGGCGCTCGGATTGGCTTGGGGTTTCAGCGGACTCGTCCGGTACCTGGATCCCGACCGGCCCGTCCGCGGGCTGCAATCGCCGGGGCTGACCGACCCGGCCGTGCGGTTCGAGACGCTCGATCAGCTCGCCGCCCGGTATGTGCAGGAGATCCGGTCGATCCAACCGCACGGCCCCTACCACCTGCTCGGTTACTCGCTGGGCGGCACCATCGCCCATGCGATCGCCGTCCGTCTGCGCCGCGACGGCGAGTCGGTGGCCACCCTGGCCATGATGGACACCCGGGTCGTCACGGCCGGCAGTTTCCGTGCTCCCACCCCTTCGGTGGCGACGATGCTCGCCGAGTTCGGCGGTTTCGCCCTTCCGGACGACCCCGCCGAGTCGACCATCGAGGCCGCGACCGAGTTGCTGCACCGGCAGGGTGGACTGTTCACCAGCGTGACTCCCGAGCATCTGGTCAGGTTGCAGCGCGACTACACCCGGCTCGTCGACCTCACCTGGAACCATCGGCCGACTCGGTTCGATGGTGATCTGATCTACTTCAGCGCCGCGGACAGCGACGTCGACGGCGGCACCTCACCAGCTCGCGCCTGGAGCGCCTACGTCACCGGGCGGATCACCGAGCACCGGATTCCCGTTCGGCACGAACGGATGACCGAGCAGGATTCGCTCCGTGCCATCGGTTTCGTCCTCACCGAGCACCTCCGGTCAACCCGCACCGCGCCCACCGAGTCATCCATCCCAGCAAGGACGAGCCGATCATGAACACCGACCGAATCGTCGGAACACGTTCCGGCGTCGAACCGTCCAATCTGTTCGCCCCCGATCTGACCACCGGTGTCGACGCGCCCCCGCATGCTGCCGAACTGCGCCGGTGGATGGTCGAATATCTGTGCCGACCCCACCCGGACCTCGGCCGCCCCGGCCTGGTCTGCCCCTTCACCAGTCACGCTGTCGCACAGCGATTCCTGTGGGCGGCGTTCATCCCGGGCCGCGACATCGACCGCGAGCGCATCACCGCGATCGTCGACGACCTGCACGATCTGTTTCCCGACCTGCCACCGCGGGACGAACCCGGCGCCAAGCTCAAAGCCGTCCTCGCAGTCTTCCCCGACCTCACCGAATATGCCGATATCGATGCCGTGCAGCGCGAGCAGAAATCCCGGTTCGTCGAACAGGGTTTGATGCTCGGACAGTTCTATCCGGGGTGCACCGTCGCGGGGTTGCACAACCCTGACTTCCGGGCTCTCGACGCGCCGCTGCCGCTGCTCGCGATCCGCCAAATGGTCCCGACCGATTTTCCTTTCCTTAGTGGCCGCCGCGAATGGCTGGAGTACTATCTCAAACTCTTCGCACCCACCATCCCCAGATTCATCGCCACCACTATGTCCGACAGGCTCGTGCAGACACCCGACGTGCTGAACGAACTCGATCCCGATAAGCGGTGACGATGCGCTACGAATAACGTAACAAAAGGTGAAACAGGGCGGCTGGCTTGTTTTGGAGCGGCCGGGCTCCGGGTGCGGTCGCGATGGCGAATCGCAGCTACGACCTGGCTGAATGTGTCGTGCGCGGCCGTCGAAGCACTGCCGAACTACTGCTCGAACGAGTTTGCCGGGACTATCTCCGATGGCTGATCGGGGTCGGTGGAAATATATTCACACGACGAATGTCCACATATTGTCCGAGGGGCTGTACTTCACATCGCATGGGAGTAATGTGAGCGTCGGGTCTTTCCGGTGTTACCCAGTTGGTCGAACGATGGCGAGACTCACGGCGAGGGCGGCAGCTCTGGTAATTGAGGAGCCGACGCCGGCACTCCATCATGTGAAAAGTAGAGATGGCGGTTGTGGCAGACCGTCATAACCCGGATCGAATTCTCTTGAAGGGTTGGACAAATGTTTGAAAGAAAGATCAAGATAATGGCAGTGACCGCGCTGGCGTTGCCTCTGGCCGTCTTCGCGGCTCCTGCGGCCTCGGCGGCCACGATGCCGGCTGCGCCTGCGACATCGCACCAGGCAACCCCGATCGGCGGCGGTGGCTCGCTCCACATCTGCTTCCCGCTCGGTAGCGTCGTGTGGTGCATCTGATCCAGTAGGTCGACAGCAGAACTGGATGAGCAGGTCCGATTCGACTCGCGGCGAGGGCGCGGCTTCCGCGCCGAGTCCGCCGGGGCGCCGGAGTCTCGGACCGTGTCTCACTTCGCCGTGATTCGTTCAGCGCGTGTCGGACGAGCACGCCGCCCGCACAGGACACCACCGAATTTCGTGCGCTACCGCACCAGCGCGTCGAGAGTGGGCCCGCGTCCGGCCTCGATGTGCGCCCACATCAACGATTCGGCGAGGCGATCGTTGCCGTTGCGGATCGCTTCGGTGATCGCGTGATGCTCATGCACCTGGTTGCGCAGGTCACGGCTGGACGTCAGATAGAAGATCCACGCGAGGCGCCCGCTGATCACTCGCATGAGTTCGTTGAGCAGTTCGTTACCGGCTGCCGCGACCAAGGTGACGTGCACGGCGCTGTTGGTTTCTGCGAGCTCGAGCGCTTCGCCCTCGTCGAGATGGTGCTCGGCCTTCGCCAGCATCTGTTCCAGGCCCGCGGTGTCGATGCCGGCCCGGGTGCGGCGCGCGGCGCCACCGACTGCGACGACCTCGACACCGAGCCGCGCGTCGAACAGGTCGTTGATCCGTTGCGCCGTCCAGGTGGTGACGTACGACGTGCGCCGTGGTGACGCCTCGACGAAGCCCTGCTGCTGCAACACCGGCATCGCCTCGCGCACCGGAACCCGTGACACGTCCAGGTCGGCGGCCACCCGCTGCTCGGTCAGGGCGAGTCCCTGGGGGTATTCGCCGAGGATGATCTTGCGACGGATCGTGCGCTGCAACTGGATGGACAGCGGTTCGCCGGCCGCCGCAGTCGACACCGGCGTCCGCCCTGTGCGGGACATGTTCACCTGAGCTCCCCGTTTTCCGCGACCACTCGGCCGTGATGGACGGTGACGCGGCCCGCCGGCCGGTCCAGCACGCCGGCGGCGGCGGACTCCGCGTCGATCAGGACCAATTCTGCGGGATCGCCTACCCGCAACCCCGGACGCTCGCCGTGCACGAGCCGGGAAGCCGCCCGGTCGAGCACGGCGTGTCCGCCCCAGGTGGCCACCGCGAGAGCCGAATCCAGGTCCGGCTCGAAGGTGTAGCCCTGGGTGAACGCCAGCTGCCACGTGCGGTCGAGCATGTCGCCGTTGCCGTACGGCGACCAGTAGTCGCGCTGCCCGTCCATACCCAGGCCGATCCGGACGCCCGCGTCCACGATCCGCCGGATGGGCAGGCTGCCGTGCGTGCCCGGCGCGATCGTGGTCAGCGCGATATCGAGTTCGGCGAGCTCGTCGATGGCCCGGAACGCTTCCGTCGACGCCTCGGCCAGGCAGAAGGCGTGCGAGACGGTGACGCTGCCCGCCATCCCGAGCGCACGGGTCCGTTCGGTGATCAAGGACAGACTGAACAGGCCCAGCGCACCCGGCTCGTGCAGGTGGATGTCGACGCCGCAGCCGAAACGTTCGGCGAGGTCGAACACGGTGTCCAGATGGCGCACCGGATCCCGGTCGATCGAGCACGGGTCGATCCCGCCGACCAGATCCGCCCCGAGCCGCAGCGCCTCGGCTGTCAGCGCGACCACGCCCGCCTCCCGGTGCAGGCCGACCTGGGGGAACGCGACGACTTCGACGGTCGCGCGATCCCGGTGGGTCTCGCGCGCGGCCAGCACGCCCTCCAGCTTCGCCAATCCGGAGTCGGCGTCGACCTGGGCGTGGCTGCGCACTCTGGTGGCGCCGAACGTGATTGCGCGCTGCAACGCGTAGGTTGCTCGGTCGGTGACCGACGCTTCGGCCGAACGCCAGTTCGCCCGGTCGTCCATGATGCGGCTCATCAGGTCGGGTGCGCCGGTGCACGGGCGGAACGGCAGCCCCAGCCGATTCGAGTCGAGATGGGTGTGCACGTCCGAAAACGACGGCACCGCAACGCGTCCGGCGCCGTCCACGATCGTCGCGTCCGAGGTGGGCGCCGAGCCAACGGCGGCGATCTCGACGACGCTGCGCTCGTCCAGGACGACGTCGCAGGGCGGCCCGCCCCACGGCCTGATGTTCGTTATCACTGTGTGCACGGAATCGGCGGCCTTTCAGTGCTCGCGGCAGAATCTTGCGGATGCGAATGAGATAGCCAGTGTATACATAATTTCCACTTGAGCTGCTGTTACGCATAGTTTACGTGGCAGGACCGCAGATCGAAATCAAATATGTATACCGTTCTGCGCATTGCGACTTCTCGTATGTTCCAGGAAGGCCTCCCGATGCCCCTACCTATCCGTCGCTCCCGCCCGCCCGTCCGACGCTCCCGCCCGCGCCGCTGCGGGGCTGTCGTCGGCGCACTCACCGTCGCGCTCGCGGCGATGCTGCTCGTCACCGGTTGTGGGACCGGTCCGGGCGGATCCGACCGCCGCGAGACGCTGGTCGTCGCCTACCGGAACGAGGTCACCACGTTGGACCCGGTCCGGGCCGACTATCAGGAATCCGACAACGTCGAAGCCGTTCTCTACGACACGTTGATCGGATACGACCACGGCAAGATGGTCCCGCAGCTGGCCACCGAATTCGCCTACGCACCGGACGTCGCCTCGGTTCAGCTCACGCTGCGTCCCGGCGTGAAGTTCCACTCCGGCAACCCGCTCACCGCGCGGGACGTCGTCTACTCGCTCGATCGGGTGAAGTCGATCGGCCAAGGCATCATCGGCCAGATCTCCAGCTACAAGTCCGCCACAGCAATCGACGACACGCACCTCATCATCTCCCTCACCCACCCGGACGCGCTGTTCATGGGCGCGCTGAGCCGCATCTACGTCGTCGATTCGAAACTGCTGACCGCGCAGGCCGGCAGCGACCAGGGCCAGAACTGGCTGCTCAACCACGACGCCGGCTCCGGACCGTATCGGTTGCAGTCCTCCTCGGCCGGCACCATTCAGACGACGCGGTACGACTCGTTCTGGGCGTTCGACCCGAAGCGTCCGCGGAACCTGACCTTCCGCCGGATAGACGACCAGGCCACCATCCGCGACGAGATCAAGGCGGGCAACGCCGATCTGGGCTGGATCTCCAAGGCCGACGCGAAATCGTTCCAGGGCATCCCGTCGGTGACCGTCGGACCCGCGCCGGACGCCTACCAGATGGTGATCTACTTCAACACCGTGCAGGGACCCGGCGCCAACCCGGCGCTGCGGGAGGCGCTGCGGTACGTCCTGGACTATCGGGGCGCGCTCGACTCGATCTACAACGGGCAGGGCACGATCGCCAACGGCCCGCTGCCGACCAACCTGACCTGTAGACCTGAATTGCCCACCGAGAGAACGGATCTCGCGAAGGCCAAGCAGATCCTCAGCGCCGCCGGGCAGGCCGGGACGACGCTGACGATGCGCTATCAGCCGACGTTCAGCGAGCACACCAAGGCCGCGACGCTGTTGCAGTCCAACCTCAAGGAAATCGGCATCACGCTGCAACTGCAGCCCATCGCGTTCGCCGACTACCTGACCATGTTGAGTGACCCGAAGACCATCCCGGACATGATCCTGCTGGGCGAGAACGCGCCGTACCCGGACCCGGGCGTGATGATCACCAAGACCTTCTGGTCGAAGTCCGTCGGCACCAATCGCGGGGCCTACTCGAACCCTGCGGTGGACGCGCTGATCGAGCAGGCGACCAACACCCCGGACGCCGACGCGCGATGCGGAATCTATTCGCAGGCACAGCGATTGATCGACGCCGACTTCGCCACCATGCCGCTGTACACGGTGCACAACACCTGGGCGTGGCGTTCGGACGTTCGCGGCATGGACGTCGCCGCGCCCGGCGGCGGTGTCGGCTACCGGGCGCTGACGGTCGGGAACTGACCGGCCGGGCGATGGAGGCGAAACGATGATGCGAAACCGATTCGTACAGGCGGGGTTGTTCGTCCTGCGCCGGGTCGCGGGTGGCGTCGGGACCTTGGCTGTGCTCGCGACAGTGGTGTTCTTCCTGCTCAAGGCCGTTCCAGGCGATGAGGCGCGGGTCGCGGCGGGTGCGTCCGCGACACCGGATCAGGTCGCCGCGGCCCGGGCCCGGCTCGGCCTGGACAGCAGCCTGTGGACCCAGTTCCTGCGTTTCCTCGGCCGGATCGTGCGCGGCGATCTCGGGGTGTCGAGTTCGACGCACGGTTCGGTCGGCGCGTCGATCGTCGACCTGCTGCCCGGCACCACCGAACTGGTCGTCGTATCGGTCGTGATCAGCGTGATCACCGCGGTGCCGCTGGCGATGCTCTCGGCCCTACGCGGTTCGGGCGCATGGGATTCCACGCGCCGGGTCACCGTCATCGTGCTGGCCGGTATGCCGATCTTCTGGCTGGCGCTCATGGTGCAATTCCTGCTCGGGACCAAGCTGCAACTCTTCCCGATCTCCGGGCAGCTCTCGATCGGTTACTCGGTGCCGCGCGTCACCGGTGCACCCACGCTCGATGCCCTGCTCTCCGGTGATTTCGCCGCCGCCCAGGACGCCTTCGCGCATCTGGTGCTGCCCGCGGTGGTACTCGCCGTCCCGCAGGCCGGGCTGCTGTACCGGGTCACTCGCGCGGAGATTCTGCGGGTGCTGACCCGGCAGCATGTCACGGTCGCCAGGGCCGCCGGTGTCGGGCGGGCGCGATTGATCCGGACCCATGTGCTTCCGCCCGCGTTGACGCCGGTGCTGTTCCTCGTCGGTATCGACTTCGGCACGTTGTTCGGTGCCGCGATCCTCGTCGAATCCGTCTTCGGACGTCAGGGCATCGGCGCGATGATGACGAATGCGATGGCCCAGAAGGACACGCTCAGCGTCGAGGGCGGTGTCCTGGTCATCGGGTTGATCGTGGTGTTGTCCAGCCTCGTCGTCGATATCGTGCAGATGATCCGGGATCCCCGGGTCCGTGCCGCGGAGCTGGCGCGATGAGCGGGCTCGCGACCGCCGCGCCACGCAGCGCGTTCGACCGTTCCCGCAGGCTGGGCCGGCTGTCCTGGGGGCTGCGCACGCGCCGGTCCTCGGTACTCGACCGGATCACGGTCGCGCTGGTGCTCATCCTGTTCGTGACGGCGCTGCTCGGCCCGACGGTGGCCCCGGACGTGTACATCTCGCACATCCAGGAGGTGTTCCGGCCACCGAGTGCACAGCACTGGTTCGGCACCGACGACCAGGGACGAGATGTGTTCTGGCGCATCGTCGTCGGCTGCCGGGTGACCCTCGGGGCGGCCGTCGTCGTGGTGGCCGGTTATGCCGCCATCGGTACCCTGGTCGCGACCGTGGCCGCGGTCGGGCCGCGATGGCTGGACGAGATCCTGATGCGGCTCACCGATGCCGTGCTGGCGTTCCCGGGAATCCTGTTCGCGGTCGCCGCCACCGCCGCGCTCGGCGCGAGTCTGCGCTCGGTGGTCCTGGCCCTGATGCTCACCGGCTGGCCGATGACCGCTCGCCTGCTGCGCGGAATCATGCGGGAGACGATGGCGATGCCGTTCGTGGACGGTGCGCGGGCGCTCGGAGTGTCGCGCACCCGGCTCATGGTGCGGCACGTGCTGCCCAACGCGCTACCGGCCCTGTGGGTGAAATGGGCCGGTGACATCGGCAACACCGTGATCATGGTCGGCAGCCTGTCGTTCATCGGTGCCGGTGCGCAACCGCCGTCGGCGGAGTGGGGCGCGATGGTGGCCGCGGCGCGCGGCTACGCGTCCAGCTACTGGTGGATCGCGCTGTTCCCGGGCCTCGCCATCGCGCTGACCACCGCGTCGTTCGGGCTGCTCGGCGACATGTTCCACGTTCGCAGCGATCCGGCGACGCGGCAGCGCGCGGCCGTGGTCATCCAGAAGGGACGGACCCGATGACCAGAACCGATGCCCTGCTCGAGGTTCGCGACCTGAGCGTCACCGTGCCCGGCGGCGCGACGCTCGTCGACCGGGTGAGCTTCGAGGTCGCCGGTGGTGAGCGCCTGGCGATCGTCGGCGAGTCGGGATCCGGGAAGTCGGTGACCGCTCGCGCGCTGCTGCGCCTGGATACCGATGTGACGCTGGACGGCTCGGTCCGGCTCGGCGGGCAGGAGCTGACGACGCTGACCGAGTCCGAACTCACCCGCATCCGCGGCCGCCGCGCCTCGATGGTCTTCCAGGACCCGCTGTCCGCACTGCACCCGACCCGCACCATCGGTGCTCAGGTCGCCGAGCCGCTGACCGTGCACGGCGTCGGCCGACGCGAGGCTCGGCGGCGCGCCGCGACCATGCTCGACGAACTCGGCATCGCCGACGCGCGACGCCGGATGCGGGCCTATCCGCACGAGTTCTCCGGCGGTATGCGCCAGCGCGTCGCGATGGCGATCGCGCTGGTCGGGGAACCGGACCTGCTCATCGCCGACGAGCCGACCACCGCGCTGGACGTGCGCGTGCAGGAACAGCTGTTCGCGCTGCTCGGCCGGGTCGCCGCGGAACGTTCGCTCGCCGTCGTGCTGATCACCCACGACATCGGCACCGTCGCCGGGTTCGCGGACCGGGTGCTGGTGATGTACGCCGGTCGGGTCGCCGAGCAGGGTGGCGTGGGGTCCCTGCTCGGCGCTCCCCGGCATCCGTACGCCGCGGCGTTGCGAGCCGCGGTGCCGCGCCTGGACACCCGGCCGGGACAGTTGGTCGCGTTGCCGGGGACGACTCCGGCACCCGCGGACCGTCCCGCGGGCTGCGCCTTCCACCCGCGCTGCCCGGTCGCGCTGGACGTGTGCCGGACCAGCCCACCCGCGCTGCAACCGGTCGACGACGGCGAAGTGGCCTGCCACCTGGTACGGGAGGTGGCCGCATGATCCTCGACGTACGTGGTGTCTCGAAGTCGTACCGTCCACTCGGTCAGCGCCCGGTCCGGGCCCTGGACGAGGTGTATCTGCGAGTGCCCGAAGGGACGACGGTGGGCCTGGTCGGCGAGTCCGGTTCGGGCAAGTCGACGCTGTTGCGCTGCATCATGCGGCTGGAAAGCCTGGACAGCGGTTCGATCGCCTTCCGGGGCGAGAACATCGTCCGGGCGCGCGGTGCGGCGTTGCGCGCGTACCGGCGTGAGGTGCAGATGGTCTTCCAGGACCCGGCGGGCAGCCTCAATCCGCGGATGACCGTCGCGGAACTGGTCGGTGAGGGCATGGTGGTGCACCGGCTGGTGCGCTCGGCCGCGGCTCGTCGTGATCGCGTCGCGGGCCTGCTGGACCTGGTCGGGCTGCCCGCGGAGGTGATGGGCCGGCATCCGGCGTCGTTCTCCGGCGGTCAGTTGCAGCGCATCGCGATCGCGCGGGCACTGTCGGTGGAACCGAGCCTGCTGGTGTGCGACGAACCCGTCTCCTCCCTGGACGTCTCGGTGCAGGCACAGGTGCTGAACCTGCTGACCGATATGCAGGAGCGGCTGGGCCTGTCGATCCTGTTCATCTCCCACGACCTGGCCGTCGTGAAGTACCTGTGCCCATCGATCGCCGTGCTCGAAAAGGGCCGGATCGTCGAGGAGGCGAGCCGCGACGAACTCTTCGCCGCACCGCGCGCGCCCTACACCCGCGCCCTGATCGCTGCGATACCCGACCCCGATTCCGCTGTCGCACAACGTGTTCGCGGCGGATCACCGTCAGTACCACCGGCCACCGCGGCCGGTGCCGAACCGGAAGGACACGCGGATGCGACTCGGAAGTGACGCCCTCAAACTGCCCGACTCGGCGGACCACACCCCGGTGGAGCAGTTGGAACGCGCGCATGCGGAGGGCCTGGCCGGACTCTTCTTCCGGCACCTGCTGCACGTGTCCGGGACGCTGGACCGGGCCGAACTCGGCGCGGTGCGGCAGCGCGCCGACGAACTCGGGATGTACCTCGAGGCGGGGCTGGGCCGGGTCAACCCGTACAACATCCCCGAGTCACCGGAGATGCGGATACTCGGGGACGGCGACACCGTGCTCGGCTACCGCCGGGTCCTGGAGGCCGCCGCCGGGATCGGCATCACCGAATTGTGGGCCGAGACAGCGACATTCAAGCCGTTCCGGGGTCGATTCGCCTACGACCGGTACCGCACCGACGCGCCCTGGGCGGACCAGCTGGCGGCGACCGTCAAATTCCTGCACACCCTGGCACCGATCGCGCGCGACCTCGGCATCCATATCAACCTGGAGACTCACGAGGAGATCACCTCGTTCGAATTGGTGCGCATCGTCGAGGCGGTCGGTCCCGACGTCCTGGGCATCACCTTCGACACCGGAAACGTGGTACAGCGGCTCGAACATCCGACCTGGGCCGCGCGTCGCCTCGCGCCGTACGTCCGGCAGACCCACATCAAGGACTACGACCTGGTCCGCGTCCCGGACGGGCTCGACGGCCAGCTGCGCCCGAACGGTGACGGCGTCGTCGATCTGACCGAGATCGTGCCGATCCTGTACGCCGCCAACCCGGATCTGCATCTGTCGCTCGAGGTCCGGGCGTACGGCGACGGGGCGGGTGAGTACCGGACCGACGGTGCCCGGATCGCGCTGTACGACCCGGTCTGGCTGGCGGGCCATCCGGATCTGACCACCGAGGAACTGGTGGCGTATCTGGAGATGTTGCAGCGCTACGAGGAACGGGTCGCGGCCGGTGCGGTCGACTCCTTCGCGACCTACCGGGCCGCGGTCTGGGACGAGGACGCGGCGTGGCGGTACGTGCGCACCTCCCGCGACCACGTGCGCGGCTGTGCCGAGAAGGCGGGCATCGTCCTGGACGGGACTCGCGTCGAGGCCGACGCGTGAGGCCGCTCGGCATCGCACTGCGCGACTTCGCGGTCGTCCCCGGCACACCGGACGAATTGGTCATCGCGGCAACGGAACTCGGCGTGACGGTCGTCCATCTCAACCCCGCGCGCTGGGTGGGGGAGCGGCTCGATCCGGCGGAACTGGAAAAGGTCGGCCGGGTCTTCGCCGCGGCCGGGCTCCAGGTGACCGTCGACCTGGGTGCGGTCAACCCGGCCTACCAGCGGTCGCCCGACCCGCTCGACCCGGACGGGACGAGTGCGCGCCGCCGCCTGCTGCGCGAGGCCGCACTGCTCGGGGCCGAATCGGTGCACGTGCGGGTCGGCTCGCCCGAATCCCGCGACGATCCGGCGGTGCCGTGGACCGATCAACTCGACGGTGCCCGGCGCGCCTTGGCCGATCTCGGGCCGCTCTCGCTCGAACTCGGCATCCCGGTGGTGCTCAAGACGCACGAGGAGATGTCCTCACACGAGGCGCTGGCGTTGGCCGAGGCGGCGGGCGAGCATGTGCGAATCGGGTTCAGCGCGGTCAATCTCCTTGTCTGTCTGGAGGATCCGGCCGCGGCGGCCGAACGGCTGAGCGGTCGGGTGCACACGGTGTTCCTCGACGACGCCGCGCTGTCCTGGTCCCGCGCGGGGATGGTGCGGCGGATGCGACCGGTCGGTGCCGGGATCGTCGACTGGCCCGCCCTGCTGACGGTGCTGCCCGCCGACGCGCCCCTCGTCTTCGATATGCACCGGGCCGAGCTCGACGCGCCCTGCTACCGGCCGGGCTGGGTGGCCGCCCGGCCGACGCTCGCTGTCGAGGAGATCCTCGCCCTCGCCGCGGCCGCACTGCCCGACGCCCCGACCACCGTCCTGGACGAACGTCGCGACACCGGCCTGTCGATGCTGCCGCTGCTCGCCGCCGTCCGCTGATCCGCACGAACGTCCTGATTCTCACGAACGGAGACCCTCGATCATGGTTACCCCGGTGTCACGAACGCCCGCCGATCCGGCGGACGCCCTGCGCGACGTCGTCACCTGCGACGTCGTCGGACCCGACGACCCGTCCTACGACATGCTCCGGCGTGTCTGGAACGCCGACATCGACCGCCGTCCGGCCGCGATCGTGCGCTGCGCCTCGGCGCGGGACGTGTCTGTGGCGCTCGGCTGGTGCGTCGCGCACGGGGTGGCGATCACAGTTCGCGGCGGCGGGCACAATCTCGCGGGTACTGCGGTCGCCGACGACGCGGTGCTGATCGACACCGGCCTGCTGCGCCACGTCGATCTCGACCCGGACACCGGCCGGGTCGTCGTCGGCGCGGGGTGTCGCTGGGGCGATGTGGACCGAGTCGGTGCGGAGTACGACCGCGCGGTGCCCGCCGGGGTCGTCTCGCACACCGGTGTCGCCGGGCTGACCCTGGGCGGCGGCGTCGGCTACCTGACCCGCATGTTCGGCGCCAGCGTCGACTACGTCGACGAGATCGAGGCGGTGGTCGCCGACGGCCGGATCCTCACCGTCTCCAGGGACGAGCACGCCGACCTGTTCTGGGCGTTGCGCGGGGCGGGCCACAACTTCGGTATCGCAACGAAATTCACCTTCCGCACGGTGCCGCTGCCCGGTGTGGTGACGATCCGGCAGGTGTTCTACGGGGCCGAGGATCGCGCCGAGGTGTTGCGTCTGTTCCGAGAGTGGGGTCCGGACGCGCCCGGCAACGTCGGCACCTACATCAGGCTGCTGCGCGCGCCCGAATACTGGTCGCAGCTGCCCGCTGCGCACCGCGGTCGGCCGGTGCTGTCACTGGCGACGATCTGTTACGGCGATCCGGCCGAGGAACCGGCGATCACCGCGCCGATGTTCGCCGTCGGCACGCCGATCTACCGCAACGTCCGCACCATGCCGCACGTCACGTTGCAGCACGCCACCGACGACGAATTCCGTTACGGCGTAGCGCATTACTGGAAACATTCGGCTGTCGAACGGCTCGACGACGACGCGATCGAACTGATCCTGCGCAACTGCGACGCGTATCCCGGCGCGAGCCTCAACGCCAGCGCCAACATCGCCCACCAGCTGCTGTGCCCGTTCGAGATCATCGCGGGCACCCGCAGTCCCCGGCCCAGACCCGATGATTCGACGTCCGGGATCGAGTCGCTGTTCAGCGCGAACATCGGCGCGGACTGGCTGTATCCGGCGCAGAAGGCGCCGCTGGTCGAGTGGGCGCGTCGGTTCGACAAGGAGCTCGAACCGTACCGCAACGGCACCTACATCAACTTCACCTCGGTGGCGGGCAACGACGAGATGGCCCGGAGCGTCTACGGCGACAAATACGACCGGCTCGCTGCGATCAAGCACAGGTACGACCCGGACAACGTGTTCTCGCGCGGCCTGGTCGATCTCGCGGAGAACGAGGATTCGCCCTGGCTCAGCGCCTGAAAGCGGGGAACTCCGGCGGGAGCAGTTCCGGGCGCGCGCGGCGCAGCACGTCGCGCTCGGAATAGGCCCGCAGGAGCTTGTCGAAGATCCGCTGCGCCTCGGCCCGCAACGCGGCGACGTCGACGCCCGGCACGACGCCGTCGCGCACGACGACCCGGCCGGCGATCACCGACAGCCGGACGCTGCGGCCGCTGCCACTGGCGAGCAGGGTCCGGATCGGGTCCTCGAGGACGCCGTCGCGCAGGTCGTCCAGCGAGAAGGCGACCAGGTCGGCCGCGGCGCCGACAGCGAGTCGGCCCAGGTCCGCCCGGCCCAGTGCCCGCGCGCCGCCGAGGGTTGCCGCGGTGAGGTACGCACCGGCCGGCGCGGCGTCGAGCCGGCCGTCCACGAGTTTGGCGATGTTGACGCCGTAGTCCATGCCGCGGACGAGATCCGGTGGGAACGAGTCGGTTCCGAGCGCGATGGTCACCCCGGCGGCGCGATAGCGGCCGAACGACTCCAGTGCGGCGCCGTAGCGCACCGAGGTGAGCGGACAGTGCACGATCGCGACACCGGCGTCCGCGAGTGCGCGCAGGTCGTCGTCGGGGTCGTCGCCGACGAGGTCCGTCGTGTAGCGCGAGGAATTCAGGTAGATCGCATGCGGCACAAGCAGATCCGGCCCGAGCAGTCCGGTCTCCCGCAGCAACTGCACGGGTGTGCGCCCGTACCGCTCGGCGAGCTGCGTCCACTCGAACCGGCCCTGTAGGCAGTGCAGGCGCACTTTCGTGCCCAATCGCGCGGCCGCGGCCGCGGTCGCCGTCATCAGTTTCGGGGTCAGCGTCTCGATCCGGCAGGGCAGCAGTACCGGGCGCAGCAGCGGGTCGTCGAGAGCGCCCAGCCATTCGGCGAACCCGACCGCATCGGCGAGTCCGGCGCTGCCCAGTTCCTCGTTCCAGGCCACCGTCGCGGGCCCCGTCGCGTCGGGCCGGACCCGCACGCCCGCGCGGTAGCTGGTGCCGAGGTAGGCGCGCAGGCCCAACTTACTCGCCGCCCGTGCCATGTCGACGCCGTCGTCGAACGTCTCCGCCCAGGCGGAGTGGGTTTCCGCGGCGATCGGCATCGCGGTGGTGACGCCGTGCAACAACAGCTGGACGAACGCGTAGTGGCGCACGAGCCGGCGCTCCGCCCGGGTGAGCACGTCGCGGCGGCGCTGATGGAACCAGTCCGCCGACCAGTCCAGGCCGACGGAATGCGCTGCACCCCAACATGAGTCGAACACCGCGTGGTCGATGTCGGCCAGCGCGTCCAGGTCGATCAGCCCGGGCAGCAGCACGCTCGCGCCCGTGTCGATGACCTCGTCCCCGGGGTTCGGGCTGGTGCGCGGCCCGACCGCGGTGACGACATCGCCGTCGATCACCACCTCACCGTCGGGCAGCAGCACGTGGCCGCCGTCCTGGAAGGCCACGACGTGATCGGCACGCACCCGAAGCGTCATCAGCGGACACCCTCTCCGGTGAGCAACCGCAGCAGACGCTGCTCGACGATCCTGGCGCATTCGCGGACCGTCGAGCGGTGTGCCCGCTCGGGACTGTCGGTGACGCGACGTTCGAGGCGGGCCAGGATGTCGGCGGCCGTACTTCCAGTGGTGGCCGCGACGTACCGGTGCCCGAGACGCTGCTCGTATCGTTCGGTCAGTGCGACGATCAGGGCGTGCCGGTCGGTGCCGGCGTCGCGCATCAGCCCGGCCTCCTCCTCGCGTGAGAATGCCGCGCGCGGCCCTGCGGCATCCACCCCGAGCGGCCGGAAGTACGCGGTCAGTCCGGGCAGGTCGGCGGCGGGCCAGTCGAGGATCGTCGTGCGGGCGGTCTGCACCGCGCCGACACGGTCCCTCGCCTCGGCGCGCACGGCCGCGATCAGATCCGGATGCGGCAGCGCGGTTTCCAGCGCGGCCGCGAGTTCGCCGTCCGCCGGTGGCCGCCGCAAGGCGGCGAGCAGGGTCGCGTACAGCGCGGTTGCCTCCTGCTCGTCCAGCCAGCGCGGATAGCCGGTGATCGCGGCGACCCGGGCATCGAGCGCGCGGCGCAGCACGGCGATCTCGGCGCGGTCGGGTGCGGTGCCGAGGTCGTGACCCGCAGCCAGCGCGACCCGGTGCAGATTGCGGACCATCGCGTCGGAACTGAGCGCACCCCAGACCCAGGTGATCCGCTGCCCGAGTTTCGCGGGCACCAGGCCGTGGCTGATCGGCGGGAACGAGTCCTGTCCCTCGACCATGGCCCGGGCCGCATCCCCGGGCATGTGTTTGAGATACGCGTAGCGGCCGGTGAGCGGTTTCAGCTCCGGAATGCGCACGCCGCTCTCGCGGGCGACGAGTTCGGCGATCGGCTGGATCAGGTCGAGTCGCAGGCCCGTGTCGATGCCGTAGAGCGTCTCGAGCGCGAGCACGACCTCCTCCAGCGGCGCGAATCCCGCGCGATACGACATCCCGTTGATCGCCACATCCGGTCCGGCGCCCGCCGTCGCGGCCGCTACCGCGCAGGCGGTGGCGAGCCCGAATTCGTCGTGCACGTGCACGGTCACCGGGATCGGCGCGCTCAGACGGGCCCGGAAGCGTCGTACCAGTACCTTCATCGCCTCCGGGCTCAGGCTGCTGGTCGAATCCATCAGATCGATCCGGGTCGCGCCGAGGGTGGCTGCATGGTCGGCCGCCCGGAGCAACTGCGCGAAGTCCCGGCGTCCGACGTTCGCCAACGTGATCGTCGTCTCCAGCCCGAGTGCGCGGGCGTACTCGAAATATTCTGCGAGCAGGTCTCTTTGGCGCATCTCGGCGTCCGCGTCGGGGGCGGGCACGATGCCCGGTGCCAGGATGCGGGCGCCCGCCTGCACGAGTGTGTCCACGGCCTCGCGCATCGGCACCGGCGTCGGCGTGCGGCCGTCACCGAGCAGCGCGTCGGCGTACACGTTGAGGCGCAGCGGCAGGTCGCATTCGGTGAGCGTCTCGAGCAGATCGAGGTCCTGGGGTGCGGGATGGGCCGAGCCGGACCAGTTGACGTTGAGGCATTCGTCGCGGATGCCGAGCTCGACCAGGGCCCCCGCGATCCGCTGGAAACCGGCCCGGCCGACCGTCTGGCCGGCGGTGAAGTATGTCTTGCGGATCGTGCTGTCGATCAGGCCGAGCGGGGACGGAAAGTTGAATTCCGCGAGCACCCCGGGATCGAAATCGAGTGGGCTGACGGCATGGCTGCCGACGACGACGGCCTGGCGGTCGGGGTTGAGCATCCACGCCTCCGGAGCATCAGACGAGTGTTATTTGTATACATACGTGCCAGATGCTGTCGGCGGCAAGGGATACCTGTTTCGGTTGTGTGAACACTCGAATGCGCTGATTACATAGCTGTCTGTGTCCTGACTGAATCGATGATCGTGGGTTAAGGTTGACATGTTGGTATACAAAAATCGGATAGACATTCACCGGCTCGAGGGGAGGTTTCGGTGTGACCACCTTGGTACTCACCAGCGATGAGTGCGAGTCGTTGCTCGACCACCGGCAGGTGATGGCCGCTCTGGAGCGCGCGCACGCGGCGCTCACCACCGGCGCAGCCGAACAGCCCCGCCCGGCCGCGATGCGGCCGGCGACCGCGGACGCCGCCGACCCGCACGGCCCGGCACTGCTGCCGATGGCGGCGACCTGGCTCGGGCTGGCCGTGGTGAAAACGCTGTCGGACATACCGCGCAACCGGGAGCGCGGTCTGCCCGCGCAACGATCGACCGTCGCGCTGTACGACGCGGAAACCGCCGAATGCCTGGCCCTGATCGACGGCCGGACGCTGACCCGCATTCGAACCGCGAGCGCGACCGGCCTGGCCACCCGCCTTCTGGCCAGGCCGGGCAGCCGCGTGCTGGGCCTGATCGGGGCGGGAGCGCTCGCGCTCGAGCATCTTCGCTCTCATCAATGCCTCGGTTACGACGAGGTCGTCGTCTGGTCCCGCTCGGACCGCACGGCGCAGGTCCTCGCCGAGATCGCGCCCGCCGACGTCTCGGTCACCATCGCCGAGACGCCGGGGGAGGTCGTCGCGAACGCAGACGTGGTGTGCACCCTCACCCCTTCGGTCGACCCGATCCTCACCGCGGCCGAACTGCGGCCCGGACTGCACATCAACGCAGTCGGCTCGCCGCCGCGCCCGCATTTCCGCGAACTCGCGGCGGATGTGCTCGCCCGGGCGAACCTCGTGGTCGTCGACGCGCTCGACGTCGCGCTGCACGAGTCGGGCAACATCGCCGCCGGAGCCGTGGACGCAGCCGCGCTCGTCGAACTCGGCGACATCGTGACCGGTGCACACCCCGGCCGCCGTGGCGGTCGCGAGGTGACGGTGTTCAACTCGGTCGGGATCGGCCTGCAGGACCTTGCCGCCGCCGAACTCGCCCGCAGTCGGGCACGATCCGCGGGGGTCGGTCGCGAATTCGATCTTCGTGGCTGAAATCTACCGGCCCACAAGTGACTTCGAGAAGGAGCAGGATATGACCGTCGTCGGCGAGACGTTCCACAAAAGATCGATGGAGCTCCCGGACGAGCTGATCCGGGGCGTCAGTGATGTCCATGTTCACAGCGGTCCGTGGCTCGAGTCGTGTCCCGGCCGGTTGGACCCGTTCCGGATCGCCGAGCAGGCTGCGGCGGCCGGCATGCGGTCGCTGGTCTTCTACGACCACACGCTCGGAATCAGCTGCGGTACATCGATGTTGACCCGTCGGCAGGTTCCCGGCATCGATATTTTCGGGGGCATCATCTTGACCACCGCACTCGGCGGGCTCAACCCGCGCGCGGTGAAGACCGCGCTGCACTACGGCGACGGCGCGAAGTTCGTCCATTTCGGCGCCCACTGCACGCACTTCATGGCCAGCAACGAGGGCAGCTACGTCGACGGCAAGCCGGTTCCGTTCAAGGACCGATACCCGGAGTTCGCCGCGAAGGAACTCGCCAGGTCCATTCGAATCCCGTTGGACGGGAACGTCTCCGATGACCTGGCCGAGATCCTGCAGCTGATCGCCGATCACCCGCACGTGCACCTCAACACCGGCCACGTCTCGGTCGAGGAAGCGATCCGGCTGGTCGACCTCGCGATCGAGGCCGGGATCACCAAGATCGTCGTCGCGCACCCGTGCCGGGGACGGATGACGACCGAGCAGCAGCGCGCGTTGGCCGCGAAAGGCGTGCTGCTCGAAGGAGCCGTGTCGGACTGGATGTTCCACCGCGGCCTGCCACGGACCAACTACTACGTCGAACGCGAGTGGGCCGACGAGATCGCCGGGATCGCCAACGCCCCGGAATACAGCGGCGTCGTGCCCTGGGCGAAGCAGATTCGAGAGATAGGTATCGACCACTTCGTCCTCGGCACCGACTACGGCATCGGCTCCGGACCGACACCTGCCGAAGGTATGCGTATCTTGGTCAGCGCCCTGCTCGACCTCGAATTCACACCTGACGAGATCCACACGATGATCAAAACCAACCCCGAGCGCCTGCTCGACCTGCCGGCGTAGCTGGGCAGCCGCGCAGGCGGATCTCGGCCTCTCCATCCCATCGAAACGCTCGGCCAGGTCATGCCGGTTGGGCCTGGACGACAGGCAGCCGGCCGCAGATCACCGCCTCGTCGATGGCCCGCGCGAGCCGCGAGCAGCCGGCCAGTGCGGGGCCCGGTATCGGCGAGTTCCCGAGTTCGTGGCATGCCTCGCGGGCCGCGGCGTTCCATTGCAGGCTCGTCTGTTCCCGGCTGCTCTTGCGTACGAGCACCCCGGCGGCGCAGGTGTCGCAGGTGAGCGGCCGCATCGGGACGTCGTCGAGCCGGTTGTCGGACCGGAACCCGCTCATGTCGGGGTGCCCGCCGACTTGGCCTGCCGCGCAATGTTTTCCGCCACCTGCTGCTGCCACGCCTCGTGCGGCCGGGTGGTGTCGAGTTCGAATTCGAACCGATCGACCATCGCGGGCTCGATGTCGGCGACGTCGACGTAGAACTGGTCGTACCAGCGGCGCAGCTGGTAGACCGGGCCGTCCTCCTCGCACAGCAGCGGATTGTCGATTCTGGCCTTGTTCTTCCAGATCTCGACGTCCTGCTCGAATCCGAGCTTGACGAAGTCGCCGAGCGCGATCGCGGCCTGCATGGCCGCATCGTCCGGAAGCGTCGCGGATTTCTTCACGATGATGCCGTATTGCAGCACGAACGAGTTGGCGTCGATCGGGTAGTGGCAGTTGAGCAGCACGGTCTGCTGATCGCCGTGTTCGAAATGGTAGAGCAGATCATCGATCATGAATGACGGGCCGTAATACGAAGCGACGGAAGAGGATCCGAGCATTTTCGGCTGCCCCTCGGGAGCGGGGTAGTCCTCGCGTGCCTCGCTCTTGAAGTACTGCGTGGCGACGTGCCCTTCGAAGACGTTCTTGAAATATGTCGGCAACGCCCCGTGGATGTAGAAGAAGTGCGCCATGTCCACGACATTGTCGATGATTTCCCGACAATTGGTATTCACCACCGTGGTGTACCAGTGCCAGTCGGTCCATTCCTCGCCGCCGGCGCCTTCGATGCGGGGAATGGTGACCTCGTCGGTAGGCGGCTTACCTTCGGGGTCGTGCCAGACGAACAGCATGCCGTCCTGTTCGAGGGTGGGCCAGGAGCGGGTGCGGGCCAGTGGGGGGACGCGACGGGCGTACGGGATCTGTTTGCAGCGTCCGTCGCCGCCCCAGCGCCATTCGTGGAAGGGGCAGGCGATTTCGTCGCCTTCGATGCGGCCCTGGGACAGGTCGCCGCCCAGGTGGCGGCAGTAGGCGTCGAGGATGTTGATCTTGCCGTTGGTGCCGCGGAAGATCACGAGCTTGGTGCCGAAGGCATTGATGGCGTGGGGTTTCGCGTCGGTGTAGTCGCGCAGGAGGCCCAGGCAGTGCCATCCGCGGGCGAACCGGGTGGGTGCGTCGTCTGCTTCGATTTCGCGGATGTCGGTTTCTGCGAACGGGGATGTCATGGTGCGCTCCTCGGGGGAGAAAATCTCGTTTCGTCGGCGGCAGCGGGTGGCCGCCGCCCGGCCGCAGCTGGCGGCGAGCCCGTTTCTAGCAAGCCGCGAAAGCAGGAAACGGGGGATATTTCACTGAATGGACGCTGCCTCGTCTCCCAATCAGCGAGACGGCCCCCGGATCACTACGAATGGCGGCCCTAACCTTCCCGGAGCCCGAAACCCGTCCCGGGAAACGCGGGCGTGACTCGAATGCGATCAGGAGGGCGGATGTCCACGGATACGAGTGTCGGCCGCGAGGTCCTCGACGACTCGGCGGCAAACCCTGCGGCCTCGCGCGGCAGTGTCGTCCGGGTGCGCGAGGTCGTCCACGAAACCGCCGACGCGTCCTCGTTCGTCGTGGAGCCCGGCGTCCAGGCGGCGGCATCGTTCGAATACCGGGCGGGGCAGTTCCTGACCGTCCGGATTCCCGATGCCGGTACCGGGTCGGCGCGCTGCTACTCGCTGTCGAGTTCACCGCACAGCGATGCGGCGATGAAGTTCACGGTCAAGCGCGTGGCGGGCGGACACGGCTCGAATTGGCTCTGTGACAACGTCTCGGCCGGAGACGAACTCGAAGTGCTGCCGCCCTCGGGAACATTCACGCCGGACTCCCTCGACGAGCCGGTGGTCCTGATCGCCGGTGGCAGCGGGGTGACGCCGGTGATCGCGATCGCGAAGTCGATCCTGTTCGCGGGCAGCGCAGATGTCGTGCTGATCTACGCGAATCGAGACGAGGCGTCGGTCATATTCGCCGCGGAACTGCGTGCCCTGGAGAGCCGGTTCGCTGACCGCTTCACGGTGATCCACCGGCTGCAATCGTTGCAGGGCTACCCGACCCGCCGAGCGTTGACGATGCTGCTGTGCCCCTTCGTCCAGCGGGCTGTGTACATCTGCGGGCCCGGCCCGTTGATGAGCCTGGCCGAAGAGGCGTGCGCCGAGGTCGGCATCCCCGGCAACCGGGTTCATTCGGAGCGATTCCTGTCGCTTCGGCAGGACCCGTTCGCAGTCGACTCGGAGTCGCCGGACGACCGGGACGCCACCGGCGAGGTCGCGGCCACGATCCGGGTGGCCATCGACGGAGCCGAACACGTCGTGCCCTGGCGAGCCGACCGCAAGCTGCTCGACGCGCTGCTGGCGGCCGGAATCCAGGCCCCGTACTCCTGCCGTGAAGGAGCCTGCAGCGCATGCGTCTGCTCGTTGCGGTCGGGGCGGGTAAGCATGGCGCGCAACGAGATTCTCGCCGACGAGGACGTCGCCGACGGTTACATCCTGGCCTGCCAGGCGGAACCGGTCACCGACGAGATCGCGATCGAGTACTGACCGCCCCGTCGGAATACCTTCCCACTCACCAGGAGACCGGCGCCAGTTCCGGAGCGGGAGTTGCCAAGCTCTGTCCGACGCGAGAAGTTCCGTGACGGCAACCGGGACGCCTTCTCTCGAAATGCCTTTCAGATCAAAGGATCAGGAGTTTTCCATGCCGAACCCAGTCCTGGACAACATCGTCGCCATCGCCGACGAGATCCGCGCCGGTGCGCAGGAAGGCGAGTCGCTGGGTCGGCTGCCCGACGCCATGGCCGAGAACCTCCGACAGGCCGGTCTCATCCGCCTGTTGCAGCGCAAGAAGTACAACGGCTACGAAGCCCACCCTCGCGAGTTCGCCGAGACGGTCATGCAGACCGCCTCCCTCTACGGTTCGGCGGGCTGGGTCGGCGGAATCGTCGGTGTCCACCCCTGGCAGCTGGCCTTCGCCGATCCGAGAGTCCAGGACGAGATCCTCGGCGAGAACAGCAACACCTGGCAGGCCTCGCCGTACATGCCCGGCGGCGTCGCGGTGCCCACCGACGGCGGTTACGTCATGAGCGGCCGCTGGCAGTTCTCCTCCGGCACCGACCACTGCGACTGGATCTTCCTGGGCGCGATGGTCGGCGGCGCCGACGGCAAGCCGCTGATGCCGCCGCAGAGCCTGCACGTGATCCTGCCGCGCTCGGACTACCGGATCGTCGCGGACTCCTGGGATGTGGTCGGCCTGCGCGGCACCGGCAGCAAGGACATCATCGTCCAGGACGCGTTCATCCCCGATTACCGGGTCATGAACGGGGACAAGGTGATCGATGGCACCGCGGCCAAGGAGTACGGCGTCACCGAGACGCTGTACAAGATGCCGTGGTCCACCATGTTCCCGCTGGGCATCACCTCGGCGACCATCGGCATCTGCGAGGGCGTGCTCGCCGCGGGCATCGACTACCAGCGCAATCGCGTGGGCGCCACCGGAACCCTGGTCAAGGACGACCCGTACGTGCTGCACGCCCTCGGTGAGGCCGCCTCGGAGATCGACGCCGCCCGCCAGCAGTTGCTGGCCAATGTCGACCGCATCTACGACCGGGTCGACCGCGGCGAGGAGATCGACTTCGCCACCCGCGCACAGGTGCGCCGCGATCAGGCGCGCGCCGCCTGGCGTGCGGTCCGCGCCGCCGACGAGATCTTCGACCGTGCCGGTGGCAACGCGCTGCGCATGGACAACACGCTGCAGCGGTTCTGGCGTGACGCGCACGCGGGTCTGCACCACGCCATCCACGTCACCAGCACCACCTATCACGCCGCCGCGATGTCCTCACTCGGCGTGGAGGTCCCGCCCGGACCGCTGCGCGTGATGATCTGACCGGCTCGTAGAGAGGCACGAAAACGATGACCACCGAAATCAAAGGTCTCGGCTATGTCCGAGTTCTCGCAACCGATATGGAGCGCTGGCGCGAGCTGGGCTTCGAGGTCCTCGGGTTCGCCCCGGGCTTCGGAGTCGAACCGGACGCCCTGCACTTCCGCATGGACGAGCGGCCCTCCCGCATCACCGTCGAACACGGTGACGTCGACCGCGTGACCGCGGTCGGCTGGGAGGTCCGCGACGGCCTCGCGTTGGCCCGGCTGGCGGCTACGCTCGAGGCGGCGGGCGTCGAATATGCCCCGATGACAACGGAATTGGCGGACCGTCGCAAGGTCGAGGCGGGCATCGTTACGACGGATCCGGGCGGCACACCGCTGGAGTTCTTCCACGGCCCGGTGCTCGAGCACAGCCCCGTGCTGACCAAGTACGGCCAGCGCTTCGTCACCGGCACGCAGGGCCTGGGCCATGTGGTCATGCCGACCACCAACTTCGACGAATCCTTCGCCTTCTACACCGAGACCCTCGGATTCCTGTCGCGCGGTGCGTTCCGGATGCCGACGCCGCCGGACGCCCCGCCGCAGCGGATCCGGTTCCTCGGGGTGAACGAGCGTCACCACAGCCTGGCGATCATGCCGAGCCTGGAAGGCCGGGACCCGGGGCTGATCCACGTGATGGTCGAGGTGGACGAACTCGACGCGGTCGGTCGCGCCTACGACCAGGTGATGGCGCGCGAGTTCCCGGTGTCCTCGACGCTCGGGCGGCACACCAACGACAAGATGATCTCCTTCTACGTTCGCGTGCCCGGTGGCTGGGACATCGAATACGGCACCGGCGGCGTGCCCGTCGACGAAACCTATTACACCGCAGAGGAAATCACCGCGGACAGCTACTGGGGCCACGAATGGATGTGGATGCGGGAGATGAAGGAAGCGCAGTGACAACCCAGGACAGCCATGTCGACGTGGTCGTCGTCGGAGCCGGGATCGCCGGTCTCTACGCCGTGCACAGGTTCCGCGCACGCGGTATGCGCGTGCGCGGCTTCGAGAGCGCGTCGGGACTCGGCGGGACCTGGTTCCACAACCGGTACCCCGGGGCCCGCTGCGATGTCGAGAGCATCGACTATTCCTACTCGTTCGACGAGGATCTCCAGCAGGAGTGGACGTGGAGTGAGCGATTCGCGACTCAGGAAGAGATCCTGCGCTATCTCGAACACGTCGCCGATCGTCACGACCTGCGCTCGGCCTACGAGTTCTCGACCCGGGTGACCGCGGCGGTCTACGACGAGGACACTCGGCAGTGGACCGTCGAGACCGACACCGGCGCGAGCGTGACCGCGCGCTTCTGCGTTCTGGCGACCGGGGTGCTGTCCGCGACCAATATGCCGGACATCCCGGGACGCGACACCTTCGCGGGCGAACTGCACCACACGGGGGAGTGGCCGCATCAGCCGGTGGATTTCGGCGGAAAACGCGTGGGCATCATCGGAACCGGGTCCTCGGGAATCCAGTCCATTCCGATCATCGCCGAGAGCGCGGACCACGTCTTCGTCTTCCAGCGCAGCCCGAATTATTCGATCCCGGCGCGAAACCGCCCGCTGACACCGGAATTCGTCGCCGAGGTCAAGGCCACGTACCCCGAGCGCCGACGCCTGTCGCGCCTGAGCGGCGGTGGTTCGCCGTATACGCCGCATCCGAAAGGCGCCTTGGAAGTCGATGCCGCCGAACGCATTCGGGTTTTCGACGAATGGTGGGACCGGGGTGGCGTGCTGTTCGCCAAGGCGTTCCCCGACCAGACCTCCGACCCGGCCGCGAACGCCGTGGCGCGGGAGTACGTCGAGGCCGAGATCCGCAAGCTGGTGCGCGATCCCGAGATCGCCGAGCAGCTCATCCCGACCGATCACCCGATCGGCACCAAGCGGATCGTCACCGACAGCGGGTATTTCGAGACCTACAACCGCGCGAACGTCACACTGGTGAACCTGCGCCGGACGCCGATCACCGAGATCACCGCGAGCGGGGTGTGCACCTCGGAGCAGATCTACGACCTCGACATGCTGGTATTCGCCACGGGATTCGATGCGATGACCGGCGCCTTGTCCCGGATCGACATCCGTGGGCGGGATGGTCGTGAGTTGCGTGCGGAGTGGTCGGCCGGTCCGCGCACCTATCTGGGTCTGGCGGTCGCCGGATTCCCCAATATGTTCATCCTCTCCGGGCCCGGTAGTCCGAGCGTGCTCGCGAACATGGTGCTGACCGCGGAACAGCACGTGGATTGGATCGCGGAGTGCCTGGACTTCATGGACGAACGCAACGCGTGCACCATCGAGCCGACCTCCGAAGCCGTCTCGGACTGGGTGGCCGAATGCAACGCGAAGGCCGCCGCCACCTTGTTCCCCACCGCTGATTCCTGGTATCTCGGCGCGAACATTCCCGGCAAGCCCCGCGTGTTCATGCCCTACATCGGCGGATTCGGCGCGTACAGCGCGATCTGCGACGACGTCGCCGCCGCCGGTTACCAGGGATTCGAACTCGACGCCGCCGAGGTTCCCTCCGGCGGTGGACACCATCGACGATGAGATAGGAAGTGTCCGAATGGGCGGACAGCGCAGGCCCGACCTGCACCCCGAGGTCGAGGCGATGCTGCAGGCATTGGATGCCTTTCCGGACGTCAGCGAGTACGCGGCCGCCGAATTGCGGACGCTCATCCGGTCGCGGCGGGGACCACTGCGCACCACCCCCGCCATGTGGATCTGCGAGGATCGCGTCATCGAGGGGCCGGGTGGGGACCTGGCCCTTCGGATCCTGGTCCCGCATCACGAGCAGCGCGGACCGCTGCCGGTGATCGTCTTCGCCCACGGGGGCGGTTTCGTGTTCTGCGATCTCGACAGTCACGACGAGCTGTGCCGGGCGATGGCAGAGGCGGTCGGGGCCGTCGTGATCTCGGTCGACTACCGGCTCGCGCCCGAGCACCCCGGGCCCGCGGCGATGGAAGATGTTTACGCCGCGCTGATCTGGGCGTCCGAGCATGCCGCCGAATACGGTGCGGACTCCGGCCGGATCGCCGTCGCGGGTGACAGCGCGGGTGGCAATCTCGCCGCCACCGTGAGCCTGGCCGCGCGGGACCGGGGCGGCCCGCGGATCGCCGCGCAGGTCCTGCTGTATCCGGTGATCGATGACGATTTCGCCACCGAGTCGTACCGCCGCTACGGAACTGGCTACTACAACACCGCGAAGGCCATGCGGTGGTACTGGCAGCAGTACGCCCCGGACGGCACCGACAATCCGTACCTCGTTCCGACGCGGGCGGCCACCCTCGCCGGTCTACCCCCAGCGGTGATCGTGACCGCGGAACTCGACCCGCCGTGTTCGTCGGGTGACGACTACGCCCGGCGCCTGAACGCGGCCGGTGTGCCGGTCCTCGCGCACCGGTTCGACGGACTGTTCCACGGATTTCTGACCTTTCCCGACCTCTCGCTGACCGGTCCCGCGCGACAACGGGTTTGGCGGATGATGCGAGAGGTACTCGCCGACCCCGCACCGAACGGTAGACCCGGCTCGGAAACCGCTGCAGCGCCGTTCGTTTCGCGGCTCCCGGAAGTGGATCCCGCTGAAATGCGCACTGTGTTGGGACATTTCGCCACCGGCGTCGTCGCGATCACCGCCGCCGATTCCGAGACCGGACAACCGGTGGGACTGGCCGCCAATTCGTTCACGTCGGTCTCGCTGGATCCGCCGTTGATCGCCTTCTGCGTGGCGTCGACGAGCACCTCGTGGCCGCGGGTCCGGTCCGCGGGGCTCTACGCGGTCAGCATCCTGTCCGACGCGCAGGAAACGGTCTGCCGCCGCCTGGCGACTCGCGGTGTCGACAAATTCGACGGAATCGATTGGACGCCTTCGCCGTCCGGTGCGCCGGCGGTCACCGACTGCCTGGCCTGGATCGAGGCCGAGCTCGAAGCCGAATATCCCGCCGGGGATCACACCATCGTCGTGTCGCGGGTGCGTCATCTCTACTCGTCGGACCTCGCGCCGCTGATCTTCTTCCGCGGTCGCTACAGCGGCCTCAGCGTCTCATGAGGGCCGCCGTCGGTGTGCGTCCGCTGAACGGGAGCATGCCCGGATCGGGCTCGCAGATGATGGCATCGTCCGGCGCATGAGTTCACCAGTCGATTCCACCGCCCCCGAATTGCTCGAACTGCCCACCGAGCACGGGGTGCTGCGTTACCGCGAAAGTGGTGACGGCCCACCGCTTCTGCTGCTGCACGGCTCCGGTCCCGGTGTCACGGGGTGGCGCAATTTCGGAAACAACGTGCCGACCTTCGCCCGCCACTATCGGACGCTCGTGCTGGAATTCCCGGGATTCGGTGTCAGTGACGATTTCGGCGCCGTGCATCCCATGCAATCCGCGGGCACCGCGGTCCGCGCCTTTCTCGACGGACTCGGGCTGGACTGGGTGCCGATCGTCGGCAATTCGATGGGCGGTTTCGTCGCGACGGACTTCGCGCTGGCGGCCCCCGAGCGGGTGGAGCGCCTGGTCACCGTCGGCGGCATCGGAACCGCATTGTTCAGCCCGACGCCGGGGGAGGGCATCATCCGGCTCAGCGAATTCGTCGACAATCCCTCCCGCGCGGCGCTGGTCGCCTGGCTGCGCTCGATGGTGTTCGACCCCGCCCTGGTCACCGAGGAATTGATCGACCAGCGCTGGCAGCAGGCCACCGCTCCCGGGGTGATGGAGAATTCGCGCCGCATGTACAGCGGTGCGGCCCTGGCACGGATGGCCGAGGCGGCGCGCAGCGCCGATATCACGCCGAGTTGGGCCGAACTCCGGCGTATCGATGTCCCGACCCTGGTGACCTGGGGCCGGGACGATCGCGTCAGCCCGGTCGACATGGCGCTGATCGCGATGCGCACCCTGCCGCGCGGCGAGGTGCACGTGTTCCCGAATTGCGGGCACTGGGTGATGATCGAGCAGAAGGCCGCCTGGGAATCCGCGGTCCTGGCGTTCCTCGGTCGCTGAATTATGTGGTCCCGGGCCGAATTTCGAGGCGTCCGCTCATCGGAATCGGCCCTGGGAACCCGGAATTCGCCGCAATACCGTGTGCTCGACCGTTGGTCCGAAATCGAAGTGGAGTTCGAGTCCCATGAAGAAGAAAATGCCTCCGCTGGTGCAGGCTCACGACGTGACAGTCGACCTACTGGTTGTCGGATCGGGAACCGGTATGGCCGCGGCGCTGGCCGCGCACGAGCTCGGCCTGTCGACCCTGATCATCGAGAAGACCGAATACGTCGGTGGTTCGATGGCACGCTCGGGCGGCGCGTTCTGGATTCCGGGCAGTTCGGTGCTCCCCGAACAGGGCACGCAGGCCATCGCGGACGCCGAGAAGTACCTGCGTTCGGTGGTCGGGGATTCCGCGCCGGCCGACCGTGGGCAGGCCTTCCTCGAACACGGACCCGCGGCCGTCGAGATGCTTCGCCGCACCACGCCGATGCGATTCTTCTGGGCCGAGGGCTACTCCGACTACCACCCCGAGGAGCCGGGCGGCCGTGCCGCGGGCCGCACCTGCGAATGCCGCCCCTTCGACGCCTCGAAACTGGGCGCCGAGCGGCCGCGCCTGCGTCCCGGTGTCATGGCGGCTCCCGTTCCCATGCCGGTGACCGGCGCCGACTACAAGTGGATGAACCTGTTGGCGCGCAAGCCCGCCAAGGCGCTCCCGCGCATCGTCGCGCGCGCGGCGCTGGGCCTGGGCGGCATGCTGATCGGCCGCGACTACATGGCCGGCGGCCAGGCGCTCGCGGCGGGCATGTTCACCGGTGTGCTGCGCGCCGGTATCCCGGTGTGGACGGAGACGAGTCTCGAGCGGCTGTGCTACGACGACGGCCGGGTCTCGGGTGCCGTTGTGCGCCAAGGTGATCGGGAGGTCACCGTGACCGCGCGCCGCGGCGTCGTCCTCGCCGCCGGTGGATTCGACCACGATATGCCGGCGCGTCACGAGTTCCAGTCGGCGCGGCTGGGCAGTCACGAGAGCCTGGGGGCGGAGGGCAACACCGGCGACGCCATCCACGCGGCGCGGGAGATCGGCGCGGACGTCGCGCTGATGGATCAGTCGTGGTGGTTCCCGGCGTTCGCGCCGCTGCCCGGCGCCCAGCCGGCGGTCATGCTCGCCGAACGGTCGCTGCCCGGTTCGTTCATCGTCGACCAGACGGGACGGCGATTCATCAACGAGGCCACCGATTACATGTCCTTCGGTCAGGCCGTGCTCGCCCGCGAACGCGCGGGTGATCCCGTGGAACAGATGTGGCTGGTGTTCGATCAGCGCTACCGCAACGGCTACGTCATGGCGGGCGGCGTCTATCCGCGCCAGCCGATTCCCGAGTCCTGGTACCGGGCCGGTATCGCGCACCGCGCGAACGACATGGCCGAGCTGGCCGTGAAGATGAATGTGCCGAGCAGTACGTTCGTCGACACCGCCCGGCGCTTCGACGAACAGGCCGATGCCGGAACCGATCAGGAGTTCGGCCGCGGCGAGAGTGCCTACGACCGTTACTACGGCGACCCGACCGTCACCCCGAACCCGAACCTGGCGGCGTTGCGCCAGGCTCCCTTCTACGCCGTGCGCATGGTGTTGAGCGACCTGGGCACCTGCGGCGGCGTCGTCGCCGACGGGCACGCTCGCGTCCTGGGTGGCGACGGTGCGGTCATCGAGGGGCTCTACGCGATCGGGAACACGGCCGCCAACGCGTTCGGCGCCTCGTATCCCGGTGCGGGAGCGACGATCGGACAGGGCATCGTGTACGGCTACATCGCGGCGCAGCACGCGGCTGCGAAGTAACGCGAGGGTGCGGCCGAGGAGTTTCGCGGGGGTGAATCCCGTTGGGGTGGACTACTTCTCGGGAAGGCGTCGCAGTCCGCTCAGCGCCATGCCGAAACCGCGGAACTCCAAACGCCCCACCTCGGAGTAATCCCCGGAACCACTGGCATCGACCCAGTGGTAGATGGCGTGGCGCATGGTCTGCACCACGAGCCGGGCCGGAAGATCACGCAGGAACGGCTCGGCGTCGAGTTCGTAGAAGCGGGACAGGAACTTCGTGATCCCGTCGGCGAGTCCCTCGCTCCACTCCACGAAGCGCAGGCGGTACTGCGGGGTGTTGACGATCAGCCGCACGAGCTGGCGATCGAAGTCGGGCACCTGTCTGGTGCCGACCTCCAGGGTGAGCGCGTAGGTGAGCACCTCGACCGGATCGGCGTCGTCGGGTGCGTTCGCCAACTCGCCCAGGATGATCGTCTCGCTGCGGCGCAGCAGGGGGATCAGGACGTCTTCCTTGACCGGAAAGTGCCGGTGGAAGGTGCGCGGTGCGATGCCGACGATCTCGCAGATCCGCTCGACCGTCGCCGACGCGTCGCCCTCGGCGACGAACAGGTCCCGGGCGGTGAGCGCGATGGTCATGCGCAGTTCCTCGGCGCGACGTTCGGTGAGAGTCGGACGCTTCGGTTTCGTCACCCCGGTCTTCCTCTCTGCTGTTGCTCGGTCACCGTCGGCCCTGTCGTCCGGAGCCGCGATCGCCCGGTCAGCGGGCTTCGGGTTGCCCGCCGATGGTACGGGTCGGTAAGTGTCAGATTATGACAGGTTACTCCGGACGCAGGCCGACGGTGAATCCGCGAACCGAAGTGTGAACCGCTTTACAGCGACCCGTGTATGTGCTTACACTCACACCTGTCAGATTGTGACATGAAGACACGATCTGACATATCTTTCGGAGGTCGTAATGGCAATGCTGCAACTCGAGGAAACCCCCACGGCGATGATCGATCGGGTCGCGTCGCTCCTGGAATCCTTCGTGGGTGAACGACCACTGACCCTGGCGGAGATAGCGCGCCGCTCGCATGTGCCCAGGTCGTCGGCGCATCGCATCCTCCAACGTCTCGTCGAACTCGGCTGGGTGCAGCGCAAGCAGTTCAAATACACCCTCGGTGTCCGGATGTTCGAGCTCGGTGCGCAGTTCCCCCGACGGCACAACGTCCATCGCGCGGCCGTGCCGGTGATGGCCGACCTGCATCGGCGCAGCGGACTGACCGTTCACCTGAGCATGCTCGTCGGCGCCGAGATCATGCATCTCGACCGCGTGGGAATCTGGCCCACGGCCGGCGGCCAGTGGAGTGCCGGCGCCCGTCAACCGGTCGCGACCACCGCGGCGGGCCGGGCGATGCTGGCGACCCTGCCGCCCGACCAGTGGGCCGAACTCGACTTCGAGGATGCCCCGACCTGCTATTCCATCCGCTCGCGCAATCAGCTCGCCCGCGATCTGGATCGAGTGCGTGACCGCGGCGGCGTGGCGGTGGACAGTCAGGGCACCGCATTGGGGGTCACCGTGGTGGCCGCCCCGATCCCCACCGCGGACGCCGACGCCGACGAGCATTTCGCGCTGTCGCTCTGTGGCCCCACCCAGACGCTCGGTCTGGAGGCCGCGATCGTCGAGGTGCGCAAGGCCGCCACGACCACCTGGCGGGCCGCCGCCGGAGTGCCGCCGCTGCGCCCGCGCCCGGTCGCGGCAACCGGCCACGGTTCGCGCGCGAACATGCCGCACGCCCACTCCGGTCGGTGAGCGGGCGGCATGAAAGCAGTTCGCTGAACTATTCGAGGCAGTGCCCCGCGTCCACGGGCAGCGTGACGCCGGTGATGCACCGCGCCTCGTCGGAGGCCAGGAACAGGCTCGCGTTCGCGACGTCCTCGGGTTCGATGAAGGTCAGCGGAAGTAGATGCATCGTCCGCACACCGGCTTCGAACTGCTCCCGGGTCGGGTTCGGCACGCCGGAGAACGTCCGCATGGTGGACGGGTTCTCGATCATCGGGGTGCGCACGATTGCGGGATGAATCGTGTTGACGCGCACCGCATGTGGCGCCAGCTCGTTCGCCAGCGACCGCATCAGGCCGACCACGCCGTGCTTGGCGGTCGTGTAATGACCGACCCCGACCAGCCCGCGCAGCCCGGCGATCGAACTCATCAGCACGAGCGAACCGCCGCGGCCCCCGGCGAGGATCGCGGGAATTCCCGCCTTGCAGGTTCGCCACACACCGGTGAGGTTCACATCCAGCATCGTCTGCCAGCGCTGCGCATCCAGCTCGACGGCCGAACCGGTCGAGCTGATGCCCGCGGTCGCGCACAGCACATCGAGCCGTCCCAGCGCACCGACTCCCTCGGCCACCGCCGCGTCCAGGGCCCGCTGGTCGCGCACATCGGCCTCGAACGCGCGGATCCGACGGCCGACTTCCTCGACCGCGCGGACCGTATCGGCGAGGGTCTGTGGGGCGACTCCGGGAGTCGTCGTGCGCTCGGGCGCCGCGGCCAGATCGACCGCGATGATGTCGGCGCCCTCCTGCGCGAACCGGATCGCCTGCGCGCGTCCCACACCTCCGGCCGCGCCGGTGATCAGCGCGACCTTGCCTTCGAGTCGTCCCGTCATCATGCAACCTTCTGGGTCAGACCGGCATCCACGACCATCTGCAGGCCGGTGATGTACCGGGATTCGTCGCAGGCCAGGAACAGCACCGCGTTGCCGATATCGGCCGGTTCCACCCACGGGACCGGCAAAAGCGTTCTGGCCGCGAGCATTTCGGCCACGTCCTCGGCCGTGGGATCGTCCAGATCGGGACGCAGGCGCGCGAAGGTCGCGGGGTTCAGGATCATCGGGGTGGCGATGGACCCCGGATGGACCGTGTTCACCCGAATGGATCGAGGTCCCAGTTCGTTCGCGAGCGTCTTCGCCAAACCGGTGATCGCGTGCTTGGCCGTCGAGTAGTGCGAGGCCCCCGACAACGCCTTGATGCCCGCGGTGGAGCTCACGATGATCACCGACCCGCCGGCCGAATTCATCTGCGCGACTCCGGCTTTGATGGTGTGCCACGTCCCGGTGACGTTGACGTCGATCGACCGGTTCCACGTGTCGTCGTCGATCTCCCACGACGGTCCGGGGGTGTCGTAGACCCCGGCGTTGGCCAGGACGACATCGAGTGGCCCGAGCTCGCCCACCCCGCCTCGCACAGCCGCGTCGACCGCGTCGAAGTCCCGGATATCGGCGGTCGCGGTGAACGCTCGTCGTCCGAGTTCGCGCACCAGGCTCGCCGTATCCGCCAGATCGGCCTCCGCCTCCGGTCCGCCCTGATCCAGGAGCACGACATCGGCTCCCTCCTGCGCGAGCCGAACCGCACAGGCCCGCCCCGCACCCCTGCGCGCGCCCGTGATCAGCGCGACCTTCCCGGCCATTCGTGTCATCTCGACTCCCCGGTCCCAATCGGTATCGGCCATTTCATCGGGACGCGACGCTAGTGATCCGCGCGGCGCTTGGGAGGCCGATCTCCCATGTGGTGGGATCCACGGAAATAAAGTTGCTTTCGGCAACTAATTGGTAGATACTTGCCTGAGGCAACCAAGTGCAAGCATCGTCCCGCGGACTCTTCGGGCGCGAAAGGAAATTGGATGGCAACCGTAGCGTCGGCCGAGGCGCGGGTGACAGCACCTGATTCAGGTGTCCCGATGTCCCATCGGCAGATCATGGAAGCTCTGTCCGGGCTGTTGCTCGGCCTGTTCGTGACGATTCTGTCGTCCACCGTCGTGTCGAACGCGCTGCCGACGATCATCGCCGATCTGCACGCGAGCCAGACCACCTACACCTGGGTGATCACCGGGACGCTGCTGTCGATGACGATCACGACTCCGATCTGGGGCAAGCTCGCCGACCTGGTGAGCAAGAAGCTCCTGATCCAGCTCGCCCTCGCGATCTTCGTCATCGGCTCGGCCATTGCAGGTCAGGCACACAATCCCGCGATGCTCATCACGGCCCGGGTCATTCAGGGCCTCGGCGCCGGCGGCCTGAGCGCCCTGGTGCAGGTGATCATGGCGGTGATGATCTCGCCACGCGAGCGCGGCCGCTACTCCGGCTATATGGGCGCGGTCTTCGCGCTGGCCACGGTCGGCGGGCCGCTCATCGGTGGCGTCATCGTCGACACCTCCTGGCTCGGCTGGCGGTGGTGCTTCTACGTGGGCGTGCCGTTCGCCGTCATCGCGCTGATCGTGCTGCAGAAGACCCTGCACCTCCCGGTGACCAAGCGGAAGGTCAAGATCGACTGGCTCGGCGCGACGCTGGTTTCCGGCGCGGCCGCTCTGCTGTTGCTCTGGGTCTCGTTCGCCGGCAGCAAATACGACTGGCTGTCATGGCAGACCGCAGCGATGCTCGGTGGCGCGGTCGTGCTGGCGGCGCTGTTCATCGTGGCGGAGAACTTCGCGAGCGAGCCGATCGTGCCGCTGCATCTGTTCCGCATCCGCACCCTGTCCCTGTCCACGCTGGCCAGCCTGTTCGTCGGTGTCGCGATGTTCGGCGCGACGACCTTCCTCAGCCAGTACTTCCAGCTGGCCCGCGGCGACTCGCCGACGAAGGCGGGCCTGATGACGCTGCCGATGATCGGCGGTCTGGCTGTCTCGTCGACGATCTCCGGGCGCATCGTCAGCACCACGGGACGCTGGAAGAACATCCTGGTGCTCGGCGCCGGGGTGATGACCGTCGGGTACGGGCTGCTGAGCATCGTGCGCTACGACACCGCCTACTGGCAGGTGGCGATCTACATGCTCTGCGTCGGCGCGGGCCTGGGCATGACCATGCAGAACCTGGTGCTGTGCGTGCAGAACCAGGTCCGGCCGCAGGAACTCGGCGTGGCCAGCTCGACCGTCTCCTTCTTCCGCTCGCTCGGCGGCGCGATCGGCGTCTCGGCGCTCGGCGCGCTGCTGGGCAGCCGGGTCACCCACTACATGACCGACGGCCTGGCGCGCATCGGCGTACACACGCTCGGAAGCGGTGGCTCGGTGCCGAAGTTGTCCGCCCTGCCCGCCCTGATCCGCGCGGTCGTCCAGGATTCCTACGGGCACGCCGTCGGCAACGTCTTCATGTACGCCGCGCCGTGCGTACTGATCGCGGTGATCGTGATCCTGTTCATCAAGGAGGTGCCGCTGCGCACGTCCAACAGCCAGGAGCCGCCGGTCGGCGTGGTCGCTGCCGCTCCCGCGCCGGACGCCTCGGCGCACGGGCGGCACGCCAGGCGCCCGGTGCCTGCCTCCACCGCCGCGCTGTCCAACGGCCAGCACACCGCTGCCATGTCGGCGTATGCCTCCGGCCCGACGGGAGAGTCGCAGGGCGGCGGCATGATTCGCGGTTTCGTCCGCAACGGCGGTGCGCCGGTGCCCCGTGCCGTGCTCACGCTGATCGACGTCGGCGGGCGTCAGATCGGCCGCGCGATCACCGGTGACGACGGACGGTACGTCCTGTCTGCTCCCGGTACCGGCAGCTTCGTGCTGATCGCCGCGGCGGGAGATCATGACCCGCAGGCCGCGACCCTGGTGGTCGGCGACCAGCCGGTCGACTTCGACGTGACGCTCCTGGGTTCCGGCGGCCTCGTCGGAACCGTCCGCGGCGTGGACGGCGCACCGGTCGAAGACGCGACGGTCGTCGTGACCGACGGACGCGGTGAGGTCGTCGCCGGTGGCTCGACCGACGCCGACGGCGGTTTCCTCGTCTCGGCGGTGACCGCCGGCGTCTACACGCTCGCGGTCAGTGCCGCCACGTACCGGCCGGCCGCCATGCTGGTCGAGGTCGGCAGCGGACGGACCCACCAGGAAGTCGAACTGCTGCCCGGTATGCGGGTCCACGGGACGATCCGAGCCGAGGGCCGCGGCCCGGTCCCCGACGCACGCGTCAGGCTGCTCGACGAGGCCGGGAACGTGGTCGACGTGCGGACCACCGGCCCCGACGGAGAGTACGACTTCACCGGCCTGCGGGGTGGTCGATACACCGTCACGGCCACCGGCTACCCGGTGGTCGCGAGTGGGGTCGATCTGACCGGCGACGGCGACGACTCGCACGACCTGTGGCTCGGCCACCCCGCCGAATGACACAGATCCGCCGGACCGCCGATCGCGGCGGTCCGGCGTAGACCGATAGGTTGCCGGGTATGAGGGCACACGAAGGAACGACCGCCCGCGAACACGAGGCGTATCGGGCGGTCGAGCATGAGCTCGGCGTCCTGTTCCGCCGTGCGCGGGCGATGTCCGCCGAGGTGGCGCGCGCGGTGCACCCGGAGCTCGAGCCCGCCGCGTACGGACTGCTCATCGGCATCTACGACCATGCCCGTTCGCGCCCCAGCGATCTGGCCGACTACTTCGGCGTCGGCAAGGCCACCATCAGCCGCCAGGTGAAGGTGCTCGAACAGCTCGGGCTGATCGAGCGCCGGCCCGACCCCGACGACGGCCGCGCCCACCTGCTGGTCCTCACCGATGAGGGACGCCGGCGAGTGGAAACCGCCCGCACCGCCCGCCAGCAACGTTTCCACGCGATGCTCGCCACCTGGCCGGCGGAGGACGTACGCGTGCTCGGCAGAATGCTCGCCCGGTTCAACGACCTCGCCGAGAGCAAGGCGGACCGCCTCTGAGGATGGCCGAATACGGTGTGCGCGCCGGCCCTGTCGGCAAGCCGTCGGCGATAGCCTTGTCATATGGCCTTCGTGGTATATCTCGCAGATTCGACCGTTGTGAACTACGGAGTCGGCTACAGCTACACGTTCGGGCCGAGTGGGGTCCTCGCGGTCAGCGCGGCCGGGGTTACGCGGTTCTACGCGCCTGGCTATTGGATCCAGGTCGACGAATACAGCGCCGACGAGCCGCCGAGCCGATACGCGAGCGAACCGCAACGTTGAGGTCGGTGGCGCGGTGCATCGGGCGGCTGGTCACCGACGCGCCGTGACGACGAGTTCGAGTGCTCGGCCAGGGCTCCGACCTGGGTAATCCTATGGCTAGGCTGGAGGGATGCGAGGAGTTGGAACCCGTGGTGGTTCCCGTACTCGAGTGCGGGCAGCATCGGTGGTAGCAACAGCGAGCCTCATGTCCTGGACTACAGGGGCCTTCTTTTTTTGTCGGCGGACTGCTCGCTGCCACGGTGGCTGCACTGACGGGTGACGGGTTGGGCAGTCGCGCCATCGTGTTCGGGGTAGGGCTGGTCGCGGTTCTCACCGGCATCCTGCTGTATCTGATGGGTGAGCGCATGCCGGTGCGCGCTCACCCGATCCTGGTCTCGCTCGGGACCGTGCTGATCACCGTCGCCATTCATTGGCTCCCCGGCAACACCGCCGCGGTCACGCTGTCGTCGTTGTATGTCTTCGTCGCCTGCGACGCCGCGTTCTTCTTCAGCACGCCCGTCACCGGCCTGGAGATCGCGTTCGCCGTGGTGTGCTGCATGGTGGTGACGGGCACTCGCGAGCATTTGCACTGGTGGATCGGGGTGATCCCGGCCGGGGTGGCTGTGGTGGTCGGCGTTGTGGTCACGATTCTGGCCCGGATGGCCGCGGAAGCCGATATCGATCTGCTCACCGGGCTGCTCAACCGGCGCGGCTTCGATCGGTTGCTGAACGCCGAGATCGCCAAGGCCGGCCGGCTCGACCAACGCCCCGCACTGGTGGTGGCCGACCTGGACCGCCTCCAGACGATCAACGCCCACCTCGACCAGCCCACCGGCGATGCGGTGCTGCAGCAGGTCGCCGACATCTGGGGCGATCTGCTGGAGCCGGAACAGACGCTGGCCCGGCTCGGTGGCGACCTGTTCGCGGTGCTGCTCCCGGACACGACCGAACGGACCGCGGTCGGGCTCACCGACCGCATGCGCGCGGCGATAACCGCCGACTGCTCCGCGGGCGTCACGTCATGGCAACCGGGTGAACCGGCATCGATGCTGGTCAGCAGGGCTGATGTGGGCCGGTATCGGGCCAAGCAAGCAGGCCGCAACCTGACCAGGCTGGAATCCGGGCAGCGCATCGCCCTGGCCGAGGAACTGCGCCGGGCCATCGCGGAAGACAAGGTGGAAGTCCGGTACCAGCCGATCGTCAGCCTGCCTTTCGGCGGCAAGGTGGTCGGCGTGGAGGCGCTGCTGCGCTGGTCCTCGGCCACCGAGCCCGGCCTCGGCCCGAACGGCGTGATTCGCGCCGCGGAGGAGTACAACCTGATCGCCGACCTGGACCGGGTGGTGCTACGCCGGGCCTGTCTGGACGCGGCCAGGATGCAGAGAACTGTCCCCGATTTCGACCTCACGCTGAACGTCAATGTCAGCGGTCTGGAGTTGGCCGACAGCGATTACGCCAATCGGGTACGGAGCACTCTGCGCAGTACCGGCTGGCACGCCGGGCAGCTCGTGCTCGAGGTCACCGAGACGCAGTTGGAGGCCGAGTCACCGAACGCGATCGATAACCTGAATGCCTTGCGGGACACCGGCGTACACATCGCCATCGACGACTTCGGCACCGGTTACTCATCCTTGAGCAGGCTGGCGGCCATCCCATCGGACATCCTCAAGGTCGACCGGTCCTTCGTCGCGGCGATCACCGCTGACTCACCCGCGCCACCGCTGCTCGGGGTGATCAAGGCGCTCAGCAAGGCACTCGACATGGAGGTCATCGCCGAAGGCGTGGAGAACGCGCACCAAGCGGCGGTGCTCGCCGACCTCGGCTTCTCGCTGGCGCAGGGCTACCACTACAGCGTCCCCCGGACCGCGCAGGCGATTCTCGACGAACTCATCGAGCAGCGCGGCATGGTCGCGCACAACGAGCGTTGATCGTCGGCGCCTGCACGTTCGGCGACTCCACGACTCGCGCTGCGATTGTCCGGGTGCATCGGTCGTACAGCAGGGGTTGTCCGGTCGCCCACCGCATCCGGGTGGCTGCTTGTTCGGTCGCGGTGTCGGCGGGTACTACGAGCAGTGCCAGCCGCGTGCCGTGCAGGCCGAACAGCTGCATGATGCCGCCCTGTCCACCGTCGCCGGTGGATGCTGTTGTGTTCCAGTCGAATCCGATTTGTTCCAGTCGACCCAGGCGTGGTGCGAGAATATCGATCACCTGATGTAGTTCGGTCATCGGCTCGGCGGTGCGCGGCCACCATGCGCCGTCGATCGACCCGGTGGCGGTGTCTCGCTCGCGCAGCATCAACCGTGGTGCTCGAGGCCGTGCTTTCTCCGACGACGGCACAGGTGCACCGGTCATGTCGGAATGTCGCCCGGGGCGTTGTGCCCGGCCCGGAGGAGGTCGGCGACGGTCGATGTGTTTCCTCGGGTGGCCGCGGTCGTCATCGTGACGCGCGCGGAGTCGACGGTGGTGTGCGGCGGGACGATCAGTAGCGCGATCCTGGCGCCGGTGAGACCGACAACGTCGAGGGTGTGGGGCGTTTTGCGGTGGAATCCACCGAGTCGCACCCAGCTTGCGCCGGTGGTGAATCTGGCCGGTGTTTCGTCCCAGTCGCCGAGGTGGTAGATCACGCGATGCACCAGGCCGAGCCGGGCCGCCAGCACCGTGAGCAGAGCCGGCAACTCGGCGGTGAGGTCATGGCTGTGCGGCCACCACGCACCATCGACCCATCCGGTGTGCGGCGGTCGGGTGTCGACCAGCAGCCGCAGTGCGGGTGGCCGGCGATTGTCCGGAGCGTATCGGGGCTGCTGTGCTGTCATGATCGATGCTCCCGTCTCGGTGCAAGCGGCGAATTCATCCGTCATCGCCGCAGCTGTGCCGGTGTGTTGGTGCAACCACCAGCAGGACCATTCGGCGATTACTGGTACCGAGTACTTCGATCGTGCGCAGGGTCGGCATATGTCAGCGCTTGAACATGCCCCTCAGATTGTGTTCCAGCCAGTCGAAGGGGCCATGCCTGTCTGCCCGCCCTTCGGTGGGGCTCCGGGCGCCGGCGTCACGGAAGCGCTTCTCCAAGCCTTCCTTGGTGGTCCAGATTCGATGCGTGATCTTGTTCTCGGTCATCGGAGAAGATCCCGTCCCCGGATGTGCGATTCGGCCGCGGCGGCCGGATCGGCTGGCCGTTCGACGCACGCACCGGTTGTCACCCCAGCCTAGCCTTGGTTGCCCGACCTGTCTACATTGTAGAATAACGTTGTTGACATTGCATATTTCGAGGTCATCGCTGCTGGAAGGCGCCACTCTCGGGCGAGTTCGCGGCCAGGCCGGTGAGCAGGATGTCGAGCCCGCGCTCGAGTTCGGCGGCGCCGTCGTAGGCGGCCAGCACCGGCGCCAGTTCGCGCAGCAACGGGAACTCGCCGACGGGCAGCCGGTACAACCCGAGACGGAGCAGGTCGTCGGTTTCATCGGGGTTCTCCACGATCTCCTGCAACTCGTTGAGAACATGCCCGAACAGGAACCCGAACAGCGCCCGGTACACATGCAATGCCTCCGCACCGGAGAACCCGGCGCGCGTCAGCAATACCAGAATGTCCTCCAGTGGCCGCAGCACCGCCTGCGACCGCAACCCCAGCGGCGTCGCCAACGGCCGGGTCACCAACAGCGGCACCGCCCGCGGATGAGCCAATGCCAGCCGCCGGAAATCCCGTGCTACCGAACGCAATTGGGCTCTCCAGTCCGAATCGGTGGTATCGACCGACAACTGTGCCAACACCACCTCGGCCACACCGTCGAGTACCGCCGCCTTGTTCGGCACATGCCGATAGATCACCATCGGATCCCGCCCCACCGCCTCGGCCAGCCGCCGCATCGACAACGCCTCCACACCGTCACGATCGACGATCTCCAGCGCCGCGGCCAGCACCGCGGCCCGTGTCACCGGACCATCCTCGTGCCCGGGAGACCGGCGCTTGACAGGCTTCGTCCCGGGCTGGGCGGACTTGTGGTTGATCGGCGGTTCGGCCATCACGGACAGCATCCATTCTTCGACCTCGGCTACTCTGTCCAGATAGTGTAGACCTACATTGTTGACGTAGAGCGCGAAACGTGTGTACCGGGTCCTCGTGCAGAAAGTCGATCGCGGACATGATCCTGTCCACACACGTCACCGGCCCATTTGCTTTCCATCCCCGTAGACCTACAGTGTTGACATCGGGATTCGCTCAGAGTGTACTGAGAGCATCAACAGATCCGAGGGACCGTCATGATCGGGCTGGCGAACAACCAGGCAGCGGTACTCGATGACACCGATGCGCGTACCGGCGACCCGGAAGACGTTGCGTCCCCCAGGGCTCACCAGTGATCCGGCGGCACGAGCCGGGGCGGACGGCACCGAGTCCGGTGGCGTCGCTGACCGAACGGCTGGCCGGGGCAGTGCCGCGGCAGCCGCAGACGCTCGGCGAGCTGGCGCGAGGCACGATCCGCGGCACCGCCGACTTCGTCCGTCGGCGCCTCACGGGGGACTATCGCGTCGACGAGTTCGGTCTCGACGAGCATCTGCTCGAAGCCGTTCTGCTGCCGGCGCTGCGGCCGCTGGCACAGGTGTGGTTCCGGGTGCAGGTCAACGGCATCGAGAACATTCCCGAATCCGAGGGCGCGCTGATCGTGGCCAACCATGCCGGCGTGGTGGCGCTGGACGGGCTGATGGTGCAGCTGGCTGTGCACGATCAGCACCCCGGGCAGCGTGCGCTGCGTTTGCTGGCCGCCGACCTCGTGTTCGAGACGCCGATCATGGGCGGGCTGGCCCGTAAGGCCGGCCACACCCGGGCCTGCCGCGTCAACGCCGAGCGGCTGCTGCACTCGGGCGAGCTGGTGGGCGTGTTCCCCGAGGGCTTCAAGGGCGTCGGCAAGCCCTACAGTCAGCGCTACAAGCTGCAACGCTTCGGCCGCGGCGGGTTCGCCTCGGCGGCCGTGCGCACGGGGGTGCCGATCATCCCGTGCTCGATCGTCGGCTCGGAGGAGATCTATCCCAAGCTCGCCGACATCAAGCCGCTGGCCCGGCTGCTCGGGCTGCCGTACTTCCCGGTGACGCCGCTGTTCCCGCATCTGGGCCTGCTGGGCGGTATCCCGCTGCCGTCGAAGTGGTACATCGAATTCGGCGAACCCATCACCACCGGCGCATACGGCCCGCAGGCCGCCGACGATCCGGCGACCCGGTTCGAGGTCGCCAATCAGGTCCGCGAAACCATCCAGCAGACGCTGTGCAAGCGGCTCACCACGCGACGCAACCCTTTCACCGGCACCGTCAGCTGACGGTATTGCTGCACCGAGGCAGGCTCGGCCCGGGAATCAGGCCGGTCAGCTCGTTACGGCCCTGGTCGGCCGCGTCCCGTCCCCTCGAGGGGATCCCGCACTACTGCCCGCTCGCCATCACCGGCGGATCCAGCGCGGCGAGCCGGTCGGCGATCTCCCGCGTGATCGACCGCAGATCAGGCATCATGGTCAGCGCCCGAGCGTCGCCGCCGTCGCGGCGAGGGTGTGTGGTTCTGGTCGTGAAATCGGGCATCGCCCGGGGGCGTCCGGCTCGACCCGGGGCGTCGCGGCGTCGGTATCCAGCGGCTGTCCGGTCTCGAAGTAGTGGTTGTTCACGTGCTGCGGAAGGGAGTGACCATCGGAGGTGTGGGGAGCTGAGCAGTGCCACCGAGACGGTGTGGCAGCAGATGCCGGCGGACCGGGTCCGGCGGATGAGACGAAGTTCGGGCAGTGGGTGGAACAGTTGCAGGATCATGAGCGAGTGCTTGCGCAGCGCGAGGAGGTCGCGGATGCCCGGGACGAGATCGCTGACCGGCGTGAGGCGGCAGCAGACGCCCG
>NZ_BAGB01000011.1 GCF_000308615.1 Nocardia jiangxiensis NBRC 101359
GGGCTAGTGGTGCGGCGCGGCGTGGAGGCGGCGGATGCCTTCGGTGATGGTTTCTTCCTTCTTGCAGAAGGTGAAGCGCACCAGGTGATTCCAGGAATCGGTGTCGTCGGCGAAGACGGACAGGGGGACGGCGGCTACGCCGAGGCGTTCGGGTAGTTCGCGGCAGAAGGTCATCGCGTCGGCGGTGCTGAGTGGGGTGATGTCGGCACAGACGAAATAGGTTCCGTCACTGCGCTTCACGCCGAATCCGGCCTCGCCGAGCGCCTTCGACAGGCGGGTCCGCTTGTCCGACAGGGTATCCCGCAACGTCGACACCCAGGGCATCTCGTGTTCCAGGGCGTGCGCGACCGCGGGCTGGAACGGCCCGCCGCCGACGAAGGTGAGGAACTGTTTGGCCGCCAGGACGCCGTCCAGCAGCGGCGCGGGGGCGCAAGCCCAGCCGATCTTCCAGCCGGTGACACTGAAAGTCTTTGCCGCACTGGATATCACGATGGTCCGCTCGAACATGCCGGGCAGTGTGGAGATGCTGATGTGCTCGTGTCCGTCGAAGGTGAGGTGTTCGTACACCTCGTCGGTCACCACGATGAGATCGTGTTCGCGGGCCAGCTCGGCGATGGCCAGCAGATCCGCGCGGCCCAGCACCGTCCCGGTCGGGTTGTGCGGCGAATTCAGCAGCAGCAGCCGGGTTTTCGCGGTGATCGCGGTGCGGAGGCTGTCCAGGTCGAGGGCGAAACCGTCGTCGTCGGGCACCAGCCGGGCGGTGCGCCGGGTGGCTCCGGCCAACGCGACCGCCGCGGCGTAGGAGTCGTAGTACGGCTCGATCAGCACCACCTCCTCGCCGGGCTCGACCAGGCCGAGTACCGCGGCGCTGATCGCCTCGGTGGCGCCGACCGTCACCAGGATCTCGCTGTCCGGGTCGTATCGGGTGCCGTACCGCTCGGCGCGATCCCGCGCGATCGCCTGCCGCAGGATCGGCACCCCGCGACCGGGCGGATACTGGTTGAACCCCTCGGCGATGGCGCGTTCGGCCACCTCGAGCATGGCTGCCGGGCCGTCCGAATCCGGGAACCCCTGCCCGAGATTGACCGCGCCGTGCCGCACGGCCAGTTCGGTCATCTCGGCGAAGATCGTCGAGGCGAACGGGCGCAGGCGGGCGACGGTCGGCGGGTTCTGCATGGTCCAAACGTAGCGCGTGCCGGGTGGGGCGTCGGCGGGAGCGCGCTGCACGAGCTGCGGGGTGAGCGACGCCACAGTGGCCGATCGCCCGGGGGACGCGGGAAGATTGCCCGACGGGTCGGTGTTCAACGAGGCAGATGGGCACCCGGCCGAGGCGTGGTCGGCAATGTCGCGCGAACGCGGCGTGTCGACCGTCCGACCGGGTACATTGCGTGCTCACCCCCGGTGGCGGCGGTCGTGTCGGTCCCATCGGCAAGAATGGACTCCGGCCCGCGAACCCGCAGGAGGTGCCGTGACAGACGGACCACTCATTGTTCAGAGCGACAAGACTCTCTTGCTCGAAGTCGAGCACGGGCAGGCCGATGCCGCGCGTCAGGCGATCGCGCCCTTCGCCGAACTCGAGCGCGCGCCCGAACATGTGCACACCTATCGGGTCACCCCGCTGGCGCTGTGGAACGCGCGCGCGGCCGGGCACGATGCCGAGCAGGTCGTCGACGCGCTGGTCAAGTACTCCCGCTACGCGGTGCCGCAGCCGCTGCTGGTCGATGTCGTGGACACCATGGCGCGGTACGGGCGGCTGCAGCTGATGAAACATCCCGCGCACGGGCTGGTGCTGGTCAGCCTCGATCGCGCGGTGCTGGAAGAGGTGTTGCGGCACAAGAAGATCCAGCCCATGCTGGGCGCGCGCATCGATGACGACACGGTGCAGGTGCACCCGTCCGAGCGCGGCCGGATCAAGCAGATGCTGCTCAAGGTGGGCTGGCCCGCCGAGGATCTGGCCGGCTACGTCGACGGCGAGGCGCACGCGATCGACCTGGACTTCGGCACCAACGAATGGCACCTGCGCGATTATCAGGAGCTGGCCGCGGATTCGTTCTGGGCCGGTGGCTCGGGTGTGGTGGTGCTGCCGTGCGGCGCCGGTAAGACCATGGTCGGCGCGGCCGCGATGGCCAAGGCCCAGGCCACCACGCTGATCCTGGTGACCAATACGGTCGCGGGGCGGCAGTGGCGGCGCGAGCTGCTGGCGCGCACTTCGCTCACCGAGGACGAGATCGGCGAATACTCCGGCGAGCGCAAGGAGATCCGCCCCGTCACCATCGCGACGTACCAGGTCGTCACCCGCAAGACCAAGGGCGAGTACCGGCATCTGGAACTGTTCGACAGCCGGGACTGGGGTCTGGTCATCTACGACGAGGTGCATCTGCTGCCCGCGCCGGTCTTCCGGATGACGGCCGATCTGCAGTCGCGCCGTCGTCTGGGCCTGACCGCGACCCTGGTCCGCGAGGACGGCCGTGAGGGCGATGTCTTCTCGCTGATCGGCCCGAAGCGGTACGACGCGCCGTGGAAGGATATCGAGGCGCAGGGCTGGATCGCCCCGGCGGACTGCGTCGAGGTGCGGGTGACGCTCACCGATGCCGAACGCATGGCGTATGCGACCGCCGAACCGGAGGAGCGCTACAAACTGTGCTCCACCGCGCGCACCAAACTTCCCGTGGTGGAGTCGATTCTCGCGCGGCACAAGGAATCTCCGAGCCTGGTCATCGGCGCCTATCTGGATCAGCTGGACGAACTGGGCGAACATCTGAACGCCCCGGTGATCCAGGGCTCGACCCGCACCAAGGAACGCGAGGCGCTGTTCGACGCGTTCCGCAACGGTGAGATTCCGGTGCTGGTGGTGAGCAAGGTGGCCAACTTCTCCATCGATCTGCCCGAAGCGTCTGTGGCAGTACAGGTTTCGGGAACCTTCGGATCGCGTCAGGAGGAGGCCCAGCGGTTGGGCCGATTGCTGCGCCCGAAACACGACGGCGGACAGGCGCACTTCTATTCGGTGGTGTCCCGCGACACGCTGGACGCAGAATATGCTGCGCACAGACAGCGCTTCCTGGCCGAACAGGGCTACGCCTATCGGATCACCGACGCCGACGACCTGCTGGGCCCCACGATCGGCTAGGCACTGCTGACAACCGGACGGAGGACCTGGCTATGGCTGAACGCCCGCTCGATCCGGACCGCCCGGACACCAACCAGCGGCCACCCGGTTCACCCACTGCGGACAACGCCACCCCCGAGGACAACCCGGGCCCGTCCACTCCGGACAACGCCAACCCCGAGGGCAACCCAGGGCCGTCCACCCCGGATAACGCCGACTCCGAGGCCGCGGCCCGGGTTGATTCTGGACTGACGGAGCGGGGGAGCGAAGCGGAGGAGCGGAGGAGGGAAGAATCGAGCCTTGGGGGGCCGTGGCCCCGCCGGAGCGAAGCGGAGGCCAAAATTACCGCCTTCGAGTTCGTGGTGGATCGTGAACATGCGCGGGCGGTCAACGAGGTCGTCGCGGACACCCGGCGACTTCGGATCCTGGCGTTCACCGCCACCGTCGTGCTCGGCCTCGGCACCGCCGGGCTGATCTGGCTGAACCACCCGTATTCGTTCCTGCTGGCCGTCGCCTTCGCGCTGGGCACCGTGACCTCGTTGTTCGTGGCGCTGTGGTCGCCGCATCGCGCCCGGATCGAGAAGCTGTACGCCGAGGGGGAACTCGTTCCGGCGATCGTCTCGGATCGGCATCCGCGTGGTGCACTGCTGCTGGCCCTGGTCAACGTGGCCAAATCCGATGCGCCGCCGCGTTATGCGCTGATCACCCGCACTGTGCGGTCGCTGCCCGGACATCGTTCCTGGCCCGGTGAGCAGATCCCCTCGGTGACCGTGCGGGCCGATCGGGCGCCGCTGTCGGTGGGCGGACTGCGGCAGTCGGTCGGCGCGATGCCGATCGCCTGGGGCACCCGCGATCCGGAGGTGATCGCCCGTGCCCGCGCCGCTATTCCCGAAGCCGAGTGGAAACTGCTGGCCGACAACCGATCCCTGGCCGAGAGGGTGCGCACCGCCGATTTCGGACGTCTCGTGCTCGATCCGCACCAGCTGCCCGAGGAGCTGCGCGGATAGCCCAAAAGTCCTTGCGCGCCTTCGTATGATCGAAGGATGGTGCCCGCCGCAAATCTGCTCGCATTCATCGTGGCCGGAACGATCATCATCGTGATTCCGGGCCCGGGAGTTCTGTTCACCATCGGTCGCGCGCTGACCGACGGCAAACGGGCCGCTCTGGTTTCGGTGCTGGGGCATGCCCTCGGCGTGCAGGCCATGCTGGCATTGGTCGCGGCCGGGCTCGGCACGCTGGTCGCGGCCTCGGCGGTGGCGTTGACGATCGTCAAGATCGGCGGCGGGCTGTATCTGATCTATATCGGCGCACAGGCGATTCGGCATCGGCGATCGCTCCGTACGGCGCTGGCCGCCTCGACCTCCGCACAACCGGCGGCGCATCGGCGGGTGTTGTGGCAGGGGTTCGTCGTCGGTGTGACCAATCCGAAGGCGATCATCTTCTTCTCCGCGATGCTGCCGCAGTTCGTGGATCGCGCGCACGGTTCGGTGCCGTTGCAGATGCTGGTTCTGGGCTGGATATTCATCTTCATCGCCTTGATCTCCGACAGCGCCTGGGCGCTGCTGGCCGGTACCGCCCGCGACTGGTTCGCACGCTCGCCGCGGCGTCTGGAGGCTGTCGGCGGTGCCGGTGGCGTGATGATCATGGGCCTGGGGGCGAGTGTGGCGGTCTCGGGCACGGGCGGTTAGTCGCCGTCGATGGTCTGGTGCGCCGCCCCGGCCTGGGCTTTCGGGTGGGTTAGCATCGACCGTCGCCGGAACCGCGTGCCGAGAAGGGGTGGAGAAGTCCGCATGACATCGCACAAACGGATGTGCGCAGTCCTGGTCGGTGTGTTGCTGGCGGCCGGGTTGTCGATGCCCGCGCAGGCACGAACGCCTGCCGATCCGCTGTTCGGCACGCCGTGGCGCGGTGATGCCTACTATCCCGACGACGGCAACGGCGGCTATCACGTCGACCACTACGCCGTCGCCATCGATTACGATCCGCCGACGCATCACCTGACCGGCACCGCGCAGCTCGACGCCATGGCCACCCAGCCACTGCGCACGTTCGCTCTGGACTTCAACGGTCCTGACGTGCAACAGGTTTCGGTGAACAATCTGCCCGCCGGATTCACCCGCACCGGCGGTCATAAACTGAACATCACACCCGCTCTGCCGATTCTGCCCGGACTGCCGTTCACGGTGACCGTCCGATACTCCGGCATCGAAGCGAACAGTCCCGAGCACGGCTGGACCATCTCACCCAGCGGCGGAGCATTCGCCGCGGGGGAACCGCATTCGGCGGCGACCTGGTATCCGCTCAACGACACCCCGCTGGACAAGGCCACCTTCGATCTGACCGTGACGGTGCCGCAGGAGTGGCAGGTCATCTCGAATGGGCTGCGCGTGCGAGACGAAGTGCACGGATCGCAGCGGACCGCGGAGTGGGCGACACAACATCCGGTGCTGGGGTATCTGACCACCGTCGCGATCGATCATCTCGATTTCCTGCATCAGCGCAGCGCCGCCGGTACCCCGCTGATCAGTGCTTTCGCTCCGCGGTCGGCGCCGCGCAAGGATATCGAGCGGCGGCTGCCGGAGGTGCTGGAATTCCTCGAATCCCTGTACGGCCCATACCCGTTCGAGAGCGGCGGCGGCATCTACGTCGACACCGATCTGCATATCTCGCTGGAGACCCAGACCCGGCCGGTCTACGCCCCGTGGGCCGAGCTGAACACGGTCGTCCACGAGAACACCCACCAGTGGTGGGGCGACTCGATGTCGGTGAAGAACTGGTCCGACGTCTGCCTGAACGAGTGTTTCGCCAGCTACACCGCCGACTATCTGTGGCCGGAACGCAAGCAGGGCAAGGACGTCGACGCGCAGTACCGCAGCACCCTCACCAAATACCGCAACCGGGCCGACTTCTGGCAGATCCCGCTGCAGAATCCCGGCGCCGGAAAGGAATTCACCTCCGTCTACTACCGCGGACCGCTGTTCCTGCACGCGCTGCGCCGCCTGATCGGCGACGGAGTCTTCTTCCCGTCGGTCGCCGGATTCGTGCGCTCACATGCCTACGGCAACGCCTCGATGCCCGAATTCCGCACGTATATGCAGTCCCGAACGCCGGTCGACCTGTCCGGTTTCTTCTCGGCCTGGCTCGATGGCGCCACCCGTCCTGCCGACCAGTACCTCTACCCGGGGTCGCTGCACACCTGAGCCGACCATGACCGTCGAGTTCGGTTGCCGGGCAGTCGCGTTCGACGCCCGGTGTCTCGAGTAACGCACACGCCGCGCCGGACGACAATGATGGCAAGTGTGTATCGACCGAACAGTCTGCTGTGAGGGGTAACGGTGCGACACCGTTAACAATTGTGCATACAATCTCTGCGCAGAACGTTTCGAGGGAAGGCCGAACAAATTGAATATCATGGGACTCATGCTGCTCAGCAACACTCTGGGCCGCTCCCTCGGATACCTGATGCTCGGCATCTATGGCCTGTCCCATCAGTACCCGACCGATTACTGAGTCCGCCGGCCGTCCCGGCGTCTACTGATCCACCAGTGCCACGGATGCGATGCGGTGCAGTGTGAAATTTCGTACCGCGCCGGTCACCGGGTCCAGGGCGTTCAGTTGGCCGCCCGAAACCTGGAGCGGTTCGACGATGCGTTGAGTGGCCACACCCTGGGCATCGACATATCCGATGTGCACCGGTCGTCGCACGCGCACGGCCAACTGGAGTAGCGCCATGGTGGCCGCGGTACTGGTGCGGGAGCCGTCCGAACGCACAGCCTGACCCGATTTCGCCTGTGCCGCACGCTCTCCGGCGCGCAGTTCGGCCACCAGTTGCCCGAGCTGTTCGCTGCTGGGCAGGCTGGGGCGCCAGGCGTTGCGGGTGTTGGGGCGAGCGGGGATCCGCATACCGTGCGGACGCAGATCGACGATCGCGCCCGAGGAATCCTCACCCGCCGGGCTGAACCCCGCCGCACGCAGTTCATCGAGCACCTCGGCGAGCGTGGCCTGCGAGATCGCCACCGTCGGCGCGACCGCCCGCAGCGCCAACTGCTCGGCGACCGGTGCGGCGAGCACCTCGGCCAGTAGCGCGGGATCCTCACTGCGGACGAATGATTGCGCGATACCGGCCCGCAGCCGCCCGTGCCGGCGGGCCACGTCATCGATCAGGTAGGTCAGCGACTGCGGAACCGGGGTGCGCGAATGCGTGGTGAACAGCTGATGCAGTTCGGCCGCGGTCATCCCGGCGTCCAGGGCGCGCCGCACCGACGTCTCGCCGATCCGGTAAACGGTTGCCGCACCGGCCGATTCGATATCGGCGACCAGTGCGATCCGGCCCTGCAGATCCGGGACCAGCGGTCCGGGCGCGATCACCGTCAGATCCGCCTGCACCAGCACGTGATCGACCGGATCCGGTAGCGCGGAATCCATTTCGGACTCGGCGTTGTGCAGCGCCTCCTCGGGGACCGCCGGGTCGCCGGGTGTGAGGGGGCCGTGCAGCAGCGCGCGTCCCGCGGAGGTCAGCGCACCACGTCCGACCAGACCCAGCGTCGCGGCCTCGGTGAGTGTGCGGTCCACCGCCTCGGTGTGAAAGTGCCTGCGCAGACGCGGTTGCCGCCAGGCCAGCACCCGAGCCAGATCGGCGGCGGATACCGCGGAGCCGGTCGGGAATTCGGCCAGCAGGCTCAGAATCGCCCGGCGATCCCGGATCGCGTGCATATTGCGCAATTCCATCGACAATGCCGCCAGCGGTTTGTCATTGGCGTCGCGCAGCCCGATCATCCAGGGGAAGCGGTCCAATTCCAGCCAGGCGTGTGCGAGCGTCACCCAGCGCCGGGCCGAGGAATGTTCGCGCCAGCCGTCGGTGGTGGTCGTCGGCGCCCAAGAATCGTCGAGTGAATCGTCCGGCGGGGGTGGTTCGGGAATTCCCTTGTCCAGTAGGCGCGCTGCCGCGAGGACCTCGGCGAGCAGGCCGACGCGGGTTTCGTCCACCCCGGTCTGTTTGGCGATGCGGCGCAATTCCCGTACGCCCAGTCCGCCGGAGCGCAGCGCGGGCGCGGGTGCGGCGCCCAGCACCTCGAGGATGTCCCCACAGTGCCGCAGCAGTTCACCCACCTCGCCCGCCGCTGCGGCATTGACATCGGCCGCGGTGTGTTTGACCGGTGTGGGATGCGGCGGCACGAGCGCGTGCGGATCGGTCACCGGTTCGCGGCGCAGCACCTGCCCGACCGCGGGTGGCAGTTCGACGGTCTCCGCGTCGACCCAGTTCAGCAGGCGATGTGCGAGCAGACGCTGAATCGGGCGGTCCGGCGCCGTTCCGGGGGCCGCATCGCGGGTGCGTCCGCGCGGACCGGTGGCGGCGAGTTTGTCCAACAGGGCGCGTTCGGCGGGACCGATCTCGGTCAACGCCTCGGTGATCTCCGATTCGGTGAGCGCGTCCGGGAGTTCGGTGGTGCTGCCCAGTTGCCAGGGCAGCGCATCCTTCGCGGCAGCGACCAGATGCAGTTCCTTTGTGCCCCAGACCAGAGCGCGAGCGGTGAGCCGGGCCGTGGACATGTCGACGGTCTTGGCGGGCACCCGATCGCTGAGAAGTTTGTGCAGCTGTTTGCGCGGTAACGGGGCGGCTGTGCGGCCGGGAAAGGCCGCGCCGTGTACGGCGAGGGTCTCGATGATGGCGAAATCGAGGGTGTCGAGGTCCTCACAGGCCCGCAGAACCGACGCGCGCTGTTCGGCACGGGCCGCCAGGACCGCCATCGATGCGGGCAGCGGTACGGCCAGATCCGGGCGCAGCTCCAGCAGGGTCACCAGATCCTCGTCACCGCGGGCGGACAACCAGTCGGCCAACATCCCGGCACCGGCCGAGCCTCGGGCGGCGGGAGAGGCTCCCGTGGGACGGTCGTCCCCGGTCCGGGGCGTGCGGTCGGTCGTGGTCATCCTGTCCAGCGTACGGCGACACGCGGGTGGGCGCTGGGGGACCTGTCATCGTCGCCGAGTACCCATGCGAGCGTGTACTGATCGGGGCGGGCGTGCCAGAATGATGCCGTGGTGAACAAATCGAAGAAACCCTACGTCGACAACGGCTGGCCCCAGCTCGCCAATGGCGACCATGCGGTCACCGAACTCTCGTCGACCCGCTCCGGTGGCCTCTCGCCGTTCGGCGAAGACACCGACTTCCCGGTGCCGGCGGAAGAGATTCCCTATGTGCACCCGCACACAGTGATCAACCGCTGACCGCGCAGCAGAGAAGGCCCCACATCCTTTCGGATGTGGGGCCCTCTCTTGTGTCCCGATAAAAGCTGAAACGTGCCTCAGGCAGACCGAATCAGTTGAGCCCGAATCAGTTGGGCAGGAAGCTCTTGTTCGCCTCGAAGAAGTTGACCACGCTCGGGTCGAGCTTGACACCACTGGCTTTGGCGACGTTGTAGGCGTCCATGGCCTGCTGCGGCAGCTGAATGCCGTGCTGCTGAGCCATGGTGATGCCCTTGTCGACGGTCTGGAAGACCTGCTGGTTGCCATCCGGCGTGGCCTGCGGCTGCTGCTGCTGCTGCGCGGGGGCCTGCGAATGAGTCGCGAGTTCCGGCTGGGCCTGGACGCGCGGGGCGGACTGCGAATGCATGGCGGCCTGCTCGGTGGTGGCGCTGGAGGCCGGAGCGGAGCGCTGCGTCGGCGAGCTGTGCAGGCCGAGGTGCGAGGAGCAGGAGGGCCAGGCGCCCCAGCCCTGCGTCGCGAGAACCTTCTCGGCGACCGCGATCTGCTGGTCCTTGCTGGCGTGCTCAGGGCTCGAGGCGTACTGTGTGCCGCCGTAGGAAGCCCAGGTGCTCGGGGTGAACTGCAGACCGCCGTGGAATCCGTTGCCGGTGTTGATGCCCCAGTTGCCTCCGGACTCACACTGCGCGAGCTTGTCCCAGTCGGAGTCGGGAGCCGCAGCGGCGTGACCGGCGAGGGCAACTCCCGCACCGCCCATCATCGCGCTCGTCACGGCGACCTTGGCGACGGTACGGCCGGTGTTGGTCGGTTTGCGATGGCGTCCACTCATATCGGGTGTCTTCCTCTCGTACGCGCCTGCGAGGTGAGCTGTCGGGTTCGGACTGAGAGGCCGTCCGGCCCTGGCACACCGGGTTGGTGCGCCGGGGCTTCACCCCAAGGAATCGGTCGTTTCCGGCCGGTTCCGCTTCCCTGCCTGTAGGGAACGTGGGTTCCCCGCCCTCGCCCCTGTCTCCTTGGGGTCCGGTACCCGCGGGGCGAGGTTCGGTGCGGCGGGCCGGTGGTGTCGGGACTGCTCCCGACACGGATAGACGGTACGACGATCGCCGCGAAAAATCACTATTTGGTAACCGGCGTGTGCGGGCGGGTCGCGCTCGCGCCCAACAACTTCCGTTCGGCTTCTGTGCAGGTGAGTGCGTTGTCACGTATGCAAGTACGGTCCGTGACCGCTCCGTGACCTCTCCGTGATGTGATGAAGATCACATGTGTAGACGGATAACGAACAGGGCATACCTGAGGTCGGCCGAACGGATTCGTCGAACGGATCTCAGCGCGCCCGGCGGCCGGACCACAACGCGAACACGATCGCCAGCAGTAGTCCGCCCGGAGTCGCCGCCATCGCGACGAGATACAGCCACAATCCCGGATGGGCGTCGGAGAACACCGGGATGAGGAATATGGCGAGGATCGCCACCAATCCGATCGCGAACAGGCCCACGGCGAGGGGCAGCAGCCGATCCGCCGCGCGGCGCGGCGAACGGTCAGAAGAGGAATCCGGCATTGCTGCACCGTAAAACTGATGTGCTTCGGGAATCGTCACCGGGGTAGACTCGACGACAATCGCGTCCTGCATAGCTGTGTGGGGCGCGTTCTTTTCGCGAATGCAAGGGTGCCGGATACACCTCCGGCGCCGGTGACCGTGTCCGGGCCGTCCGGACATTCGAAGATGAACGGGTGAGCGCAGTGCCGACCGGCAAGGTGAAGTGGTACGACGTCGAAAAGGGCTTTGGCTTCCTTTCCCAGGATGAGGGGGAGGACGTCTATGTTCGGTCGTCTGCGTTGCCCAAGGGTGTCGAGGGGTTGAAACCCGGGCAACGGGTTGAGTTCGGAATGGCTGCCGGTCGACGCGGCCCGCAGGCGCTGAGCCTCAAACTGCTCGAGCCGCCGCCCTCGGTGCGCGGCGGACAAGGCCAGGGGCACAAGGAATCCGCGCCGCAGCAGCCGCGCAAGGGACCGGACGACCTGCACGGGATGATCGAGGACATGATCACTCTGCTGGAGGCGAAGGTGCAGCCGGATCTGCGCAAGGGCAAGTATCCGGATCGCAAGACCGCCCAGCGCATCGCCGAGGTGGTACGCGGCGTCGCGCGCGAACTGGATCACTGAGCAGATCGTTTCCCGCAGCCCCGGCGCACTGTGTGTGCCGGGGCTGCGGCGTATTTCGGGCACGGCCTCGCACGCCGATGGCCTGATCGGGACATCGCCTTGCCGGTGCATGGTTCCCCTCCCCGTCGTGGCACGAGATTCGCGCTGTGCCAAGGACTCTAACGACGGGTACCGACAGGTCCGTTCGACTCGATGATTGTCGGTGGGTGCGGCTATAACTCATCTGTCGATGCCGGAACTCACCTGCCGACACCGGTATTCGAGCCAGAAGGGGCGAGCAGCTATGACGACCATCCACGACCATCTGGAGGAGTTCTACGGCCTGCCCGTGCACGACTTCCCGGAAGTTCCGGATGCGAGCGAGGCGCTACCCGAGCTTCCCGCCGCCGATTCGGTCGCCTGGCGGGTGCGCGTGGATTACGACGAGGATGAGGAAACCTGGGTGGATCGCTTCACCCGGCTCCTGGACACCGTTGCCGCCGAGCGGGTGCGTGCGCTGATCGTGGGCAGTTGGGGAGCCCAATGGGAGAACAGTTCCGCAGTGGCCGTCGAGGCCCTGGTCGCCGCGCGGGATCGGCTGCCGGAGTTGCGCGCGATCTTCCTGGGCGACATCACCATGGAGGAGGCCGAGATCTCCTGGATCATCCAGAGTGAGGTGAGCCCGATCCTGGTGGCGTTTCCCGAATTGGAGGAGTTCGGGGTGCGCGGTGGCCAGCAGTTGGCGTTCGCGTCCGTACGGCACGAGCGGCTGGCGCAGTTGACCGTGCAGTCCGGTGGTCTGTCCGGCGAGGCGGTGCGCGGCATCGCGGGATGTGATCTGCCGGCGCTCACTCATCTGGATCTCTGGCTGGGCACCGAGGATTACGGCGGCGACTGCGAGGTGTCCGATCTGGCTCCGATCCTGACCGGCGCCAAGCTGCCCGGCCTGCGCGATCTGGCCCTGCGCAACAGTGAGATTCAGGATCGGATCTGCGTGGCACTGGCCACCGCGCCGGTGGTCGCGCAGCTCGAGGGCCTGGACGTCTCGATGGGCGTACTCACCGACGAGGGGGCCGGGGCCCTGCTCACCGGCCAGTCGCTGACCCATCTGACCTCGCTGGACATGCACTACAACTTCCTGTCCGAGTCGATGCGGAGTGCTGTGCGCTCGCTGCTCGAACCCGCAGGCGTCGAGGTGGATGTGGACGTCGACGATGCCGGCTACGACGAGGACTACCGATACGTCGCCGTCGGTGAGTGAACGGCCATGGCGGAGAACGATTCACCGGTGAGCCGCGACGATCCGCCCCGCTGGGTGGTCGTCGGTAACGGTGCGAATCGGCGGGTGCGGATGTTCGCCGACGCCGCGCGGGCGGCCGGGCTGCCGCGACCGCGAGTGGTCGAGTGGTGCGCGGTTCTGAGCGGCGCGGGGCAGGATTTCGCGCCGGACGAGCTGGTGCGCCTGGATTCGCCGGGCGAGGATCCGGTGGTGGACGAGATGCTGTGCGGTGTGAAAGAGCCTGCCCAGGTGGAGGGTTCGGCGCGCTGGTATTCGGCCTGGTTACGGGCGGTGCGGTCGTTGCGGGGCGGGATCCGGCTCGACGATCCGGACGATCTGGCCGCGTTGTTCGACAAGCGGTTGTGCCATGCGCGGCTGGCGGCTCGCGGTGTGCCGGTTCCGGATTCGCCCACCTCGGGTGCGGGGATCGCGGTGCGGGACTGGTCCGAGGTTCGCGCGCGGCTGCGTGCGGCCGGTCTGCCGCGCGCATTCGTCAAACTCGCACACGGTTCTTCGGCGTCCGGGGTGCTCGCGGTCGAGACGACCGCGTCGGGACGCGTGCAGGCGACCACCTCGGTCGAACTCACCTCCGACGGTCGGCTCTACAACTCCCTGCGCGTGCGCAAATACACCGACGAACGCGAGATCGCCGCGATCGTCGACCGGCTCGCACCCGACGGCCTGCACATCGAACGCTGGCTCCCGAAGGCGGCGCTGCGGGGCCGCTCGGCAGATCTGCGGGTCGTGGTGGTCGCGGGGCGCGCGACCCATGCCGTCGTGCGCACCGCACGCACACCGCTGACGAATCTGCATCTCGGTGGCGCCCGTGGTGATCTGGACGAGGTGCGCACCCGGGCCGGGAACCGCTGGGCGCGGGCCCTGTCGATCTGTGAGCAGGCCGCCGCCTGCTTTCCCGAGACGCTCTGCGTCGGAGTCGATCTGCTGCCCGCGATCGGCTGGCGACGTTTCGTGGTCGGCGAGGTCAACGCGTTCGGGGATCTGCTGCCGGGCCTGACCGGCCTGCCGGAAGGTCCGGCCGCCGGGCTGGACACCTACACCGCGCAGATCCTCGCGGCACACCGGCGGTACGGCCTGGACGTGCCGCCGGCCCGCGAACTCGTCTCGGCCGGAAGGCATCTCCGATGACAACCGTCCCCGAATCTCCCACCGGCCTCACCGCCGATCGTGCTGGTCTCGACTCGGATCCGGTCGGCCCCGCGCCGGATCGTGCTGGCGTCGACTCGGATCCGGTCGGCCTTGCCCCCGATCGCGCGGGCCCTGACTCGATCCCCGCCGACCTCGATCCGGATATGAACGAGGTCGTCGGCCGTGACGACCTGCTGCTGCTCACGCTGGACACGCTGCGGTACGACGTGGCCGCCGAGTTGGCGGACGCGGGTGAGCTGCCGACATTGTCCGCCCATCTGCCGGGTGGTCGATGGCAGCGCCGCCATGCGCCGGGCAATTTCACCTACGCCTCCCACCAGGCCATATTCGCCGGATTCCTGCCCACGCCCGCCGCGCCCGGTCCGCACCCGCGCCTGTTCGCGGCACAGTTCGCGGGCAGCGAGACCACCGCGGAACGCACCTTCGTCTTCGACGCCCCCGATCTGGTGACCGCCCTGGCCGGGCAGGGATACCACACGGTGTGCATCGGCGGGGTGGGCTTCTTCAACAAGCAGGGCGCGCTGGGCAGTGCGCTGCCCGGTCTGTTCGCGGAGAGTCACTGGGAGCCGGAATTCTCGGTGGCCTCGCCGACCTCGTTCGAGGCGCAGGTGGCGTGTGCGGAGAAGGTCGTCGCGGGACTGCCGCCGCAGCAGCGAGTCCTGTTGTTCCTCAACGCTTCGGCGCTACATCAGCCGAACTGGTTCCATCTGCCCGGAGCCACCCGCGATGCGGGCGACACCCGGATCACCCATGCCGCGGCCCTACGCTACATCGACCAGCACGTGGGCCGGCTGTTCGACGTGATGCGTTCGCGGCGACGCTGTTTCGCCATCGTCTGCTCCGATCACGGCACCGCCTACGGAGACGGCGGATACACCGGGCACCGCCTGGGCCACGAATCGGTCTGGACCGTCCCTTACGGTCATTTCTTCCTGGAGCCGTCGCCGTGACCGTCGCCGCAGTACCCCGGCCCTATCAGAACTACGTCTACGCGTATCCGCACAAGACGTCGTACCGGCCGCTGACGCCGCGTCCGGCGCTGGCCGATCTGTGGAGAAACCAAGCGCGGCATGCGTTGTCGCTGTACCTGCACATTCCGTTCTGCGAGGTGCGCTGCGGATTCTGCAATCTGTTCACCCGCGTCGGCGCACCCGACAGGCTGACCGGTCGTTATCTCGACGCCCTCGATCGGCAGGCGCATGCGGTGCGCGAGGCGCTGGGGGAGCGGCCCGCATCGCGGTTCGCCACGGCCGCGTTCGGCGGCGGCACTCCCACCTATCTCGCGGCGCACGAGTTGGAACGGCTGTGCGATATCGCCGAACGGGTGATGGGTGCGGATCTGCGGGCGATCCCGCTGTCGGTCGAGGCCTCGCCCGCCACCGCCACGGCCGATCGCCTGGCCGTACTGGCCGCGCGCGGGACGACGCGGCTGAGCCTGGGTGTGCAGAGCTTCGTCGATGCCGAGGCCCGCGCAGCCGTGCGCCCGCAGCATCGCACCGACGTCGAGGCCGCACTGGGCCGGATTCGCGATGCGGGAATTCCGGTGCTCAACATCGATCTGATCTACGGCATCGACGGGCAGACCGAGTCCAGCTGGCGGCAGTCCCTGGACGCTGCGTTGCATTGGCGGCTCGAGGAGATCTATCTGTATCCGCTCTACGTGCGCCCGCTCACCGGTCTGGGGCGGAATATAGATCCGGCTGTCTCCGAACAGGATTGGGATATCCAGCGGCTGAGCAGATATCGCGAGGGCCGCGACCGCCTGCTCGCCGAGGGCTACGAGCAGATCTCCATGCGCATGTTCCGGCGTATCGACGCGCCGCCGCAAGGTCCGGACGATTACGCCTGCCAGACCGACGGCATGATCGGCCTGGGCTGCGGTGCCCGCTCCTACACCAGCACGATGCACTACTCGTTCGACTACGCGGTCTCCATGCGCGAGGTGCGGTCGATCATCGATACCTACACCACTACAACGGATTTCACCCATGCCGTAGTGGGCCGCGCGGTCGATGCCGAGGAGGCTCGGCGCCGGCACCTGCTGCAATCCCTGCTCCAGGCACAGGGATTGGCGCTCGCCGGGTACCGGCTGCGGTTCGGCAGCGATCCCGGTCGGGATTTCGCCGATCAGCTGGGGTTGCTCGCCGATCGCGGCTGGCTGGAAGCGGACGTCGACCGCCTGCGCCTCACACCGCTCGGGCTGGCCTACTCCGACGCCATCGGTCCCGAATTCTTCTCACCCGCGGTCCGATCCGCCATGGCCGCCTACGAATTGCGTTGACCGGCGATGGATCTGACGCTGCTGTATCGCGGGCCGCTGGCATCGTGCGATTACGACTGTCCGTACTGCCCGTTCGCCAAACGCCGCGATACGCCCGCGCAGCTGCGCGGCGATCGCGCCGCCCTGCAGCGGTTCACCGCCTGGGCGCGTGAGCGGAGCGACGATCGGCTCTCGATCCTGTTCACTCCCTGGGGCGAGGGGTTGGTGCGGTCCTGGTATCGCCGTGCGCTCGTGGAACTTTCCCATCTGCCGCAGGTCGAACGCGTCGCGATCCAGACCAATCTGAGCTGCCGGACCGACTGGCTCGCCGAAGCCGACCTGGACGCGCTGGCTCTGTGGTGCACCTTCCATCCGGGCCAGACGCCGTATCCGCGTTTCCTGGACAAGGCCGAGCGCCTGGTGCGAGCCGGTGTGCGCTTCAGTGTCGGAATCGTCGGCCTCCCGGAGCATCTCGCGTCCGCGCGGCAGTTGCGTGCGGATCTACCGGACCACGTCTACCTCTGGGTCAACGCCGCCGAGGGGCACAGCTACACCGAGGCGCAGGCCGACCTCTGGACCGCACTGGATCCGCTGTTCCCCTACAGCCGCCACCCACACCGCTCGGCCGGACAACCATGCCGTACCGGTTCCCGCGTCCTGTCCGTCGACGGCGAGGGGACGGTCCGCCGCTGCCATTTCGTCCCCGAAGTCCTCGGCAACCTCTACGACGGCTCCTATCGCACCGCACTCGCACCCCGCCCGTGCCCACGTACCGAGTGCGACTGCCACATCGGCTATGTGCACCTCGAAACCCTGCCGCTCTACGACGTTTTCGCCGGTGGGGTCCTCGAACGCATCCCGGCCGCACCCATTCGTCCCGACCTCGCGGTACCGGTGGGGCTACCCGGATCGCGCCCTCCCACAACTCTTTCCGTCACGAAATAGGCCGGATCGATCGACGAGACACCGCGCCGGGTGGTCGAAGCCGATGCGCTTCGCTCAGGCGGTCTTGATCGACCAGGCCTGGTACGGGACGAAGAACTCTTGGCCCATCTCGTCGCGAGCGGGCAGGACCAATTGCATCTCCAGGCCGACCAGACGCAGGTTGGGGGTCGGGCGGGACGGGACGGTGAGGGCGAGGGTGCCGGGATCGAAGTCGAGATAGGTCTTCACATCGCGGACCACGGTGCGATTGTCGGGAAGGAGGTACTCGCGCACCATGACCCACGGTGCGTCGGCGATCTTCTTCGGCAGCGAGATCTGCACCGGATTCCCGGCGGGCTGCACCGGCACGGTGATGTCGCTCTGCTGGCACGGGTTCATGTGCACCTGCCCGGACTCGGCGATCCCGGCCACCGTGCAGTACTTGTACGGGGGCACGGTGACGGATTTCCCGTGCGCGTACACCGTGAGCGCCGGAGGCGGTGTGGTCGTATTCCGCACGGCCACGGTGACGACAGCGGCGACTGCGACGATCACAACGAGCACGCCTGCCGCGGCCAGCGCGACGATCGTGCGGGTGCTGGGCTTGGTCACGGATTTCCTGTCGCTGGTCGGGATGCGGCGCCGGGCGGGGAGTCCGCGGGGACCTCCTGCTTGGCGTGTTGCGGTCGGTTGCCGCCCAGGCCGGGCAGCAGCGAATGCCCACGGTAGCTCACGAAGGTTTGCACCAATCCCAGTGCCAGCACCGCGGCGACCACGGCGAAGCCCTCCCACCACGTCGTGGGCAGCAGGACGCCGCCCGCGCCGCCGACCACCCAGGACAGCTGCAGCACCGTCTCCGATCGGCCGAATCCCGACGCGATCGACTCCGGCGGCAGATCGTCCTGGATCGAGGCGTCCAGCGAGACCTTCGCCAAGGCGCTGGCGCATGCGGCGACCAGGGTCGCCAACGCCGCGCCCAGCAGATTGTCGGTCAGCGCCGCGACCACGGCGACGACCGTGCACGCGGCCGTGCACACCAGCACGATCAGCGCCGGACGTCCGAGTTTCATCCGCGCACCGGTCGCATTGCCCGCGAAGTTGCCGATCGCCGCGGCCGCGCCGACCGCCCCGAGCATCGCGGCCTGTTGCACCGGACGATGTTCGGTCGATTTCGCGACGAAGGCGACGTAGAAGGTCAGGAATCCGGTGAGCACCCGGATGGCGCTGTTTCCCCACAGACCGGTCACCACCGACCGGCCCAGTGGCTGACGGCGTTTGTTCGGCTTGATCGGCGACGTCGCGTCCTTGTCGAGGACCTCACTGTCGCGGTGATAGCCCAGCGTCGTGGGGACCTCCCCCTCGGTGACCTCGACCCAGGACGGGATGCGCAGGCTCAGGTACGTCCCGGCGGCGGCGATGAGCGCGGCGAAGACCAGCGCACCCGGCGATCCGGCGACCGCGGCGACCGCTGCGGCCACGCCGCCCGCGCCCAGCGTGCCGCCGACCAGCCCGAAGACCGTGAGCCTGGAATTGGTGCGCACCAGATCGATATCCGGTGGCAGGACGCGCGGGGTCACCGCACTCTTGAGCACCGCGAACGATTTGCTCAGGATCATCATCACCAGGGCCAGCGGATACAGCGCCCACCCGTCGAAGTTGAAGATCAGCACGATCGCGACCACCGCGCGCACGGCAAACGAGCCGGACAGCGCCAGTCTGCGGCCGCGTTGCAGCCGGTCCAGCAGCGGGCCGATCAGCGGTGCGATCACCGCGAAGGGCGCGATCGTGATCAGCAGATACAACGCCACCTTGCCCTTGGACTCCGCGGTCTGCGCGGCGAAGAACAGGGTGTTGGCCAGGGCTACGGCGATGGCCGCGTCCAGGGCGAAGTTGGCCATCGTCGCGTAAACCAGTGCGGTGAGCCCGGATTCGCCCGCGCCGTCGGCCTCGGCCGCGCGCTGGAAGGTGCGCAGGCCGCGTCCGGTGAGTTCGACGCTGCGCATCGCCACGACTCGGGTGACGGTCAGCTTGCGTGGAGTCTTGCCCGGTGCGCCGGGATCCCCGGCGGGCGGATCGGTGTCGGGCGGGGTGTCCCGGGACGAGGCATCGCGCAGTGGCCGGGTCGGCGGCGGGTCCCGAGGCGGTGCGCCCCCCGGTGGAGTCTCCTGCGACATGCTGTCCCCCGGCGGGGTCGACGGCGAATGGCCCGAGGGCAGGCGACGGGTCATGAATTCGGGCACATCGGGCTCGTCGCCGCGTCGCGGCAGTGGTGGCAGCCGATCGCGGGACGAAGTGTGCGGCGGGGGGTACCGGTCGTAACCGGGATGTCGCTGGGTGAGCGGGGATTCCTCGCCGTCCCGCCGCCCCGGATCGGTGCCGGAGGGGTCACGGGAGGCAGTCACAACGTCGATTCTCCCGCACTCGCCACGAATGTGCGGCCGGGGCCGGTGTGTTCGGGCCGCCGGATGTTCATGGGGTGACGAATCCCACTCCGAATCCGGTCGGCCGGGGTGTTGCTGGCGTTCGGAGCGTCGGGTGGTTCGGGTGTTCAGCGGGGTGCGAATCGCGCCGCGATCGTGGTCGGGCCGACTTGTTGACGGTGATCGGGTGGCTTGTTCAAGGGTTCAGCGGGGCACGAATCGCACTTCGAACGCGGTCGGCCAGTTCTTGCCGGTGATCAGGAAATGGTCGGTGCCGGGAATGTCGGCGATGCCGTTCAGGACGTCGGCTCCGGCCTGCTGGGTGGGGGTGAGCAGGCCGGATGCGTCGATATCGCCGAGTACCCGGCCGGATCCGGGGTCGATGTGCAGGATGTGGTTGGTCGGCCAGTCGTTGGCGTAGACGGTGCCGTCGGGGGCACAGTCGAGTTCGTTGAGGCGGGCACCGGTGTGACTGGTCAGCCGGATCGAGCCGGTCGGGGCGAAACTCATCGGGTCGCGGAAGGTCAGAGTGCTGGTGCCGTTGCTCATGACCAGGCTTTTTCCGCGTGTGCACAGCCCCCAGCCCTCGCCGTCGAAGTGCACCTGCCGGCGTTCGGCGAGGGTGCTCGGGTCGCGGGCGAAGGCGATGCCGTTCTTCCAGGTCAGCTGCCAGAGTGTGTCGCCCGCGCGAGTGACGCCCTCGCCGAAGTACTGCGGGTCCAGGTCGATGCGGGCCAGTTGCGCGCCGGTGCCGAGGGTGCTCGCGCGCAGACCGGACTTGCCCTCGAGTCCGGTGCTCTCGTAGAGCACATCGCCGTCGATCTCGAGGCCCTCGGTGAACGCGGTGTTGTCGTGCGGACGGGTTGCCAGCACCTGTACGCCCAGGTGCGGGGTGTTGTCGAGCGCGGCACATCCGGTCGTTCCGGACAGCGTCACTGCCAGCGCGAGCAGTCCTGTCGCGGCCAACGCACGGGGTTTGCGTTCCATGCGGCAAAATGTAGGGCGTGAGCGCAGTTTCTGTTTCGGAGCCCGGTGTGCGACCGATCCTGGCGGAGGCGGTCGACGTGGCTCGCCGTGCGCTCCTGGAGCTGCAGCCCGAAGGCGTGGGCGAGCATCTGGGTGTGACCGCCGAGGACGAGTACGCGGCCACCCATCATTTCGCGACGACCCTGCCCGGTTATCGCGGCTGGCAGTGGGCGGTCGTGGTGGCCGCGCCGCCGGAGGCCGACCGGGCCACGGTCAGCGAGTCGGCCCTGCTCCCCGGGCCCGACGCCTTGGTCGCACCCGATTTCATTCCGTGGGATCAGCGGGTGCGGCCCGGCGATCTCGCGCCCGGCGATCTGCTGGCACCGCTGCCGGACGATCCGCGTCTGGTCCCCGGCTACCTGGTGACCGGTGACCCGGTCGTCGACGACGTCTGTGAGGAACTCGGCCAGGGCCGCGCGCAGGTGTTGAGCCGCGAGGGTCGCGAAGAGGCCGCCGAACGCTGGTTCACCGAATACGGTCCCGACACCGATATGGCCCGCGCCGCCCCGTCGACCTGTCGCCTCTGCGGTTTCTACGTCCCGCTGGCCGGCGCCATGCGCGCCTCCTATGGCGTCTGCGCCAACGCCCTCGGCGCCGACGGCCACGTCGTCCACGCCGAATACGGCTGCGGAGCCCACTCCGATACCGAACTTCCCACCGGCGGCGGCTCTCCCCTCTACGAGGCCTACGACGATGCCGCCGTCGAACTCGTCTCCCCTGAGGAACTGCGCAAGCCGTCGGCTGTCGCGACAGGAGATGCGGTCGAGCAGGACGCGTCCGCGTCGGTGGAGGCTGCTGCCCCGGAGGGCGAGCTCGCACCGACGAGCGAGGTCGTGCAGGAGAATGCCGCTGCGTCGGCGGATGTCGTCGAGCAGGCGAGCACAGTGACAACGTCCGACCCGGTCGCTCCGGCGGGCGTGGCTGGTTCTGCGGATGTGGTTGCTCCGCCGGGCGCGGCGAGTTCTGCGGATGAGGTTGCTGCGGCGAGTGCGGTCGGTTCTGCCGATGTGGTTGCTCCGGAGAATGCGGCCGGATCGGCGGATGTCGTTGCGGGACAGGATGCTCCCGGGGCGGCGGATGCCGTCGCATCGGAAAGTTCGGGCACGTCGTCGGCTGCTGATGCGCCGGAGACGGTAGCCGCGTCGGCCGTCGTCGCGCGGGAGGATGCCTCCGCGGCGGATATCGCCGGACCGGAGGCTGTGTCCGTGCAGGAGGATGCTCCTGCGGAATCCGTTGGTGCCGTAGCGGAATCGGTGGAGCCCGGCTCTGCTGAAGCGTCCGCTCGAGTTGCCGAGTCCGAAGACGCGTCGAGCGCCGAAGCGGCTGAGGCCGATCCGGCCGAGGATGTTGCCGTGGCTGCCGAGGCCACGGTCGCTGAAACCGCAGAATCTGCCGCGACCGGCGAGTCTGCATATGCCGCAGTGAATTTCGACGCCGACGAGACTGTGGTGGCGACCGACGGTGCTGCTGACACGACCGAGGGCGCTGGCGCGGCCGCGACCTCAGCTGTCGTCGAGACCACAGGTGAGTCCCGGACCGCTCCGGCCGACCGGCCCTGGGCCACAACCGATACCCCGGCCTCGACGAACCCTGTTGTGGCAGAAGAAGAGTCGGCACCGGCAAGCGTGCCGACCGTGAGTGTCGATCGCCCGGCGGGCCCAGCTAACCCGGGGTTCCCCAGGGTTGAAGATTCAGCAACCGCTGCCCCTGAGCACTCCACAGCTTCGACGGGTGCGGCGGACGAGCTGCCCACAGGTTCAGCCGATACCGCCGTCTCCGGTCCGGGTGCGACCGCTGAAGTATTCGCCTCAGCTGCGGTGCCGTCCGAGTCTGCGGCGACTGTCGCTGCCGAATCGTCCACCACGTCGACGAGTGGAGCCGAGCCGTCCACGGGGTCCGCTTCCGGTTCGGTTGAGTCGGCATCCGCTGTCGAGGCATTCGCGCAGGCCGCAGAGCCCGTTCAGGAGTCGGCGGCCGCATCCGCCGAGGTGACGGGTGGAATCGCGGAGTCGTTCGAAGAACCCGTCGCCGAGGCATTCGGTGGTTCGACGTCGACCCCCGCCGAAACGTCTGCTGCGGCCGGGGATCGGTTCGGCCAGTCAGCGCCCAGTGCCGAGTCGTCGGGTACCACCGGCGAGTCCGCGGGTTCCGCTGATGTGGCCGTCCCGAGCTTCGGTGCTTCGGCATCGGCGGTGCAGGAGTCGGTGGATTCGACAACCGTCACGGGCCCGGTGGATGCCGACGCCTCGGTGGATGCCGATGTGGCCGAGGGTGTTTCCGGTGGCCCGGCCGATGCCGGAGGCTCGGGTGGGACGGAGTATCACGATGCCTGGGCGGTGTCGGCGGTGCGTGTGCGGCACGATGCCGAGGGTGCTTCCGGGGCGGCGGAGTCGAGCTGAGCGACGTCGTGGGGGATCGGTTCGGGTCGGCGGGCCTTCGGGCGGGGGTGCTCGATGCGTGGCGCGGTTCGCCGACGCGGCTGCGTGAGGACGCGGCCACCGAGGCGGACCTGGTGCGCGCCGGATATCGTGATCGGCTGCTGACGGAGCTGGCGCAGAACGCCGCCGACGCCGCGGCTCGGGCGGGCGTGCCGGGGAAGCTGGCGGCGTGGTTCGAGGGCCGGACCTTGCATGTGGCCAATACCGGTGTGCCGCTGGATATTTCGGGTGTTCATGCGCTGACCGCATTGCGGGCTTCGGCGAAGCCGGGTGCGGACGCCTCGGTCGGCCGGTTCGGCGTGGGCTTCACCGCTGTGCTCACCGTCGGCGACGAGATCGAATTCCGTTCCCGCACGGGCACTTTGCTGTTCTCCCGCGAGCGCACCCGGGATGAGCTGCGCCGCAACGAGATCACCATTCCGCAGGACCCGGAGTTCGTGCCGCCCGCGCTGCGTCTCACTTGGCCGCTCGATGTGGAGCCGGTCGACGGATTCGACAGCGAGATCGTCGTTCATCTGCGTGCGGACGTCGATATCGCGGCCTTGTCGGCCGCCATGCGCGCCGAGGCCGCCGATCTGCTCCTGGAACTGCCCGCCCTGCGTTCCCTGCGCATCGATGAGGACGAGATACGCAGTGAATCAACCGAACTCGGCGGCGGCCTGCGGCAGCTGACGGTGTCGGGTGCGGAATCCGGCGAACGGGTCTGGTGGCAGTTCGACACCGCCCGCGCCCGCTGGCTGCTGCCGGTGGTCGACGGTCGCCCGGTCCCCGCCGGAGACGACGTTCTGCGCGCACCGACCCGCTCGGACGAGGAACTGTCCCTCCCCGCCCTGCTCATCGCGCAGATCCCCATGCAACCCGACCGCCGCCGCCTCCTGCCCGGCGCCCGGGTGGCCGAATTGGCCTCCGGTTACGCCGATTTCGCCCGCGCACTCCCACCCCGAGACCGATTGATCCTGGTCCCGGCCCCGGGATTCGCCCGCAGTGAGACGGACTCCCTGCTCCGCGAAGCCCTCGTCACCGAACTCCGCACCGAAGCCTGGCTCCCGGTGGTGTCGATCCACCCCGCCGCTACCTCCTCGCAGCACCCGACCGGGCTCGGCCGAGCGAACACGACCGCAACCGCAGATGAATCCGCACATTCGGTTGCCGCCGTGGATGAATCGGCCGTCCTCGCATCTGCCACGGATGACCTCGCCGACCGTACGACGCAACAGGACACAGCCGGTCTGTCGATCGGCAGCTCGGCGGAAGCTGCTGCAGCTGTGGATGAATCGGTACGTTCGGTTGCCGCTGTGGATGAATCGGCCGCTTCCGTATCCACCTCGGACGACTTCACCGATCGCACGACGCAACCGGGCATCGAAGCTCTCTCGATCGGCAGTACGGCGAAATCGACTGTTGCCCTCGATGATTCGCTCGGTGATGCGCCGGATTCGGGTATCGTCGAGACGCAGTACCCGGGGATCGCCCTGGCAACCCCCGCCAGGGCGAGCATATTCACCGGCGTGACAACGGAATTGGCCGATCTGCTCGCCGGTCTGCTGGGCCCGCTGGTGATTCCCGAACTCTCCGGCCGAGCCGCTTCGGATGCGCTGAACGTGCTGGACGTGCACCGGATCGGTCTGGCCCGCATAGCCGATCTGTCCTCGAGTCTGGAACGTCCACCGCAGTGGTGGTATTCGTTCTACGACGCACTCGAGCCGTTCGTAGTCGATCCGCTGGCTGCCGAGGAACTCGGGGCGCTCGCGGTGCCGCTGGCCGACGGTCGTCGCGTGACGGGGCCGCGCACGGTGGTGCTGGGCGACGAGTTGGAGCTCGTGGACGTCTCGTGCGGCGATGATCTCGTCGCGGAGATCGCCCTGCCCGTGCACTGGGCGCGCCTGGTGCATCCGGAGGCGGCGCACGATCTGCTGGGTCGTCTCGGTGCGCGCCAGGCCACGGTCGAGGATCTGCTCGCGGATCCGGCGCTGGAGGCGGCGCTGCAGGACGATCCGGCCGACCCGGACACCGTCGACGCGGTGCTTCGCCTGGCCGGGCAGCTGACCGATCCGTCCGCACTCCCGGACTGGCTGGGCACGCTGGAGCTGCCCGACGAGGACGGCGAATTGCTGCCAGCCGACGAGTTGCTGCTGCCGGGCGCACCACTGGCCGGGGTGCTAGCGCCCGATTCCCCGTTCGGCACGGTCGATTCCGCGACCCTCGACCGGTACGGCGAGCAGGCGTTGCGCGCGATCGGCGTCGGCTGGGGATTCTCGGTGGTCACCGAGCTCGACCCGACCGGCCCGGACCACCATCTGGATGATGAGGAAACCTGGTGGGAGACTCTGGTCGAGGATCCGCCCGAACTGATCGCCGTGCGTGATCTGGATCTGGTCGACCAGGACGCCTGGCCGAATGCGTTGCGGCTGTTGCTGTCCGAGCCGCGCACTCGTCGCTGCCTGGCCGATCGTGACGGCTACACCGCCTGGTGGTTGCGTCACCACGCCCGGATCGGCGGCACTCCGCTGGGCCTGTTCCGCGCACCCGGCGACGAGGTGTTCGCCGGTCTGCTGCCCGCCCCGGCCGACCTCGATCCGGCCGATCTCGCCGCCCTGCACGCGGTCCTGGCCGATCCGGACACCATCACCCCGGAACTGGCTGCCGCCCTGCTCGACGCACTGGCCGATCCAACGAAAACCCCGTCCCCGGAGGCGATTTCGCAGACGCACCGCAGACTCGCGGCCGCACTGGACGTGCTGGATCTGGACGAGCTGGCCGTGCCCGAGCGAGTGCGCGCACTGTCGGGCGCGGTGATCGATCCCGCCGACGCCCTGATCCTCGACGAACCCTGCTACGGCCTGGCGGTGCCGCCGGATCGGCTGGTCGTGGGCGATCGCGCTACCGCGCGGGCCCTGTCCACCCTGCTGGATCTACCGCTGGTGTCCGAGGCGGTCACCGCCGAGGTGCTCGGCGCGGGCCGGGTCGGCACCTGGCAGGACGAGCCGCTGGGTGTGGTGCTGCGACTGGAGTTCGGTGCGGCTCCGGCGGATGCGCCGTTGATCGTGCACGAGAACCTGCGGGTGCGCCTGAGTGGCGCGTACGAGGCGACCGTCGAGGTGCCGTGGTGGCGCGAGGGCGAGGTGACTCACGTTCGCGCGCAACCTATTGCGCGTACGTCGTGATCATCTCCGCGAGCACGTCCAGCTGATTCCGGACCGCTTCGCTGTCGTTGTCCACCAGCCAGCGCAGCACGATGCCGTCGATGACCGCGAGGGTGAATCGGCTCAGCGTGGCAACCGGCACCGACCAGCGGGTGCCGGTGGCGTCGCGGGCATGTTCGAGAACATCACCGACGGTGGAGTCGTTGAATGTGTATTGCTCGCGTGCGATCGCCAGTTTGGCCGGAGTTTGTTCGCTTTCCCGCAGTGCATAGGTTGTGGTTTCGTAGGTCAGCAACTGTCGTTCGGGTGTGGCTTCGATGTTCAGCCACAGAAGTTCCAGGCTCGCTCGTACGAGATTTTGAAGCGATTCTTTTCCACTTCCGACGCCCTGCCAGACCGTTTCGTTGGTCTCGACGGAATCGCGCAATTCCATCGATAGTGCCTTGACCAGTTCGGTCATCAGCGCGTCCTTGTTTTCGAAACAGTAATGCACCACACCGAGCGAAACTCCGGCGGCTTGCGCCACGTCACGGGTGGTTACCCCGGCCACACCCTTTTTTTCGGCCAGGCCGATAGCGGCCTCGATAAGGTGGGCGCGGCGTTCTTCGACGCTCAATCGGGAGGACACCCACGCAGTTAAGCGGGAAGGACGCGAACAGTCAATTCGCGAGCGCGAAAAAGTCGCCCTCAAAGTCCTTTCTGTGCGCCCTTGTCGCCACGCCGCGCACCGCGACGTTGAATCATGAAGATGATGTAACCGAGCAAACCCACGGCCAAGCCCATCAGGCAGATCGGTCGCGCGGGAGCCCACCCGTCATTCACCCAGACCGCGATCGTCGCAATCGCCCACAAGATGGTGCCGATGGCCAGTACCGGACGCGGATCGGTCAGGCGCGGCGGAATTTCGGGCACGTCGGAGGTCACGATGCCAACGATACCGCCGCGATCGAACATCTCCGGTCGGGCGTGTCACGTATCGTTCAGCTCTGTGACAACGGCTTCCGACATACGAGCCCTCGCCGCCGACCTCTCCCTGGCGGTGGTTCGGCTGACCCGACATCTGCGGGGTCGCCGCGCCGAGGCTGAGATTTCGCTGACCCAGCTGTCGGCCCTGGCGACCCTCAATCGCGACGGCTCCCTGACTCCGGGCGCACTGGCATCCAAGGAACGGGTGCAACCACCCTCGATGACGCGCGTGATCGCCTCGTTGACGGACATGGAGCTGGTCAAGCGCGACCCGCACCCGACCGACGGTCGTCAGGTCATCGTCTCGCTCTCCGAGACGGGCCGGGCGCTACTCGCCGACGAGGCCAACGCCCGCGAGGAGTGGATGACCGATCAGCTCTCCGGTCTGACTGCCGCTCAGCTCGACGTGCTGCGCGAAGCGGTCGGGATCATGACGCAAATCGTGGACGAATCGGAATAGCGTCCCAGCGCAGGGTCGCGGACGCTGCGTTCAGCGCCCGAAAACGGCCTCACTCGGCACGATTTCGCGGCCCAACGGCATCAACGACACCGGGATGAGCTTCAGATTCGCCCAGCCGAACGGAATTCCGACGATCGAGATGAACAGCGGAATACTGGTGAGCAGATGCCCCAGGGCCAGCCACCATCCGGCGAAGATGAGCCAGATGACGTTTCCGACCGTCGAGGGAGCGCCCGAACCCGGCCGCACGACGACCTCTCGTCCGAACGGCCACAGCACGTAGTTCGCGATGCGGAACGAGGCGACGCCGAATGGAATGGTGACGATCAGCACGCAGCAGATCACCCCCGCGAGCAGATATCCCAGCGCCATCCAGAACCCGGCCAATACCAGCCAGATCACATTCAGAACGAACCGAATCGTCTCCACAACCCCAGCATGCCAGTGCGCACCCGGACCGGCCACTCCAAAAGCATGTCCCGCGCTCAGGGGGGCGGTAGTGCGGTCGGGGCGGGGTCGAATTCGGTCAGTGGGTGCGCACCCGGGGGGCGGCTCCGGCGAGGTACGCCGCTGCCCTCGAGCTGGGGTAGCGCGCGCTGCGGGCCGGGGCGCCTACTCGAGCGCGGCATCCGACGCCGCATAGGGGGACCGTGGTGCGGTCAGAAAGCCCAGCCGAGGACGGGATCGCGGTCGCTCCGGAAGGCCAGGTCCAGGTCTCGCAGTACGGCCGGATCCTTCGCCCGAATGCGGTGCGCCGCAGCTATTCTCCGAATGCGATGGGCGCCGAGATAGACCGAGCCCAGTACGTCGATGCCGAGTTCGACATCGGCCTCGCGGGTGGTCGGTGCGCATTCGGCGCGGCCCTCCCGCACCCGCAGCGCGAACACGCCACCGGCTGCCCGGAACGGATCATGCACCGCGACAACGATATCCAGGTCCGCGTCGTAGGACCGAGCGGTCAGCGCCGCGGGAACGTCCATGATCCGCGACCACAGTGCATCGCCCAGGCCCGTGGTGTGGACCAGCCGCGGGTCGGTGAACAGATACGGGAGCGGATCGTCCGGCGCGATCACCGCCTCGATGTGATCGAACAGTTCGAGCGCGCTCAGCGCCCGCCAGAGTGCGGCGTGCGCGTCGGGGGTGATCGCGCGTAGCTCCACCACCTCGAGCGCGGAACCCGATTCGCGCCGGTGGTAGCGGTACAGCGCGTAACCGTCGGGGTGGGTGAGCGCGAACAGTTCGGTCCCGCCGCCGCGGAAGCGCGGATGGTCGGCGAACATCGCCTCCCAGGCGGGCTCCGGGCGCAGCTGCGCGCCCGGCTGCACCCGTCGCCAGAGGTCGTAGATCGGGGGCACGATTCGCTGGGCCTCGTCGATCGAGGTCAATTCGACTCCGCCCGGATCCGGTGTGTCGGAATGGAATTGGACGAAGCGACGATCGAAACGGATGTGCTGCTGGCAGATCGACGGGCCGTAGCCGAAGCGGCCGTAGATCCCGCCCTGGCTGGCCGTGAAGACGGTCAGCGGCAGCCCGCGTGCCTCGGTGCGGCGATGCTGCTCGGTGTACATCGCGCGCAGGATGCCGCGTCGCCGATGTGTCGGTGCGACAGCGACATTCGCGATCGACTCCACCTCCACCGGATGACCGCCCGGAACCGTCAGCGTCTGCTGATATGCGGCGGTGTACCCGACGATTCGATCGCCATCCTGCGCCACGATGCCGTTCTCGAGCGCGAACAGGCGGTGAGCCCGTTCGCTTTCGACCGGATCGCTCAGCATACCGAAACTGATGTCGCCGAGCAGTCGTACCGCGTCGGCATCGGCCGCGGTACCGGAGCGCAGAGTTATCCCCGACGTCTCTGTCATAGCTGCACCATTGCACGTATCGGGACGACTCCGCACTCCGTTTTCCCCGCGGAGTGTTGCCGGGCCGGATCCGGTCCGCCCCCCGACGTGACGGGCCGAATCGTTTCCGCAGGCGACCGCGACCGGATCGAACTGCCCTGCCCGGAACAGTCCGATCCGATATCGCGCGCCGCGCCGATATCCGCGCGCCCCGCCATCCCCTCCGAGGCGGGCCGAGTCGGTGATCGGATCGCGAGGTCCGTCGAACCTCACAGAAGAGACGATCCCGCACCGGACTCGACAAGCACTTAACAAGACCTTGCAGCGTCGCCGCCCGCGGCGAACTACTTCTGCGAACGCCGCCACAGCCGTCGATAACGGGAGGTGGTGCGTTCGATCCGCGGATCCTCGGCCACCTCGTACCGCGGGACGTACTCGCTCAGGAAGGCCTGCACCGTCGCGGTGGCCGGAATCGCCAGCAGCGCACCGACCGCGCCCAGCAGGGCGCCGCCCGCCAGGACCGCCAGCAGTGCCACGGCCGCGTTCACATCGACGGTGCGGGCGGTGATGCGCGGTTGCAACAGATAGTCCTGGAACCACTGGTAGATGATCGAGAACACGATGATCCACACCGCGTCGATCGGCCTGATGGTCAGCGCCACCAGCACCGGCAGCGTGCCCGCGAGATAGGTGCCGATGGTCGGGACGAACGAGGCGACCACACCGAACCAGACGCCGAGCGCCAGGGCGTTGGGCAGTCCGAGGATCTCCAGGAACACGCCGTGCGCCAGCGCGGAGATCACCGCGAGCAGGGCGCGCGAGTACAGATATCCGCCGGTTTTGGAGATGGCCAGATCCCAGGCGCGCAACACCTCCTGCTGGCGGGGCGGTGGCAGCAGTGAGCACACCGTGCGCCGCAGCTTGGGGCCGTCGGCGGTGAGGTAGATGCTGAACAGCGCCATCGTCAGCACCTGGGCCAAGCCGCCGAGCACCGTACTGGACAGGCCCCACGCGTTGTTGGCCGCGGTCTGGGCGTAGTTGTTGAGCACATTGGAGTCGTGCAGCAGGCGATCGCGTAACTGGTCCACCGTGAAGTGCTGGTGGAACGTGTGATTGATCCATCCGACGAGTTGGTTGATCAGACCGGGCAATTCGTGCAGCAGGTTGCTGACCGTCTCCACCAGCAGCGTGACCAGTGCCGCGAGAAACCCTGCGACACTGGCGAAAAGCGCCACGAAGACCACCGCGGTGGCCACTCCGCGATGCACTCCGCGCGCGGAGAGCATGTTCACCGCCGGTTCGGTCGCCAGCGAGACGAAGAACGCGACCAGCATGATCGTGAAGATCCCCAGCAGCTTGTGCGCCGCCCAGTCGGTGATCTGATACGCGCCGAGTAGTGCGAACGCCAGCACCATCGCCCGCGGCAACCAGACCGGCATGCGGTGAGTTCCGTTCGAGGAGGGCTCGGGCGGTGTGTCGTCGCCCTGGTCGGCCTGCTCGTCCGGATGTTCGGTCATTTCATCCAGTGTGCCCGCTCGGGCCCGGTTTCTCCGGCTGCGACCCGCCCCGCGGCGTCCCGTCCGGCCGGGATTCTCGCGCCGGACGGTCGATCATTGCCCGACGACTTTGCGGTAGTCGTAACCGGTCTGGGGATCGACCGCCGGTCCGCCCAGTTCCGTGCGGGCCGAGGCCCGCAGGAATTCGGTGGCCGCGATGCTCGCGGTCGGATCGGCGTGCCGGATCGCGGTGGTGAGGCGGCCGCCGCGATAGAGCAGGCCGGGATCGCGGTCGGCGGAACACCATTCGGCCGCGTCGTCCTCGATGCGCTGGCGCCACAACAGGAATGCGCGATTCTCCATGATCCAGCCGCGCAGCCGGTCCCAGTGCAGCAGGGTGTCGTGCACGAGGTCGGCGTGGCGTACCTCCACCACGATCAGGCGCATGCGGATCAGGCGATCGACCAGATCGCGGCCGGATCCGGTCCGGGCGGCGATGCGCAGCAGATCGGTTGTGGGCGTTCGTCGCCGGGAGTAGCTGCCGTCGCGGTGCACGGTGGTCAGGGTCAGCAGCAGCTGGCGGGCGTCGGTCTGTTCGTCCGGAGTCAGCTCGGCCCACCGGCGTTCGGCGATCCTGGCGATCTCCCCGGCAGGTCCGCCGACCTTCCGGTAGGCGGCGATATCGATGCGATCGCCGGTGTGCGCGGCCCACAGCGATTGCATGGTGGTGGAGAGGACCGCCAGCTCACCGGGATTGGCTGCTGCTCTGTCCAGAATCGGCCGATCCGATTCCAGGGCGTTGAGCAGCAGATCGACCACTCCCGGATCGACCGCGGCGCCACAGCTGCGCACCGGGCCGACGATGACCGAGGTGAGTTCCGGTCGCAGCATCGGATTCAGCGTGAAACTGTTGTGCTGCACCGCATCCGCGAGCCACGGGTACTGCGCGCAGGAGACCAGGTCGTCCGAGCGGATCGAGATCAGCACGGTGCCGATCGTGGCCACCTGTTTGAGCCAGATCAGGAAGGCCGCGCGTTCGGTCGGGTCGATCTCGGGACGGTACAGCCGCTCGAACTGGTCCACGATCAGTACCGGCCGGGCCTCGCCCGCCCACTGCCGCACTACTTCGAGATCCGGCCCGCCGACCGCGAGTTCGGTTGTGCCGCCGAAGGTCCGGACCGCTGTCGCGAGTGGATCGCGGCCCGCGGTGAGCATCGTGACCGCCCACCGGCCGCCCTCCGAGCGCAGTGCCGGAACCAGCGCGGCGCGCAGCAGCGAGGTCTTGCCCACGCCCGATGCGCCGGTCAGGACGATCACATCGGCGGGGCGCTGCGGCGTCGCCGACATCCGGACCATGGTCAGCAGGGCGGTGAGCGCGCGGCGTCGTCCGAAGAAGATCGCCTCGTGCTGCTCGGTGTATTCACGGGCCGGATACGGTCGCTGCGTCGTGGCGCCGGTGGTGTCGGCCGGGCTCGACCGCGCCGCCGTCCACAGCATCCGCCAAGCCCGCGTATTGACCGCCTCGCCGGCACTCCCGGTGCGGCGCTTGGCTCGTGCGCCCAGTACCTGCAGCACCGGCAGCAGTGATTCGAACCGCGCGGGCACGTTGCGCCCACTGAGCCAATCGCTGATCCGCTGCGCCGAGGCCAGCGCCGATCGGACCTGTCCGCCGGTCTCGTTCGCCCGCAGCTGGGCCAGCATCGCGACATTGCGTAACGACGGCGCACCCGCGGCCCGATGCAGTGCCGAGAGCCGACGCGCGAATTCACTGCGCGCCGACCCGCCCTGAAACTGGCGACCGTTACCGATATCTTCGATTGTCATATGTGCCCCCCAACGGACTCGAGGACCCGCTCATCAGGCGACGAGCGGATGTTCATGCTCTCGAAGGGATTAGACGGCGCGAAACCCGATTCAGTTCCCGTCACGACCGGGCATTTTCTCGGGGGCGTCACGAAGCCCGGACAACCAGCTACTTTCCGCCGTCCACCTGCACGTGAGCGGCAGTGTTCGACCGGGCCCCGGGCACGTGCGCTGCCGCACCGATGTCCGGACCGGGGGCATCCTGTCGATTCCGCCCCTCGCTCGCGGCCGGGCCGTGTTGTCGCACTGCGGGTTTCACCCCACGTGGCGTGGCTCTCGCCTCGTGGCGCCGACGCCGGGGCGTTGAAATGCGGAAGGCCCGCTTCCGGAGTCGGAAGCGGGCCTGTGCCGAAGGGGTTCAGCGGCCGTTGATCTCGGTGAAGTCGCGGGCGCTGTAGCCGGTGTAGATCTGGCGGGGGCGGCCGATCTTCATGGGCTCGCCGTGCATCTCGCGCCAGTGGGCGATCCAGCCGGGGAGGCGGCCCATGGCGAACAGCACGGTGAACATGCGGGTGGGGAAGCCCATGGCCCGGTAGATGACGCCGGTGTAGAAGTCGACGTTCGGGTACAGGCGACGCTCGACGAAGTAGTCGTCGGTGAGCGCGGCCTCCTCGAGCGCCTTGGCGATGTCCAGCAGCGGATCCTGCACGCCGAGCTTGGTCAGGATCGAGTCCGCGGTCTTCTTGACGATGGTCGCGCGCGGGTCGTAGTTGCGGTAGACGCGGTGCCCGAAGCCCATCAGCTTCACGCCGTCTTCCTTGTTCTTGACCTTGCGCACGAACTCCTTGACGTCACCGCCGGAATCCTTGATGCCGTCCAGCATCTCCAGCACGGCCTGGTTGGCGCCGCCGTGCAGCGGGCCCCACAGGGCGTTGATGCCGCCGGAGACCGAGGTGAACAGGTTCGCGTCCGAGGAGCCGACCAGGCGCACGGTGGAGGTCGAGCAGTTCTGCTCGTGGTCCGCGTGCAGGATCAGCAGCATGTCCAGGGCCGCGGCGACATCCGGGTCGACCTCGTAGGGCTCGGCAGGGAAGCCGAAGGTCATCCGCAGGAAGTTCTCCACCAGCGACAGCGAGTTGTCCGGGTACAGGAACGGCTGACCGACCGACTTCTTGTACGCGTAGGCCGCGATGGTCGGCAGCTTGGCCAGCAGGCGGATCGTGGACAGCTCGACCTGCTCGGGATCGCGCGGATCCAGCGAGTCCTGGTAGTACGCCGACAGGGCGTTCACCGCGCTGGAGAGCACCGGCATCGGGTGCGCGTTGCGGGGGAAGCCGTCGAAGAAGCGCTTGAGGTCCTCGTGCAGCAGGGTGTGCCGGCGGATCCGGTCGGTGAAGTCCTCCAGCTGGGCCGCGGTCGGCAGCTCACCGTAGATCAGCAGGTAGCTGACCTCGATGAAGTTGGAACCGGCGGCGAGCTGCTCGATCGGATACCCGCGGTAGCGCAGGATGCCGGCCTCGCCGTCGATGTACGTGATCGCCGACTTGGTCGGAGCCGTGTTCACGAAACCGGGGTCGTAGGTGACGTACCCGGTGCTGGCGAGCAGCTTTCCGAGGTCGATCCCGTCGTTGCCCTCGGCGGCCTTGGTGACTGTCATCGGGTAATCGCCGCCGGGGTAGGACAGTACCGGCTTGGCGTCGTCGTCGACGTTGATGATGTTCTCAGCGGGCACGGAAGGATCCCTCTCAGGCTAGAACCGGTAGGCATCGGGCACGGTCGGTGTTCGATGCGCTCACCGTCAACGCTAGCCGTTAGCCGTTGGCGGTGGATCGTGAGGGTCTGGTTGACTACCTCACGGTCACCTCTGTTCGAGGTGAGCTTCGCGAGGGTCTCGTGGTAGTGGCCGCGATGATCACACGACCGGGATTTCGGCATGTGCGCGGGCCACCCGGTATCGCACGAAGCCCGGGAAGACCAGCGCCGCGAGCGCCATACCGATCACCACGAGCACGCCGCCGCCGGCCGCCGCGACCGCGGTACCCAGGGCCGCGGCGGCAAAACCGTGGGCAACATCACCCAGGCGCGGGCCGCCCGCGACCACCACCGTGAACACGCCCTGCAATCGGCCGCGCATCTCGTCGGTGGCGACCTGCTGCAGCATGGTGGTGCGCAACGTCGCGGAGAACATGTCCACCGCACCGCCGAATGCCAAGCAGCCCACCGCGATCCAGAGTCCGACGGTGGTGCTCAGCAGATGTCCGGTGACGCCGACCGCGACCCCGAAACCGACCATGGCCACACCCCACAGCGCGATGCACACCACCACCGCCAGGCCCTGTCGTCGCAGATGGGAGAGCCAGCCGGAGAAGATGCCGCCCGCCACCGCGCCCGCGGACAGCGCCGCGAACAGCAGGCCCAGGGCGGTGCCGCCGGTGATCGGATCGCCGAAGGTGTCGTGGGCCAGTTCGGGGAACAGGGCTCGCGGCATGCCGAACACCATCGCGATGATGTCCACGGCGAACGAGGCGAGCAGGATGCGCTGAGTGGTCAGATAGGCGAATCCGTCTGCGACAGTGCGTAATCCGGCTCGCCGGGCATCGCCGGTCGGCGGCACCTCGGGCAGCTTCCACACCGCCCACAGCGTGGCCAGCAGGGCCACCGAATCGATCAGATACAGCGTCGAGAGGCCGAGCACCGGGATCAGCGTTCCCGCCAGGACCGGCCCGGCGATCGCGCCGAACTGCATGACCGTCGCGTTGAGCGAGTTGGCGGCGGGCAGCAGATGGCCGGGCAGCAGCCGCGGATAGACCGCGCTGCGCGTGGGCTGATTCACGCCGAAGAAGCCCTGCTGCACGGCGAACAGTCCCAGCACCAGCCAGACGTTGTTCACGCCCGCCAGTGCCTGCACCCAGAACAGCACCGACGTCAGACCGGTTCCGGCGCTGGTGATCAACAGCAGTTTGCGCCGGTCCATCACGTCGGCCAGCGCACCGCCCCACAGTCCGAACACGATCAGCGGCACGAGTCCGAACAGCCCGGACAGACCGACATATCCGGAACTGTGCGTGATCTGAAAGATCTGCTGCGGCACGGCGACGACGGTCAGCTGCGCCCCGATGACCGTGACGATATTGGTCGTCCACAGGCGGCGAAAGTCCTGGTTGCGCAGCGGGGTGATGTCGGCGAGCAGTTTCACTGACGGAACATTAACGGTTCCGAAAGGCCCGAGAACGCCAATTTCGAGTGATTCATCCCATGATTGCAAGTGTGGCTATCTGCCCCCGCCGGAGCGAAGCGGAGGCCAAAAATCACGGCTGCAGGCGCTCGATCTTCATGGCCGATACGTCGGGGTTGCCGACTTCCAGGGTGACGCGGATGCGGTTGTGCAGGCGGCTGCGGCGGCCCTGCCAGAACTCGACCGTTTCCGGGGTGAGCTGGTAGCCGCCCCAGTTCGCGGGTACCGGGAGTTGTTCGACGTCGTCGAAGCGGCTGGTCACGCTGTCGAGTGCGCGATCCAGATCGGCGCGGGAGGCAACCGGGCGGGACTGCTGTGAGGCCCATGCGCCGAGTTGGGAATTGCGCGGCCGGGAACGCCAGTACACGGCCGTGGTTTCCGCGCTGACCTGTTTCACCGGTCCGCGCACGGTGACCTGCCTGCCCAGCGCGGGCCAGACGAACGTGATCGAGGCGTAGGGGATAGCGGCGAGCTGATTTCCCTTGTCCGAATCGTAATTCGTGTAAAAAGTCACACCCGCCTGTGAGAGCCCCTTGCACAGCACCGTGCGCGAGGCCGGGCGCGGGCCCGCGCCGGTCATCTCCACGGTGGCCAGGACCATCGCATTCGGCTCGGCGATACCGGCCCGGGTGGCCTGCTCGATCCAGTTGCGCAGCAACGGTTCCCAGCCGTCGGAAAGCCAGGATTCGTCGAGATCGGGATCGCCGCCGTATTCCGCGCGCATGGCGGCGATATCCATTTCTGCGCGCATCGCCGCACCCACATCGGGGTATACGGGGTTCGAATTTCCAGTGGGAAATCCCACTCGGGCTTCCGCGGAACCGGGTGAATTCTCCTCGTCGCGCATGGACCAGAGGTTACTCCGCGGTAGGAGAAGGACTAAGGTTCTTATCGGTCGACGCGCGTGGCGCAACGTCCGAGTGAACCTCCGGCTACCTCGTGCGTCGCAGTAAACAGCGTGGCCGCCCAGGGATCGTGCGGCCCGAATTGCAAGGAGAGTCACCGCATGACTACCAGCGCTGCGGCATCGTCCACCGGCCCCGCCGTACCCCCCGATTTCGTCAGCGGACTGGAAGGCGTGGTGGCGTTCACCACCGATATCGCCGAACCCGACAAGGACGGCGGCGCGCTGCGGTACCGCGGTGTCGACATCGAGGATCTGGTCGCCAATCGGGTGACCTTCGGCGATGTGTGGGCCCTGCTCGTGGACGGCGAATTCGGCCACGGCCTGCCCCCGGCCGAGCCGTTCCCGCTGCCGATCCACACCGGTGACGTGCGCGTCGACGTGCAGGCCGGTCTGGCCATGCTCGCCCCGATCTGGGGTTATCAGCCGCTGCTGGACATCGACGATCGGACCGCGCGGGAGAATCTGGCGCGCGCCTCGGTGATGGCGCTGTCCTACGTCGCGCAGTCCGCTCGCGGCATCTATCAGCCCGCTGTGCCGCAGAAGAAGATCGACGAGTGCACGACCGTCACCGAGCGGTTCATGACCCGCTGGAAGGGTGATCCGGATCCCCGGCACACCGAGGCCATCGACGCCTACTGGGTGTCCGCGGCCGAGCACGGCATGAACGCGTCCACCTTCACCGCCCGGGTGATCGCGTCGACCGGCGCGGACGTGGCCGCCTCGCTCTCGGGTGCGATCGGCGCGATGTCCGGTCCGCTGCACGGCGGTGCGCCCGCTCGCGTGCTGCCGATGATCGAGGAGGTCGAGCGCACCGGCGATGCTCGTGTGCTGGTCAAGGGCATTCTGGATCGCAAGGAGAAGTTGATGGGCTTCGGCCACCGGGTGTACCGGGCCGAGGATCCCCGCGCGCGGGTGCTGCGCGCGACCGCGGAGCGGCTGGGTGCGCCGCGCTACGAGGTGGCCGCCGCGCTGGAGCAGGCCGCCCTGGCCGAACTGCGCGAGCGCCGCCCCGATCGCGCCATCGAGACCAATGTCGAATTCTGGGCCGCGGTCATCCTCGACTTCGCCGAGGTGCCCGCGCACATGATGCCCGCGATGTTCACCTGCGGTCGTACCGCGGGTTGGTGCGCGCACATCCTGGAGCAGAAGCAGCTGGGCAAGCTGGTGCGTCCGGCGGCGATCTACACCGGGCCCGCGCCGCGCAGCCCGGAGTCGGTCGTCGGTTGGGCCTCGGTCGCCGGGAAGTAGCTCGGACGCAGCATCTTTCACCCCGCCCGTCCGGTCGCCGTGGGCGGCCGGGCGGGCGGGATGAATTCGGGTGGAACAGCCGGTGCCGCCGAGACTCGCCCGGTTTCGGTGAGGTCTTCCGCGTGCGGGGACTTCCCGTACGATCCGTGCCGTGTTCGATCGAGTGATCTCCCGTCGTGGTCTGCTGGTGGCGGGAGCGATGACTGCCGCAGGTCTGGCGAGCGCGGCCTGCGCCGAGGCGTGGGGCTCCTCGCCGACGTCCGCGGTGACCCGGCAGCAACTACCGGTCACCGCCGCGCAGGATCCCGCGGCCATGTTCGCGGCCACGACGAACACGCCCGCGGCCGCGCCGGCCAATGCGCCCGCGGCACAGTCGGCTTCGGGTGTGCAGCCCACTGCCGTGGCTGCCGCGCACACCGGGCAGCGGCCCGCGGCGTGGGCAATGGCGATGCCGGGCATCATCACCACATTCGTCCCGGCGGGCAGGCAGATGGCGCTCACCTTCGATGCCTGCGGTGGTCCCGGTAACGACGAGATGAATGAAGTTCTGATGAACTTCCTGATATCCCAACGTATTCCGGCGACATTGTTCCTGAACGAGCGCTGGATCGACGCCGATCCGGCGCGGGCGGAATCACTCGCGAACAACCCGCTGTTCGAGATCGGCAATCACGGCACCCGGCACTGCCCGCTGTCGGTGACCGGACGTTCGGTGTACAACATTCGCGGCACCGCCTCCCCGCAGCAGGCGGTGGACGAGGTGTGGGGCAATCACGAACGGCTGATCCGGCTGACCGGTCGCGCACCGCGCTTCTTCCGCACCGGAACCGCCCACTACGACGATATCGCCGTCAAGATCGTGCACGAACTCGGTGAAACCCCAGTGGGTTTCAGCATCAACGCCGACGCCGGAGCCACCTTCGGCAGCGCCCAGATCCAGCGCGAGATGGCTGCCGCGGTCCCCGGCGCCATCTCCATCGCCCACATGCACCGCCCGAAATCCGGCACCGCCCCCGGCATGCTGGCCGCAATTCCTCGATTACGTTCCGCCGGTTACGAATTCGTCCACCTGCCGTAATTTCTGCCTCCGCTCCGCTCCGGCGGGGTCGGGGTTGGCGTTGTCAGGGGTGAGCGGAACTCGGGTGACTCCACGTGTCGGGGAGGCTATTCGGATGCGGCCCAGTCCACGGCCACGGACTCCCCGCGGTCGACGGTGAAGAACGCGACCTCCAGATGTCTGCCCCGATCGACCAGTTCGATCGCGGACAGCGGGACCGGCTGGATGATGCGGACCCACCAGGGGTGGGGTTCGTCCCAGGCACGCAGTTCCAGGTCCAGGCGCAGGACCGGGTCGTCGCGACCGGTGTAGTCGGCGGCGACGGGACTGGCCGCGAGCACCGTGGCATCGGCGCGACGGCCGTTGGCGAGGATCTTGGCGATGGCGACGCGGGTGGTCTCCTGCGGTCCGGGGGCGTACAGCACCACGCGGTCGCGATCGCCCGGATCCACCCGGCAGCCGACGACGTCGCCGGGCTGCATCGCGGCCAGTTCGGTTTCCCCGATGCGCTGGCGGATCCGGGTCTCGTAGGGCTGGTGGTCATCGATGTGAATGCGAATCCAGAACCGGTGCCCGGCCTCGGTCCGGCTGCCCGCGATGCGATTTTCGCCGTCCCGCATCACCACCGACGGCCCGGCGAACGGTGGCATCCGGCACGGCCGCGCCCCGAGGATCGTCGCGGTGCCCGCGAGCCCGCGCATCAACACCTCGCGCTGAGCCGGTTCGGACAGGGCGCCGTGCCGCATCGCCGAGCCGTGTGATCCGAACAACGCCGACCATCGGCCGAACGGACCGGTAGGAGTGCTCGAAATCACCGGTGCTGATCGTTCGCCAGCTCGCTCCCGCATGCATCAACGGTAGCCAAAATATGAGCTGCATCATGGCATTTCGGAGAACTACGCGAAGCGATCCCGGATTAGCTCCACTGCGAGTGTCGCACCCTGCTCGAGGTGGGTACCCACCTGTCCCGGAAGGGGTGGCGGGCCATTAGGCTTACCGCTATGACCGCTGCCTTGCCGAGCATCCCCGCCGAACTCAAACCAGCCGACGGACGTTTCGGCTGTGGCCCGTCCAAGGTCCGCCCGGAACAGCTGAGCGCCCTGGTCGAGGTCGGCGCCTCGGTGTTCGGCACCAGCCATCGGCAGAAGCCGGTCAAGGACGTCGTGGCCCGGGTGCGCGCGGGTCTGCGCGAGCTGTTCTCGCTGCCCGAGGGCTACGAGGTCGTGCTCGGCAACGGCGGCACCACCGCGTTCTGGGATGCGGCCGCGTTCGGCCTGATCCGGGAGCGTTCGCTGCACCTGACCTACGGCGAGTTCAGCTCGAAGTTCGCCACGGTGGCCAAGAAGAACCCGTTCATCGGCGATCCGATCGTGATCTCGACCGATCCGGGCACCGCGCCCGCGCCGGTCGCCGATCCGCAGGCCGACGTGATCGCCTGGGCACACAACGAGACCTCCACCGGCGTCGCGGTCCCCGTGCAGCGTCCGGCGGGTTCGGAGAACGCGCTGATCGCCATCGACGCCACCTCGGGCGCGGGCGGTCTGCCGGTGAACATCGCCGACGCCGACGTGTACTACTTCGCTCCGCAGAAATGCTTCGCCGCCGATGGCGGGCTGTGGATCGCGCTGATGAGCCCCAAGGCGCTCGAGCGGGTCGCGGAGATCAAGGAGTCGGGCCGGTTCACCCCGGAATTCCTGTCCCTGCCGATCGCGGTCGACAACAGCGCCAAGGATCAGACCTACAACACCCCGGCGCTGGCCACGCTGTTGCTGCTGGCCGATCAGATCGAGTGGATGAACGCCAACGGCGGTTTGGACTGGACGGTCAAGCGCACCCTGGATTCTTCTTCGCGGCTGTACGCCTGGGCCGAGTCGAGCGAATTCGCCACTCCGTTCGTGGCCGATCCCGCGCATCGCTCGCAGGTCGTCGGCACCATCGATTTCGTCGATTCGGTCGATGCCGCGCAGGTGGCGAAGGTCTTGCGCGCCAACGGAATCGTCGACACCGAGCCGTATCGCAAACTCGGCCGCAACCAGTTGCGCGTCGGTATGTTCCCGGCGATCGACCCCGATGACATCACGCAGCTGACGCGTAGTATCGACTGGGTCGTCCAGGAAATCGCCAAGTAGGCGAATGCGACAGGGGGTTCGGATGTTTCAGCGGATTTCGGCCATTGAATGGCGATCCGGCCCGGTCGCGAACATGCTGTTCGAAGCGCGCTGAATTGAACAAGATAGCGTGCGCGGAAGTCTCCCGGGAGATTTCCGCGCGCGTGTCCTGCCACATGAATCTCAGAAGTGCACTACTGTTCCAGAACGTGGGCGGTGTCGCGAGCCTTGCTGTGATCGACGCGGCGATAAGGAGGTAACGGTGCGTGAGCTTCGAGTGATCGGTCTGACGCCCGATTCCGCGCACATCGTGTGCATCGATCCCGAGTCCGGACAGAAGTACCGGCTCGCCGCCGACGAGAAACTGCGCGCTGCCGCCCGAGGAGACCTTGCCCGATTCGGCCAGATCGAGATCGAAACGGAAGCGACTATGCGTCCTCGCGATATCCAGGCCCGTATCCGTGCCGGTGCATCGGTGGAGCAGGTAACCGAGGAATCCGGAATGCCGCTGAGCCGCGTGGAGCGGTTCGCCTATCCGGTTCTGCTGGAGCGCGCGCGGGCCGCGGAGCTGGCGCAGAAGGCGCATCCGGTCCGCAAGGACGGTCCGGCCGTGGAAACTCTCATCGATGTGGTGTCGGCCGCCTTCGCCGAGCGCGGCCACAACATCGATATCGCCGAATGGGATGCCTGGAAGGACGAGAAGGGCTACTGGGTCGCCCAATTGCAGTGGCAGGCAGGTCGTTCGGTGATCGCCGCGCACTGGCGTTTCCAGCCCGACGCGCACGGCGGTTCGGTGACGCCGCTGGACGATCCGGCCAATGATCTGGTCGATCCCGATTTCGGCCGGGCGCTGCGTGGCCTGGCGACGATACTGCCCGAGCCCGCCGCCGAACAGCCCGCACCGGTCGAGCCCGTCACGCCGGTCGCGCCGACGCCTCCGCCGCTCGAGGAGCCCGCGGCGGTGACCGAGCGGGAGGCGAAGACCGAGGAGTACTTCGAGAAGCGCGCCGTCGGCGGGAGTTCGGTGCCGGTTACCGCCAAGCCGGCTCCGGCTGCCACGCCGCCTGCCGCGCCGTCGCGTGAACCGCAGGCCCCGGCCGCCGAGTACGCCGCGCCCGCGCGTGAGCAGTCGGCTCCGGCCGCACCGCCGTCGCGTGAGCAGGTCGAGCCCGCACCCGAACGCGCACAGCCGGCGGCGGCGAAGTCGACCAAGCCTGCCGCCGCGGCGAAGTCGACCCCGGCGCCCGCGGCGAAGCCGCCCGCTGCGGCCACGGCGAAGTCGGTTCCCGCTGCTGCGGCGAAGGCGGCGCCCGCCGCGGCCGCAGCGGGGCAGCCCGCCGCCGAGGAGACCAAACAGCCCGCCAAGCAGGCGCGGCCCAAGGCCAAGCGCGGCAAGGCGCCCATGCCGTCCTGGGAAGACGTCCTGCTGGGAGTGCGCAGCTCGGGTCACTGATTTCCGGCGTCGCACAGCGGAATTCCCGCCGGGCCGCGGGATCCGGCACTGGCCTGTACCTCCGGTGAAACCGGCCTTGACACGCGCACGCTTCATCCGAAGCGCACCTTTTCGGTCTGCCGGAGGGTAGATTTTTCTCATAGCGCCCAGGTATTTCGGGCGGGCACCATGTGGATCACGGGTCGGATGTCATCCGACGCTGAGGTTGCTGTTGATTAGCTATGCTTACCCGTACGAAGATCGGGAGGTGTCGCAAGTGCCGTCTACTGCTTCGTCCCTCTGGTACGTCGACGCACCCGATCCGGTTGCGGTGCTTCGAGATCATCCGGATCCGGATCCGGCCGCCGCGCTCGCGCTGGCCCGACAGCTCAATCCGGACCTCGACGTGGTTCCGGCCGCCTCGGGAACCATGAAGGTCTGGGCCGGGCCCGATCCCGGTTCGATGTACATCGGCTGCTATCCGGGCGTCACCGTGGTGTGTACGACCCAGGCGGCGGTGTCGCGCCCGACGCGGCTGCCGGAATTGCTGGTCCGCCCGCTCGCCTCCGAACGCACCTATCTGATCTCCTACGACGTCGCGCACGGCTGGGGCGCGTTCGCCCATTGGGAGCGTGGGGAATTCCGCCGTTCGTTCAGTTCCACGCGAGTCGACATCCTCGAGGACGCGGGATTGCCGCAGGTGTGGGAGCGGTCGTACTGGGCGGGGGAGCATCCGCTGCGTTTGCTGCCCGGCGAATTCCCGGATCCGCAAACGCTGCCCTTCGACCCGACGGAATTCGCCGACGGGGCCAATGCCGAATGGCTCGGCTTCCGTTATCGCGGCGGGGAACACGACGGCGCGCTCGTCCCGGACGATGTTCCGGTCTGCGGTTTCAGCCTGTTCCCGAAGGGACAGGCGCCGCAGCCGATCCGTCCGGAGGATCCGAAGGCCGAGCCGCACAACAGCGGTCGCTGGTTCGGCTGGCTACGCGGCCGCAACGGCGACCGCGTGCACGAGACGACGGCGTGAATCGGTGAGCTAGGACGAGATCGCGACGAGCAGCAAGGCGATCCAGCCCAGCACGACTCCGACGGCGACACCCAGCAGGATCCACCGGACGACCGGCGTGTTGCGCCAGCGCCAGGCACTGGGCGTCGCGCCGCCGACCGCGACCAGATTCACCGCGACGGCCAACGTCCAATGGACCTGCGCCAGTGCGGCTCCGAACGCGTACACCCCGGCGGTGGCCAGCACCGCCACCAGGGCCGACACCGCGATCCCCGCCGCCCACGGCGTCGGTTCGGGATAGGCGCCGTAGCGGGCGCCCGGAGGCTGGTTCACGAGATGCGCACCCTTTCGTAGAAGGCCATCGCGGCGGCGGTGGCCACATTGAGCGAATCGGTGCCCGGCGTCATCGGGATGCGGGCGCGAATATCGGTGGCGGCCATGGCCGTCTCGGTCAGGCCCGGCCCCTCGGCCCCGAGCAGCAGCGCCACCCGGTCACCGGTCATCGCGCGGGCCAGTGTGGCCGCGGCCGGGTCGGGAGTCAATGCGATGATCTGGAATCCCTTGTCACGCAACGTTTCCAGACTGCCGGGCCAGTCCGGCAGCCGGGCGAACGGCACCCGCAGCACATGTCCCATCGACACCCGCACCGCGCGCCGGTACAGCGGATCGGCGCAGCGTTCGCCGAACAGCACCGCATCCGCGCCCAGGCCGGCCGCATTGCGGAAGATCGAGCCGATGTTCTCGTGATCGTTGACCCCCTCGAGCACCGCGACGGTGCGCGCCGAGGCCAGTATCTCGTCCAGTGCCGCTTCGTCGGGACGGCGAGCCGCGGCCAGCACGCCGCGATTGAGGTGGAACCCGACGATCTCGGCCATCACCTCCGCGGTGGCCCGGTAGTACGGGACGTCCACGCCGGTCAGATCCGCGGCCAGTTCCTCGTAGCGCCGCCCGACCCCCAGCAAACCGAACGGGGTGAACCGCGAACTCAGCATCCGCTGCACCACCACGACGCCCTCCGCGATCACATATCCCTGCCGTCCGGGCAGATCCGGACGGCGATCCGCGGATTTGAGGTCGCGAAACGCCGCGACCCGCGGATCTGCGGGGTCTTCGATATCGATCACGTCGGCCACGATGCCCAATCCTGCCCTGCATCCGACCCGCCGCACCGCGCTGCCCTCCACACCTTGTGTTCCTGCCGACCCCGGACAACTATCGGGTTTCGCGAGCAACGATATGGTGAACAGTTAATTGGCTAACCCATCGAAACGGAAGAGGACGCATGACCAAGCCTGAAGTCGAGTTCCAGGACGGCCCCGCGCCGAGCACTCTGGTGGTCAAGGATCTTGTCCAGGGTGAGGGTGCGCAGGCAGCGCCCGGCGGCACCGTCGAGGTGCACTACGTGGGCGTGGAATACGACACCGGCGAGGAATTCGACTCCTCGTGGGGACGCGGCGAATCCATCACGTTCCCGCTGCGTGGCCTGATCCAGGGCTGGCAGGAGGGCATTCCGGGGATGAAGGTCGGCGGTCGCAGGCAGCTCACCATTCCGCCGGAGCAGGCGTACGGTCCGGTCGGCTCGGGGCATCCGCTCTCGGGCAAGACCCTGGTCTTCGTCATCGATCTGCTGAACGTCGTCAGCTAGGCGTCCACCGGGGGCTCGTGTGCACGACCCGTTCCGCGCGGGTGATCACCTGCCCGGGAATTCCAGAACCAGTCGCACCCCACCCAGGGCGCTGTCCTCGAAATAGGCTCGCCCGCCGTGCAACTGGGCCTGCTGGGCGACCAGCGCCAGGCCCAGTCCGGAACCGCCCTTGGTGGCCTGGCTGCCGCGAATGAACCGTTCGAAGACCGCATCCCGTTCCTGGGCGGGTATGCCGCACCCGTCGTCGTCGACCGAGATCAGCACGCCCGCGGGGGTGCGATGCGCGGCGACCAGCGCCCGGGTCGCGCCGCCGTGCCGGGCGGAATTGGTCAGGGCGTTGTCCACCGCCAGGCGCAGCCCGGTGGGCAGCCCGCGAATGATCAGCTCCGGATCGGTATCGATGCCCACGGTCAGATTCGGGAAGTGCCGCATGGCGTCGTGGGCGGACTGGTCGATCAGATCGCCCACATCGGTTTCCACGTGGTCGCGTTCGTTGGTGAGCTCACCGGCCGCGAGACGTTCGAGTGCGGCCAGGGTCGACTCGACGCGGGCCTGGCTGCGCTGCAGGTCGGCGAGGATCTCCGCACGCTGATCCGCGTCCAGGTCCAATGTGCGCAACACCTCGAGATCGGTGCGCATCGCCGTGAGCGGGGTACGCAGCTCATGAGCGGACACCGCCGCGAAATCGCGGGCGGTCTCGAGTGCCGCGGCCGTTTCGGCCTGTGCCGCGCGCACGCGTTCCAGCAGCGAATTCACTGCTTCGGCAAGTTGTTCGGCCTCGCGCACACCTGATCCGTCCACCGGGGTCTCGCCGTCGCCGGTGCCGCTGTGCTCACCGACCTGCCGGGTCAGATCCACGATCGGCCGCACCGCCCGGCCGCCGAACATCCAGCCCAGCGCCGCCGCGGCGACCATCGCGAGTCCGGCCGCGGACAACACCCAGCGACGTTGTTCGCTGGTCGCGTGATAGGCGTCGTTCAGCGGAATACCCATCGAGACCACGCGGTCGGGCTGTTGATTCTCGGTGGTGGTCATGATCCGGTAGGGGGCGCCGTCGAGGGTGACGGTGTGCGAACCCGGATCCAGGCGCGGCAGTTGCATCAGGGTCGAGGCCGCGATCGTGCCGTCGTCGCGGACGGTCACCGCCAGATCCTTGCTCGGGGTGACCACCGAGAGCACCCCGGCCGCGATCACCGGCTGCATCAGCACGATGCGCGAGGCCACGTTCAGTTCCTGATCGGCCTGGGTGATCGCGTTGCGCTGGATGGCCACCATGGACAGCCAGCCCAGCAGGGCGGTGAGGATGATCGCGCCCAGTGCGGCGGCGGCCGCGACCCGGGTGCGCAGCGAGTACGAGGGACGTCGCCGACGCCGGGCCCGCGCCGCCGCGACGGTCACTTCGGCGCTCGCAACACGAACCCGACGCCGCGAATGGTGTGCAGCAACCGCGGTGTGCCGCCGGCCTCGAGTTTGCGGCGCAGATAGCCGACGAAGACGTCGACCACATTGGTGTCGGCGGCGAAGTCGTATCCCCACACCAGTTCGAGCAGGCGTTCGCGGCTCAGCACCACCCCGGCGTTGCGGGCCAGGGTCGACAGCAGTTCGAATTCCCGCTTGGTGAGGTCGATCTCCTCGCCGTTGAGCAGGGCGCGATATCCGGCCTCGTCCACCTCGAGCGGGCCGACGGTGATCGCACCCGGGGTGAGCGGCACGGCGGTGTCGGTGCGGCGCAGCAGTGCCCGGATCCGGGCGACCAGTTCGGCCAGGACGAACGGTTTGACCAGATAGTCGTCGGCGCCGGACTCCAGCCCGGCGATCCGGTCGTCCACCGAATTGCGCGCGGACAGAACACAGATGGGCACCTCGTTACCCATCGCCCGCAGCGCCGTGACCACCCCCGCGCCGTCCAGGACCGGCATGTTCATGTCCAGGACGAGCGCATCGGGGGCCTGCTCGGTCACACTGCGCAGCGCCTGAGCGCCGTCGCGGGCGATGATCACCCGGAACCCGGACAGCCGCAGGCCGCGCTCGACCGAGGCCAGCAGGTCCTCGTCGTCGTCGACCAGCAGAACCGTCGGATTGTCATGGCTCGTCACCAGTACATTCTGCACAGATGGACGCGCCGGGCCCGGAAAAACAGACCGTCAGTAATTGTGGCAACTGTCCGCGACGGCCTGGATGGTCCGCTGCAGGCTCGAGGACCGCGGATCGTTCTGGATCTGCTGCTGCGCCTCGGGATGCTGGGCCAGATACTGCTGCGCCTCGGCGCGGCGCTGCTGGATCGGCTCGTCGAACTTCGCCTTCAGCTGTGCCTTCTGACTGGGATTCGAGTCCAGGATCGAGGCCAGCTGCGGGTTCTTGGCGTGCAGCGCGCGGTCGACCTGATCGAAGCTGCAGGTCGAATTCAGAAGGGGCGTAACCATATCCATCGGTGCGGCCGCGGCGAGACCGGGGGAGAGCAGGGCGGCGGCGGTGGCCAGGCCACCGATCGCGAGGACGGTGCCGGTACGGCGGCGATTACGCAACGTGATCATGTGAAGTCCTTCGACTCGGGGAACGCCCGAAACCCTAGGACCCCGCTCTGGGACGGATGTGAACCGATCCTGAGAAGACTATGAGGACCGCACCGGGGCGTCGTCGCTCGACGTGGCCGGACCTTCGGGATGACCGCTCGCGATGATCTGATCCTCCAGCGCGACCAGTACGGCGGGATCCTCGATGGTGGCGGGCATCTCCCATTCCTCGCCGGCCACGATCTGCCGCATGGTCTTGCGCAGGATCTTGCCGGAGCGGGTCTTGGGCAGCGCCTGCACCACGATGACGTCGTACAGCGTCGCGATCGCGCCGATCTGGTCGCGCACGCGGGCGATCAGTTCCTCGCGCAGCTGATCGGGATCGATCTGGACGGTCTGCCCCGTCCCGTCGGATTTGAGCACCACGTACGCGATCGGTCGCTGGCCCTTGAGCTCGTCGGGGATGCCGATCACGGCGCATTCGGCGACGGCGGGATGTCCGGCGACCGCGGCCTCGATACCTCCGGCCGAGAGACGATGCCCGGCCATGTTGATCACGTCGTCGCTGCGGCCCAGGACGTAGAGGTAGCCGTCCTCGTCGAAGTAGCCGGAGTCGCCGGTCAGATAGTGGCCGGGGAAGGCCGCCAGGTACGACCGCACGAATCTGTCGTCGTCACCCCACAGGCCGGTGAGGGTGCCCGGGGGCAGCGGCAGGCCGATCACGATATTGCCCTCGGTGCCCGCGGCGACCGCATCGCCCTCGTAGTCCAGTACTCGCAGGCGGTAGCCGGGCACCGGCAGCGAGGCCGAGCCGGTCTTGATCGGAAGTTCTTGCAGCCCCAGCGGATCCGCGCAGATCGGCCAGCCGGTTTCGGTCTGCCACCAGTGGTCCACCACGGGGCAGTCCGGGTGATCGGCCAGCACCACGTCGCGGGTCCACTCCAGGGTGGTCGGATCCAGCCGCTCACCGGCGCAGAACAGCGCGCGCAGGCCGGACATGTCGTGCCGATGGGCCGCGGCGGCGTCCGGATCGGCGCGGCGGATCGCGCGCAGTGCGGTCGGCGCGGTGAACATCACGTGCACCCCGTGCTGTTCGACCATCCGCCAGTACGCCCCCGGATCCGGGGTGCCGACGGGTTTGCCCTCGTAGAGCACGGTCGTCGCGCCGATCAGCAGTGGCGCGTAGACGATGTAGGAGTGCCCGACCACCCAGCCGATATCGGAGGTGGTGAGCATGACCTGGCCGGGGGCCATGTCGTAGATGTAGCGCATCGACCAGATCAACGCAACCGCGTGGCCGCCGTTGTCGCGCACGACGCCTTTGGGTTTCCCGGTGGTGCCGGAGGTGTAGAGGATGTAGAGCGGATCGGTGGCCGCGACCGGAACCGGGTCCGCCGGTTCGGCGTCGGCGACCATGTCCTCCCAGTCCAGCCATTGTGCGGCAACGCTTTCCGAGGAGCCCGGTAGGTGTTCGGTGGCCGGCTGCGGCGCCGCGAACCGGAGGGCGGGGAAGTTCGGGCGCTGTTTGACCACCACGTGCCTGGGCGCGACGGTGTGGACCAGATCCAGCGCCTGCAGCACGATCGGCGGGTACTCGAGGCGCTTGCCCGGTTCCAGGCCGCCCGAGGCGGTGACGATCAGCACCGGTTCGGCGTCGTCGATGCGGGCGGCCAGTTCGTGCGCGGCGAATCCGCCGAACACCACCGAATGCACCGCTCCGATCCGCGCGCAGGCCAGCATCGCGATGACGGCCTCCGGAATCATCGGCATATAGATGACAACCCGATCGCCGGTGCGCACACCCAGTCGCAGCATCGCCCCGGCGAACTGCGCCACTTCCGCCAGCAGCTCGGCATAGGTGTACACAACTGTGGCGCCGGTCATGGCGGAGTCGTATATAAGGGCGGGCTGATCGGCGCGGCCGCCGGTCTGATCGGCGTTCCGGAGTCGATCCGAGTTCGATCCGGTCTCGAAGAGATCACGACCCGGCTCGCCTGCTGTCGAGGGCTCTATCGGTGTGATATCGCGCACATGACGATCCAGTGCGTTGTAGGAGGTGTTCAGGCGGGCGTCGGAGAACCAGCGGGCCGTCGGGCGGGCGGTGCTGTCGAGGATCTGCGTGGGGGGAACATCCCAGCTGACAGCCGCCGCGGCCGCGCCCCAGAAGTCCGACGGGTCGACCAGGCTCGTCTGGTAGGTAGGCCGGTACTCCTGCTGTGCGTTCAACCGTGTGACTCCCTGCCTCGCCTCGATGCCCGCCTCGATAGATCAGCCTGATTGTGGCAGACTTCACGCGGCGTCCGGGCGGGCGCCGCGACCTTTGATTTTGTTCAGAACAGGCTGGTCATTGTGCAGAGGTTGCCAACAGGTCACACAAGAAGTTATTGATCCGTTAGAATCGCATGTCACATATTTCGGCCGTCAAGGACGCAATTTCACGGCCTGCCGCAGATCTCGGCCCGCTGTGCCAAACGAGTCCAGCCATGCGATCGTGGAGGCTCGCTGATGGCGCATGGCTGGGGCCAGTTTGGAAAGTGAGTGAAGATGCGCGACGCCGCTAGGTCCGGCAACAAGCGTTGGGCGCTTAGCAACTGGGACCTGCGTTGGAAGGTTACGGCGGTTCTGGCCGTCCCCCTTCTCGTTGCGGTGGTGCTCGGCGCGTCCAGGATCGCGGCGCAGTTCAGCGACTCGAGTCGGCTGGATGCCGCGGTGACACATGTCGGGGCGATTCCCGCGGTGACCGGGCTCAGTGGCGCGGAGGCCACGGTGGCCAGTGAACAGATGGCGCAGATCGCTCCGGGCCAATCGCTGGTGCAGGACGCCGATCTGACCGCGCTCGACAACGCCATCACCTCCGCCCAGAAGAATTCGGCGCGCCTGGACGGCGTGCCGGGCGGGCAGGCCGCGCTCGATCAGATGATCGCGGGCGCCAAGGAGGTGCGGGCCAACGGCCACACCCCGTCGCCCACGGTGACCGACGCGGTCAATCACGAAGAGAGCATTCGGCAGAACAGCGTCCGGACGACCGAGCAGATCACCGCGACGGTCTCCGACCCGCAGGTGGAGCAGGCCAAGCTGCGCCTGGTCGACACCCTGAACACGCGTGCGGTGGAGGTTTCGGAGGTCGCCGCGATCTCCGAGGCGCTGCGCGGCGATTCCAAGGGCGCGCTGCGTGACTTCCAGATCGCCGCCAACACCGAGCGGCAGATGCTCTCCACCCTGGCTCACCGCTTCCCGGACAACGATCCGACGATCACCGCGCTGAACCAGTTGGTCAACAAGCGAATCGAACTGGCCGGCAGCCCGCAGGCCGCGGTCGGTCAGATTCCCGTGGCGGACCTCAAGCAGTCGCTGCAGGACAGCCTGTCGTACTACCAGAAGATCGTCGACAGCTCGACCAGTCAGATCACCGCGCGAGTGAACCAGCTGGCCGACGACGCCCGCACCGGTGCGATCCGGTACGCGATCATCGTCATCGCGACGATCATGGCGGCGCTGCTGCTCGCGGTCGTCATCGCGCGGTCGATGATCGTGCCGCTGCGTAAGTTGCGTCTGGCCGCGCTGCGCGTCGCCGAGCACGACCTCGGTCACGAGGTCTCCCGATTGCGTGACGGCGCATCTCCCGAGGACGTGCCACTGGAACCGATGCCGGTGCACACCGACGAGGAAGTCGGTCAGCTCGCCCGCGCCGTCGACGACATCCATGGCCAGGCGCTGCGTCTGGCGGCGGATCAGGCCTCGATGCGTACCCAGGTCAACGATATGTTCGAGACCCTGGCTCGACGCTCGAAATCCCTTGTCGACCATCAGCTCTCGCTCATCGAGGCGATGGAGTACGACGAGAAGGACCCGCGTCTGCTGGAGAACCTCTTCCGGCTGGACCACCTCGCCGCCCGTATGCGACGCAACGGTGACAACCTGCTGATTCTGGCCGGTACCCGGCAGCGGCGCGGTAAGTCCGCGCCGGTCGAGATCGCCGACGTGCTGCGTGCGGCCATCTCCGAGGTCGAGGACTACGAGCGGGTGAAGCTGGGCGCCACCCCGCGCGGCGCCATCACCGAACCCGCCGCCTCCGACCTGGCGCACCTGTTCGCCGAGCTGCTGGACAACGCGCTGCGTGCCTCGCCGCCGGAGACCGACGTCAAGTTCACCTTCGCGCAGGCACACGATCAGGGTCTGCTGGTCGAGGTCGCCGACCGCGGTATCGGTATGCCCCCGGCCGAGATGGCCGACATCAACCGTCGTCTGGAGACCGCCGCCGAGGTCGGTCCGGACACCGCGCGGCACATGGGTCTGTTCGTGGTCGGCCGGCTCGCCGAGCGGCACGGTCTGACGGTGCGGCTGCGGCCCACCTTCGACACCGCGCGGGATCCGGGCGTCACGGTCACGGTGCATCTGCCCAAGCCGATCATCGTCGCGCCGGTCGGCGGCACGATCGCGGTGCCGACGCAGGCCACCCCGCAGGTGCCCACGCCGTCGCAACCGATTCCGGTGCAGCCGCAGTCGACCACTCCGGCGGCCACCATGCAGACGCGTGCGGTCACCCGCACGCCGAGCGGCAACATGATGGTGACCGTGGATCCCGGTGTGAGCGGGGCGATTGCGACCGACGAGGATGCCGAGGACGGCGTGTCGGCCCAGGGTGTCATCGGCTCCACCCCGCCCGCGACGGCCAGCCCGAGGGGTGGTCTGCCGCAGCGTCAGCCGGCTGGTGCGGCTCCGAGTGGACTGCCGCAGCGTCAGCCGGGCAGTGCGACTCCGGGCGGTCTGCCGCAGCGTCAGCCGGGGGCGGATGGTCCCACGCTGCGGCGGGCCACCACCGACAGCGGACCCGGTCTGCCACAGCGTGAGCCCGGCGCCAACGGCCCGCAGATGCCGGGCGCGCAGCCCGGCGCGAATCTGCCGCAGCGGCCGAATACCGGTGGCGGACTTGCTCAGCCGCAGGCCAACCTGGCCGCGAATATGCTCAAGCGTCAGCCCGGCGCCGCGGGTCAGCCCCGCACCGGCGGTCTGCCGCAGCGTCAGCGCGGCGGTAACGGCGCGCCACCGCGTGAGCCCGGTGCGGGCGGTGTGCCGCCGCGCGAGGGCGGTCCCGGCGGGTTGCCGC
>NZ_BAGB01000010.1 GCF_000308615.1 Nocardia jiangxiensis NBRC 101359
TGTTGTTTGGAGGTTGTTCGCTCGGCAAGGAGGGCACTGAACATCGGATCGGCTGCTTCGGAACCCCCAGTGCGCCTATATTCCCAGGGAGGTTCCGAAGTGGCGACCAGCGCGGATTCAGTTGCGGCAGACGTATATTTGAGGCTGCTCGATCAGCGGATGGCTGAAACTGCAGGTCATCCAGGGTGGCGCCGGACCGTAAGGCCCGGCGAGGATCTCAACAGGCGAGTGATCCGGTTGACCGTGGATATCTGACTAGGTGGCGCCGGACCGTAAGGCCCGGCGAGGATCTCAACGACCGCGACGGGGTGTGTGTGGACAACGGGCAGCACGGTGGCGCCGGACCGCAAGGCCCGGCGAGAATCTCAACACGTGAGGATCCTGTCTACGTGATCAGAGAGGAAGCACGTGGCGCCGGACCGCAAGGCCTGGCGGGGATCTCAACGATTTCTGACCACCGAGAAGTGAACGGAATCAGCGACTACCAGTTAGAACGGCGGTTCGTCATCGTTGCTGCTGCCTCCGGAGGAGCTTGAGCCCCAGGGGTCGTGGCCACCGAAGCCCAGACGTCCTCGACGCCGAGCTTGTTCCTCCGCTTCAGCTTCGGCCTCCTGCCGGGCCCGGTCGGCACGTGTCCGCGGCAGCGAGGTGACCTCCCCGTGGCGGGCCTTGCGGTAGCGCCAATGAAGCTCGTCGCGATGGGACTGTGTTGGCGGGTCCCACCGATCGCGCTCGTCGTCGGGTTCGACGTCATCTGGATCTACGTTGGCGATCTGGCACAGCGCCAAGAAGATCACCTCCACGGTCTCCCACTGCCCGGGCAGGCTTTTTGCGATCAGAGTGCGCCGGACCGTCTCGGGGTTGGCGGTTCCCTTCTGCTGATCCTCGGGCAGACGCTTGATGACTCGGGCGATTTCCCGCACCGGAGGAGCATCTGCGGCGATGTAGAACCGCCACAGCATGTCGATGAACGGCACGGAGCCCTCGGGCATATCAGTCGGTCTGGGCAAGCGCTGCGGCATGAACGGTCTCCTACTCATCGGCCAGGTAAGACTACTTACACCGCTTTTCGACTGCTATTAACCACTCTTCGACTGGCTTCGACTACCGGTAATGCGCCCACGCCACCGTGACGTCTTTTTTCGAATGGCACCCAAAACCACAGGTCAACATTGGTATGTGGTGTCAGCGGCACCAACCGCTCCGGAAGTCGGTGCGGTCGAGAGCGTTGCCCTCATCTCAGATGGTGGGCATGAGCTTGCGGGAGGTCGCAGTGAGTTGGGAGATCGACCAGCAGTGGCACCAGGTCCTGTCTGAGCGGAACAGGCTACGAGAAGACCTGGAGGCCGTGGTCGACGCGCTCCGCAGGTACCACGACGATCGTCACGTCGGTGCGGTGCGGTGGTGCGACGCTACGGTGTGCCAGTTGCTGTTCCGGCTGGACCTCCTGTCTTGAAACCTTGGACTTGAGACAGGGCGACGGGTGCCGAACCGGAGACCAGCGACCTGCACGTCGTTGGTCTCGGAATCTGGTCTCGTTCGTGAACACCGATGCGCTGGTGTTTTTTTCGCGAGAATCGTGCGGTGGCAGGTAGACGGCTCGGTACTCGGATCGCACACGCAGCACGGAGGAAGATTCGGTCCGCACGCACGACTGGGCGTCGTGTAGCGACGAACGGACTGTTGTGGTCGATCATCGGCGCGCTGGTGCTTGGGCCGCGCTCGCAGCCGGCAGCGCCTCGGCCGGCCACCGGCGATGAACGCCGAGCAGATCCGTCAGGCCCGCGCCATGCTCACTCGCCCCGACGAGTCGGTCTCCTCGATCGTGCGGCTGCTCGGCGTCTCACGGTCGACGCTCTACAAACACCTGCTCGAACTCGGAAAGGCCAGCAGCACAACGCGATCGGACCAGCATCGAGTGTCGGGTGCCGTATCGGACAATGTGCGTAGAGGGAATCTGTGGGTTGTGACCCTCCAGAACGGGGGGATTCGGCCCCGGAATCCTATGGCTGTCAGGAAGTGTGAAGTACCGGCGTGTCTGAGGTGTGCCGCCGGGGGCGAGCCCGTGCGACCTGCAGATTCCAGGCTCCCCGGCCCGGAGCTCCGGGCCGATTCGCACCACTGCTACCGCTGTTCGTCGAGACCAGCCCGCCGAACAGCTCACGCCCTGGCCCCCGGCAGGAGCGTCCAGCGCGGCCAGTACTGAACCATCGGCCACGACGCGAACTGCGCGACGACGACGCCGATCGCTGTAATATGTTCCATCCCAGGGGTTTCGAATACACAGTCCAAAGAAGACCGACCGAGATGATGGCTCACACAGCCCAACACCCGCCAGCAGACCGACCTCTCAGGTACCCCGCTCACTCACTCATTGACGGAGGACCATGTACGGGTTCGCACTGATTGCAGTCGGCGTCTTCTTTCTGTGGTTAGCCATTCCCTACTGGACCGTGGTATCGCGATTGGACCGACACGGCGTGGCTGTTGTCGGCGAGGTACTACGGATCGACCGAGACGCAGACCTGGACGTCTTCTCAGCCGTCGATCTGAAAGTCGTGTTTCATACGCTGGATGGCCGTGAGGTCGTCCAGTATTTCGGCGTACCCGAGGCAGACGGCCCGTACTTCGTCGGACAAGCCATCCGACTGAAGTACGACCCGAAAAAAATCAACCGCACCCGGTTCGACGAACCTCTTCCCTTCTCCGCCCGCCTGCTCCCCAGCGTCTACGGTGCGGCCGGTGTGGCGGCGATTGTTGCAGGAATCGCGATCGTCGTGACTCACTTCCTGCGATGACAGCGCGCCGCGGACGACTCGGAAGGCACCTTCGTGTGGTCAGTGGTGGTTCGGTGAAGAGATCTACCGGCTGATCCACCAAGGCTGCCATCCGGCCGCCGATACCTACTGCGATGTGAACGTTATTGGCGGGCGTCGCCGGGCCGCAAAGCCCGGCGAGAATCTCAACGGCGGCACTGCCCGGGGGATCAGCACAGCCTTCATTTCCTGAACCGGAAGGTGAACGACGTTGGGTGTAGTACCGGTAACCCGCCGACCGTTGACTGGTCGAGAGACCGAGATCTTGAACAGCCTGCTCTCGGCGGATTTTCCTGGGGCACAGCAGCTTCGCGAGCAGGTGCCCCACGCTGAGGTTGTCGCGACCTGGGGACAAGGGTCTCCCAGCGTCGACCTCGTGGTCTCTCACGGCTCCGTGCGGGCGGACATCGCCGACGGCGAGGTCCCGGTCGACGCTCAGGTTCACGACCTTCAGGGCAACTGCACGGGCGAGATCACGGTGTGGGTCACCGACGGCTACCTCGCCGGAATCGAATACGCCTGGATCACTGATGACCGGCCCCAGGAATTGCCGCCGCTTGCACAGGTCACACTGGTCGTATGACCGAGGGGGCTATGTAGCGGCTCTATATTGCTGGCCACGCCAGGGCCGAATCAAGTGACTAAAATTGGCTGCCACTGCCGATAACGCCGCAGCTCAGGAAGTATCGGCCTGCGAATGTGGCACGAGCGGGCAGGGTCGCAGCGCAGGGGGCTATGGTTCGCGCGCTGTTCGCTCGGTATGGAGGGTTTTGAACATCGGATTCGCTGCTTCGGAACCCCTAGTGCGACCACATTCCCAGGGACGTTCCGAAGTGGCGACCTGCGTGGATTCGGTAGTGGCAGACGTATATTTGTGGTTGATCGTTCGTTGGACGGCCGAAACTGCAGGTCATCCAGGGTGGCGCCGGACCGCAAGGCCCGGCGAGAATCTCAACTCGTAGTACGCGGTCAGCTTCTCGATCGCTTCGTGGCCCCGGACCGCAAGGCCCGGCGAGAATCTCAACGAAGGCCAGAATCGCGGCGGGCCCGCCGCTGTCGGAGTGGCGCCGGACCGCAAGGCCCGGCGAGAATCTCAACAACGACTACGAGCCGCTCCGCTCAGAGCGCTACGCGTGGCGCCGGACCGCAAGGCCCGGCGAGAATCTCAACTTCGATGACCTCGACGACGGGATCCTCTGGTCGCGTGGCGCCGGACCGCAAGGCCCGGCGAGAATCTCAACACCTCCGCCGAGGTCGCTGATGGCGGTTCGGTGCTCGAGTGGCGCCGGACCGCAAGGCCCGGCGAGAATCTCAACCTCACCGAACTCGGCGGGACCAACGGTGCCGACCAGTGGCGCCGGACCGCAAGGCCCGGCGAGAATCTCAACGTCGGAACGATCACCGAGCCCGCGCCGGCGAAACGTGGCGCCGGACCGCAAGGCCCGGCGAGAATCTCAACGGCATCGCAGACGCGGCACCACGCGGCGAGGTCGGGTGGCGCCGGACCGCAAGGCCCGGCGAGAATCTCAACGAATCGGAACAGGCTGCCACGGCGTGGCTCGACCTGGTGGCGCCGGACCGCAAGGCCCGGCGAGAGTCTCAACACGGTGTTCGGTCCGCGGCAACGGCCCGGGATGGGGAGTGGCGTCGGACCGCAAGGCCCGGCGAGAATCTCAACGTCACGATCGACAAGACGCTCGTTGAACGTGCGCAGGTGGCGCCGGACCGCAAGGCCTGGCGAGAATCTCAACCTCAACCTGGGCACGCGGACGGGCTCGTGGGCGCTGGTGGCGCCGGACCGCAAGGCCCGGCGAGAATCTAAACGGCATGAACTTCGCCGCATCGATGGCCGGGGTCGCGAGTGGCGCCGGGCCGTAAGGCCCGCCGAGAATCTCAACAGCGGCCCGGGACAGACACACACCTTTCGGGACGATGTGGTGCCGGGCCGTGAGGCTCGGTGCCTCCGTTGCCCTCGATTGCGAACGTTTGGTCTTCCGGTTCGTTGATGCCGCAGCACTGGTCGGTCAGGGGTTATTCGGTTTGTCGTTGCCGGCGTGCAGACCTTCGACCACTGAGTCGAGTCCGAGCGTTGGACGGTAGGTGCTGGGACGGACTGCAGGGAGTTGACGCTGTTTTTCGGCTGCTGCTCGCTGCGCATCGAGGGTGTGCTGGTTGGCGGGGGTGTTGGTGCCGTGGTCGGCCTCGGCTGCTGCGGTGGCCTCTGCTTCGCGTAGGCGCGCACGGATGCTTACGGTGAATCCCTGCATCCAGCTGATCTGGTGGTCTCGTAGTGACAGGCCGGTGGACGGTGTCCAGGGGGAGTTCACTGCTTGGCGGAGCATTCGTGACAGCAGGGGGGCGTACAGGATTTGGATGCGGTCGAGGTTTCGCTGCGCGCCGTAGACCGCGACGGTTGCGACCGTGTCGGCGTGGAGCCAGTAGGCGTGGGCGCAGTGTAGGGCGGTTGCGGTGCGGGCCAGCAGTTTTATTCGTTGGTGGAGGAAGTCTCCGCTGAGGGCGAAGTCGTGGCGTAGTACGGCGTCGGCGGTGGGGCCTTCGGATGCACGATCGGGGTTTTGATCGATGCCCAGTCGGGCGATCAGTGCGAACGCGCGGCTGGTGAAGGCGTCCGCTTCCGCCGTTCCGGCCACACTGGTTGCCTGGGCGAGTAGCTTCGCGGCCACGTCGAGGCGCTTTTCGCGGTCACGCTGCGTCACGGCTGCCTTCCGGAAGCATCGTGGATGTTCGAGCGGGGTGGTACGGGCGGGCTTGGCGGATTACTCGGCCGACGGCGTGCTTGCTGACGCCGACTTGGCGGGCGATCTCGGGGTATGTCCGGTCTTCGGTGTGGTGGAGTCGAAGGATTGCTTCTACGGCGGTGCGGTGGCGGCGTCGTGCCGGATGGTCGGTGCAGATCTTCTCGGCGACATTACTCCAGACGTCGCCGACTGGGAGCACTGCAGTCTGTTGGTTCAACGGAATGTTCTGGTGCGCAACGCTTCGCACGTTGGCGGCGTCGGTGCGTTCGGATTCGGGTCTGCGAATGTTGTCGGTGCAGGTCTTGGTTTGCTCGATGCTGGTGAGTTGTCGCGGTTTGTCGGGCTGCGCAGCGGTGCGCACGGAGTCGAACGGGTTGGGTGCATCGAGGTCCAGCAGTGCGGATGCGCTGCGCAGCACGGCGATGTGGTCGACGAGAATTTCGCGGTTGTTGCGGCCTTCGGTCGGAACCAGGTCGCCGCTGGTGGCGGCGCGACGCATCGTCTCGCGCAACCGCTCTTGTGATCGACGGATTTGCCGGACGCTGGAGCGTGCGGAATCCCTGACTGCTCGCGCGTCGTCGACTGCGAGCGCGACGGCGACGAGGCTGTGCTGCGTGGCGGCATCGGGGGCGTTGCGGTCTGGGTTGGGGTCGGCCAGGCCGAGCCGGATGAGGATGCGCTCGGGTGTGATTCGCCAGTTGATGCTGGAGCGGGTGCCGGTGCGCTGTCGGCGTTCTAGGGCCATGCTGCGTTCCCAGCCCCAGGCTGCGACGATCGGTGCGCTGAGACGGAGCAGCAGCATCCCGAGGTTGTCGGCTTCGGTTGCGGAAAGTGCGGCGCTCAGGCAGGTCAGTGCCCACATTGCTATGCCGTCCACGCCGGGGGAGCCGCCGTCTCGCTGTGCGGCGCGGGCGCGCAGGGCCGACTGGATCACCATGAGCTCGAGGAATGCGAAGAACGCTGCTCGCGGTAAGTAGGCCAGGTGGAGGGCATCTCCCATGAATACCCACATGCCTTGGGCGCTTACGCCGGTGGCGATGGCCGCGGCTATCACCGTGATGATCTGCTCGCCGGTCCACTTCCGGCGTCCGAGAACACGGAGGAATCGACGGATCGCGATGGCAGTTGCGCCGACCGTGACGAAGATGATGGCTAAGACCAGCCCGGTTACGGCTGGGTGCTTGTCGATCAACTCGGTAATCGTCCTGAACGAAGTGTCGAAGGACGATCGGGGCAAGACCTGGATCATGGATTCGTCTCCGTCTACGCGATTGAAGTGGAGGTAGGAGAACCGAGCGGTACCGCGGCGGATCTCCGCGCGGTCGAGAGGTACTCGTCGTCGCACTGGAGGCGGCAGTCTCTGTGCAGACCGGGGCTCGTATACAGCCATGGGTGGACCCGGGTCGGCGACGATTGGGGGATGGAGTTGCCGGCGACGGTGAGGTCGACATCGTCGGCCCACAGTCCGGGCTCAGCGAATCTGGCGAGCGCAGAACCGTAGACGCGGCCAGCGGAGTTGGCGATCAGGGATACACCAGGTTCGAGCTATCCGCCCGAAAGCCGGTCCGGTTCGTCAGATTGGCTGGCCAGCTGTGCTGAGCCAGGACCCGGTGTTGAGCCGCCTCATCTGCGGCATCGAAGATTTGCCACCAGATTGCTATCTAGTCAGATTGACTTAGAGAAGATCGGCGTGTCGCCCTCGGCGTGTCGTGAATGACGTACTCCGAGGGCGACTGCCCGACGGGCCGAACTTTGGTCACGGATGGTCACAACTCCGGCGAACCAGAGCGGAGTCCGGCGGACCCGGCCGAACTATCTGGCCAGGTAGAAGAGCCTTTCCGGGCTCAAGGGGACCGCGCCGGACCGCCTGCTTTCGCCTTGTAAGCGAAAGGTCGTCAGTTCAATCCTGACAGGAGGCTCCACCAGAAATCAGCGGACTTCGGTCAGGTCGTAGGCGGTGACGCCGTCGATGGTCCTGGCGGTGAAATTCCCTCGCACCCAGGTGTCGATCGCGGTCACCTGATCGTTGCCTGCACTGCCCACAGCGTTCATGGCGCGCAGCATCCCCTCGTCGAGGAAGTAATGGATCCTGTGCTGTGCCACCGCTGTTTCGAACCACGCCAGGGTCGGCGCCGGATCGGTGCCGTTGTAACCGCCGACCGCGAGGACCGGGTGGCGGGTGGCCAGCTGGTAGGAGGCGGCGCTGTTGGAACCGACGATGGCGGCCACCCAGGTGTAGTGGTCGGCATCGGTGTCCAGGGCCGTCGTCAGTTCCGGGCCTGGTTGCACCGCTCCGGAGAACATGCCCTCGATCAGCCGGCCGAAGGTGTTCAGGCTGGCCATCCGGCCGCTGGGCACCGGGCCGTTATCGTGCGCGGCACCCTGTGTGACGCAGCTGATCTTGATTCCGGCGTGACGCCTTGTGCCGCAGCGGAATTGCCAGCCCGACCGTCGGCTCGGCCGGGCCGTCCGAGGCCGGTGGGGAAATGAAGGCCGGTGCTCGGGCCGACACCGGGAAGCGCGCCGCCGTGGGGGACGGCCACGGTGGCGAGTGAACAGGCGGCCGGGCCGATCAGGCTCACGACCACAGCCAGCAGCGCGGCGGGCCTCGCCGCCGGGTCGGACCGTCGCCCGGCGAACAGTACCGCCGTCACGGCGGCGCTGCCCGTCACGATCACCACCGGTATCAGCCAGGCATTCCAGTCCGGTGTGCGGTGCAGCAGCACGACCGCCAGCGCCGTCGTGCCCGCCAGCAGCACGGTGCATCGAATATCGGTGCGGCGCTGCCACATCAGCGATCCTCCGATACCGGCAGTACCGGCGATGGCGGGTGCCAGCGCGACGGTGTAGTACGGATGCACGATCCCGTCGGCGAAGCTGAAGACCGCTCCGGTCACGACCAGCCGGCCCAGCCACATCAGCAGCCCCGCCCGGACGACATCCGTGCGCGGTGCGCGGCGCAGCATCCACAGCCCGGCCGCGCCCAGGATCCTCCGCTACGGCATCTCCGAGCCCGACAACACCGCGCTCGGGGCCATCGATCTCATGACAGAATCGGTTGCCCGGCAATCGAACTCGGCTACCGGCGCCATACCGCCCACGCCGGTGACGGTGTGATCGCCCGCGGTGCTTGTCGATCAACTCGGCAATCGCTCTGAACGAAGTGTCGAAGGACGATCGGGACAAGGTCTGGATCATGGCATTGACGACTCCGAGGGCGACTGCCCGACGGGCCAACCTTGGTCACGGATGGTCACCACTCCGGCGAACCAGGGCTGAGTCCGGCGGACCGGCCGAACTATCTGGCCAGGTGGAAGCGACTTTCCGGACTCAGAGGAGCCGCGCCGCACCGCATGCTTTCGCGCTGTAAGCGAAAGGTCGTCAGCTGAATCCTTACCGGGGCTCTTTCCCTTTCCTCATCTGGTAAATGAACTCGTGAGGGCGCGATGTGGGTTCAGGCTCCCGCGCCGCCGTCCACGGGGATGATTGCGCCGGTGATCATGGCGGCTCGGTCGCTCAGGAGCCAGGCGGCCGGTTCGGCTACTTCGTGGGGAGTTGCCATGCGGCCCAGGGGGATTGATGCGGATATCTGGTCGATGATGCCGGGGGTTGCGGTTTCCCAGGCGTCGATCATTTCGGTGGCGGTGCCGCCGGGGGTGAGGGCGTTGACTCGGATGTTGTCGGGGGCCCAGGTGACGGCGGCGGTTTCGGTGATGCTGTTGAGGGCGCGTTTCATGGCGCCGTAGGCGGGCAGGGCCGGGTTCGCGCGACGGCTGCCGATGCTGGAGGTGTTGACGATCGCGCCGCCGCCGGTACGGCGCATGAGGGCTGCCTCGGCTTTCATGGCGGTCCAGTGGGCGCGGAAGTTCACGGCGAACTGTTCGTCGATATCGGCGTCGCTGGTGGTGTCGAGGGGGCCGGGCTGTTGGATGGTCGCGGCGTTGTTGAATGCGCCGTCGAGGCGGCCGTGCAGTTGCTCGACCCGGTCGAGTGCGGCGTGGATGGTGGCGCGGTCGGCGAGGTCCACGGTCACCGCGTCCGCGACGCCGCCGTCGACGCGGATCTCGGTGACGAGGTTTTCGAGGGCGTCGGCGCTGCGGGCGGCGAGGACGACGGCCGCGCCCTCCCTGGCGAACAGGCGGGCCGCGGCCGCCCCGATGCCGCGGCTTGCACCGGTGATGAAGACGACCTTGCCGGTCAGCAGGCCGAGGGTTGCGATGTCGTTGGTCATGGCCACAGTGTCGGGTCGGTTCGGGAACCGGATTCAGGTACAGGTGGTACCAGGATCCGTCGCCGCATGGCGGGCACACTCGGGGTATGGACAGACATGAACTCGGGGCATTCCTGCGCAGTCGCCGCGAGCGGCTGCGGCCGCAGGATGTCGGTCTGCCGTCGGGGTCGCGGCGACGAACGCCGGGGTTGCGGCGGGAGGAGGTCGCGGTGCTGGCGCACATCTCCACCGAGTACTACGTGCGGCTCGAACAGGGACGCGCACCGCGGCCGTCGAGTGAGGTGCTCGCCGGGATCGCGGGCGCGCTGCGGCTCACCGACGCCGAATCCGATCATCTGCACGTGCTGGCGGGCAGTGCGCCGAACCGGACCGGACTGCATCGTCGCGACGTTCGGCCGAGCATCCTCGCGCTGCTCGAAAGATTGCCGCAGACAGCGGCTTTCGTGATATCTGCCGCCTTCGAGGTGCTCGCGTGGAACGACCTCGCGGTCGCGCTCATGGAGGATTTCGGCCGGCTCGACGAGCGTGATCGCAACCTCGCGCGTCGCGCCTTCCTCGGGTCCACGGTCGGCGAGACCCCGCTGTACGGCATCTCCGACGCGGCCGAATTCCGGCACCATGTGGTGATGGCGCTGCGCTCCACCCTCGCGCGCTATCCGTCCGATCCGGCGGTGATCGAACTGGTCGACGAACTACGTTCCGGCAGTTCGGAATTCGACCGGCTGTGGGAGCGTCACGACGTGCAGGCCGCACCGATGCTCAGCAAGACCTTCGATCATCCGGCCCTCGGGGAGATCACCGTCGACTGTGACTCTCTCGCACTCGTCGACCGGGACCAGAACCTCGTGCTCTACAGCGCACCACCGGGATCGCGCGGCGCGGAGGCGCTGGCATTGCTGAATGTCCTCGGGACCGAGGTCGACGACTACCGGCGGTAGCCCCGCGAGAAGTCTCAGCTCTTGCGAGCGACGCCCGCCCAGCAACCCGCCTCGGCGTCTCGCCACTCGGGCAGTTCGGATCGGGGCCGCCAGCGGTGTACGCCCACCACGCCGGGGTCCAGGAGTTCGTAGCCATCGAAGAGGCGGGTGACCTCGTCGCGATTGCGGTTCTGGGCGTGCACGCCGCTGGCGCGATAAGTGGCCAGGGCGCGGCGCATCGTCTCCGGGTCGAAATCGGCGGTGATATGCGAGATCACCAGGTAGGAGCCGGGGGCCATCGCGTTCATCAGGGTGTCGACGATGCCGCGCGGATCCTGTTCGTCGCGGATGAAGTGCAGCACGGCGATCAGGCTGACGGCGACCGGTTCGTCGAGATTCAGGGTTTCGGCGAAGGACGGCGCGGACAGGATGGCGTGCGGATCGGTGACGTCGGCGTCGATGTAGGCGACCTTGCCCTCGGCGGTACTGGCCATCAGCGCGTGCGCGTAGGCCAGGACCAGCGGATCGTTGTCCACGTACACCACGCGGGCGGCGGGATTCAGTTCCTGCGCGGTCTGGTGCAGATTCGGTTCGGTCGGAATGCCGGTGCCGATGTCGAGGAATTGCCGGATCCCGAGATCGCTCAGCGTCCGCACCGCGCGGGTCATGAAGTCGCGGTTGTGGTGGACGCCGGAGGCGACGGTCGGCCACACCTCGAGGATCTCGGCCGCGGCCTGACGGTCGACCTCGTAATTGTCCTTGCCGCCGAGGAAGAAGTCGTAGATGCGAGCGCTGCTGGGTTTGGTGGGATCCACGACCCGGTTGTCCGTCATCCTTGATCTCCTAGTCGACAGGTCTCGCTGCGGAAGAGTCAATATCCAGCGGGCGCAAAGTAATTCGCATGATAATACCTGGCCGGTCGGGGCGTGCGAGGAGCGGCCCGGGCGGCTGCGGGGCAAGTCGATGGGAGGAATCGAAGTGGTGCTGCATTCCGCGACATCGCTGCCGCTCGCGGCGGATTCTGAGCGATGCCGTAGAGCCTTCCCAGGAAACTCCCAGGCAACGTTCAGCCGGTTCCGCACTCCACGAGGGACGATGTCCTGCATGAATGGTGTGCCAGCGGACCGGGCGCCCGAGGCCAGGATTCTGGTCGTCGACGATGAGCCCATGATCGTCGAACTGCTGTCGGTGAGCCTGCGCTACCAGGGGTTCGAGGTGACCTCGGCGGTCAATGGGGCAGAGGGCCTGGACAAGGCCAAGACCTTCCGCCCCGACGCGCTCATCGTCGATGTGATGATGCCGGGAATGGACGGGTTCGGCCTGCTGCGGCGGCTGCGCGCCGACGGCATCGAGGCGCCGGTACTGTTCCTGACCGCTCGCGACGAGGTGGAGGACAAGGTCACCGGCCTGACTCTCGGCGCCGACGATTACGTCACCAAACCTTTCAGCTTGGAAGAGGTCGTCGCGCGATTGCGAGTAATTCTGCGACGCTCCGGCCATGCGGTGGAGGAACGCAAATCGTCGCGAATCCGATTCGAGGACATCGAACTGGACGACGATACGCACGAGGTGTGGAAGTCGGGGGAGCCGGTTTCACTGTCCCCGACCGAGTTCACCCTGCTGCGCTATTTCATGGTGAATGCGGGCACCGTCCTGAGTAAGCCGCGCATTCTCGATCACGTCTGGCGCTACGACTTCGGCGGCGAGGTCGGCGTGGTCGAGACCTATGTCTCCTATCTGCGCAAGAAGGTGGACACCGGCCCGGATCAGTTGATTCACACGCTGCGCGGGGTCGGCTATGTCATGCGTTCGCCCAGTCGCAGGAATTCCCCCGCGAAATGAGTGCCCGCCGAACCGTCCGTCCCGGAGGTTCTCGGCCATAAACGACACTGCTTCGGCCGATATGGAGAATACGGACATGGCTGGTGGCGTCGGGAGAGTTCGCACGGCAATCACGCATCGCCTGGCCGCGGTGCCGCTGCGGGTGACGTTGGTCGTCGCGTTGGTGATTCTGGCGGGCCTGGGGCTGCTGATATCCGGTGTGGTCGTCACCTCGGTCATGCAACGTGTCGTGCTCGGCGGGGTGGACCGGCAACTGTTCGACGCCGCGCACATCTGGGCGCGCCCGGACGCGCACCTGCCCGGCCGCCTGCCGCCGATGTTCTATGTGCGGACGACGAATGCGCAGGGTGTGGTGGAGTTGCGTTCCGCGCCGTCCGCGCCGGTGCCGGATCTGCCGACCGATCTGGACAGTCATCCGCGCACGGTCGGCTCGATCGGCAAACCGTCCGATCGCTGGCGGGCGCTGGAGGTCGTCCATCCCGACGGCGTCAGTGTGGTCGCGGTCCATCTGGATCAGGGCAAGAACATCGTCGATCGTCTGGTGGGCTTGCAGATCGTGGTCGGGCTGGCGGTACTGGTGATCCTGGCCGCCGTCGCGCAACTGGTCATCCGGCGCAGTCTGCGACCGTTGCGCGAGGTGGAGAAGACCGCGTCCGCGATCGCCGGGGGTGATCTGCATCGGCGAGTTCCCATGCGCGGCACCAGTACCGAGGTCGATCTGCTGTCGCAGTCGTTGAACAGCATGCTCTCGCAGATCCAGCAGGCGTTCGCCGCCACCGAGGCATCGGAGGAGGCCGCGCGACGTTCGGAGGCCAAGATGCGCCGATTCGTCGCCGACGCCAGTCACGAACTGCGCACACCGCTGACCACGATCCAGGGCTTCGCCGAGCTGTATCGCCAAGGGGCCGTGCCGGAATCGGAAATGCTGATGGACCGGATCGAGCGTGAGTCCAAGCGGATGAGTCTGCTGGTGGAGGATCTGCTGATGCTGGCGCGGCTGGACGCGCAGCGTCCGCTCGAGCGCCGGCCGGTGGATCTGCTGGCCCTGGCCAGCGACACCGTGCACAATCTGCGCGCGGTCGACGCGACGCGGCACCCGGACGGTCCGCCGCGCCCCATCGACCTCGAAATCCGTTCCGGCGAGGGAACTCTGGAGGTCTCCGGGGACGAGGCGAGGTTGCGTCAGGTGCTGGGCAATCTGGCCGGCAACGCGCTCGTGCACACCCCGCAGGGCACCTCGGTGACGGTGCGGCTGACCCCCGCCGAGCACGAGGTGCTGATGGAGGTCGTCGACACCGGTCCCGGCCTGCCGCCGCAGGAGGCCGAGCGCATCTTCGAACGCTTCTACCGCACCGACACCTCACGCAGCCGCGACAGCGGCGGCACCGGTCTGGGGTTGTCCATCGTGCAGGCGCTGGTCGCCTCGCACGGGGGCACCGTGTCGGTGGACAGCACCCTCGGCGAGGGCACGACGTTCACGGTGCGGTTGCCGCGCGAGGCTTCCTGAGCAGGTTCAGTCCGGGACGTTGGCGCCGTAACCCAGCTCGCGCAGGGCCTGCTTGATCTTGCCCTGCGCCTCGTCGAGGGATTCCTTGCTGGGCTCGGGATCGGCGCCGGAGATGTTGAAATCGCCGAGTTCGAACGCCGGGAAGACGTGCAGATGCAGGTGCGGGACCTCGAGTCCGGCGATCAGCATGCCTGCCCGGGGCGCGCCCCACGCGGCGCGCACGGCCTTGCCGATCTTCTGCGCCACCGCGTTGATCCGGGCGAACACCTCGGGGTCGAGGTCCTGCCACTGATCGATCTCCTGGCGCGGGACCACCAGCGTGTGCCCCTGGGTGATCGGGTTGATCGTGAGGAACGCGACGAATTCGTCGTCCTCCCAGACGAACCGTCCGGGCAGCTGACCGTTGATGATCGCGCTGAAAACAGAAGCCATGGTCAGCATTGTGCCTTGGTCACCTAAGCTGTGCTGCGTGCGCGTACTCGTCATCGGTTCCGGAGCTCGTGAACACGCCTTGGTAGTGGCCCTGCGGCGGGATCCGGGGGTGAGCGCGGTGTGCGCCGCGCCCGGCAACCCCGGAATCGCGCAGCAGGCCGATGTGCGACCGGTCGATCCGTGCAGTGCGGAGGCCGTGGTCGCGCTGGCCACCGACTACGACGCCGACCTGGTGGTGATCGGTCCCGAGGTGCCGCTGGTGCTGGGCATCGCCGACGCGGTGCGCGCGGCCGGGATCGCGTGTTTCGGGCCGTCCGCCTCGGCCGCGCGGATCGAGGGATCCAAGGCGTTCGCCAAGGATGTGATGGCCGCGGCCGGTGTGCGCACCGCGCACAGCGAGATCGTGGACCATCCCGGTGAGCTCGACGCCGCGCTGGATCGTTTCGGCCCGACCTGGGTGGTCAAGGACGACGGCCTGGCCGCGGGTAAGGGCGTGGTGGTCACCCCTGACCGGTCCGCGGCCCGCGACCACGCCGCCGAGCTGCTCGAGCAGGGCCATCCGGTGCTGCTGGAATCCTTCCTGGACGGGCCCGAGGTTTCGCTGTTCTGCCTGGTGGACGGTGAGACGGTGGTGCCGTTGCTGCCCGCACAGGACCACAAGCGGGTCGGCGACGGCGATATCGGTCCCAACACCGGCGGTATGGGTGCGTACACGCCGCTGCCGTGGCTGCCCGACGACGCGGTCGCGGAGATCGTCGAGACCGTGGTGAAACCCGTTGCGGCGGAGATGGTCCGGCGCGACGTGCCGTTCTCGGGTCTGCTCTACGCCGGGCTCGCGATGGGGCAGGCCGGACCCGCGGTGGTCGAATTCAACTGCCGCTTCGGCGATCCCGAAACCCAGGCGGTGCTCGCGCTGCTGGACAGCCCGCTCGGCGAACTGCTGAACGCCACCGCGACCGGGACTCTCGACCGGGCCGAAGCCCCGCGCTGGAAGCACGGCGCGGCGATCACGGTGGTGCTGGCCGCGGAGAACTATCCGGCGCGCCCCCGCACCGGCGATGTGATCACCGGGGTCGGCCCCGAGTCCGCCGAGCCGAATACCGAAGTGCTGCATGCCGGTACGTCACTGCGCGAGGACGGCGCCCTGATCTCCTCCGGCGGTCGCGTCCTGAACGTCGTGGCCACCGGAGCCGACCTCACCGAAGCCCGCAGCCACGCCTACGCCCGCATCGCCGGAATCAAACTCGCCGGCAGCCACTTCCGCACCGATATCGCTCTGGGAGCGGTCGAGAGCCGCATCGCCATACCCTCGTCCTGGTCGGTCCGCCGGTCGTCCTAACCCACGTTGATGCCGTGTAGCGCGAGCCAGGGTTGCGGGTCGACGTGCTGGCCGTTGATCAGGATCTCGAAGTGCAGGTGGGGGCCGGTCGAGTCGCCACGGTTACCGACGCGGGCGATCTGCTGACCGGCGCGGACGCGTTCGCCGACCGAGACCGAGAAGTCGTACATGTGGCCGTAGACGGAGATGGTGCCGTCGTCGTGCCGGATGCGCACCCACAGGCCGAAGCCCTGGGCGGGTCCGGCGTTGATGACGGTGCCGTCGGCGACCGCGTAGATGGGTGAGCCGATCGGCGCGGCGATATCAATGCCGTAATGGAAAGTGCCCCAGCGTGATCCGTATCCGGAGGAGAACACGCCGCGGGCGGGCAGCGCGTATCCGCCGATACTGCCCTCGATTCCGCCGGGCAGGGCGGTGCTCGGGCCGCTGAGCAGCGGTGAGGGTTGTCCGGCCGACGCGGCGGCGGCCTCGGCCCTGGCCCGGTCCAGGGTGGCGCGGGCGGCCGCGGCCACGACGTCCTGTTCGCGCAGGCGTTCCCCGTTGTCGATGGCGGCCAGATCGCGGGCGCTGGTCGCTGGTTCGGCCTGCACCTGTAGCGGATAGGGCACCGGAATGCGTTGTGCCACACCGGGAGCGGGTGTGGAGTCCACTGTGCGCGGTGCGATGGCGTCCGCCGCGGACAGTAGCCCGACCAGCACGATGCCCCCGACCAGCACCCGATGTGCGAGTACGAAGCCGCGCCCGCGGAACCACGCCCCGCGCAGCTCGCCCGGCCAGTCCCGGCGCGGGAATCCCCGCCGGTCGAGGTTCGCGATCATCCGGACGATCCGCCGGACCGCTTCCCGAGCACGCTCCGATCCGCGGCGAATCCGCTGGATAGGCGAGGGATGCCCCCGATGCAGCTCGGTACGCCAGTCGGGGCGAATCACCGTCCGACTGCCCCTGGAAATCGTCGCGTGGCGTGCCTCATCAGGCATTGGGCGACGATAACAGGGCGGTGTTCGCGGGCAGTACTCGTCCGCGCCCGCGGTGGCGTGTTCTACGGTCGTCGGGTGCGCAGTGAATCCCGTCGGTCCACCGTTCCCGCCTTCTACGTCATGGATGTGTGGAAGGCGGCCGCCGAACGCGCCCGCACCCACGGCGACGTACTGGTGCTGGCCGCGGGACAGCCGTCCACTCCGGCGCCCGCGCCGGTTCTGCGGGCGACCAGGGATGCCCTGGATGCCGAACTGCTCGGCTACACCGAGACTTTCGGCACCCCCGAGCTGCGCGCGGCCATCGCCGCGTATCACCGCGACGGCTACGGCATCGAGGTCGACGCCGAGGACGTGGTGGTCACCACCGGATCCTCCGGCGCGTTCACGCTGATCTTCCTGGCCGCTTTCGATGTCGGCGATACCGTCGTGGTGGCCCGGCCGGGCTATCCGGCGTACCGGAACACGTTGTCGGCCTTGGGATGCCGGGTGGTCGAACTGGACTGTGGTGCGCAGACCCGATTCCAGCCGACGGTCGAGATGCTCGAGGCGCTGCCCGAACCGCCCGCCGGGCTGATCGTGGCGAGTCCGGCCAATCCGACCGGGACGATGATCGCCCCGGCCGAACTGGCGGCGCTGGCCCGCTGGTGTGACGCGCACGGGACATTGCTGATCTCCGACGAGATCTACCACGGGATCGTCTACGAAGGCGCCTCGGATTCGACCGCGACGTCCTCGGCCTGGGAGACCTCCCGCGAATCGGTGGTCATCGGCTCGGTCTCGAAGTACTTCTCGATGACGGGCTGGCGGCTGGGCTGGATGCTGGTCCCGCAGGGCCTGCGACCTGCCCTGCAGCGGTTGGCCTCGAATATGACGGTGTGCCCGCCCGCGGTGTCCCAGTACGCCGCTGTGCACGCCTTCGACGCCGAGTCACGCCGTGAGCTGGACGGCCACGTGCGCCGGTACGCGCGCAACCGCGCACTGCTGCTGGAGGGCCTGCCCCGGTTGGGCATCACCGATCTGGCCCCGGCCGACGGCGCGTTCTACGCCTACGCCGATATCGCGCATCTCACCGACGACGCGACGCGCTGGTGCGCGGACCTGCTCGCCGGCACCGGTGTCGCCCTCGCGCCGGGCACCGACTTCGATACCCGCAACGGCAGTCATACGATTCGGCTGTCCTTCGCGGGGGCGACGGCGGATATCGAGGAGGCGCTGGTCCGGATGGGCCGCTTCCTGGGCGTTTGACCAGGCTTGGCGAAGCGGATTGTGCCGCAAAGACTTTCCCCAGACACCCACCGTGACGCCCGCGAACGGTGTAGAAAAGCCATGGTTGTATTTTCAACACCTGCACGTTTGCCCACTCGAACTGGATTCTCACAGATCGCACCGATTTGGCACGGATGAACCGATGATGACTGGCACGATGACACGGTGATCACCGCGACGACCCCGAAAGGTGAAAGGCGTCGCCAAGCGTTGGTCGCGGCTGCCGCCGAGTTGCTACTCGAGGGAGGATTCGACGCAGTGCGCCACCGCTCGGTGGCCACGCGCGCGGACCTTCCTCTGGCCTCGACGACCTACTACTTCGAGTCGCTCGAGGATTTGATCGCCCGAGCGGTCGAGTTCAGCGGCAACGCCGAACTCGACGCGATGCGTCGCCGCGTCGGCGATGTCCCGCACCGCCGGCGCGGTACCGACGCGACCGTCGATCTGGTCCTGGATCTGCTGGTCGGCGCGGAAGGCCCCGACGAGTCCGCCCGGGGCCGGTTGATCGCGCGCTACGAGCGTTCGGTGGCCTCGGCCCGGCATCCGGAACTGCGCGAGGTACAGCTACGACTACGCGCGCAGCTCGAGGAGTTGCTCGCCGAGGCGTTGCGCCGATCCGATCGGGTGGTGCGCGCCGAACAGCTGCGACGGATGGTGGCCATGGTGGACGGCGCCGTCGTCGCGGCGCTGACCGAACTGGATCCGCAGCCGCGACGCACGGCCCGCGGCGCACTGCTCGAGCTGATCGATGTGATCGCTCCGCCCGCGCCGCAGCACACGATTCCGCCGCATCCGATGGCCACGCACACGATCCCGCCGCATCCGGTTCCGCAGCATCGGGCCGAGCCCCAGCAACTGGACAGGCACCGATCGCTGGACTGACGGGGAACCGTAGACTGAGTGTTCGTGACCCTCGTGCCTAACGTCCTCGCCACCCGCTATGCCAGTCCCGAATTGGTGCGGCTGTGGTCGCCCGAGCACAAGATCGTGCTGGAGCGCCGCCTGTGGCTGGAGGTGCTGCGGGCGCAGTCCGAACTGGGGATCGAGCTTCCCGACGGGGTGCTCACCGATTACGAGCGGGTGCTCGAGCAGGTCGACCTCGCCTCGATCGCCGAACGCGAGCGGGTCACCCGGCACGATGTGAAGGCGCGGATCGAGGAGTTCAACGCCCTGGCCGGGCACGAACACATCCACAAGGGCATGACCAGCCGCGATCTCACCGAGAACGTCGAGCAGTTGCAGATCCGCCTGTCCCTGGAGCATGTGTACGCGCACGGCGTCGCCGTGGCCGCCCGGCTGGCCGAGCGCGCCGCGGAGTACCAGGCCCTGGTGATGGCCGGTCGCTCGCACAACGTGGCCGCGCAGGCCACCACGCTGGGCAAGCGATTCGCTTCCGCCGCAGACGAAGTGCTGATCGCGCTGACCCGGGTGCGCGAGCTGCTCGACCGATATCCGTTGCGCGGCATCAAGGGACCGATGGGCACCGCACAGGACATGCTCGATCTGCTCGGCGGCGATGCGGGCAAACTTTCGCAGCTGGAGCAGAAGGTGGCGCGGCACCTGGGTTTCGCCACTGTGCTCACCAGCGTCGGGCAGGTGTATCCGCGCTCGCTCGATCACGACGTGCTCTCCGCGTTGGTCCAGATCGGCGCGGGCCCTTCGTCTTTCGCGCACACGGTGCGGCTGATGGCCGGGAACGAACTGGTCACCGAGGGTTTCGCGCCCGGTCAGGTGGGTTCCTCGGCGATGCCGCACAAGATGAACACCCGATCCTGTGAGCGGGTCAACGGCCTGCAGGTGGTGCTGCGCGGCTACGCGTCGATGGCCGCGGAACTGGCCGGGGCGCAATGGAACGAGGGCGATGTGTTCTGTTCGGTGGTGCGCCGCGTCGCACTGCCGGACGCGTTCTTCGCCATCGACGGGATGATCGAGACCTTCCTGACGGTGCTCACCGAATTCGGTGCGTACCCCGCGGTCATCGAGCGCGAACTGAACCGCTACCTGCCGTTCCTGGCCACCACCCGCATCCTGATGGCCGCCGTGCGCGCCGGGGTCGGTCGCGAGAGTGCGCACGAGGTCATCAAGGAACATGCCGTGGCGGTCGCGCTGGCCATGCGCGAACTGGGTCGCGAACCCGATCTGCTGGACCGCCTGGCCGCCGACGACCGGATGCCCCTGGACCGCGCTGCGCTCGATGCCGCCCTGGCCGATCGCTCGGCCTTCGTCGGCGCGGCCCAGGCCCAGGTCGCCGAGGTCGTCGCGCAGGTCGAGAAGCTGGTCGAGGCGAACCCGGAGGCTGCTCGCTACACCCCCGCGCCGATTCTGTAGTTCGCTCGCGCCGCACGACCGGGCCTGCGCGCTTGCAGTGCGGACGCTGCCCCGGATGCCCTATAAACGCAGTATGGATCCTTATACGATCTTCGCCGACATCGTGGCCGGGCGCGCTCCGGCATCGATCGTCTACGAGGACCCGGATGTGCTGGCGTTCATGGATATTCGTCCGATGACACCCGGGCATCTGCTGGTGGTGCCGAAGGTGCCCGCGCGGTCCCTGGCCGAGCTGGATCCCGAGATCGGCGGCAAGCTGTTCCAGGTGGGGCAGCAGTTGGCGGCGGCGCTGCGGGCCAGCGAGGTGAACTGTGACGGGGTGAATTTCTTTCTCGCCGACGGGGTCACCGCCGGGCAGGAGGTGTTCCACGTGCATCTGCACGTCATCGCCCGCACCCCCGGGGACGGATTCGGGTTGCGCGGGCGGCCGCGGACGCCGCCGCGGGAGGATCTGGACTATCTGGCCGCCTCCATCCGTGGCGCACTGCGGCGTTCGGTGTCCGAGTAGGTCCGCTCGATGGGCGTGTCGCGCGCTCGAGTCGGCGATTTGCTCGCAAAGAGCCAGTCGGGCAAATCAACCCCGGACCTGTTCGGTCGGGTTATGTTGATTGTTCCGGTTCACGGGCTGATGGAGGTGGGGATATGCGACACGGGTCGATTGCTGTGCTGGTGCTGGCGATGGTTCTGGGGGTTTCCGCGACGCTGATCGGACAACCGCGAGCCACTGCCGCCCGGGTCGTCGGCAGCACCGAACTGGGGCCGACCAGGTCCGCGCTGTTCATCGATTCGCCCGCGATGGGCCAGATCATGCAGGTGCAGGTGCTGCATCCGGTCGGATCGCACTCCCGGCCCTCCTACTATCTGCTCGACGGCCTGGATCCGGGCCCGGACCAGAGCAGCTGGACCAATGCCACCGACGCCGAGCCGTTCTTCGCGAACAAGAACGTCAACGTGGTGCTGCCGATGGGCGGGGAGGCCAGCTACTACACGAACTGGCAGCGCGACGACCCGAATCTGGGCCACTACCAGTGGGAGACGTTCCTGACCCGGGAGCTGCCGCCGGTCATCGACCGCGAGTTCGCGGGTAACGGCGTCAACGGTATCGGCGGACTGTCCATGGGTGGGATCGCGGCTTTCGTACTGGCCGTACGCAATCCGCAGCTGTATCGCGCGGTCGCCGGCTACAGCGCGTGCCCGGACATGGGGCTGGCACAGGGGCCGATCATGTTCTCCATCGCCAATCGCGGTGGTGATCCCGGCAATATGTGGGGCGCGCCCGGCGGCCCGGACTGGGGTGCGCACGATCCGGCGCTGCTCGCGGATCGCCTGCGCGGCAAGACCATCTACCTGTCCACCGGTTCGGGCGTGCCCGGACCGCACGAGGGCGAGCTGAAACCGCAACTGGCGGAGAACTTCCTGACCGGCGTCCCGATCGAGGCCGCCGTCGACACCTGCGTCACCGCGTTCGCGCAGCGCTTGCGCGCGTTGCACATTCCGGCCGATATCGTCCAGAATCCGGTGGGCACGCATTCGTGGTCCTACTGGAAGGACGATCTGCACGCCTCCTGGCCCACGGTGGCGCGAGCGCTGGGCGCGTGAACGACGGCGACGGGCGATCAGGCTCCGGGCCGGTTGAATTCCCCGTCCTTGGCGCCGGCGACGAAGGCATTCCACTCGCCGGGAGTGAAGATCAGCACCGGGCCGTCGGGATTCTTCGCATCGCGCAGGCCGATATTGCCGGTGGCCAGGAACGCCACCTCCACGCCCCCGGTCTCGCTGCTGCGGTGCCAGACGGCGTCCGGTTCGATCTCACGGTTCTTCGCTTCCATGGATGCTCCTGTGCTGGTTCGTGACCCAATATGAACCACATGAGAATAGTGATGTTCAACACCTGAGACAAAAGGATAATTCCGAGCGGAATATCGCCCTGACCCGATGATATGAACTACACCGCATTGGCGTTATTCCGAAGTGGACATGAACCTTCCGAAATGGTGGTTCGGTGCCGCGGCCGGGGGGATGCGGCCGCGGTCGGGTGCGGGTGGGGTCCGTGTGGCGCGGCGAGGTCCGGTCCGTCGGTGAACCGGTCGTTGTGTCGAGCGATTGGGCAGGTCGCGAGGGGTAGGGTGGCGCGCGCGGGTGCGGCCGGGCTCACTGGTCGATTGTCCAGGACATCGGGCGGATGTCCGATCTGTTCGGTTTCGGGCAAACCGGACGGTCGCGCGGGCTTCGGGTCGAATGGGATCCATCACATACGGCGGCATTCGGCGAACAGCGGGCATTTCTTCGGTGTTATCCGGCTCGTTTGGTTTATCCGGCAAGCTGAGCGGAAACCCAGAACTTTGTGGCGGGAATACAGCGTCCACCGGCCCGCGGAGGACCGGCGCCCGCGCCGCGTCACGGCATGGCACGACAAAGGATGGAGCACCGCATGGCACCCGTCTTCGACAGTTGCGCGGTAGTGCCCCGGCACCTTACCGTCGAGCAGGCTCACAACATCTTGCGTATCCACAACAGCTGCCCCCCCGACCAGTGTCTGCGTCGCAAGGCCGCACTGTTCTTTCTGATGGAATCGCGCCGCATCGATCGCGGCACCGTCGGTCGGCGGCTGCCGGGGTCCCCGCCGCGCACCCGAGGGCTGTCCTAGCCTCGACGCACCGCTCGCAGGTGCGGCGACGGTTCGCCGCACCGGGTCCGACCGGCCCTGTCGGACCCGCCCACTACGGTGGAGTGCATGGCTCTCGACACTGGTACCGGCCCGATCCGCAACGCCGCCGACGCGTCCGTGGTGACGCCGCCGATCGCGAAGCGGGTCCCGGCGCAGCGCGTGCACCACGGCGACGTCGTCGTGGACCAGTACGAGTGGCTGCGCCGGAAGGAGGATCCGGAGGTCATCGCCTACCTGGAGGCGGAGAACGCCTACACCGAGGCGTGTACGGCGCAGCTACAGCCGTTGCGGGAGAAGATCTTCGACGAGATCAAGTCCCGCATCCAGGAGACGGATCTGTCGGTACCGGTCCGGATGGGCGATTTCTGGTACTACTCGCGCAGTTTCGAGGGCAAGCAGTACGGCGCGCACTGCCGGTGCCCGATCGGTTCCCCGGACGACTGGACCCCGCCCACGCTCGACGCCACCACGCCGATCCCCGGCGAGCAGGTGCTGCTGGACAGCAATCTGCTGGCCGAGGGGCACGAGTACTTCGCCGTCGGCGCCTACTCGATCAGTAACGACGGCGCTCTGCTGGCCTATTCGGTGGACACCTCCGGCGACGAGCGCTACCTGCTGCGGTTCAAGGACCTGCGCACCGGCGCCGATCTCGCCGACGAGATCGCCGGTACGGTCCCGGATGCGACCTGGTCGCTGGACGGCACGCACGTGTTCTATCAGACCTACGACGAGGCATGGCGTTCGGACACGGTCTGGCGGCACCGGCTGGGCACGCCGAACGAGCAGGACGTCCAGGTGTTCCACGAGCCGGACGAGCGCTTCTCGGTGGGCATGGACACCACCCGTTCGGAGAAGTACCTGATGATCGGGGTGCACTCGAAGATCACCACCGAGATCCGGATCCTGGAATCCGATGATCCCGAGGGTGAGTTCCGGGTGCTGCTGCCGCGCCGGGAGGGTGTGGAGTACACCGCCGAGCACGCGGTCATCGGCGGGCGGGACCGATTCCTGATCCTGCACAACGGCGAGGTGCCCGCGCCCGGCGGCGGCACGATCAAGGCCGAGAACTTCGTGCTCGCCGAGGCGCCGGTGGACGATCCGGCCGCCATGACCACCCTCATCGACCATCGCGAGGATGTGCGGCTCGAGGGTGTGGACTGTTTCACCGACCACCTGGCGCTGTCCTACCGCCGCGGGGCGCTGCCGCGAGTCGCGGTGTGGCCGTTGACCTCCGACGGTTACGGCGAACTGCGCGAGCTGGATTTCGGGCTGGAGCTGTTCTCCGCGGGCGTCCTGGTCAATCCGGAGTGGGCGCAGCCGACGCTGCGGGTCGGCGTGACCTCCTACATCACGCCGGTGCGGGTGTTCGATTTCGTACCCGCCACCGGTGAGCTGCTGCTGCGCAAGGAGCAGGTGGTGCTGGGCGGCTACGATCCGGACGACTACGAACAGCACCGCGATTGGGCCGTCGCCGAGGACGGCACCCGGATTCCGATCTCGCTGGTGCGCCGCAAGGATCTCCCGGCCGATGGGCCGAAACCGTTGCTGCTCTACGGATACGGTTCCTACGAGGCCAGTATGGATCCGGGGTTCTCGGTGTCGCGGCTGTCGCTGCTGGATCGGGGCATGGTGTTCGCGGTCGCCCATGTGCGCGGCGGCGGCGAGATGGGCCGGCTGTGGTACGAGCACGGCAAGACACTGCGCAAGAAGAACACCTTCACCGATTTCGTCTCCTGCGCACGGCATCTGATCGATACCGGCGTCACCGCGCCGGACCGTCTGGTCGCCGACGGCGGCAGTGCGGGCGGCCTGCTGGTCGGCGCGGTCGCCAATCTGGCGCCGGAACTGTTCGCCGGAATTCTGGCGGCCGTACCCTTCGTCGACCCGCTGACCTCGATCCTGGATCCGTCGCTGCCGTTGACCGTGACCGAATGGGACGAGTGGGGTAATCCGCTGGAGGATCCGGCGGTGTACGAGTACATGAAGTCGTACTCGCCGTACGAGAACGTCCGGGCGGCAGACTATCCCGCGATCCTGGCCACTACCGGTCTCAACGACACCCGCGTGCTGTACGTCGAACCGGCCAAGTGGATCGCCAGGCTGCGGGCCACCGCGACCGGCCACTCACGCCTCCTGCTCAAGACCGAGATGAGTGCGGGGCACGGCGGTGTCAGCGGGAAGTACGAGAAGTGGAAGGAAGTGGCGTTCGAATACGCCTGGGTGCTGGATACTCTCGGCCTCTGCGACCGGTAAGCCAGCGGCACGACGAACAGGCGGGCGTTTGCGCGCACCCGCCTGTTCGACAGCCGGTTTTCGGCCTGGCTCAGTGGATTTCGGCTCGCTGCATTCGATTCGAAGGGTTCAGCGGATTCCGCAGGCGTGGATCAGTTGCAGCAGTTGCTGGTGCTGCTGTCCCTGGACGAGCTGATAGCCAGGAACCTTCGCGCCCATCATCTGGTCGTAGTTGTCGGCGATCTGATCCGGGGTGGCGTTCGGATGCTGTGCGCGCACCGTGTTCACGATTTGCTGGGTGTTGTCGCACATCTGGTCGGGAGACGGGTTCAGGTTCGGAAGCGGGGGCGCTGCCTGCGCGAACGCGGGGGCAAGCAGCAGGAAGGACGTTGTCAGGACGGTGAGTGCTGCGGCTTTCACAGGGGCGGAGCCTATTGAGGTGACGGAGCTGGTGTGGATCAGTTGTCATCAAAGAATGTGCGCTCTGTCACCGGTGCCCGCTAGGCCAGGTGGCAGCTGCTGATCTGGTCGAGGATGAACTGGCGCTGGCGCTCGCGGCTGCTCGCCGGGAGATTCTTGAATGCGCCCTTCTTGTCGAGGAACGTCATGTAGTTGTCGGTGATCTGCTGCGGCGTCGCGTGCGGGTTCTGCTCGCGCTCCATGTCGACCACGGCCTTGGTCGCCTCGCACTGCTGCTGCGGAGTGAAGATGTGTGGCGGATCAGCTTGTGCCACAACAGGTACAGCGATGAACAACGGGACCGCCAGGGCGGTCAGGAAGGCTGCTTTCACCCGGTCGATCCTAGGTGAGGTGACCGCCGGCCGGACCGATGACCGGACGGTATGTCCTGCGACCGGACGGTTCGCGGCCGGACCGGATGGCGCGCGGTCATCGGATGATGGTCCGATTCGGTAGCGCGAATTCGTCGCCGCGTCACCGGGACTGCACGGTTCGGACACTTGCCGCGCCCATCGTAGGACTATGAGCGGCATCGGCAGAGGGGTGCGGGTATGCATGCACAATTGATCGTCTCGGTGTCGGGGATCCGCGACACCACCCGCGCGCAGGCGCAGGCCTTCGCCGCGGAGATGGATCGGCGCGAGGTTCCGCTGTCGCTGCTGGTGGCTCCGCGCCTGAAGGGCAAGTACCGGCTCACCGAGGACGGCCGCACCCAGGAGTGGTTGCGGGAGCGTCGCGAGGGTGGTGATGCGGTCGTGCTGCACGGTTACGACCAGGCCGCCACCAAGCGCCGCCGGGCCGAATTCGCCACACTGCCCCGGCACGAGGCGCGGTTGCGGCTGATGGCCGCCGATCGCGTCATGGAGCAGGTGGGCTTGCGCACCCGGCTGTTCGCCGCGCCGCGCTGGACTGCCTCGGAGGGTGCGATGGCCGCGCTGCCGGATGTCGGCTTCCGCCTCGCGCTGAGCCTCACGGCGATACATGATCTGGAACGCGATGTGGCACAACGCTCTTGGGTGCACGGCATGGGCGAGGGCTTCCGCGCCGAACCCTGGTGGTGCCACGCGCTGGTGATGAGCGCGGCCCGCACCGCACGCCGCGGCGGCGTGCTGCGCCTGGCGGTTTCGGCCGCCCAGCTCAGCCGTCCCGGACCACACCAGGCCGTGATCGATGCGGTCGATCTGGCGCTGTTCCACAACGCCCGGCCCGATGTCTACCGCTGGGAGCCGTACGCCACGGGGGCTACCCGCGCGGCGTGAGGCCCGGTGCTGTCACTGCGCGGCCAGGCGGCGCTGTACTTCCGCGGTGGGGATCTGCGCGGTTGCGCTGTGCGTGAAGCCGCCGGACTCCTCACGGGTGAGTGAGGTGCTGGGCGGATGTTTGTCCAGTTGGGCCATGGCCCGGCCCATATCGGCCAGCAGCAGGTCGGCCATATCGTGACTGAAGCCGTGCCGGACCAGGACGCGCATGATCGTCTCGTCCTGGCGGTCGGCCGGGAGCGGGTACGCGGCGACCAGCCAGCCGCGCGTGCGCAGCCGGTCGGACAGGTCGTAGAGGTTGAAGGTCTGCTCGCCGCTCAGCCGCCACGACACCGCCGCGATGCCGCGCAGTGGATCGCCGTCCTGGATCAGTTCGAACGGTCCGAGTTTCCGCACGCCGTCGGCCAGGTGCTGGGCCACCGCATAGGCCGCGGACTGCACCCGGGCGTATCCGTCCCGGCCGAGCCGGATGAAGCCGTAGTACGAGGTGATGACCTGGCCGCCGGGACGGGAGAAGTTCAGGTTGAACGTGGCCATGTTGCCGCCGAGATAGTCGACGTTGAACACCAGTTCGTCCGGCAGGTCCGTGGCCTCGCGCCAGATCGCCCAGCCGACGCCCAATGGCGCCAGTCCCGTCTTGTGTCCGGAGGCGTTGATCGATTTGACCCGCGGCAGGCGGAAATCCCACACCAGATCCGGTGCGGTGAACGGCGCCATGAATCCGCCGCTGGCGGCGTCCACGTGGATCGGGATGTCCAGACCGGTGCGGGCCTGTAGTTCGTCCAGCGCCCGGCTGATGCCCGCGACGTCCTCGAACAGGCCGGTGAAGGTCTGGCCGAAGGTCGGCACCACCATGATCGTGTTCTCGTCGCAGTGCGCGGCGATATCGTCCGGATGCAGGGTCAGCCGCTCCCCGCGCAGCGGAACCTGGCGGATCTCCACATCGAAGTAGCGGGCGAACTTCTCCCAGCAGACCTGGACCGGCCCGCACACGAAATTCGGGGTGCCGCGGCCGCCGCGCGCCCGCCAACGGAATTTCGCGGCCAGGCCGCCGAGCATGGCTGCCTCGCTGGAACCGGTCGTGGAGGTGCCACGGGTACCGGTCGGGTCGGGGGAGTTCCACAGGTCCGCGAGCATGCGCGTGCACCGGGCCTCGAGTTCGGCGGTCTGGGGATACTCGTCCTTGTCGACGATGTTCTTGTCCAGCGACTCGCTCATCAGCCGCCGGACCTGATCCTCGACCCAAGTGGTGCAGAAGGTCGCCAGATTCATCCGGGATACGCCGTCGAGCATCAGCTCGTCGTGCACGATCTGATAGGCGGCCTCTGCGTGGATCTCCGAGCTGGGGAATTCCGACTTCGGCGCACCGTATCGGAATGGGGATGTCGCGAACAGATCGTCGGAATCGGGTGATTCGGGCATCGTCATCTCCTGGTCATCGCACATGTGACGAATTCGCGGATAGTCGTCAGCATCTCACAGTGCGGGTGTTGTCCGACGGAGGGGCGAAGCTCGTCCGAGTGCGGAATCGACGGGTTGTCGGAGAACCGGTCGGCATGCTGTCCCGGCGTGCGGCGGTCGTGAGGCAGGCGTGCTGTCGATGCCACCGACATGTTGTCGAGTCTTGAAGTGCGCAACGGCAAGCGGGCCTCGGGCCTGTCACGTGACGACGATGTGGTGGACCGGTGTTGTGGTGTCCGGCCGGTGATTTCACGTATCGGCGGCCGTGGGACGTGCGCGTCTCGTGACAGGGGTGGTTGCCGACCTGCGCGACGTCGACGGACGAGTCCTCGCGTCGTGTCGGGTGGCCGTGCGGGCGGGTCGGGTCGACGTGCGAGAGTGGTGTGAACGGCGGAAAGGGCGCGTGGACGGCCGCCGGGACCGGACTCGGCGCGTGACTCCCGGCGCCGGCGGGAAGCGGATCGACCGGACCGGCGGCGCGCTCCGCCGACGAGCGTGTGTGACGGTAGCGAGACGACGAAATGAGTTGAAATGACCGATGATTCACGAACCGCCGCATTGCGGGCGCAGGTGCGGGCGCTGATGGCGCGGGCGAAAGATGATCTGACGGAACTGGTTTCGTTTCGATCCGTGCACGATCCACGGCAGTTCCCGGCGCAGGAGTGCCGGCAGGCCGCGCAGTGGGTGCTGGATGCCTTCGTCGAGGTCGGGCTGACCGATGCGGGGCTGCACGAGACCTCGGACGGGAGTCTGGCCGTCGTCGCCCGGTATCCCGCACCGGCCGGGGCCCCGACGGTATTGCTGTACTCCCACTACGACGTTCAGCCGCCGCTGGACGAGGATGCCTGGCGTACACCGGTGTGGGAGCTCACCGAGCGGGACGGCCGCTGGTACGGGCGCGGTGCGGCGGACTGCAAGGGTAACGTCCTGGCGCATCTGACCGCCTTGCGTGCACTGCGGGAAACCTTGGGCGACAAGGGTTTCCCGGTCGGCATCACGCTGGTGTGCGAAGGTTCCGAAGAACAGGGCACCGGTGGACTCGAGGCGTTCGTGCCCGAGCACGCGGACCTGCTGCGCGCGGATGCCCTGGTGATCGGCGACTGCGGTAATGCGGCGGTCGGCGTGCCGACCTTCACTCAGACCCTGCGCGGCACCGTGAACGTGATCCTCGCGGTGGAAACCCTTGCCGGACCGATGCATTCGGGGATGTTCGGCGGACCGGCGCCCGATGCGCTCGCGGCCCTGATCCATCTGCTCGCGACACTGCGTGATGAGCACGGCAATACGACCATCGCCGGTCTGCCCGCTGATCAGGTCTGGGACGGCGCGCAGTATCCGCCCGATCGGTTCCGCGCCGACGCCGGTGTGCTCGACGGCGTCGATCTGCTCGGTGACGGGACTGTCGCCGACATGGCCTGGGCGCGACCCACGGCGACCGTACTGGGCATCGATGCGCCGAATGTGGTCGGCGCGGTCGCGGCCGTGCAGGGTTCTGCGCGTGCCCTGATCAACCTGCGCATTCCGCCCGGCATCGATCCCGAGACGGCGTTGAAAGCCCTTACGGCGCATCTGGAATCGAAGACGCCGTGGCATGCGCGGGTGACCGTGACGCCCGATGCGGCGGGTGCGCCGTTCCGGTCGGGCACCGGCGGTCCGGCGCGTCGCGCGATGGAGGCGGCCTTCGCGGCCGCCTACGGCCGGGAGTCGACCACGCAGGGCCAGGGCGGTTCGATCCCGCTGTGCAACGTCTTCGCCGAGACCTATCCCGAAGCGGAGATCATGCTGATCGGCGTCGAGGAACCGAGCTGCCTCATCCACGCGCCCAACGAGAGCGTGGATCCGAGCGAGATCGAGCACATCGCCCTGACCGAGGCGCTGTTCCTGGCCTCCTACGGTTCCTGACCTCCCGCGCGTCCCGGCGGGACATCCGCCGGGACGCGCCGGAATCCCTTGGCGCAGATCAGAATTCGGCGTCGGTCTCCGGTGCGACGACGGCGAATTCGGTATCGGCCGGGCCCATCTCCCGCAGGCGGCCGAAGTAGATGCCCTGTGCCGCAGGCTCGATGATCCCGTAGTGGATGGGCATGGCCGTGCGCGGGGAGACCGCGCGCAGATAGTCCACCGCCTCGCTCAGACGCATCCAAGGAGCTGCCGCGGGCAACGCCAGCACACCCACCGGCGAGGGCGGAACCCACAGTGAATCGCCCGGATGGACGAACTGAGCCGGATCCTGGGCGGTGCCCAGCTGGAAAACGGTGTTGTCGATGACCGGGATGTCCGGGTGGATCACCGCGTGCCGCCCGCCACCGCCGGTGATCTGCACCCCACCGACGCTCAGCACGTTACCGGCGTGCACCGCCTCCCACGGCTCCTCGCGCAACTGCGCGGTCTGCGGATCGCTCAGCAACCGCGCCTGCGGATTGTTCTCCACCAGCGCCCCGATCCGCGCGGGATCGATGTGATCGGGATGCTGATGCGTGATCGCAATCGCATCGAGCCCGGTGAGCCCCTCGAATCCGTGCGAGAAATTGCCGGGATCGAACAGTATCTTCACTCCGTCGATCTCGACCAGGACACAGGAATGACCGAAGTGAGCAATGCGCATGCTGTAATCTTGGCCTCCGCTTCGCTCCGGCTGTTCGCGGCCCCCCAAATCTCGCCGCTCGGCCCCGTGTCGGGCACTCGTGCTGGATCCTTGGCCTCCGCTTCGCTCCGGCGGGTTCGGCGTTGCCCGGGGTATTGAAACCAGGTGTGACGGGGATTGTTGCCCACGGTTCGTGACGAGGTCGAGTGCGCCCCGACGCGGCCTGTACGAGCTGCCCCGATTAGGCTGTCCGGGTAACCCCCCACCAGCGTGAGGAGCAGCGCGTGGCACGAGTCGTGGTCGAGGTGATGCCGAAGGCCGAGATCCTGGATCCGCAGGGTCAGGCCATCGTCGGCGCACTCGGGCGCCTGGATATTCCGGGTGTGTCGGATGTGCGGCAGGGCAAGCGATTCGAACTCGACGTCGACGACAGTGTCAGCGATGCGGAGCTCGAGAAGATCGCCGAGTCCTTGCTCGCCAACACCGTCATCGAGGACTGGAAAGTGGTGCGCCTGTAATGTCCGTGCGCATCGGTGTCATCACCTTTCCCGGAACGCTGGACGATGTGGACGCCGCACGCGCGGTGCGGCTGGCCGGCGCCGAGGCGGTCAGCCTGTGGCATGCCGACGCCGACCTCAAGGGCGTCGACGCGGTGATCGTGCCCGGCGGCTTCTCCTACGGCGACTATCTGCGTGCCGGGGCCATCGCCCGGTTCGCGCCGGTGATGGGCGAGGTCGTCGAGGCCGCGCGCAAGGGGATGCCGACCCTCGGCATCTGCAACGGTTTCCAGGTGCTGTGTGAGGCCGGACTGCTGCCCGGCGCGCTGACCCGCAACGAGGGCCTGCACTTCGTCTGCCGCGATCAGTGGTTGCGGGTGGACGCCACCGACACCGCGTGGACGGCCCGGTACGAGCCCGGCGCGCAGATCCTGATCCCGGTCAAGAACGCCGAGGGCCGCTACCAGGCTTCCCAGTCCGTGCTGGACGAACTCGAGGGGGAGGGCCGCGTGGTGTTCCGCTACGCCGGCGGCAACCCGAACGGCTCCCAGCGCGACATCGCCGGAATCGCCTCGGCCGACGGCCGCATCGTCGGGCTGATGCCGCATCCCGAACACGCGACCGAACCGCTCACCGGACCCAGCGACGACGGTCTGGGCATGTTCCTGTCGGTGGTGGACACGCTCGTCGCGGCTGTCTGAACCCGATCCGCCCGATCGGGTCAGTTGGCCAGATCGTCCAGGACGCGCAGTTGCACGCCCTCGGCGCGAGCGATCATGCCATCCGCCCGCTCGGCCCGATCTCCTCGGAAAACCTTTCCGCCGGAAGGGGTTTCGAGCATCAGCCCGTCCGCGAGAGCGGCGCGCATGCGCGGCACCTCGAGTGAGCCGAGGGTCCGCGCCATCGAGCCGATCAGATGGATCGCCTCGTAACTGGTGTTGCTGAAGAAGGTCAGGGCGGGCGCGAACCGGCCGTGCATGCGGTGATAGCGCACCAGCCGATCCGGATCGCCGACCCGATCGGGAAAGAACGCCGAGGCGACGTAGAGATTCTCGTTGGCCGCCGGGCCGGCCGCGAGCAGGACGGTCTCATCGATGGCCGGGCTCACCCGCACCTGGTACGCGGCCCGGCCGGTCTGCGCGAACTGCTGATTGAACCGCACCGCGTCCATACCCACCAGCAGCAGGACGATACCGTCGACACGATCCAACCGGGGATCGTCGAGGAATGTGGCGAAATCCTCGGTGCCCAGCGGCAGGTAGCGCTCCAGCGTCACCGCACCCGGATACGCGGCACGCACCGCCCGCGCGGTGGTCCGCGGCCAGATGTAGTCGTTGCCGATGATCGCCCAGCGCCGGGTGCCGAACTGGCGATACAGCCAGTCCATCGCGGGCAGGACGTTCCCGGCGGGGCTCTCGCCGACCATCAGGACGCCGGGCGGCTCGTCGGGGAGATCCTCGTGGATGGTCGCGAACAGATAGGGGACCCGGGCGTCGGCGGCGTGCGCGACCGCGCGGCGGACCGCGGAGATGTGCCATCCGGTGATGGCGTCGATCATGCCGGTGGCCAGCAGCGCCGAAACCTCCTGTGCGACCTCGGCCGGTTCGCGGCCGCCGTCCACGGTGGTGACCCGGACCTCGCGTCCGAGAATTCCGTCGCCGCCATTGATTTCGGCCACCGCGAGCGCGACGGCCGCTTCGCAGGAGGGTGCCACAATTCCACCGGAACCCTGCAGCGGGACGATGTTGAGGATCTCTATCACATCGTCCGCGCCCTCGTGGAACGGCGGCATTCGGTACCCTTCTCCTCGTCGGAGGAAAATAGGAAATGGGCGGAAGAAATTATATGTCGACCATTGTAAGCGGATTTTCCACGTTGCACGGTGCGCTACGTGCAGCGGAACGTGGTTGGCTCCGCCACCTCGATACCGCCTTGTCCGCGCGACGTCTCTCCGCGGACCATTGGGCAATGCTGTCCAATTTGTCCGATGAGAACGGTATCACCATGACCGAATTGGCCTGCCGCGCTCAACTTCCGCCGTCCTCGGCCACCCGCCACGCCGACGCTCTGGCCGAACGCGGACTGATTTTCCGCATCGCCGCCGAAGACGACCGCCGCCGCATTCTCATCGGCCTCAGCAAGCGTGGCGTCGAGATCGTCGAGTCGGTTCGCGCGGAGGAACTGCGTGCCGAGGAGCAGTTGCGCAAGCGCATCGGCGCCCGCAATCAGGCCGAACTCCTGCGCCTGCTCGAGTTGGTCGCGGGCGTCCCCGTGCGCGATCGTTAAGATCGGGGCCTATGTCTGTCACTGCCACGCCAGCCGGATTGTGCGCGTTCGTCGACGCCTCGCCGTCTCCGTTCCACGTCGTGCACACCGTCGCGAACGAGTTGACCGCCAACGGATTCCGGGAGCTGTCCGAATCGCGGCCGTGGGATCTGCCCGCCGCGGGGCGGTATTTCGTGGTGCGTGGCGGTTCGATCGTGGCGTGGGTGGAAACCGGTGCGTCGCAACCGTTTCGAGTGGTCGGCGCGCATACCGACAGTCCGAATCTGCGGGTCAAACAGCATCCGGATCTGACCTCGGCCGGATGGCAGCTGGTCGGGCTGGAGCCCTACGGCGGCGCATGGCTCAACTCCTGGCTGGACCGGGATCTGGGCATTTCCGGGCGGATCACGGTCCGTGAGGGAAATGCGTTGTCCGAGAAGTTGATCCGGATCGACGAGCCGCTGCTTCGGGTGCCGCAGCTGGCCATCCACCTGTCCGAGGACCGGCGCGGGGTGAGCCTGGATCCGCAACGTCACGTCAACGCGGTGTGGGGGGTGGGCGGTGCGCCGCGGTCGTTCCTGGGATATCTGGCCGAGCGCGCCGCGATCGATCCGGACGCGGTGCTGGGCTGGGAGTTGATGACCCACGACCTGACCCCGAGCGCGCCGGTCGGCCGCGATCTCGACCTGATCAGCGCACCCCGCCTGGACAATCAGGCCACCTGCTACGCGGGTCTGTGCGCTTTCGCCGAGGCGGTGGCCGAGCCGGGCGCGGCGACGCCGGTGCTGGTGATGTTCGATCACGAGGAGGTCGGCAGTCAGTCCGATCGCGGCGCGCATTCGGATCTGCTGCCCTCGATCCTGGAGCGGATCGTGCTCGCGCGCGGCGGCGGACGTTCGGAATACCTTGCAGCACTGGCGGGTTCGATCCTGGCCTCCGGCGATATGGCGCACGCGACGCATCCCAACTATCCCGAACGGCACGAGCCCGCGCATCAGATCGAGGTCAACGGCGGCCCGGTGCTGAAGGTGAATCAGAATCTGCGCTATGCCACCGATGCGGTCGGCGCGGGGGCGTTCGCCCTGGCCTGCGCGCAGGCGGAGGTTCCGCTGCAGCGCTACGTGCATCGCGCGGATCTGCCGTGCGGGTCGACCATCGGCCCGATGTCCGCGGCCCGCACCGGCATGACCACCGTCGACGTCGGCGCACCCCAGCTGGCCATGCATTCGGCGCGCGAGCTGATGGGCGCCCAGGACGTATTCGCCTATTCGGCGGTGTTGGCGGCGTTCCTGACCCCCGCCGACGCGACTCCGCGATAGATCGGCCGGTAGGCCACGACCGCGACGACCAGCGCCGCGAACGTCACCAGCACATAGCTCGACCCGACCAGCTGCTCCCACACCGCCCAGTGCCGTTCGTGGTCGCCGCCGTGCGGCAGCAGCCACTGCGGCCCGACCATGAACATCACCACGATCGCGGCGGTCGCGATCAGATAGCGGCGGCTGCGCCGGCCGCGATCGATGGCGTCGGCGGCCACCAGCGCGGCCGGGGCCACCCACACCCAGTGATGTGACCAGGAGATCGGCGAGACCAGCAGCACCGCAGCCGCATTCACGGTCAGCGCGGCGACGTTCGCGGCGGCCGAGGCGGGTGCGGCTGCGTCGGGGGATTCGTGTCGGCGGGCGAACGCGGCGTCGTCGAAGAGTCGCTTCATCAGAATCGCGGCGAGCACGACCGCGATCAGCGAGGTGACGAGCCAGAGGACCGTCGCAGCCGACGAGTCCAGGCCCAGCCGGAACGCGAACCCCTTGAGCGACTGGTTACCCGCGAAGTACGGCGGCCCGATGCGGCCGGTGTCGAGCATCGTGTGGAACCAGTACTGGGCCGATTCGTGCGGGAACAGGACGAAACCCACCACGATCGCGCCCAGCGCCGAGAGCGTCACGGTCAGCGCCGAACGCCAATCGCGGCGCACGAGGAAGTACAGCAGGAATCCGCCGGGGGTCAGCTTGATCGCCACCGCGATGCCGATCAGCATGCCGCGCGGCCAGAACGGCTTGCGCACCAACAGATCCAGCGAGATCGCCGCCATCAGGAACAGATTGATCTGCCCGAAGTTGTAGGTCTGGCGGATCGGTTCGGACAGGCCCAGCACGGCCACCGCGCCGATCACCAGGGACAGGGCTACCGTCCGGTCCAGCCGCGGGCGCAGCCGGTGCAGCACCAGCCACACCGTCAGCGCCAGGCTCGCGATCGCCAGCACGAGCACCAGCCATTCGGCCGGGAGCAGCGGAAGCAGCGCGAGCGGGGTGAACAGCAACGCGGCCAACGGGGGATAGGTGAACGGCAGACCGAGTCCGCCCACCTTCGGCATCGGGCCGTACAGGTTGCCGCCGTCGAGCCAGATGCGCGCGCCGTTTCGATAGACCTGCAGATCGATGTATCCGCGCCACAACCCGGCCGCCATGCAGACGATCGCCGATATCACGAACAAGGCGATCGCGATCGCCACCATGCGCCGTCGTCCGGCCACCTGATCAGGACACGAGTGGTCCACCGAGTTATTCGGGGGCAATTCGTCCGGATCCGCGACCTGGGATCGCTCGTTCACGCGCCAAGGATATCCGGCGGGCCGAAGCGCGCAGCGCAACACGGTGCGCGGCGTCGTTTCGGCACGCATTAGACTCGCGGGGTATCTGCCTTTTCTCCTGCATTGGGGCTCATGGCACTCGCATGCCCGCCGAAAGGACCCTGGTACTCACCGTGACTGTCCACGTCGACACCGTCAGCGCCGCCGCGGCAACCCCGGAAACCCCGCAGCCGTACAAGGAGCTGGGTCTCAAGGACGACGAGTACACCCGGATCCGGGAGATCCTGGGCCGTCGTCCCACCGACGCCGAGCTCGCGATGTATTCGGTGATGTGGAGCGAGCACTGCTCGTACAAGTCCTCGAAGGTGCATCTGCGTTATTTCGGGCAGACCACCACCGACGAGATGCGCGCGTCGATGCTGGCCGGTATCGGCGAGAACGCGGGCGTGGTCGACATCGGCGACGGCTGGGCGGTCACCTTCAAGGTGGAGAGCCACAATCACCCCTCCTACGTGGAGCCGTATCAGGGTGCGGCGACCGGCGTCGGCGGCATCGTGCGCGACATCATGGCGATGGGCGCGCGGCCGATCGCGGTGATGGATCAGCTGCGGTTCGGTGCGGCCGATCACCCCGACACCCGGCGCGTGGTGGACGGCGTGGTCCGCGGTGTGGGCGGTTACGGCAATTCGCTGGGTCTGCCCAATGTCGGCGGCGAGACCGTATTCGATCCGTCCTATCAGGGCAATCCGCTGGTGAACGCGCTGTGCGCGGGGGTTATGCGGGTGGAGGATCTGCATCTGGCCTTCGCCTCGGGCGCCGGTAACAAGATCATTCTTTTCGGTGCGCGGACCGGGCTGGACGGTATCGGTGGTGTCTCGGTGCTGGCCTCGGATACCTTCTCCGGCGACGAATCCGGTGCCGGGCGCAAGAAGCTGCCGAGCGTGCAGGTCGGCGACCCGTTCACCGAGAAGGTGCTCATCGAGTGCTGTCTCGAGCTGTACGCGGCCGGTCTGGTGGTCGGCATCCAGGACCTCGGCGGCGCCGGATTGTCCTGTGCCACTTCCGAACTCGCGGCTGCCGGAGACGGCGGCATGCATATCGAACTGGATCAGGTGCCGCTGCGCGCGGCGAACATGACTCCCGCGGAGATCCTGTCGAGCGAATCGCAGGAGCGCATGTGTGCGGTGGTGACGCCTTCGAGCGTGGACGCGTTCATGGCCGTCTGCCGCAAATGGGACACCCTGGCCACCGTGATCGGCGAGGTCACCGACGGTGACAACCTCGTCATCACCTGGCACGGCGAGACCGTGGTGGACGTTCCGCCGCGCACCGTCGCCCACGAGGGCCCGGTCTACGAGCGTCCGGTGCAGCGCCCGGACTCGCAGGACGCACTCGTCGCCGACACCAGCGCGAGCCTGACCCGCCCGAAGACCGGCGAGGAACTGCGCGCGACCCTGCTGAAGATGATCGCCAGCCCGCAGCTGAGCAGCCGCCGCTGGATCACCGAACAGTACGACCGCTACGTGCGCGGCAACACCGTGCTGGCCGAACACGCCGACGCCGGCGTCATCCGCATCGACGAATCCTCCGGCCGCGGTATCGCGCTGGCCACCGACGCGTCGGGCCGCTACACGAAACTCGATCCGTACACCGGCGCGCAGCTCGCGCTGGCCGAGGCGTTCCGCAACGTCGCGACCACCGGTGCCACCCCGAAGGCGGTCACGAACTGCCTGAACTTCGGCTCGCCGGAGGATCCGGGCGTGATGTGGCAGTTCCAGCAGGCCGTGCGCGGACTCGCGGATGGTTGTGCGGCACTGGGGATTCCGGTCACCGGCGGCAATGTGAGCTTCTACAACCAGACCGGGCAGACCGCGATCCTGCCGACGCCGGTGGTCGGCGTGCTGGGCGTCATCGATGACGTGCACCGCCGCATCCCGACCGGTCCGGGGCTCGAGCCCGGCGAGACGCTCATCCTGCTCGGCGACACCCGCGACGAATTCGACGGTTCGATCTGGGCCCAGGTCGAGCACGACCATCTCGGCGGCGTCCCGCCGCGGGTCGACCTGGCCCGCGAGCAGCTGCTCGCCGAGGTGCTCACCTCCGGCTCGCGTGACGGATTGGTCAGTGCCGCACACGATCTCAGCGAGGGCGGCCTGGCGCAGACCGTCGTGGAGGCCGCGCTGGCAGGCGAAACCGGTTGCCGGATCGTGCTGCCCGAAGATGCCGACCCCTTCGTGATGCTGTTCTCCGAATCCGCCGGCCGCGTCCTGGTCGCGGTCCCGCGTTCGGAGGAGACCCGCTTCACCAAGATGTGCGACGCCCGCGGATTGCCCTGGGTGCGTATCGGTGTCGTGGATCAGGGCTCGGATTCGGTCGAGATCCAGGGCCAGTTCACCGTCCCCGTGGCCGAACTCCGTGAGGCCCACGAGGGCACGCTGCCCCGGCTGTTCGGTTCCTCCGACCACTGAGCCCACTTGCCCGGTGTCCCAGGCGATATCACGGGATATCGCCTGTCGGGGTGTCGGTCGGTCAGGCCGCGCGGAACGGGTCGTGTTCGGCCATCAGCTTGTCCAGGCGGGCCTCGTCGATGCGGTGGTGCACGCGGGCGGCCTCGTGCTGGTCGCGGACGACCTTGGCGAGGGTGAAGGTGCTGCTGACCAGGAACAGCATGGTCATCAGGAGGAAGCCGCGCTGCCAGATGTCCAGCGGCAGGTAGATGATGCCCGCGGCGGTGGCGACGAAGGCCAGGCCGAAGGCGATGGCGGCCTGGGCCAGGAAGGCCGAGGTGCTCTTGGTCGAGGTATCGGGAGTGCTCATGGCATCGAGTGTCCCGATCGGCGGGCTCGCCGACCTGCGTACAACTACTCGAGGCGGGCAGGTAGTTCGCGCACGCGGTGATCTGCGCCTCCGCGCGACGTCCCATGATTTCGGTGGTCGGGCGGCCATACTTGACAGGTGCTCGACTCCGCCGAGGCCCTGACGTCGCTGCGTTCGCGTAGTGTCGTCGTCGCTCGCCGGGCGTCCGAGCTGCTGCATCGCCTGGAAAAGGACGTCATCGGCCTCAACTATGCCGGACTGGTCGTCGCCACGGTGTTCTTCGCCTGGTCGGTCACTCCGTCGCTGCTGCCGCGCGACTGGCTGTTCCAGGGTCTGATCAGCGGTTTCAACGCGGTGATCGGATACGGCGTCGGCTGCGTGTTCGACTGGGCGTTCCGGCGGTGGATCGGGCCGAAACTGCCGTGGCAACCGCCACCGCTGCGCGTGCAGTACGCGGTGAAGGTGACCGTGCTGGTGGTGTGCATCCTGGCGGCGGGATACATGCTGGTGCTCTCGGCGGACTGGCAGCGGCAGACCTACACGCTGATGGATATGACCGGCACCACCACCTCGGGATATCTGCGGACGGGCGGGTTGAGTCTGCTGGTGGGCACGGTGGTGGTCGGGGTCTACCGGACGTTGCGGATCACCGTGCGGCTGCTGGCCCGGCTGCTGAGCCGCTGGGTGCGGATCCCGCCGAGGTTCGCGCCCACCGTCGGCACCGCGCTGCTGGCGGTGCTGGTCGTATCGCTGTTCAACGGCGTCGCGTCGCGCGCGTTCTTCGCGGTGGCCAATTCGGCGTTCAGCGTGCGCAACGACAAGATGACCTCCTATGCGGTGCAGCCGCAGGCGCCGGAACGCTCCGGCAGTCCGCAGTCGCTGGCCGCTTGGGCCACCCTCGGCTCGGAGGGGCGCTGGTTCGTCTCGCACGGTCCCGACGCCTTCCGGATCGGCGCTGTCACGGGAAAGCCCGCGCTGGAACCGATTCGCGCCTACGTCGGGCTGGAGTCGGCGAAACATGGTGAGAGCCAGCAGGATCTGGCCGTGGATGAACTCGAGCGGACGCATGCGTTCGATCGCAAGGTGCTGGTGGTGGTCACCACGACCGGTACCGGGTGGGTGAATTCCATGACCGCCAATGCGATCGAGTACATGTACCGCGGTGACACCGCGATCGTGGCCTCGCAGTATTCGTACCTGCCCAGTGTGCTGTCCTTCCTCGCGGACCGGCAGAAGGTGGCCGAGTCGGGGCGGAAGATGTTCGACGCGATCTACCGGGCATGGTCGCAGCGACCGGTGCAGACCCGGCCGAAACTGCTGGTCTACGGGGAATCGCTGGGTTCGCAGGGGTCCGAGTCGGCCTTCTCCGGACTGGCCGATCTGCGTGCGCGGGTGGACGGCGCGCTGTGGGTGGGTCCGCCGAATTCGAATCTGCTGTGGAGCCAGTTCGTCACCCGGCGTGATCCCGGATCGCGCGAGGTGGCGCCGGTCTACGCGGACGGACTCGTGGTGCGTTTCGCCGCGAACGCCGCCGATCTGTCCAAGCCCTCGCCCGAATGGCGGCGTCCGCGCATCGCCTATCTGCAACACGCGTCGGATCCGATCGTGTGGTGGTCGCCGGATCTGATCTTCTCCAAACCGAATTGGCTCTCGGAGCGTCGCGGTTCGGATGTGTCCACGCAGATGCGCTGGTGGCCGTTCGTCACCTTCTGGCAGGTCGCCGCCGACCTCACCAATGCCCAGGGCGTCAGCGACGGCCACGGCCACAACTACGGCAGCCTCGTGCTGGACGGCTGGGCCGCGGTGCTGCCGCCCCCGGACTGGAATCCGGACCTCGAGGACCGAATCCGCACCCAGATCGAACTCTCCGAGGCCTACGAACGCGCCGTCAAGTGAACCCGAAAACACTGGCAGCCGTGCGTATTCCACTCCTGTGGAACAACTGGCTACTACCGCGCCTGCGCCTGGGACCGCGCGGCCGCACCGCCGCCAACGTCGCATTCGCCACGGTCCACGCCGCCGCATTCCGAACCCGACGACCACGTGACGAACGCGATTCCGACTCGGGCACAGCGGATTGCGTCTCGTCGATGCCGATATCGACCGCGCGGGGGGATCGATATACGACACGGCGGCCGCCGCTCGCCGATCGTGGACTACGCTGCGGATCGGTACTGTTCGCAGCGGTCTGCATCGGGTACTGCACCGCACTCGCCATTCCGTCGCTGCGCACACGCCTGTCCGAATTCGCCGACCGCGCACCGGAAGTCGGCCTCGTCGAATGGGCAGGTGTGCACATCCCGTTCGGCACGGTGTACAGCGAGGAACTGATCTTCCGCGGCACCCTGGATCCACTACTCGACGAGACTTTCGAAACGTATGGAATCTGGCTCGGTGCAACGGCTTTCGGCCTATGGCACATCGGTCCCGCCCGCGCTGCCGGTGAACACGTGCCCACGACCGGATTCGCGACCACCCTGGCCGGTCTCATCCTGGGCGGGCTACGCCGTCGCACCGGCAGCGTGATCGCTCCGGCGCTGGTACATCTGGCCGTCAACGCTGGCGGCGCGATCGCACCCCGGATCGCACGGCGGACTCGCGGACCGGTGTGACGCCATGCGTCGCCGCAGCGCTCTGTGGATCATTGTGGACAACAAGCGATCACGGCCCTGGCGCACCAATCGCCGACGAGCTGCGATCGCTGTAGTTGCCGCGCGGACGACGTGCGGCGGCGAGTTCGCTGATCTCCGCTGGGTAGTCTCGGGATCGTGGCGCGACGAGGTGCGGTGGATCCGGCGGCGGTTCGGGCGGCGGTGGTGGCCGTGGGCGAGTGGTTGCGTGCGGAGACCGCGCAGGCTCCCGCGCGGGCGGAGCTCGCCGCGGCGGTGCGCGGGACGGCGCGCACACTCGCGGCCAGCGCGCCGGGGGCCTCGGTGGAGGTGCGGGTGCCGCCGTTCGTGGCGGTGCAGTGCATCGAGGGGCCCAGGCATACCCGCGGCACCCCGCCGAATGTGGTCGAGACCGATCCGCGCACGTGGTTGCTGCTGGCGACCGGGCTGCTCACCTATCAGCAGGCCGTCGACTCCGGTGCGCTGACCGTGTCCGGGATTCGGGCGAGCGAACTCGCGCACTGGCTGCCGCTCGTCCCGCTCTGAACCCCGGTGTGCTGGAGCACGGTTCGGATGAGGTTCAGGCGGGCTGAGTCTGGTTGACCGGCTTGCGTTCGAGTCCCTTGTGGTCGTAGTAGCGCGTGATCACCAGCCCGAGGACCAACCCGATGGCCAGGCCCAGCGCGGCCATCCAGCATCCGCGAGCGAGTCCGGCGTCACCGCTGCCGTTGAAGTAGAGGATCGCGCGGGTGCCCAGGAACACCTGGTGCATCGGTTCGAACGAGGCCAGCCAGCCGAAGTACTTCGGGGTCGCCTCGATCGGGACCGAGCCGCCGGAGGAGGGCAGGCCCAGGATGATGAACACGATCATGTTGACGATCAGTCCAGAGCTGCCGATCGCCGCGAGGACCGAGGTGCAGGTGAAACCGGTCGCGATGATCACCAACGCGCCGTAGAGGAACAGCGTCAGCGGTTGATCGATCGGCATGCCCAGCATCTTGCCGATGCCCATCATCACCGCCGAGACGACCACCGCCATGACGGCCACGGCCGCCCACTTGATCAGCAGCGTCCGTACCCGGGAGATGCTCGCGCGCGGATAGTGCACGTACCACGGCCCCCACTCGGTCGGCAGGAAGCCCAGCGAGGAGTCGATCAGCTGATGCACGACCATCGCGCCGACCATGCCGACCATCAGCAGCAGCAGACCGTAGAAGAAGGCCGTCAGCCCTTGGCCGGAACCTCCGGGTAGCGGGCGGAACTGATCGGTCACGATGTTCAGCGGATGGGCCAGCACGATCCGGGTGGCGCCGGACAACTGGGTCGCGGTCCCGCCGCCGGAGGTGAGCTGGGCCTGCACCTGTTCGGTCAGCTGTTTGCCGACGGTGGTGTCGACCTGTGTCAGCGCCTCATTGCCGAAACGCTGCGCGATCGACGTGGCGAACGCGCCCGTGCGCGGATTGGTCTGCAGGGTGATGATCGGACGTTCGATATCGCCCGGGACGACGCTGCCGACACCGAGAATCCCGAGGCGTTTGGTGAAGTCGCTCGGAATGATGACCGTCGCGTACACCTTGCCGGTCTGCATCTGCAGCTGCGCCTCGTTCAGGCCCAGCACGCGCAGATCGATCTTGTCCGCGGGCACGGCCTTGCGCAGCCCGTCCTGCACCTGATCGCCGAAGTTGACCTGTTTGCCGCCGATCGTGTCGCCGACGTCCTGGTTCACCAGTGCGATCGGGAAGTCGTGCAGATTCTTCTCCGGATCGATGACGTAATCGAGATACATCACACTGAGCAGCGCGCCCAACAGAGTCATCACGATGATCGGAAAAGTCCACCTGACCGGGCTCAGTCGCCGAGGGTTCGCAGGCACTTCCGCACTGTCCGTAGACGCCACGGTCGCACCGTAGCAGCAAACCGCGTGCCATCCGGGTGATCCCGACGTAGGTTTCGCGCGGATGACCCGTAGAATGATCGATGCCACCAGCCCGCCGAACATGGAGCAAACGGTGACCAACGACGATCTGTCGGTCGAAAGCCCGAATTCACCCGTCGAACCCGACTCGGACCGGCCCGAAAACGAGCCACGCGAGGAGTGCGGCGTCTTCGGTGTCTGGGCTCCGGGTGAGGATGTGGCCAAGCTCACCTATTACGGCCTCTACGCATTGCAGCACCGCGGTCAGGAGGCGGCGGGCATCGCGGTCTCCGACGGTTCGCAGGTGCTGGTGTTCAAGGATCTGGGCCTGGTGAGTCAGGTGTTCGACGAGCAGACGCTGGCGGCCATGCCCGGCCACGTCGCGGTCGGGCACTGCCGGTATTCCACCACCGGCGCGGTCACCTGGGAGAACGCCCAGCCGATCTTCCGCACCACCTCGGTCGGCACCGGGATTGCCCTGGGGCACAACGGAAACCTGGTCAACACCGCCGAACTGGCCTCCCGGGCACGCGAATTCGGCCTGATCAACCGGATGCCGGGCTCGGTCGCGGCCACCTCGGACTCGGATGTGATGACCGCGCTGCTGGCGCACGCGGCCACCGACAAGAGCATCGAGCAGGCCGCGATGGAATTGCTGCCGACTCTGCGCGGCGCGTTCTGCCTGACCTTCATGGATGAGCACACCCTCTATGCCGCCCGCGATCCGCACGGTGTGCGGCCGCTGTGCCTGGGCCGCCTGGATCGTGGCTGGGTGGTTGCCAGCGAAACCGCCGCACTGGACATCGTCGGCGCATCCTTCGTGCGCGAAATCGAGCCGGGCGAACTGCTGGCGATCGACGCGGACGGGGTGCGTTCCTCGCGGTTCGCCAATCCGGAGCCGAAGGGCTGCGTCTTCGAATACGTCTACCTCGCCCGTCCGGACAGCACCATCTCCGGACGTTCGGTGCACGCCACGCGCGTGGAGATCGGCCGTCGCCTCGCCGGTGAACATCCGGTCGAAGCCGATCTGGTCATCCCCGTTCCCGAATCCGGCACCCCGGCCGCGGTCGGCTACGCCCAGGGTTCGGGCACGCCCTACGGTCAGGGACTGATGAAGAACGCCTACGTCGGGCGCACGTTCATCCAGCCCAGCCAGACCATCCGCCAGCTCGGCATCCGGCTCAAGCTCAATCCGCTGCGCGAGGTGATCCGCGGCAAACGCCTGGTCGTGGTGGATGATTCGATCGTGCGCGGCAACACCCAGCGCGCGTTGATCCGCATGCTGCGCGAGGCCGGGGCGTTGGAGATCCACGTCCGCATCGCCTCGCCGCCGGTGAAGTGGCCGTGCTTCTACGGCATCGACTTCGCCTCGCGCGCGGAGTTGATCGCCAACGGGGCCGAGTGCGAGGGTTCGGTCGAGGACATGGTCGAGAACGTGCGGCGTTCGATCGGCGCGGACACGCTGGGCTACATCTCCCTCGAGGGGATGGTCGCGGCCACCGAGCAGCCGCGCTCGCGCCTGTGCTGCGCCTGCTTCGACGGCGAGTACCCGATTGCGCTGCCGACCGAGGCCGCGATCGGAAAGAATGTCCTGGAGACGATTCTCGGCGGCAAGCCCGAGTCCCAGCTGCTGGGCGAGAACGCGAATGCGAGCGCCCTGAGTCGTCCGTAGACCTGCAGAATTTCTGCATAAGCGACTAATTGTTGCGAAACGCAACATATCCGCAACGCCCTGGCGGTACTGTCCCGCCATATCGAAGTTGACGCGGTCGCACCCGTCCCGTGACCCGGGACGGCGTGCGCCGCGTGTGCGAGATGAGGGACAGTCATGCGGTTAACGGCGACACATGCGTCGGCGGCCCGATCGGGTCGCGTGAAAACTATTGCGGCAGTAGGAATGGCAGGACTCGCGCTGGTCGCGGTCGCCGGGTGCGGTGCCGGCCGCACCAACGGCGGCGGCAGCGGTAGCGGTCTGGTCATCGGGACCACGGACAAGATCTTCTCCCTGGACCCCGCCGCGGCCTACGACCAGGGCTCGTACGTGCCCGAAACGCAGGTCTACCAGCACCTGCTGAACTTCGCGCCGGGGGCGACCAATCCGACCCCCGATGCGGCGCAGAAGTGCGAATTCGCCACGCCCACCACGTATTCCTGCACGCTGAAGCAGGGCCTGAAGTTCGCCAACGGTGATCCGCTGACCTCGGCCAGCGTGAAGTTCTCCTTCGATCGGATGTTGAAGATCAACGATCCGAACGGACCGGCCTCGCTGCTGGGCAATCTGGATCACACCGACGCTCCCGATGCGAATACGGTGACCTTCACCCTCAAGAACGCCAACGATCAGACCTTCCCGGCGATCCTGCCGACCCAGGCGGGGCCGATCGTGGACGAGAAGGTGTTCCCGGCGGACAAGATCATGGACGACGACGCGATCGTCAAGGCGAAGCCGTTCTCCGGGCCGTACACGATCACCAGCTACGACAAGAACAAACTCGTTCAGTATCAGGCGAATTCGGGGTACAACGGGATCCTGGGGACGCCGAAGACCGCGACGGTCTCGGCCAAGTACTACGCCTCGGCCGACAATCTCAAGCTCGACATCCAGAACGGCAACATCGATGTCGCCTATCGCAGCCTGAGCCCGACCGATCTGGAGTCGTTGCGCAAGAACGACAAGGTCGAGGTGCACGAGGGCCTGGGCGGCGAGCTGCGCTACATCGTGTTCAATCTGAACACCATGCCGGGCGGCACACCCGAGCAGAAGCTCGCGGTCCGCAAGGCCGTGTCCGCGAGCGTCGATCGCGACGCGCTGTCCACCGGTGTGTACAAGGGGATGTACCAGCCCGCGTATTCGACTGTGCCGCAGGGCTACGAGGGCGCGACCGAACCGTTCAAGGATCTCTACGGGGCCAAGCCGAACAAGGCCGAGGCCGCCAAATTCCTCGCCGACGCCGGGGTGCAGACACCGGTGCCGCTGAACCTGCAGTACAACCCGGATCACTACGGCGGCAGCAGTTCCGAGGAGTACGCGGCGATCAAGAACCAGCTCGAGTCGACCGGGCTGTTCACGGTGAACCTGCAGTCCACCGAGTGGGTGACCTATCAGAAGGAACGTGCTCGCGACGGCTACCCGGAGTATCAGATGGGCTGGTTCCCGGACTTCCCGGATCCGGACGACTATCTGACCCCGTTCTTCGCGCCGAACAACTTCCTGCAGAACCACTTCGAGGATCCGAGCATCACCGCGCAGCTGACCGCGGAGATCACCCAGCCGGACAAGACCCAGCGCATCGCGATCCTGCAGCAGATCCAATCCGATATCGCGCAGAAGTTCATTCCGGTGCTGCCGTTGCTGTCCGGTAAGCAGATCGCGGTGTCGGTCAAGGGCGTTCAGGGTGTGGAGAGCACGCTGGATCCGTCCACCAAGTTCCGCTACAGCGTGCTGAGCAAGTGACGAGCGTAGCCCCCGAGCGGGAGCCGGATGTCCCGGCTCCCGCCGCGAATGCGCAGCGCCGCAGTGGATCTCGCTATGGCGTACTGCTGCGCTACCTGGGAGTGCGGCTGTTGCTGATCGTGCCCACGGCATGGATTCTGGTGACGGTCGTCTTCTTCCTGATGCGCGTGGTGGGTGATCCGATCAGCGCCGCGCTGGGCGGGCGGCTGCCACCGGACCAGATCGCCGAACGCAAACGCGCGGCCGGATTCGACCGGCCCATCCTGACTCAGTACTGGGAGTACATCTCCGGGCTGGTGCGCGGGGATTTCGGTCGCTCCCAGGACAATCGGGCGATCAGCGACATCATCACCAGTTACGGCGCGGCTACGCTGGAACTGGTGGTGTGGGCGTTGATCGTCGCCTTCCTGGTCGGGATTCCACTCGGGCGGCTGGCCGCCAAACGACGGGACAAAGCCTCGGACGTGGGATTGCGGCTGTTCGCGATCCTGGTCTACGCGGCGCCGGTGTTCTTCGTCGGGCTGCTGCTCAAACTGGTTTTCGCGGTCGAGCTGGGCTGGCTGCCGGTGGCCGGGCGGGCGAGTACGAATGTGGAACTCGCACTGCAGAACGTCTCGCCGAAGACCAACATCCTGTTCATCGACGCAATCCTCTACGGCGACAGCGGATATCTGCTCGACGTGGTGAAACACGCCATCCTGCCCGCCATCGCGCTGGGACTGCTGACCGCGGGAATCTTCCTGCGGCTGGTGCGGATCAATCTGATCCAGACCCTGCGCAGCGATTTCGTGGACGCGGCGCGGGCGCGCGGCCTGTCGGATCGGGTGGTGACGGGGCGACATGCGTTCCGCAACGCCATGATTCCGATCGTGACGGTGATGGGCATGCAGATCGCGATGATGCTCGGCGGGGCGGTGCTCACCGAGATCACCTTCGAATGGAAGGGCCTGGGCTATCAGCTCGCGCAGTATCTGCAGGCTCGCGACTTCGTCGCGGTGCAGGGGATCGTGGCATTCCTGGCACTGGTCGTCGCGGTGATGAGCTTCCTGGTGGATATCGTTGTGGCGCTTATCGATCCGAGGGTGAGGTTCTAGTGACCGCTCCTGAACTGATGGCCGATCCGGTCGTCGTCCCGCCGGTGCCGCGCCGTGGAATTCCCGGGATGCGGCTGTTCTCGTTGACCTCCGGACTGCAGCGGGTGACATTGATCGCCGGGCTCGCGCTGATCGGGCTGTTCGTGATCGTCGCGGTGTTCGCACCGCTGATCGCGCCGTACGGATTCGCCCAGATCTCCGATCACGGTGTGGATTTCGTGCGACAGCAGGCGCCCTCGGCGCAGCACTGGTTCGGCACCTCGGTGCGCGGGGAGGACGTGTTCTCCCGGGTGATCTACGGGGCGCGCACCGCGCTGATCGTCATCGCGATCTCGCTGGTGTTGTCGCTGTTCGTCGGTGTGCCACTGGGATTGCTGTCCGGCTACGTCGGGCGCTGGGTGGACCGGGTGCTGGTGCTGTTCATGGACGCGATGTACGCGTTCCCGACGCTGCTGCTGGCGATCGTGGTGTCCATCGTGGTGGCGGGCGGCAATTCGTCGAGTTTCGGCGGTGTGCTGTCCGCGGCCGTGGCGATCACGGTGATCTATGTGCCGCAATACTTCCGGGTGGTGCGCAATGCGACGGTGGCGGTGAAGACCGAACCGTACGTCGACGCCGCACGGGTGACCGGTGCGTCGATCGGGCGAATCCTGTTCCGGCACATCTTCCCCAACGTCACGCAGTCGCTGCCGGTGATCATCACCCTCAACGGCTCCGAGGCGATCCTGACGCTGGCCGCGCTGGGATTCCTCGGTTACGGCATCGAACCGACCCAGGCCGCGGAATGGGGCTACGACCTGAACAAGGCGTTGTCCGATGTCTCCGACGGGATCTGGTGGACGGGGATATTTCCCGGCGTGGCCATCGTGCTTGTCGTGCTGGGGATGACGATGGTGGGGGAGAGTCTGAACGAGGTGCTCAACCCGCTGTTGCGGACGCGTCGGGCGGCCTCGGGTGCGAGCGCGACCGAGGGTGCCTCCGCCGCGAACGGTTCCGGAGACGGGAATGACTGAAATATCCGAACGTACTGCGGCCCTGTCGATCACGTCGCTCTCGGTCACCTTCAGCACCGACGCCGGGGCGGTCGATGCCGTGCGCGACGTGTCGTACGAGGTGTTCCCCGGTGAGGTGCTCGCGATCGTCGGCGAGTCGGGCTCGGGAAAGTCGGTGAGTTCGCGCACCGCGATCGGACTGCTGCCGCACACCGCCCAGGTGCGCGGGACGGTGACCGTCGGCGCGCACACGATCACCGCGATGTCGGACAAACAGCTGACCGCGATCCGCGGCGGCGAGATCTCGATGGTGTTCCAGGAGCCCGGTGCGGCCCTGGACCCGCTGTTCACCGTCGGCTTCCAGATCGCCGAAGCCGTTCGCGCCCACACGAATACCAGTCGTCGAGCGGCCAAGGCCCGTGCGATCGAACTGCTGCGAACGGTCGGACTGCCCGACCCGGAACATCGGGTCGACTTCTATCCGCATCAACTCTCCGGCGGACAGAAACAGCGCGTGATGATCGCCATCGCCCTCGCGTGCGAGCCGAAGGTGATCATCGCCGACGAACCGACCACCGCGCTGGACGTCACCGTCCAGGCCGAAATTCTGGAACTGCTCCGCGACCTGCGCGACCGCACCGGCAGCGCCATCGTCCTGATCACCCACAACATGGGCGTCGTCGCGGACCTGGCCGACCGCGTCGTGGTGATGCGTTCGGGCAAGGTGGTGGAAACCGCCCCGGTCGAGCAGCTGTTCGCCGCCCCGCGCGAGCAGTACACCCGAGATCTGCTCGCTGCCGTACCGCACCTCGGCGCTGGCTTGGAGCCCACTGCCGAGCCGGTGTCTCCGATTGCGCCGCAACCGGATTCGGCATCCGGTCCGGACCCGGTCAGACCGGCGGACCGGTCGAATTCGGATGCGTCGGTGAGCGGGGCGGATTCGAGCGAAGAGGTGACCTCGCCCGAAAACGTACTCGAGGTGCGGGATCTGGTCGTGGAATTCCCGGGTGCGCTGGGGCGGGCGGCCTTTCGTGCGGTCGACTCGGTGAGTTTCAGCATCGCCCGCGGTGAAACCCTGGGCCTGGTGGGGGAATCCGGGTCGGGCAAGACGACGATCGGGCGGTGTGTGGCCGCGCTGCAGCGGCCTTCGGCGGGGGTGATCCGGGTGCAGGGGCAGGAGCTGACCGGCTTGTCCGAGCGCAGGTTGCGGCCGATGCGCAGGCGGTTGGGGTTCGTGTTCCAGGATCCCGCGACGTCGCTGAATCCGCGGTTGACCGTGGGCCAGTGCGTTGCCGAGCCACTGGTGGTGCATCGTGCGGTCGCGGGTGCGGAGTTGCGGTCGCGGGTGCGCGGCATCCTGGACGCGGTGCAACTGCCGGAGGGGACCGAGAGTCGTTATCCCCATGAGCTTTCCGGTGGCCAGCGGCAGCGGGCGAGTCTGGCTCGGGCGCTGGTGCTGAATCCGGATCTGCTGGTCGCGGACGAGCCGACCAGCGCCCTGGACGTTTCGGTGCAGGCGCGGGTGCTCGAGCTGTTCGCCGAGCTACAGCGCGAATTCGGCTGGGCGTGCCTGTTCGTCAGCCACGATCTCGCCGTGGTGGATCAGCTCGCTGCCCGGATCATGGTGTTGCGCAACGGGTCCGTGGTCGAACAGGGCACCCGCGACGAGATCCTGCGGCACCCGTCCCAGGAATACACCCAGCGACTGGTCGCGGCCGTGCCGGTTCCGGACCCGGTCGAACAGCGTCGCCGCCGCGCCGCCTCGGCCGCCCTGTTCGCCGCGGACGGCGCCGGATGACCAACCGGATGCGGTGCGCGGGCCGTCATCCCCTCGGCGGAATCGGCTGCACCGCATCCCTTTCCGGACGGACGCTGGGCCGGTGGTAGGTATCGGCCGAGTGTTCACCGATCCGGGGCGGTGGCCGGTGCCGGACTGCCGCCGCCCCGGATCGGGGCCATCGATCATCTCCGCCGGAGAACCGCAGCGCGTCGAGAACGGTTGCGGTGTCAGGGTTCCGGCGCGGCCACCGGCCGCAGGAGCCCGCTGATCATCAGCAGGATGCACTGTTCGGCTTCGGCGCGTTCGGTTTCCGGATCCTCCGCGTTGGCCACCAGCATGCCCGCCTCGGTCACCGCGCTCAGGATCAGGTGCGCCAGCACGCGGACGGGCGCGTTCACGGCCAGGCCCGCGGCGACCGCGCGGTCCAGCAGATCGGTGATCAGGCCGAGGCCGTGCCGGCTCTCCATCTCGCGCCAGCCCGCCCAGCCCAGGACGGCGGGACCGTCGGCCATGGCGATGCGCACCGTTTCGGCGCGGCTGCACATGTCCAGGAAGGTGCGCAGGCCGACGGCCATCGCTGCCATCAGATCGTTCGGATCGGGCAGGGCCGCCACGGCCCGCTCGATCTCGGCGGTGTTGTCGGCCTCGAGTTGTTCGAGCACGGCCAGGAACAATCCCCTCTTGTCGCCGTAGTGGTGGTGCAGCGCCCCCCGGGTGACCCCGGCCTCGGACACGATCTCCTCGGCCGAGACGCCCGCATAGCCGCGCGCGGCGAACAGCCGATAACCGGCCTGTTCCAATGCGGTGCGGGTGGTGCGGGAGCGGTCCTCCTGACTACGGCGTGGCATGCAGCCGAGTGAACTCCACGATCAACTCGGTGAGCAACTCGGGCTGATCCTCGGCGATGAAGGTGTAGGAATCCGCGACGGTCTTCAGCGTCGCGTTGGGCAGATCGCCCGCGAGACGTTGTGCGAAGGACAGTTTGAACGCCTTGTCCTCGGGCGCCCACGCCAGCAGGATCGGCAGATCCAGACTCGGGAACCGCTCGGCGGCGGCCAGGGTGTACCGGTTGTGTACCCCGCGCACGAAGCGGCGCAGATCCGCGCGCACCGCGGCGGAATTGCGGCTCGGCAGCAGGTAGGAGTCGGTGATCTCCGGCGGCGGCTGGCGCTTGGTGACCAGGCCGAAGGCGATCGGCAACCGTAGCGCCGGACGCACCCGCATGAGTTCGAGCATCGCGCGCAGCAGACCGGGGACCGCGGCGATCCGCGGCAGCGGGGTGAACGGCTGCGGGAAGAACTTCTCGTAGGCGTCGCAGTTGGTGAGCACCACGCGCGCGACCCGGGATCGGTTGCGGGTCAACAGGATCTGCGTGATGGCCCCGCCGGTGTCGTTGGCCACGAGGGTCACATCGCGTAGCTCGAGCCGCTCGAGGAAGGCGGCGATGAGATCGGCCGCGCCGGTGGGGGACAGGTCCGCGTCGGGCACCGGAATCGTGTGCGCGCCGAAGGGCCAGTCCGGGGTGATGCATCGATGTCCCGCCGCGACCACGCCGGGCACGACCTTGCGCCACAGATCGGCGTTGACGAGCAGTCCGTGCACGAACACCACCGGATCGCCGGAGCCGGTGTCGTGATAGCGGATCCGGGCGCCGGGCAGGTCCACATGATCGATCGGGCCGAGTGCGGTGCTGGTTGCCATGGTTCCTCCTGGACTTCGGGGGTGGATGCCTGCCCAGATTCACATACATACGGGATGTATGTCAATAGTTCCTGTGGCCCGGCGAACAGTGCGACGACCGCACGAATGACCGGTGGCGGGTATGCGACCCATCCGGATAAGGGGGCTGGACAGCGGCGTCATCGCAATGGCGAGATTTTGTCGATCCACCAAGCCAATACCGGTGCATACCCGTTACTCCGCTCCGGTAGCGTGATCAGGCATCTATCCGCCGATTCGGTTTGGAGCTTTCCCCGAAAATGACTGAGCAGACCCCGAGTGGTGCCGGTATGGACGACCGGGGCGGCGCTTCGTACGCTGCCGCCGGTGTGGATATCGAGGCGGGTGACCGCGCGGTCGAGCTGTTCGCGCCCCTGGCTCGCAAGGCCACCCGGCCCGAGGTACAGGGCGGGCTCGGCGGCTTCGCCGGACTGTTCGCGCTCAAGGGCGGCTACCGCGAACCGGTGCTGGCCTCCTCGACCGATGGCGTCGGCACCAAACTCGCGGTCGCGCAGGCCATGGACAAGCACGACACCGTCGGGCTGGACCTGGTCGCCATGGTCGTGGACGATCTGGTCGTCTGCGGCGCCGAACCGCTGTTCCTGCAGGACTACATCGCGGTCGGCAAGGTCGTCCCGGAGCGGGTCGCGCAGATCGTGTCCGGTATCGCGGAGGGTTGCATCCAGGCCGGTTGCGCACTGCTCGGCGGTGAGACGGCCGAACATCCCGGCCTGATGGAGGACGACCACTACGACATCTCGGCCACCGGCGTCGGCGTGGTCGAGGCCGACGCGGTGCTGGGGCCGGATCGGGTGCGTCCCGGTGACGTGGTCATCGCCATGGGCTCCTCGGGCCTGCACTCCAACGGCTACAGCCTGGCCCGCAAGGTGTTGCTGGACATCGATCGGATGTCCCTGGCCGGACACGTCGAGGAGTTCGGCCGGACCCTCGGCGAGGAACTGCTCGAACCCACCAAGATCTACGCCAAGGACTGCCTGGCCCTGGTCGCAGAGACCGATGTGCGCACCTTCGCGCACGTCACCGGCGGCGGACTGGCCGGAAACCTGTCCCGGGTGGTGCCCGCGGGCCTGGTCGCCGAACTCGATCGCGGCACCTGGAATCCCGCGCCGGTGTTCAAGCTGATCGCCCAGCGCGGCCGGGTCGAGCGCGCGGAGATGGAGAAGACCTTCAACATGGGCGTCGGCATGGTCGCCGTCGTCGCCCCGGAGGACGCCGACCGCGCCCTGGCCGTCCTGACCGCCCGCCACATCGCCTGCTGGACGTTGGGCACGGTGAAGAAGGCCAAGGACGACGACGCCGACCGCGTCACCCTGGAAGGCGAACACCCGCGCTTCTGAGCGCGGCGGCATGCCGTTGGTTGCGAATGTCCGTTCCGGCAGAACCTTGGAACGGACATTCGCAACAGTCCGTAGAAGACTGGTCAACGGTGTGTGTCGACACCAAAAAAGCACCGATGTCCCGTTGGTTCAACGGGACTCCGATGCGGGTTGCTGAGCTCTCAGCTGGTGATGCGAGTTGCTCGACAGGCCGGACTCGGTGCGGACGTGTGAAGGGGGAGGCCCCGCAGGCCTCCCCCTTCACACGTCGTCCAGGTCAGCGGCGCCAGTTGTCGTAGTCGTCGTCGGTGTCGTTCCAGCGTGACAGCGATTCGTCGCCGTCGTGCTCGTCGGACAGCACATCACCGCGCTGCGAGTTGTGGGAGTGTCCCGACAGCTCGCGCTGAAGGCTCGTGAAGTCGGTCGATGGCGAGCTGTACTTGAGCTCGCGAGCAACCTTGGTCTGCTTTGCCTTAGCCCGGCCACGGCCCATGGCTGACCCCCTCACGTCACTGCGGAGCGGCCTGGGGTGGTTTGGCGGCCCCGTTCGAATTAATACTCTTCCTGACAGACACTTTAGCGTGTGTGACGCGGTCGCGCTTCCAGGAGTGGTCGAAGACTCCCGATCTGTCCGGGTTTGCCGGGTTGTCGCCCTCGGCCAGGAGTTATCCGAACAGGCCGGGGACCGCCCGGATCACCCCGACCCGCGCACCGCCGCCGAGCACCGCGGGAGTCGCCAGATCCGCGTGCGCATCGGTCCACTCCACCCCCATCCGACGCAGAATTGCCTGCGTCAGGGGCATGCGGGCGCGGTCGTGACCGTCGTCGATCTTGTAGGCGAACGCGCGCCCGTCCGGCAGCGCACCCGCGTGCACGCCGTCCGCGCCGATCTTGCAGACCAGTCCCGGGGTGGCTTGCATGGTCAGCAGGTCCGGGCCGTCCGTGCCGGAAATCACTCGCGGATTGTTGCGAATCGCCTCGGCGACGCGCCGTTGCGGGGTTCCGGGCTCGCCGGTCGCCATCGCCGCGTAGGCGCGGGCCAGATTCACCAGCGATACCGGCACGATCGGCAGACCGCAGCCGTCGATGCCGAGATCGACCTCCGATTCCCCGGTGATCTCGGCGATCGTCGCGGAGACCGCCTGCTGCAGCGGATGCGCCGCATTCAGGTATCCGACCGTGGGCCAGTCGTTGATCTTGCAGGTCGCGAGCATGGCGGCGTGTTTGCCCGAGCAGTTCATGTAGATCCTGCGCGCGGCCTTGTCGCGGTCCTGCCCGGCCAGGGCGCGGGCTCGGGCGAGTTCGTCGGAGGGCAGATCCGGCGGGCATTCGAGCTGGTCCTCGTCGAATCCGAACCGGTCCAGCAGGCGCTGCACGAGTTCCACGTGGTCCGGCTCGCCGAAGTGCGAGGCGGTGGCGATGGCCAGCTCGGCTTCGTCCTCGGGCTCGAAACCGTTGCGCAGCAAGGTGATCGCCTGCATCGGCTTATTGGTCGACCGCGGGAAGATCGGCAGGTGCACCTCGCCGAGTGCGATATCCGGCTCGCCGTCGCCGTTCAGGATCACCACCGAACCGCGGTGTACGCACTCGCGGAATCCGGATCGGACCACCTCGACCAGGTCGACACTCACGACCGCACCTCCCCGGCATTCGATTCGGACACCCGTGTGTGCACCCGTCCTCCCCGATCATCGTTCCGCGTCGTCCCGCGGGCATCCACCGTAGCGGACCGGCCGGTCCGGACTCGACGCGCGCGGCCGCCGATCATGAGCGCGTCCGGTTCGCGCGGCGCGCATGCCGTTCGACCTGCATGCGGACGTCGTCGGACACGGTGGGTTCGGCGGCCAGGAGTAGTTCGAGCCGCTCGGGATCGCGGCCGGTGAACAGGTCGCGGACCGTCACGCCGTGCTCCGGGACGTAGTCGATGCGCACCTCGTCGCCCGCGCCGATGGTGCCCTCGCGCAGCACGCGAAGGTATGCGCCGGTATCGGACTGCTGGGTGAAGCGCTTGACCCACTGCCGTTCGTTGCTCCAGTACTGGAACGTCGCGCACGGCACGCGTGGCGCGCTCACCTCGAGCACGGTGTCATCGATGCGCCAGCGCTCGCCGATGACCGAATCACTCACCGCCAGACCGGATATCCGCAGATTCTCGCCGAACCATCCGGCATCCAGTGGGCGCTGCAACTTCGCACCCCAGCGTTGCGCGTCGTGCTCGGCATAGGCGTACACGGCCTGGTGCACGCCGCCGTGATGCACGGTGTCGCACACGTGATCTCCGTCCAGACCCAGCGCGCGCACCGCGACACGGCCCGGGACCGGACGTTTATCGATCGCGGTGTGCCCGACGCGGTTCACCTTGGCGGGCATCTCGAGGTCGGCGTGCACCACGCACACCGCGAGCACCGTACCCACCGCCCCGAGACCGGACCGCGGCGTCGCCGGGGCGTGTGAGGTCCCCGGGACATGCGATATCGCGGATTCACCGGCGGGTGCGCTCATCGCCCGCGCAGCCTGTCCACCGCGAGGCGACCGGCCTGCGGCTCGTCGTCCGCGGGCACCGAATCGGGATCGATGGCCGCGGCCATCGGCCCCGCCTCGAGCCGGGCGTCGGCCGGGACGGCGCGTTTGAGCAGGGCCAAGGCGATGGGGCCGAGTTCGTAGTGGTCGACGAGGGTGCCCAGGCGGCCCACCGCGCGCCCGCCCGCGGTCACCGGATCGCCGACCTCCGGACGGGAGTCGGCCGATCCGTCCAGATGCAGCAGGACCAGATGACGTGGCGGTTTGCCGAGATTGTGCACCCGCGCGACCGTCTCCTGACCGCGGTAGCAGCCCTTGTTCAGGTGGACCGCGCCGAATTCGCCGACGTCGCCGATCCAGCGGACCTCGTGCGGGATGGTGCGCTCGTCGGTGTCCACGCCGATGCGCGGTCGCAGGGACGCCACCCGCAGCGCCTCGAACGCCCACAGTCCGGCCGGCGCCACACCCGCGGTGGTCAGCCTGGACCACCAGGAGTGCAGCTCCTCGCGCGGGACGAGTAGGTCGAAACTGTCACCGGTGGGCCACGGCATACGTCGCAGGAATCCGCCCGACGGTAGCGCAATTGCGCCATATGCCGGAGGTAGCTGTTCGACGCCGAGCGTCTCGGTGAGTGCGGCGATGCCGGGGCCGAGCAGGGTCAGCACGGCGTGCTCGGGAGCGGCCTCGGGTTTCGCGTCGGCCCAGAACACCATCTTGCGCAGATAGTCCAGCAGGTCCTGGCCGCGCTCGCCCTCGGTATCGATCCACAGCGTGCCGTCCAGATCGGTGAGCACGAAATGGTGCAGTACCCGGCCGTTGAGGTCCAGGTCCAGATCCTCGGCCGACTCGCCGTCGCCGAGATCGGTGATGTGCTGGCTGGAGATGGTGTGCAGCCAGGACAGCCGTTCGGCGCCGGTGATGGTGAGCACGAAACGGTGGGACCGATCGACCACGGCCGCGCGCTCGACCGCGGCTCGCTGTTCGCCGAACGGATCGCCGTAATGCCAGGCGATCGCGGCGTCGGGGGTTCCGGGCGGGCCCGCGACGGCCCCCGGAACGGTCAGCAGCGGACTGGGCGGGAGATCCACGGACACATCATCCACAATAGGCGAATTCGGACTCCGGGGTCGGCGGGCAAGTCGCGGCGGGATTTCACGACCCGTTTGCTGTGCAGTTCCTCACCGGTTGCCGGGTGATCCGAGCACGTGTGATGGTGGCCGACGGCAGTTCGGTACCCTCTCGCGGAGCCGTCCGTTCGCCTAGGCTGCTGCCCATGGTGGATCGAGTTCTGGTGACACTCGACGGCGCGGTCCAGGACCCGGACGCGCCGTTGCTCTCTGCGGACGACTTCGGCGCACTGCGCGGCGACGGCGTCTTCGAAACGGTTCTGGTACGCGAGGGCAAACCCTGTGCACTGGAATTGCATCTGGCCCGCTTGCGGCGTTCGGCACAGGTGCTGGATCTACCGGAACCCGATCTCGGGCAATGGCGTTCGGCAGTCGAGATCGCGGCCAAGGAGTGGGGCGCCGAGCGCGAGGGGCAGTTGCGCCTGGTGCTGACCCGCGGTCGCGAAAGTGCCGGTCCCGCATCGCGAGTCACCTCCGGTGCGTTGTCCGAGACCCCGGATTCGACCGCGTACGTTCTCGTCGCCCCGGTTCCCGAGCGGGTGGACAAGGCGCGCACCGAAGGGATTTCGGTGATCACCCTGGCGCGCGGAATCTCGGTCGATCTCGCCCAGAACGCACCGTGGCTGCTGATGGGTGCGAAATCCCTGTCGTACGCGACGAACATGTCCGCGCTGCGCTTCGCCGCCCGTCAGGACGCGGACGACGTCATCTTCACCAGCACCGAACATCGGGTGCTGGAGGGTCCGCGCTCGACCGTGGTGATCCAGCGCGACAAGCAGCTGCTCACCCCGCCCGCCAAGCACGGCGTCCTGCCCGGCATCACCCAGCGCGCACTGTTCGCCGAGGCCGAGCGGGCAGGGTGGTCGTGTGAGTACAAGTCCTTCTTCATCGCGGATCTGATCACCGCGGACAGCGTGTGGATGTTGGGGAGCATCACACTGGCCGCGCGGGTGGCATCACTGGACGGTCTGCGGATGTCCGCTCCGGACTGTGCGCCGGAAATCAGCGAGCTGGTCGATCGGGGTGTCGCGCGGAATTGGAAGCTCGCCGACTGGTGAGGTGATCGAGACCCGCCTCGTGACCTAGGACTCGTTGTTTCGGAAGGTATCTGGCGTAGCCTTTACTACGACATGTAGTAGTAGAGGTGGGAGGCCGGATGAGCGTTGTCGACATATCGCGGTGGCAGTTCGGTATCACCACCGTTTATCACTTCATGTTCGTACCGCTCACCATCGGTCTGGCCCCGTTGGTCGCGGGCATGCAGACCGCCTGGGTGGTGACCGGCAAGGAACACTGGTACCGGCTGACGAAGTTCTTCGGCAAGCTGTTCATGATCAACTTCGCGCTGGGGGTCGCGACCGGCATCGTGCAGGAATTCCAGTTCGGCATGAACTGGAGCGAATACTCGCGATTCGTCGGCGACGTCTTCGGCGCACCACTGGCCATGGAAGGCCTGGTCGCCTTCTTCATGGAATCCACCTTCCTCGGACTGTGGATCTTCGGCTGGACCCGGCTGCCCAAACTGGTGCACCTGGCGACGATCTGGCTGGTCGCGATCGGGGTGAACGCCTCGGCGTTCTTCATCATCGCGGCCAACTCGTTCATGCAGCATCCGGTCGGCGCGGTGTACAACCCGCAGACCGGACGCGCTGAGCTGCACAGCATTTGGCAGCTGCTCACCAATAACACCGCGCTGGCGGCATTTCCGCACGTCGTCGCCGGATCCTTCCTCACCGCAGCGACTTTCGTCGCCGGTATCGGTTGCTGGTGGATGGTCCGGGAGTCGCGCAAGGGCCGCGGCGCGCCCGGCGGGCCCGGAGGCGGCAGCTTGCGTAACCACGCAGGGCCCTCGCAAGCGCCGCCATCGGACACTGTCGACCTCGCCCGCGACATGTGGCGTCCGGCCGCGCGGATGGGCATGTGGGTGATCATCATCGCGGGCGTTGCCCTGGTGTTCACCGGTGATGTGCAGGGCAAGCTCATGTTCAAACAGCAGCCGATGAAGATGGCCTCGGCCGAATCGCTGTGCCACGGACAGACCGATCCGAAATTCTCGGTGCTCACCGTCGGCACGCACAACAACTGCGACAGCGTCACCCACGTCATCGAGGTACCGGGCGTGCTGCCCTGGCTGGCCGAGGGCAAATTCAGCGGCGTCACGCTGGGCGGAGTGAAGGATCTGCAGGTCAGCTACAACGAGAAGTACGGGCCGGGCGACTACCGGCCGAACCTGTTCGTGACCTACTGGACGTTCCGCGCGATGATCACGTGGGCGGGCGGTTCCGCGCTGATCGCACTGCTGGGACTGTGGCTGACCCGGCGCGGCCGGATCCCCGGACAACGCTGGTTCGGCTGGCTGAGCCTGCTGGTCATCCCGACGCCCTTCCTGGGCAACAGCGCGGGCTGGGTGTTCACCGAGATGGGACGTCAGCCGTGGGTGGTCGCACCCAATCCGACCGGTGATCCGCACCTGCGGATGACGGTGCAGCAGGCGGTATCCGGCAACACCGCGGGCACGGTGCTGACCTCGCTGATCGTGTTCACGGCGCTGTACGGGGTGCTGGCGATCGTCTGGTTCTTCCTGATGCGCCGGTACGTGATCGAAGGGCCCGAGGAAGTCGCCGCGGCGAGCGGGCAAGACGGTGCCGTCGAGAAGCTTTCGTTCGCCTACTGAGGGAGTCGAGCAATGAGTCTGCCGGAATTCTGGTTCCTGCTGATCGGTGTGCTGTTCACCGGGTATTTCGTGCTGGAGGGCTTCGACTTCGGCGTCGGCATGCTGATGCCGATCCTCGGCCGCGGATCCGAGACGCGAAAACGTGTGGTGCTCAACACGATCGGGCCGGTGTGGGATGGCAACGAGGTGTGGCTGATCACCGCGGGCGGTGCGCTGTTCGCGGCGTTCCCGGAGTGGTATGCGAGCCTGTTCTCCGGGTTCTATCTGGCGCTGCTGCTGATTCTGGTGGCGTTGATCGTCCGGATCGTCGGCATCGAATATCGCAGCAAGATCGATGATCCGCGGTGGCGGGCGGGCTGCGATGCGGCGATCATCTTCGGATCCTGGGTGCCCGCCCTGGCCTGGGGACTGGCCTTCGCGAACATGGTGCACGGCGTGAAACTGAACGAGCACAGGCAGATCGGCGGAAATCTGCTCGATCTGCTCGGGCCCTACGCACTGCTCGGCGCGTTGACCACGGCACTGCTGTTCCTGCTGCACGGTGCGGTGTTCATCGCGCTCAAGACCGGCGGCGAGGTGCGCGAGAGCGTGCGCCGGATCGCGCGGATCGTGGTCGTGCCGACGGTGATCGTGGTGCTGGCCTTCGCCCTGTGGACGCAGTTCGCCCACGGCAAGGGATGGACCTGGATTCCGTTGGCGCTGGCGGTGATCGGACTGGCGCTCGCGGCGGCGGCGACGTTGCGCGGGCGGGACGGCTGGGCATTCACCGGGACCGCGCTCACCGTCGCGGCGGCGATCGTGCTGTTGTTCGGCGCGTTGTTCCCGTATGTGCTGCCGTCGAGCATCGACCCGTCGTTCGGGCTGAGCGTGGACGGCCGGGTGGTGGACGGTCATCGGACCGTGAGCGCCTCCTCGACGCATTACACGCTGATGGTGATGAGCTGGTGCGCGGTGATCGTGACGCCGGTCGTGCTGCTGTATCAGGGCTGGACGTACTGGGTGTTCCGCAAGCGGCTGACCGTCGAGCAGATTCCACCGGCGACCGGGCTGTCGCTACAGCGCAGCGCCGCGGGCTGAGTCATGGCCGGCCCCGTCGACCCGCGCCTGTGGCGGTACGCGCGTTCCGCCCGCCGGTATCTCGTGCTCAGCGTGGCACTGTCGCTGGTGACCACCGGATGCATCGTCGTAGCGGCGTTGCTGCTGGCGCGGATTCTGGCGGGCGTGATCACCGATGCGGGACAGCGCACACTCGGATCCTGGGCCGTGCAGATCGTGGTGTTCGTGCTCGTGATCGGTTGCCGGGGCGTCGCGACCTGGTGGCAGTCCCGGCTGGCGCATCGGGCCGGAGCACAGGTCGTGGCCGAGTTGGAACAGGCCGTGCTGGTCACCGGCGCCGGACTCGCACCGCGCGAGTTGGATTCGCGCCGAACGGAATTGGCGGTGGTGGTCGGCAGTGCGCTGAGCGGGTTACGGGCCTATCTGACCGGCTACCTGCCCGCGCTGCTGCTGGCCGTGTCGGTGCCGCCGATCGTGCTGGTGGTCATCGCTGTGCACGATCCGACCGCGGGGCTGATCATTCTGATCACCCTGCCGCTGATTCCGGTGTTCATGGTGCTGATCGGATTGATGACCCAGGGCCGGTCCGCCGCGACGCTGGCCGCCGCGACGCGGCTGTCCGATCAACTGCTGGACCTGTTCGCAGGGATGCCGACACTGCGTGCGCTCGGGCGTGAAACTGCCGGAGACACCACGGATTCCGGAATGACGATGCGGCATCGAGTGCGGGCGCTGGGCGAATCCCTGCAGGCGCGGACGATGGCGGCGCTGCGGATGGCATTCCTGTCCTCGATGGTGTTGGAGATGCTGGCCACCCTGAGTGTCGCGCTGGTGGCGGTATCCATCGGAATGCGGCTGGTGTTCGGGCACATGGGCCTGTACGCGGGACTGCTCGGGCTGATTCTGGCGCCCGAGGTGTATCTGCCGCTGCGGGCGGTGGGGGAGCGCTTCCATGCCGCGCAGGACGGTATGGCCGCGGCCGAGAAGGCTTTCGCGGTACTGGAATCCGAGGATCGCGCGGTGAACCTCGCCGGCGCCCGGGAGATCCCGGACTTCCGAGGTGCGCTCGAGATCCGGGACCTTTCCGTCCGGTCTCGCGACGGATTCGCACCCGCCGGTCTGTCCACGATGCTGCCTCCCGGCGCGATCACGGTGTTGGCCGGTCCGAACGGATGCGGGAAATCGACTGTCCTGCAATCGATCCTGGGTCTCATGCCACCCGATGCCGGAACGGTTCTGGTGGACGGTGTTCCGGTGTCCGAGCTGGATCCCTCGTCCTGGTGGGCGCGGGTCGCGTGGTTGCCGCAACGTCCGGTGCTGCTGCCCGGAACGCTGCGCGAGAACCTCGAACTCCTCGGTGCGAACACCCGCGCCGAACTGCTGGAATCAGCCAGCGCCGCAACCGGATTCGATGCCGTGCTGAACGAACTCCCGGACGGCTGGAACACCGTCGTCGGCTCCGGCGGCCTCGGGCTGTCCCTCGGCCAGCGCCAGCGTCTGGCCCTGACCCGGGTCCTGGCCGCCGATCGCCCGATCCTGCTGCTGGACGAACCCACCGCTCACCTCGACGATCTCAGCGCGGCCACCGTGCTGTCCGCCCTCACGGCGCGAGCCCGTGCCGGTGCGACGGTCGTCGTGGTAGCTCACCGCCGCGATCTTCTCGCCGCTGCCGACCACGTCGTCGAGGTCCATGCCTCCTGCACCGATGCGCCGCAAGCCCGGCCCGCCGCGAACGACCATACGGCCGAGGAGGTCGTCCGATGAGCGGCGCGTGGACGGATTTCCGGCGGATGCGGGACATGCTCGGGTTGTCGGGGTGGCGGGTCGCGGTGTCGATCGGGTGGGGCGTGCTGGCGCTGGGGAGCGGGTTGGGATTGGCGGGGCTGGCGGCCTGGCTGATCGCGCGGGCGTGGGAGATGCCGCCGGTGCTGGATTTGAGCGTTGCCGTGGTGGCCGTTCGGGCCCTGGGGATTTCGCGCGGACTGTGCCGGTATCTGGAGCGGCTGGCCACGCACGATGTGGCGCTGCGGGCGATGACGACCGCGCGGACCGGGGTGTACGCGGCGCTGGCCCGAGCGGACATCTGGACACCGCGTTCGCGGATCGACGCCGAATCCGCAGGCGCCCAGGACGATCCGACGCGACTGCGGCGCGGTGATCTGCTGACCCGGATCGTCGACGACATCGATGATCTCGGTGCGGTGGTGGTGCGGGCCGTGGTGCCGATCGCGGTCGCGGTGGTGCTGTCGGTCGCCGCCGTCGCCGTGCTGGCCGTCGTATCCGTCTCGGCCGCAGTGATTCTCGCACTCGCGCTGGCGGTCGCCGGAATCTTCGCGCCGTGGCTGTCCGCGCGGGCCGCGCGGGAGGCCGAACTCGCCGTCCGCGCCGATCGTGCCGAATTCACCGCCGCCGCGATGACGGTGCTCGATCACGCGCCCGAACTGCGCGTCGCCGGACGACTCGACCCGGCGCTCGGGACCGCCGCGGCCGCGAGCCGGCGCGCCGTGCAGGCCGAGGATCGCGCCGCCGCACACAGCGCCTGGGCCGCCGCGGCAACTCCGATCTCGATCGGTGTGAGTGTGCTGGGTGCGCTGCTCATCGGCATCGTGCTCTACGGCGGCGCGGGCGTCGCCCGGCTGCCCGCCGGATCACTGCAATCGGTGTCGCCGGGCGCGATCACGCCGATGGCCCTGGCTGTCCTCGTGCTGCTGCCGCTGTCCGCGTTCGAGGCCGTGGGCGTGCTGCCCGCGGCGGCTCAGGCGCTGACCCGAGGCAGAGCCGCACTGCGTCGGATCACCTCCGCCGAGGAGGCGAAAGACGTTCGGACGCAACAGGATGGACTGCAGGAGCTGCCCGCACTGCCCGCCGGTCGCCGGATCGCGGTTCTCGGCCCGAGCGGCGCGGGTAAGACCACACTGCTCATGGCCTGGGCCGGGCTGTTCGACACGCCGCGTCCGGGGGTCACCTTCTTCGCCGAGGACACCCACCTGTTCGGCACGACGGTCCTGGAGAATCTGCGCGTGGCCCGCGGCGACGTCACCGAGGACGAGGCGCGCGCGGCCCTGCACGCGGTCGGCGCGGGCGACTGGCTCGACTCGCTGCCCGAGGGCCTGCACACCGATCTGATCGGCGGCGCGGCGGCGGTATCGGGCGGTCAGCGCCGCCGCATCCTGCTGGCCCGGGCCCTGCTGTCCCCGGCTCGCGTCCTGCTGCTGGACGAACCCACCGAACATCTGGAAGCCGACACCGGTGCGCACCTGCTGCGCGCCCTCCTCGACGACACCAGCGGCCTGGTCGCCCCGGACCGCACGGTCGTGGTCGTCACCCACCAACTGCCCCCGGACCACCGCGCCGACACCGTCGTACACGTGGCCCCCGACGGCCGAATCGCGATCCACCCCACCATCACCCGCCTCACCAGCGATTTCGCCCCACGCGAAAATACGTTGCCGACCGGCGGATCGACCCGTTAGATTCGTGGTACACGGGAAGGAGGTGGTTCGAAGAATGAGTATTCACAGGACACGTGAGGTGGCTGTCAGCTAAGCGCCACCGCTGCGACGGGTAACCCGTCCGCGCGAGCGCGCGGCGAATCCCAGGCAGTCACCCAGCCCCCGAGTCCCCGGCCAGTCCGACCGGGACTGCGAGAAGAAATTCCGCAGTAAGACTCGGGGGCTGTTCTGTTCCGCCTCTCCGGGACTTTTGCGTGTCGTCGGGTGCCGGGAGACTTTCGTGTCGGGCCGGCGGTCAGGGGCAGTCCAATTTTGGGCGTGCCCGGTGAGTTACCCATGTTCCAGCGAAATCAGTTGTGCGTTGGGGATTTCGTTGAGGGTTCGACCGCTTTGCAGGTCAGCCGATGTAGCGCTGGAGGCGGGCCGAGAGACGGGGCTCGAGGGCGCCGTCGGCTACCACACGTTCCTCGACGTAGCCGAGGTCGCCGCCTTCGACGATGCCGTAGAGGCGTTTCGCGCCGCCTACCACTGCGCCGGACTGGCTGCGGATGACCACGTCGGTGGCCAATTCCCAGGAGGACTGGGTAAGGGCCTGGCCGTAGAACAGTTCCACGATGCCGGAGCTGTGCGTGAGCAGCAGTTCGATGACCTCGTCGTCGCCGTCCATGCCGACCCGCCAGAAACCGCTCTCGCGCAGGTCGGGGCCGTTGTAGTTGCCCTCGGTGTCGATGATCCAGGAGCGGGACTGCCAGGTCAGATAGTCGCCGCCGTCGTGCGAGACGATGATCTGCTGGCCGAAGTGGTAGTCCCCGCGCTCGGGGTCGTTCCCTTCGCCCTCGCCGCGCCAGACACCGACCAGCGGCAACAGTGCGAGCATGGAGGAACTCAGATCCGGGCCCAGCCGCAGATTCGCGGTGTCCTCCGGCAACGGTAGATCCGGCAGCTGCGGAATGTTGCGCGCGCCGGTGGACTTCGCCCGCTCGGCCGCCTCGCTCACCGCCGCATCGCCACTGCGATGCGCGGACTCGGTCCCGTTGCCCTTCGGGGACGCGGAACCGTTCGTTGTTGAGTTCTCGACGTGCTCGGCCTCTGTCACGACTCGGTGAAGAGCCGGTAGAGGACGTACAGACCGAACCAGGCGATCAGCACGGAGACGAGAACCAGCAAAATCTCGAAGGTAAGGACCACACCCGAAGTCTATCGACCTCGAGCCCGGCGACGAAAACCGGGATGTTGTGACAATCCGCATGCAACCGCATCTCGACGTCGCCCCGTCTTCCCCTCGATGCCGTAGGCGAGCTCCCGGATACGCAAGATGCTTCGCTGCTGACCACGTCGAAACGTGCCCAGCGGCGAAGCATCTGTGTACGCCGGAACTACTGTCAGGCCAACAACGTCAACCCCAAAGGTTTTCGGGGCGGGCTCGAACCCGCCGGAGCGAAGCGGAGGCCAAAAATACAGCTACTTCGCGACGTCGACGTCCACGTTGTGGATGCCGGCGCCCTCGGGGCTGACCTTCGCGGTGCCGTTGCCCGCGGAGGACAGGGCGCGGATGGTCCAGGTGCCGGGGGCGGCGAAGAAACGGAAGTCACCGGTGCCCGAGGCGACGACCTCGGCGGTGAATTCGTCGCTGGAGTCCAGCAGACGGACGAACGCACCACCGACGGGATTGCCGTCGGCGTCGAGGACACGACCGGTCAGGACCGTCTCCTTCTCGGTGTCGACATTGGCAGGCAGGGTCTGACCCTGGGTAGGTGCTGCGCACATAGGAAATTAGGCTCCCAACTCGATCGGTGCTCCCACGAGGGAGCCGTACTCGGTCCAGCTTCCGTCGTAGTTCTTGACATTCTTGTGGCCGAGCAGCTCCTGCAGCACGAACCAGGTGTGCGAGGAACGCTCGCCGATGCGGCAGTAGGCGATGGTCTCCTTCTCGCCGTCCAGACCCGCATCCTTGTACAGCTCCGCGAGCTCCTCGTCGGAACGGAAGGTGCCGTCCTCGTTCGCGGCCTTGCTCCACGGCACGTTGATCGCGCTGGGGATGTGGCCGGGACGCTGGCTCTGCTCCTGCGGCAGGTGAGCCGGGGCGAGGATCTTGCCGGAGAACTCGTCGGGCGAACGCACGTCGACGAGGTTCTTGTTGCCGATCGCGGCGATGGCGTCATCGCGGAACGCGCGGATGGACAGGTCCTGCTCGCCGGCCTTGTAGGTGGCGGCGGGGCGGCTGACCGCATCCTTCGACAGCGGGCGGCCGTCGAGCTCCCACTTCTTGCGACCGCCGTCGAGCAGCTTCACGTCCTGGTGGCCGTACAGCTTGAAGTACCAGTACGCGTACGCGGCGAACCAGTTGTTGTTGCCGCCGTAGAGAACGACCGTGTCGTCGTTGCCGATACCGCGCGCCGACAGCAGGTCGGAGAACTGCTCACGGTTGACGAAGTCACGCCGAACCGCGTCCTGCAGGTCCTGCTTCCAGTCGATCTTGACGGCACCTTCGATGTGGCCCGTGTCGTAGGCGGAGGTGTCCTCGTCGACCTCGACGATGACGACGCCGGGGGCGTTGAGGTTCTCTTCTACCCAGTCTGCGGAGACCAGGACATCGGAGCGAGCCATGTTGTTCCTTTCGATGTGACTTGCCGGGCTAGGTGGGGGACTGTGTGGGTGCGGGGAGGATCCGCTGGACGAGTGGGTAGATCTTGCAACCCAGGCAGATGCCGAACGCCGCGTTCAGGAATGCCGCGAACAGCGCGAAGGCGGCGAAGATCGCGCCGACCACCGCACTTCCGGCGGCGAAACCGATCAGGCTGACCACGGCGAAGATCAGGCCGACCAACTGGGCGAACCGCAGCGGTGCGACGGGTTCGACCTCGGTCGGCGGGCCGACGCGCGGTGCGACGAGCCGGGCGTAGATCTGCCCGTACGGGCTGCGCCGCGGGCCCAGCAGCGCGCCGAGTGCGAACACCACTGCCTGCAGGGCGATCAGCACCGCGGCGGCCGGGACCGAGACGGCGGAGACCAGCAGGACCACGACCAGAACGCCGGTGGTCAGCCACGCGGCGAAGCGGGGCCCACGGACGTCTACCTGGCCGGGTCGGGACTGCTGGGGGGATAAGTCGGTGTCGGATTGGGACATCGGAAGGACTCCTGCGCTGCGTATGTCTGTCTGGATTCGTGTCGGATCACCGGGGGATCGACGAGATCACTCACGCGGTAGGACAACCGGTCGGCAGCGAGAAGAAGTAAAGGCCGACCGGCTACATGCACAGGCAGCAACAACCGCCGAGGCGGCACAGATCGACTGTGCGGCGACGGGTGAGCATCAGCTCTCGGCGGGTTTGCACGCCGATCAGTTTACCCGGTTCGGAGCGGAAATTGGACCCGGGGTCGGGAATCGGTGCGTTCGACCTGCTCAGGGCCGGTCAGCGTGCGGATCCGGACGCAGCGGGCCGGGTTCGCACCCTTCCACGCGCTCAGGCGCAGTGCGGTTCGCGTTCGGTGAGCGGGACCAGGGCGCTGCGCAGATCCGCGGTCTTGGGCACCCCGGAGATCCGGAAGCGTTCGCGGCCCTCGGCATCGAAGACGAAGGTCGTGGGCAGCGACAACACGTTCAGCTCGCGGGCCAGGGCGGGTTCGGCATCGATGTCGACCTCGATGTCGCGCGGCGGGGCCTGGGTTTCGGCCAGATCGGCGACGACGCCGCCGACCACCCGGCGCACCGCCGTGCACGGGCCGCACCATTCGGCGGAGAAATGCAGTACCGAGGGGTGCGCCGCGCCGACGCCCGCCGCGGCCAGCAATGCCGTGCGCTGGGTGTCCTCGGGTGCAGTTGCCTTGGTGGCCGGGGCATTTCGCACGCGGCCCTCGCGGCGGCGCACCAGGATGCCGATCACGGCGCCGACCAGCAGCACCGCCACGAGAATCATGATCTGCGTCATGGTTGGGCGAACCTGTCCATATCGATCGTCATATTGTCGCCTTCCCCCTCGACGATGATATTGCCGCCGAGCGCCTTGACGCTGGTCGGGTGCACACCGAAGGGCAGATCGCGGGTGTCGATGGTTCGGGTGAACCGGGCCAGCACCGCGGTCTTGTCCAAGTCGGGGCTCAGCTCCACCGAGTTCGTGGTGGTGGTCTCGTCGCCGTGATACAGATCCGTCGCGACGATGCGGACCTGATCACCGTCGAGCATCAGATCGGCCTTCACGCTGACGCGTTCGGTACTGCGCGGTTCGGGACCCAGCGGAATGGTGCCGCTGAGGATGAGCGCGCCCTGGGTGGTCACGCCCGAACCGCCGGAGCCGCCGGTCCCGTCGGACTTGTCGGCCGGCGGGCCGCGCATGTCCAGATCCGGGATGTTGAACAACCGGCCCAGCTCGACCGGTTCGATGCGCATCCGCCCGGCCACCCGATCCACCGAAACCGCCCGGGTGTCGCCGTCCAACAGCGCGCGCGCCGGGAGATGGACGCCGTTGAGCGTCGCCTCGACCAGGATCTGGCCCGGGATGTCCGGCCGGTTCGCACTGGCCTGGATCTCGACGTTGCGGAAATCACCGTGCCAGGCCTGCAACACGAACGGGAATCCGTGCATCGTCACGTCGGGGTCGGCGCTGAGCTCACCGCCCGCGCGCAGCGACCGCGACACCCGATATTCCGAATAGGCCGCCGCGGTGAAATCCACCACGACCGCGATCGCGACCAGCAGCAGCAGTCCGAGGACGAGCTTGCGCACCACGACCGCGCGCATCGACACGCGGATTTCCTCGGCGAGCGGGGCGCCGGACTCCTCGGCGGACAGGTCCGGGGCGGGCCGGGTGTCGGAGGTTTCGGTCGGATTACCCATGGATTCGGCCGCCTCTGCGCGGCGCACCGGACGTGGCCGGGCCGGTCGAAGCGGAGTCGGTGTGCGGTGTCTCAGCCATGCGCGCGCCCGCCCGTGCACAGGTCGGGCGGGGTGGCCGCGTGCTCGCGAGGTTCGCCGCCGGGCCGGCGGTGCGGAGCTGGTCGGGTCGTCGGGGTACCCGGTGAGTTACCCATGCATGCACGATATCTGTTGTCGCCTCGATCAGCCCGCGGCGTTCGCTGATCCGGATTCGGATCGGGCAGGCGCGAGTACGCCGGGTCGCCGGAATGCGTGGTCAACTCGGCAGACGCGCTAATGTAGGCACGAATTACCAGTGCTAACGAGCATGATGTCGCGGAGTTACAGCGAGGTTGCCGCGGACATGCCAGATTGGGAGGAGAGCCGGTGGAGCTACTCCTGCTGACCTCGGACCCGAACCCGGAGTCGGTCCTGCCCTCGCTGGCGTTGTTACCGCACAACGTCCGTCCGGCGCCGACGGAGGTTTCCTCCCTGCTCGAGGCCGGATCCGCCGACGTCGCGCTGGTCGATGCGCGCACCGATCTGGCCGCCGCGCGCGGACTGTGCCGGCTGCTCGGCAGTACCGGATCCTCGGTGCCGGTCGTCGCGGTGCTCACCGAGGGTGGGCTGGTCGCGGTCAACGCCGACTGGGGTCTGGACGACATCCTGCTGCCGGGCACCGGCCCCGCCGAACTCGACGCACGGTTGCGTCTGCTGGTGGCGCGCAACGGTGGCTCGGCCAGCCCGGAGAACACCGGCAAGATCACCCTGGGCGAGTTGGTGATCGACGAGGGCACGTACACCGCGCGGCTGCGCGGGCGCCCGCTCGATCTGACCTACAAGGAATTCGAACTGCTGAAGTACCTGGCCCAGCACGCGGGCCGGGTGTTCACCCGGGCCCAGCTGCTGCAGGAGGTCTGGGGTTACGACTTCTTCGGCGGCACCCGCACGGTCGACGTCCACGTGCGACGGTTGCGCGCCAAACTCGGCAGTGAATACGAATCGCTCATCGGTACGGTGCGCAACGTCGGCTACAAGGCGGTGCGCCCGGCGCGCTCGAACGCGAAGGGCGATGCGGCCCAGGCGGCGCCCGAGGACGGCGCGCCCGCGGAGGACGCGCAACCGGCCCCGGTCAACGGTTCGCTGTCGTGACCGCCGATCGGGCGGAGCTGTCGGGCTGGACCGACGAGCTGTCCGCCGACGAGGTGTCCCAGGTTCGCGAGCTGCTCGCGCGCGCGGACGAGACCGACGGTGTCGCACCGGTTTCCGAACAGGCCGTGCTGTCGCTGGACGTGTCCGGCGCGGCGCGGCATCTGCTCGCGATGCGCGAGGGCACGGTGGCCGGGTACGCGAATCTCGTTGCCGCACATAGCGATCACCCGGCGATGGCGGAGGTCGCGGTGGACCCGCGGCATCGCGGTCGCGGGATCGGCGCGGCCCTGGTGGGGGCGGCTCTGACCGAGGGCGGCCGGGGAGCGCGGGTGTGGGCGCACGGCAATCTGCCCTCGGCGCGCGCGGTGGCCGGACGTCTCGGGTTGGGTGTGGCGCGCGAACTGTGGCAGATGCGACGTCCGCTGGCAACTCCTGAGCTACCAGAGCTGACCGTGCCGTCCGGACTCACCCTGCGGACCTATGCGGGGCCGGCCGACGACGCGGAACTGCTGCGGGTCAACAACGCGGCGTTCGACTGGCATCCCGAACAGGGCGGGTGGACCGAGGCGGATGTCGTGGTGCGTCGCGAATCGTCCTGGTTCGATCCGAAGGGCTTGTTCATCGCCGTGGACACCGCGCGGCCCGAACGCATCCTGGGCTTTCACTGGACCAAGGTGCACGACGACACGGATCCGCCGGTGGGCGAGGTCTACGTGGTCGGCATCGATCCCGCCGCGCAGGGACGCGGGCTGGGGCGGCTGCTGACCCTCGCGGGCCTGCACTACCTGCGGGATCGCAGCCTGGGTGAGGTGCTGCTCTACACCGAGGCGGACAACACCGCGGCGGTGCACACCTACACGCGGCTGGGTTTCGGCACCTCGCACGTCGACGCGGCCTACGCCGCACGCTGACACTCGACGCGGTCGCCTGTCGATAGGGTCCTTCGTCGGATATTTCGACGATGCTGGTTAAAGTGCGGCAAATGTCACAGCGGCAGCTCGTAATAGCGTTGGCTTGTTCACCCCGCGTTCACTTCCCCAGGTCCAACTGTCAACCGGCCGAACCTACGTTACTTGTGGGCAGTACCCGCTGCCCGGTGTGCGAGTTCTGTGAACAGCCACCACGGTACCCGTCCGGTCGTTGAGGGATCGGGCGTGTCTCGAGCGTTACCGGAGGAATTGGTGAATCTCAAGCGCAGCAGCGCTCTCATCGGCGTGCTGGCAGCCGCAGGGGCCCTGACCCTGTCGGCCTGTGGCAGCGACAACAACACCGCGTCGACCGGCAGCACCGCACCGAAGGTCAACGTCGACTGCGGTGGCAAGAAGGCGCTCAAGTCGAGTGGTTCCACGGCGCAGAAGAACGCCATGGACCGCTTCATCGCCGCCTACCAGCAGAACTGCGACGGCTACAAGCTGGACTACACCGGCAGTGGCTCGGGTGCGGGCATCAACGACTTCATCGGTGGCCAAACCGATTTCGCGGGCTCGGACTCGCCGCTGGACCCGAAGAAGGGTGAGGTCGACAAGGCCGCGCAGCGCTGCGGTTCGACCGCCTGGGATCTGCCGACCGTCTTCGGGCCGATCGCCGTCACCTACAACATCACCGGTGTGGACAACCTGGTGCTGGACGGCCCGACCGCCGCCAAGGTGTTCAGCGGCCAGATCAAGAACTGGAACGACCCGGCGATCAAGGCGCTCAACACGGGCATCGCCGACAAGCTGCCGGACCTGGCCATCAACGTGGTCTTCCGTAGCGACCAGTCGGGCACCACCGACAACTTCCAGCAGTACCTGGCCGCCGCCTCGAAGGGCGCGTGGACCAAGGGCGCGGGCAAGGTCTTCAACGGTGGTGTCGGCGAGGGCGCCCAGGGCAACGACGGCACCTCGGCCGCGATCAACCGCACCCCCGGTTCGATCACCTACAACGAGTGGTCCTTCGCCAAGGCGCAGAACCTGCACATGGCGCGCATCCTGACCGACGCCTCGGTCAAGCCGGTCGAGCTGAACACCGCCTCGGCCAGCGCGGCCGTCGCGAGCGTCAAGGTCAAGGGCACGGGCAACGACCTGGTGCTGGACACCTCGTCGTTCTACAACCCGACCGACGCGACCGCGTACCCGATCATGCTCGGCACCTACGAGGTGGTCTGCTCGAAGTACAGCGACGCCGACACCGCCAAGGCCGTCAAGGCGTTCCTGACCTCCGCGGTCAACAACGGTCAGGCCGGTCTGGACACCGCCGGGTACATCCCGCTGCCGGATTCGTTCAAGACCAAGCTGACCACCGCCATCAACGCCATCTCCTGATAGCTGCCATCCATGACCGTGCACGACGATGTCACCGCCGCAGGCCAGTCGGAATCGACCGGCCTGCGGGCGGGCGGAGATACTGCTCGAATGCCGAGTGATCCCGACACCGATCCGGCGAAGTCCACCCGAGCGGGCGTGAGCAACAAACCGGAGTTGATCTTCCGGTCGCTGGCCACCGCTGCAGGTGCGACGATCGTCGCCGCCATCGCGCTGATCGCGCTGTTCCTGCTGATCCGGGCCGTGCCCTCGATCGGCGCGAACAAAGCGAACTTCTTCACCAGCGGCCAGTTCAACACCAACGATGCCAACAATCTGAAGTTCGGCATCAGGGACCTGTTCATGGTCACGGTGATGAGCGCGGTCATGGCACTGGTGATCGCGGTGCCGGTGGGCGTCGGTATCGCACTGTTCCTGACCCAGTACGCGCCCAAGGCGCTGGCCCGCCCGTTCTCGATGCTGGTGGACCTGCTGGCGGCGGTGCCATCGATCGTGTTCGGTCTATGGGGGTTCCTGGTGCTGGCCGAGAAGCTGGTGCCGGTGGAGAAGTTCTTCAACAACACTTTCGGCTGGTTCTTCCTGTTCAAATCGGGCAACGTCTCGATCGACGGCGGCGGCACGATCTTCACCGCCGGCGTGGTGCTGGCCGTGATGATCCTGCCGATCATCACCTCGGTCAGCCGCGAGGTCTTCAATCTCACGCCGCGTGCGCACATCGAGGCCGCGCAGGCGCTGGGTGCGACCAAGTGGGAAGTAGTGCGGATGACCGTGCTGCCCTACGGCCGCAGCGGTGTGATCGCCGGGTCGATGCTCGGCCTGGGCCGTGCCCTGGGTGAGACGATCGCGGTGCTGATCGTGCTGCGCACCGCGCAGCAGGCGGGCCACTGGTCGCTGTTCGACGGCGGATACACCTTCGCTTCCAAGATCGCCTCGGCCGCTTCGGAATTCAGCCAGGCGCTGCCGACCGGCGCCTACATCGCCGCGGGCTTCGTGCTGTTCGTGCTGACCTTCGTGGTCAACGCGCTGGCCCGGGTCGCCGCCGGCGGGAAGGTGAACGGGTGATGACCACAGCCACTCTGGACAAACCCATCAAGGCGCCCGCCTTCCGGGAGATCTCGCTGGGTCGCAAGATTCGCAACAACATCGCGACGCTGGTGATGTGGTTGTGCTTCGCGATCGCGATGGTGCCGCTGGCCTGGGTGCTCATCGTGGTGGTGAGCAAGGGGATCAGCTCGGTCACCCGCAGCGGCTGGTGGAGCAACTCCCAATACGGCGTGCTGCCCGAGCAGTTCGCCGGTGGTGTGTACCACGCCATCTTCGGCACGATCGCCCAGGCGGTCGTCGCGGCGATCATCGCCATCCCGCTGGGCGTGATGGCCGCGGTCTACCTGATCGAGTACGGTGGCGGCCGGTTGGCCAAGGTCACCACGTTCATGGTCGACATCCTCGCCGGTGTGCCCTCGATCGTGGCCGCGCTGTTCGTGTTCTCGCTGTGGATCGCGACGTTGAAGTTCCAGCAGAGCGCGCTGGCCGTGTCCTTCGCCCTGGTGCTGTTGATGCTGCCGGTGGTGGTGCGCAGCACCGAGGAGATGCTCAAGCTGGTCCCCGACGAATTGCGGGAGGCCTCATACGCATTGGGCATCCCGAAGTGGAAGACGATCGTGCGGATCGTGATACCGACCGCACTGCCCGGCATGATCAGCGGCATGCTGCTGGCCGTGGCCCGCGTGATGGGTGAAACCGCGCCCGTGCTGGTGCTGGTCGGATATTCGAAGTCGATCAACTTCAACATCTTCCAGGGCAACATGGCCTCGCTGCCGCTGCTGGTCTACCAGGAGCTGTCCAACCCGCAGCCCGCCGGTGTGGCGCGGGTGTGGGGTGCGTCGCTGACGCTGATCCTGATCATCGCCCTGCTGTACGTGGGGGCCGCGGTCGTCAACAAGCTGCTCACGCGGAACCGATAGAAGCGAACGGAATAACGACATGGCCAAGCGGATCGACGTCAAAGATCTGAACATCTATTACGGCAGGTTCCACGCCGTTTCCGATGTGTCGCTGACCGTGCTGCCCCGCAGCGTCACCGCCTTCATCGGTCCCTCCGGTTGCGGTAAGTCGACCGTGCTGCGCTCGCTGAACCGCATGCACGAGGTCACCCCCGGCGCCCGCGTCGAGGGTGCGGTGCTGCTGGACGGCGAGGACATCTACGGCGCGGCGATCGACCCGGTCGGGGTGCGCCGCACCATCGGCATGGTGTTCCAGCGCCCGAACCCGTTCCCCACCATGTCGATTCGCGACAACGTGGTGGCCGGACTGCGCTTGCAGGGTGTGCGCAACAAGAAGGAACTGGCCGAGGTGGCCGAGCGGTCGCTGCGCGGTGCGAACCTCTGGAACGAGGTCAAGGACCGGCTCGACAAGCCCGGCGGCGGCCTGTCCGGTGGTCAGCAGCAGCGTCTGTGCATCGCCCGCGCGATCGCGGTCTCGCCCGACGTGCTGCTGATGGACGAGCCCTGTTCGGCGCTGGACCCGATCTCGACCCTGGCGATCGAGGATCTGGTCTCCGAACTGAAGAAGCAGTACACGATCGTCATCGTCACCCACAACATGCAGCAGGCCGCCCGAGTGAGCGATCAGACGGCCTTCTTCAACCTCAAGGAGCAGGGCAAGCCCGGCAACCTGGTGGAGATCGACGAGACGGAGAAGATCTTCTCCAACCCCTCGCAGAAGGCCACGGAGGACTACATCTCCGGCCGCTTCGGGTAACAGGGGAGACGCTGCCCCGCACCTCCCCGAAAACTGCCTGACTGCCGCCGAATCCACTGTTGCGCTGTGAATCCGACCGACACCGGATTCGCAGCGCAACAGCTGACTTCAGGAGTACACGGGTAACTCACCGGGTACGCCCGAGAGTCGGCCGAACGACTGACCGTCGGCCCGATATGTAAGCCTCCCCGCACCCGACGACCCGCTGAAGGCGCGGAGAGGCGGGGGAGCTCAGATGCGTTCGGTCTCCGAGACTTCCTGGTCGGGCGGCAGGACGCCGGTGACCAGGAAGACCACGCGGCGGCCGATCTCGACGGCGTGGTCGGCGAAGCGCTCGTAGTAGCGGCCCAGCAGCGTCACATCGACCGCGGCCGCGACGCCGTGCTTCCATTCGCGGTCCATCAGCAGGGAGAACAGGTGGCGATGGAGATCGTCCATCGCCTCGTCCTCTTCGTTCAGCAGCGCGGCGCGCTCGGGATCGCGGGATTCGAGCACCTCCTTGGCTGCGGCGCCCATACTCACCGCGATCCGGCCCATCTCGGCGAAGTAGCCGTTGACGGCCTCGGGCAGCGCGTGGTTGGGATGACGTCGACGGGCGACCTTGGCCACGTGCAACGCCAGCGCGCCCATGCGATTCACATCGGCGACGATCTGGATGGCGCTGACGACCTGGCGCAGATCACCCGCGACCGGGGCCTGTAGGGCCAGCAGGGCGAACGCACGCTCCTCGGCGAGCGTGATCATCTCGGCGATCCGGTCGGATTCGGTGATCACCTGTTCCGCGAGTGCGAGATCCGCCTGCAGGAGCGACTGTGTCGCCCTGTCCATGGCCGAACCCGCCATACCGGCCATTTCTCCCAGCATGGTGGCGAGTTCGCCCATTTGCTCGTTGTAGATGACACGCATGGAACGAACATTAGCTCTCGGCGCTGACCAAGTCACGAACTACGGATGAACCACTGGTGCTTCCGCCTGTGCACAACATCTGTGCAGGTGGCAGCGCATCTCAGCGGCAGTTGTCGTCCGCGGCGTTGACGTGTTCGAGATCGCTGGGAAGTGTGACCGAATTCGCTTGACCGGCACTGTCCGGCGGGGCCGAGGCGATGGTCGGCAGGGGAGTGCCGAACGTCGGCGGGTTGCGCACCACGCCGGTGAAATTCTTGCCGAGCGCGACCTGCACGATACTGCCCAGATCCGAGGTGACCTGCAGTTTCGCCCCCGGAAGCGCCGCGGCGACGGTCGCGGCCTCGTCTCGGTGACCGCTCGAATAGCGCACCAGAGTCGAGGACAACATCCCCGCGGGGTAGGTGTCGACGCTGTAGATCTGGAAACCCGGGGCGGCCAGTTTCGTGGCGGTCGAGCTCGCGGCGCCCGAAACGCCCGAGGCATTGGAGACCTGCACCGATACCGTCGTCGGGTCGACCGCGGTGGGCTGCGGCGGCGCCGGTGCCGCCGAGGTGGGCGCGGAATCGGCCGTGTGTTGCTCGCCCGGCAGCGGTTCGTCGTCGATGATGGCGTGGAAGATCGCCTTGATATCCGATTCGCGCGGGATCTCGTTGCCGTAGGACGTGGTGCCGGCGGTCGGCACGGTCAGGAAGGTGATCGCACCGGCCGCCACCTTCTGCAGCGATCGGCCCAGCATCAGCAGATCCTTGGTGTCCACGTTGTCCATGAAGGCGTGTGCGGTGAACGCCGCGATGAATCCGTTCAACTTGACCGGATCGAACAGCACCCGATTCGACAGCGCGCTGCGCAGCAGGGACGACATGAACAGCTGCTGGCGGTGGATGCGGTCGTAGTCGCTGCGTTCCTCGCCGACGACGTGTCGGGCGCGCACATAGTCCAGCGCGGTGACGCCGTTGATGAGCTGGCGGCCGGGGTTGGCCAGCACCGTGCCCAGTTCGCCGTCCACGATCGGCGTCGCGGTGCACACCTGGACGCCGCCGACGGTGTCGACCATCGATTCGAATCCGGCGAAGTCGAGTCCGACGAAGTGGTTGATCTTCAGCCCGGACAACTTCTGGATCACCTTGATCAGACATTTGGGCCCGCCGAGGGCGTAGACGCCGTTGAGCTTGTCGCCCATCGCGGAGGGATAGTCGGTGTCGGTGTATTTCGCCCGATCGTTGTCCCAGCCTGCGCAGACCGGGCGGGTGACGTCGAGGTCGCGCGGAAACGACACCACGACAACGCGTTTGCGGCTCGCCGGGATGTTCACCAGCATGACCGTGTCCGAGCGCGCGCCCTCGACGTCGGTGGTGGTGCCCGCGCCGAGAGTGCTGTCGGCGCCCGCCCGCGAATCGGTGCCCGCGATCAGGAAATTCTCATCGCCCAGCTGACCGACCGGATCCACGATGTCGTGCGATCCGACGTCCAGCGCCTGCACCTTGGCGAAGCCCTTGTCGGTGGCGCGCAGGTAGTTCCAGCCGGCGCCGGTCAGTACGAGACTGGCCACCGCGGCCAGCGCGGTGATCGTGCGTCCGGCGATGCGCAGCCGTCGGCCGCGCGCGCCGCGCAGGTTGCTGGTTCGCCGAAGCTGTGGAAATGGTCTTCTGCCAGAGAATTTCGCTGCCGCGGCGGGTTCGGTCCGGTCCGGATCCGGTGTGTCGTCGGATTGCGTTCCGGCGGAGGGATTCCCGGTGTGCTGCCCTGGGACGATGAGCAGATCCCGGGTGGAATCCGAGGGCTCCCGGGCGAATTCCTCTGCCGCGGTACCGTCCCCGACACTGGGATCTGCATCCGTGTGCGCTGCACCGGCGTTGCAGAACTCTGGTGGTGTACTCGGCTGTACGTCAGTCGAATTGCCGGAGTCGGGAGGCCGACTCGACAGCGTCTCGCCTGAGCTGCCCGGGCCGGGCCGGGTATCGGAGTCCGCGTCCGCCGACTCGTCCACCGGGGGCTCGTCCGCGACGGCGGGGCCGGTGGCATTCCGATCCGGCTCGCGAGGACCGGCCGATCCCGCCGGATTCGGCAAATATGCCGCATACCAGGTCCCGGCGGTGCCCCGGGAACCGCACGAGCGGCCGACCGCATCTTCCACCGCACCGGGCCGCTCCCATGGAGCACGCCCGACCGGGTGCGGCGGTTCTCCGCCCTGATCGTCGTCGCCCATCAACGAACCTCACCTCGCCTAGTGCCGAAGATGGAACCGCGCCGAGAGCAAAATCGTGTCGATGATAGTGACCGCGATCGGAGAAATAGCTGAACGCAGCCGTTTCGGGCGTGTACGCAGCCGAGGTGAGGGGATTCGGCGGCGGAAAGGCGGACTCGCTCAGCCCCCGCTGTGCATCACGTCGGCGGCCTGCGGGACGGTGTCGTCCTCGGGGTCCTCGAGCCAGCCGTCGGGGAGCGAGACCTTGGCCTGGGGTGAGCCCTGGCGGCCGCGGGGGCCGGTGGCGGCCTCGGTCGGGAAGGGCGCCGCGGGGTCGAGTTGGGCGGTCAGCTCGCGGATCTGGTCGAGGCTCGAGACGGTGGCGAATTTCCGGCGAAGTTCGGAGCCGACCGGGAAGCCCATGAAATACCAGGCCATATGTTTGCGGATATCGCGCATGGCCTTGTCGTGGCCGTCGTGTTCGACGAGAAGTTCGGCATGCCGGATCAGGATCTTTCCGACGCGGCCGAGTGCCGGGCCCTCGGGCACGGGTTCGCCGCGCAGTGCGGCGGACAGCTCGGCGAACAGCCAGGGGCGGCCGAGGCAGCCGCGGCCGACAACGACTCCGTCGCAACCGGTTTCGGCCATCATGCGCAGGGCGTCGTCGGCGGTGAAGATATCGCCGTTGCCGAGCACCGGGATGGTGGTGACGGTTTCCTTCAGCCGCGTGATGGCACTCCAGTCGGCCTTGCCCGAGTACAGCTGGGCCGCCGTGCGCGCGTGCAGCGACACTGCGGCGGCGCCCTCGGCCTCGGCGATGCGGCCGGTGTCCAGATAGGTGTGATGATCCTCATCGATGCCGACGCGGAATTTGAACGTCACCGGAACCTCGCCCGCGGCGGCGACCATCTCCCGCACGATGTTCGCGAACAGCCGCCGCTTGTACGGCAGCGCCGATCCGCCACCGAGCCGGGTGACCTTGCGCACCGGGCAGCCCAGATTCATATCGATGTGATCGGCCCAGCCCTCGCCGACGATGATCCGCACCGCCTCGCCGAGGGTTTTCGGATCCACCCCGTACAGCTGCATCGAGCGGGGACTCTCGTCCGGCCCGAACGCCATCATGTGCAGGGTCTTCTCGTTGCGTTCGACCACCGCACGCGCGGTGATCATCTCGCACACGTAGATCGCGGTGGAACTGCCGAACTCCCGGCACAGCGTGCGGAACGCGACATTGGTGATCCCGGCCATCGGCGCGAGCACGACCGGCGGATCGACCGCGTAGGGACCGATCCGCAGCTGGGGCCTGGCCTCGATCACCGCAGTCATGGATTCCATTCTCGCATTCGCCGCTCAGTGGCCCATATCACGTGGTCAGCGCTGGGTACGAAGGGCTGATCGAGAACGGGTCCGGTGGTCTCGATCGTGCGAGAGACCACCGGACCCGTTGTCGGATCGGTTCAGCTCACGGAGACGGTGGCCAGTTCGCGTTCGCGCTTGGCCGCCTCGCGGGCGAGCATGCGGTCGCGCTGCTCCTCGAACTTGGTCACATCCTTGGACAGCTTGTCCAGGAAGGTCGCCAGGCGGTCGCGGGTCTGCTCACCGCGCGCGGTGAAGTCCTCGCGTTCGAAGATCCGCCACTTCTTCAGCACTGGCTGAACGACCTCTTCGAGGTGCTGGCGCAGGTCGTAGATGCCGTGCTTGGCCATCAGCACACCGTTGCGCCGGAAGTTGGGCATACCCGCGCCGGGCATCTGGAAGTTCTCCAGGATCAGCGCGATCGCGTCGAGCGCCTGGTCCGGCGCCAGGTCCAGCGCCGCGCCACACATGTTGCGGTAGAAGATCATGTGCAGGTTCTCGTCGGCGGCGACGCGCTGCAGCATGCGGTCGGCGATCGGATCGTTGCAGACCTTGCCCGTATTGCGGTGTGACACACGGGTTGCCAGCTCCTGGAAGGTCACATACGCGACCGAGTGCAGGAATCCGGCGTCGACCTCTGTGGGAGAGGCGAATCCGTTGGTCATGTGGATCATCCGGGCCTGTTCCAGGGCGACGGGGTCGACGCCGCGGGTGACGACGAGGTAGTCGCGGATGACGATGCCGTGGCGGTTCTCTTCGGCGGTCCAGCGGCCGACCCAGGTGCCCCAGGCGCCGTCCTGGGAGAAGTTCTCGGCGATTTCGCGGTGGTAGGAGGGGAGGTTGTCCTCGGTGAGCAGGTTGGTGATCATCGCCGCCTTGGCGACCTCACCGAGAGTGGACTGCGACGGATCCCAGTCCTGTCCGCCCATCGCCGCGAAGTTTCGGCCTTCGTCCCACGGCACGTAGTCGTGTGGGTGCCACTCCTTGGCCATGGAGAGGTGACGGTTGACGTTCTCTTCGGCAACCGGCTCCAACTCCGTGAGCAGCTCGAGTTGAGTCAGATCCCTTGCCATACTTACGCCCTTCGGTCTTGTCCTGCCATCGTGCTAGTCGCCCCACTGGTCCATCGGCCTCGCGGCCCTGGCACTGCGGCCCATACCTTACGGCACCGTAGGTGTGATGCGAAACGCATCGGACGGGGTTTGCCATCAGGTGATGGACCCCGCGGGTCCCCGATTGTGAGCTGGCACAACGTGGGAGCCGACGTCTCCGAGTGTAGGCGGAGCGGAGCCGTCGTGGGGATCATCGCTTCGGGCGGCGGTCTTGTTAGCCCGCATGGTTGCCGGTACGTGCCTGAGGTTCGGCGAGCGTGTCGTCGGTCGGCGCTCGTTCGAGGTCCTCGAGTGAAGTGAATATTAGCCACAGAATCGCTCCTGTGGCGGATAAGTCGCGGCCACAGTGCATCTCGTCACAGATGCGAAAGATCCGCCGGAGCGTGTGCTCCGGCGGACCCGAGTGCCCCCACCAGGGCTCGAACCTGGGACCTGCGGATTAAAAGTCCGTAGCTCTACCAACTGAGCTATAGGGGCGCGGGTGGCAAGTCTAATGTGCGGCTCGCGGAAGTGGTAACCGGTATCCGTCTCGGGTGTCCGATCGGATGATCTGCGCTGGTCGGCACGGGTTGCCGGCGGTTCCGCGGCCGGTGTCCGCAAATCTGCGCCGGCGCCGGCCCGCCCGACGGGGTCGTCGATCGGGCTCCGGCGGCGCACCCGCGCGGCCCGGTTCGCGCTCGGACGGGTTTCGCGATGTGGGGGGTAATCCCGTTGACTTCCAATTTGTTTCAGCGGAGAAGTGTGTAAATATCAACCAATCACGGTGCGTGGCAAGGAAATTGGTAGTGGAGGTGCGAGTGTCGAGGGATCGGCCCGACAGGCGGCCCGCCGATGGGGTGGCGCATTCGGCCGGAGGTGGTGTGCGGCCGCCGGGGTGTGGCGGTGGCGAACTGTGCTGTGGGATGGTGGAATTCGCGAAAGGAACAGCGCGAGAAAATGGTAACCGAAGATTTGCCGCAAACTTCGGAAAGCGGATTTGGCGAACTGACTTTCCGGTAGATGCTCCGATCGACATCGATACGGAGTACGGTGACCTGTCGGTGAATTCCGAAAGAACCGGCTGCGCCCGGTGGGAGGGGATTCCGCCTATGGATGATGAGCCCGCTTGCGTCGCGACTGGCCCTGCCGTTCGCGGCGCCCTGGAGATTCCGTCGCAGGAGGCAGATCCGAGAGGACCATTACGCCGGGTGCGCACCCCCTGCGGCGCACCCGGGCGCGGAGAACTATACCAGCCGGTGTGTTTCAGGTTTTCCCGCGACTTTTCGTACTCAGAGTTTGAAAAACCGGGCAGTAGCCCGAATCTCGGTATTAAAAAATCTCATAACTCGCATCGAGGACTGTTCCCCAATGGGAGTCCTGCGGCGGTAAGTAGCTTCGGAGGCGTTTCGAGCATGGCACGGCAGCAAGAGCGGGCCCGCCGGACTCGCGCGGCGATCATCAGGTCGGCCGCGGTGGAATTCGGGAAAAGCGGCTATGCCGCTGCATCGTTGAACCGCATTCTGGAAGGATCCCGCGCCACCAAGGGCGCGATGTACTTCCACTTCGACTCCAAGGAGGATCTGGCGCGCGCGGTGCTGGACGCCGCGGTCGAACGGTACCGGACCAGCATCGAACGATGGCTCGGCAGAACCGATCTCGGCCCCCTCGACATACTGCGGGGGATGCTCGACGAGGTCGCGTTGCGCCTGGACAACGACATCATCATCCAGGCGGAGTTCCGGCTGATCATCGAACCGGAATTCCATCGCGACGTACAAGCCGGCGGCGGGCGCATCCTCGGCCGCGCCATCCGGATGCTGGCGGTACGCGCGATCGATCAGAAGCAGCTGCGCCCGGACGCCGACCCGGACAAGTTCGCCCGCACCCTCACCGCGGCCCTGGCCGGGCAGCGCTACGTCACCGACATGGTCGGCGGCCCGGTCGACATGCGCATGCGGTTCACCGAGGCGCTGGAGATCATCGTCGAGGCGATGGGGACCGCGGAGTGGTTCGAGGAGTTCCGGGTGGTCGGCTGGCGGGCCAGTGCACGGCCGGATGACCTCAACGTCGGCTCAGCGAGCCCCTGACCAGGCGATTTGGGTTTCTCGCCGGAGCTGTCATAAGCTATCCCAGCTCCCAACGGAAGCCGTTGAGGTACGGACCGGAGAGATCCGGCGGGCCCCCTTCGTCTAGCGGCCTAGGACGCCGCCCTTTCAAGGCGGTAGCGCGGGTTCGAATCCCGTAGGGGGTACGGTGGCAACACCGTTGAGAGCAGAGCAAGGCCCTGTGGCGCAGTTGGTTAGCGCGCCGCCCTGTCACGGCGGAGGTCGCGGGTTCGAGTCCCGTCAGGGTCGCAAGACTGTATAGGCATTCATGTCGGGTGCCCCGGCCAGGTAGCTCAGTTGGTACGAGCGTCCGCCTGAAAAGCGGAAGGTCGCCGGTTCGATCCCGGCCCTGGCCACTCCCCCGCCTCCCTGCGACTTTTGCGTGTCGTCGGGAGCGCGGGATTTTTTGTTTCGGGGCGGCGGTTCGCGTGGGATCACCTTTTGGGCATACCTGGTGAGTTACCCATGTCTTGACAGATCAGTTGTTGCGGTTGGTTGGGGCTTCGCCTCTTGCCCTCGAGTATCCGGTGATGTCGCTGAGTTGGGCGGTGTGGGTGTCGCTGGCGATCAGGTAATGCCTTGTTGGGGATGGCAACAAATTGTGTCGTTGCTGGTTGTTTGTAATTTTGGAAACTGTTGTTGTGTCATTTATTTCTTGTGTGAGTATTTGGTGAGGTTTTCATTTCGAATGATTCGTCGTGTGGGATTTCACTTTACGGATGATGTTCCGAGGTGTGGATCTCGTTGCGGGGTGTGGGTGTCGGTGGGGTTGCGGGGGTGGGATCATCGGGGCATGGGTGACTCCGGGTCGGATTGGTTCTACTGCTTGAAACATCGTCGGGCCGAGCAGAGCAAACGGTGCTGGTTCGCCGATCGGATGGGGCCCTACCCGGACAAGGCCACCGCCGAGCGAGCCCTGGAGATCGTGCGGGCCCGCAATGCCCGCGAGGATGCCCGCGACGCCGACTAGCTCCGACAATGCAACTCGCGGGTCCGGCCCGCTGAGGTGGTCTGGCGGCGGGACCGCTACGGTCAGGGGTGTACACACGCGCGCGTGAACGAGCGGGAGGCTGACCCTTGAAGGTGACCGTTGTGGTGCCGACCTATGACGAGCGGGACAACCTGCCCGTGGCGGTGGAGCGGCTGACCTCGCTGCCGGTTTCTGACCTGCATATTCTCGTCGTCGACGACAATTCGCCGGACGGTACCGGTGAGCTCGCGGACAAGCTCGCGGCCGAGCTGCCCGATGTGGTGGGAGTGCTGCATCGGACCGAGAAGGACGGGCTCGGGCGCGCGTACATCGCGGGTATCACGCGTGCGCTGGACGAGGGGGCCGAGATCGTCATCCAGATGGATGCGGATCTGTCCCATCCGGCCGAGGTCATTCCGGCGATGCTGGACAAGCTGGAGACCTCCGGGGCGGGTGTGGTGCTCGGGTCGCGGTACGTTCCGGGCGGTTCGACCGCCGAGGAGTGGAAGTGGTACCGCAAGGCGCTCTCGGCGTGGGCCAACTTCTACGTGAACCTGATCCTGCGGCTGGGCGTGAAGGACGCCACCGCCGGATTCAAGGCGTGGCAGGCCGACACCCTGCGCGCGATCGACGTCGCGTCGATCCGCAGCAACGGGTACTCGTTCCAGGTCGAGATGAACTATCGGACCATCAAGAAGGGCATCACCATCGCCGAGGTGCCGATCCGCTTCGAGGAACGCACCAAGGGCGCGTCCAAGATGAGCCTGAAGGTGCAGCTGGAGTCGGCGGCGATGCCGTGGAAGCTGCTGCTCGGTCGGCAGGTCTAAGGTCCGGTCAGGCCCCGGACGGGGTGCGCGGGCTGCTCGTCGGGCACGGGCCAGTCCAGCAGGGTCGAGACGAACAGTTGCCGCACCCGCTCGATCTCGGCGGTCATATCGGCGGGATTCCAGCTGCTCACGTCGATCGGCGGTAGCACCGCCACATCCACCGCGCCACCGCGCACCACCGCGGAATTGCGCCAGGCGATTTCCCCGGCATTGCGGATCACCACCGGAATGATCGGCACTTCCGCTTGCGCGGCGATATGGAATGCGCCCTTCTTGAACGGGCCCACTCGCGGCGTCAGCGAACGGGTGCCTTCCGGGGCGATGACAATGGACAACCCGCTCTTCAGGGTTTCCACCACCGGCGCGAGCGCCGCACGCGTGCCGACGGTATCGGATCGATCGATGAAAGTGGCTCCCGCGAAACGCAACAGCGGCCCGAACACCGGATTGCTGGTCACCTCTTTCTTCACGATTCCGGTAAAGCCCGAGCCCAGGACCGCGGCCAGGACGACCATGTCGAATTGGCTCTGATGATTGAATACGAATACCGCGGGCCGGGGTGCGCGGGCGTATTCGGCGCCGGTGATTCGCATGTGCACGCCCGTCGCGCCGAGGGTGCCGCCCGCGGCGTGGGTGATCATCGAGTCCGCCATCCGGCGTCGGTCCCGGGTGGCCGCGGCGGTGGCCACACCGGCCGTCGCGCCGCCGAACAATCCCGCGAAACCCGCTGCGGTGCGGGCGATATCGCGTGGACCGACGTCGTCCCGGGGACGGAAACGCAGGATCGGCCAATCCTGTTCGGCGGCCCGCATCGACATCCGCGGGCCCGGATTCACCGCCGTCGGATGTGCGACGAGTTCGAGCAGGGGGATGTCGGGAGCGGCGTCGGCGTAGGCGTAGCCCTGCGAGAGGTCCAGATCGTGCTCGGCCGCGAAGCGGCGCACCGCATCGGCCTTACCGTTGCGCCACAGCGGTTTTCCCTCCACATGTCCGGTGAGTACGCCCTCGCGCGCGGCCATGCGGGTGAACAGGACGTGCTGGAAACCCAGTTCCGTCGCGGCGGGCCGCACCTGGAACGCGGACAGACTGGTCGCCAGCACCAGTGTGTGCCCGGCGGCCTCGTGCGCCCGGATCAGCCGCCACGCCTCGGGATACAGATGCCCGTGGATGGTGTCGCGGAACAGTTCGGCGCCCAGCTCGGTGAGTTCGGACTCGGTGTGTCCGGCCCACAGATGCATCACCCGCTGCAGGAACCGCTCATATTCACCCTCGGCCCGGGATCCGCGAATGGTGTTGCGCAGCGATGCGGTCAGGTCGGCGCGGTTGCCCCGGCGCAGTAACCGCCCGAGCGCCGAGTCGGGGGTGAAACCGTGCACGACGGTGCCGCCGAAATCGAACACGGCCGGAATCCGCGGCCCCTGCGGTCCGGAGCGTACCGCTGCGATCGCCTCGTCGAGCGTGTGCGTCGCGCCGGAATCCGCTGTGGCCGAGGCGGTCATGGCCCCTCCGTGCGATTCGACGGGTCCAGGGCCGCCGCGCGGGAGATGCGTGCCCCGATGACGACCAGCTCGTCGGCGAAGGCCCTTCTACGGGCGGGGAGATCGGGGCTGTCCGGATCGAGCAGTCCGTGATTGTCGGCGAGTTTCACCGCGCTGGCGAACAATTCCGAGGACACCGATTCCGGGCTGTGCAGGCGCTGCTGCAACAGCATCTGGCGCCCGACCGCCAGACATTCGTCGATGAACTCCTTGCGGTCCAGGGGCGCGGGTTCCCGGGCGGCCAGACGTTCGGCGACGACCAGCTGGGCGTCGAAGAACGACCGCAGGACGCGGTGGGCCATGATGAATCCGGTATCGGCGAAGGCGGCCAGAACATCGGTCCCGACCGTGCCGTCGGCGGTGCGATCTCGCCAATTCGGGTCCGCCAGAAGCATTTCCGAGGTCATCTCGGCGGCGAATTCGGTGCGCTCGGGGAAGAAGAATTCGAATTTCAACAGGTCGCGCAGCCGGTAGGCCGCTTCCCATCCGGCGTCGAGCTGTTCGCCCTCGGGGGCTTCGACCGCGGCCAGCACGGACAGTTCGAGAATGGCGCGGTTGACGAACCAGTGCACGGCGCTGTTGCGATAGAACGCCGCCTCCAGGTAGGCGCCGGTCTGGATCGAGTACACCGGCTCCACGCCGCCCCGGTAGACGGTCACCACGCGGGCGAGGGAGAGTTGTTCGAGCACCGCGGCCAGACCGAAATCGTCGTCCACCGTGTCGAATTCGCCGCTGGGCAGACCACGCTGACGGATGTAGCCGCGCACCGGCTCGAGCGCCATGCGCACCTCGCCGAGCGTCAGCGCGCGCTCGTGCACGCCGAGCAGGACCAGGGTGACCAGCGCGTTGACGGTGATCGGGGTGACCGCGTTGATGCCGACGGCCACCTCGAAGGCCAACAGCTGCACGGCCTTTCGCTCCTGGACGTCGACCTCCGGTGCGGCCGGATCGGTCGCGGGGGCGGCGGGCAGCAGCGGATCTCCGTACGCGCTGAGGCGTTCTCGGGCGGACAGTGGTTCGCCGAAGCGGATGTACACGTTCCCGGCCGAATGCTGCTGATTGCGGATGTAGCGCGCCAACCAGGGCAGACCCTCGGGCTTCTTGACGCCCCCGGCTTGTTCGCTGGCGATCGCGCCGAGTTCGTTGAGCCGCTCGTAGGTGATCGACACCGGCACCAGCATCACATCGTCGATCCGGCGTGAACGAATCGCCGCGGCAAGATAATTCAGCAGGCCGTAGCGCGGCGGGCGGAGTTTGCCGGTCCGGGTGCGCCCGCCCTCGAAGTACCACTCCAGATTGAACCGCTTGGCCAGCAGGTAGGCGAAGTACTCCTCGACAACCGCCTTGTACACCTCGTCGTCGCCGAAGCTGCGGCGGATGAACACCGTGCCGGTGCGCCGGGCGATCGGGCCCATCGGCCAGAACCGCAGATTCGCGCCGCCGATCACATGATTGGGCGGGAAGTCGTTGCGGGCCAGCGCATCACCGAGGACGAACGCGTCTACGTAGGACCGGTGCGAGGGCAGGAACACCAGCGGATGCCCCTGATTGATCCGGCGCAACTCGGCCAGACCGGACCGGTCGTAGTCGACCTTCCAGGCCGAGGCGTGCACCGGTCGCATGGCCTGGGTGAACAGATCCGAGACCAGACGGCTCTGTGCCGCAACGAGTTCCCGCAGCGCCCGCTCGGCGCGTCGGTACACCTCGCGGGGGCTCGCCCCGGTGTCGTCGGCGATGCGGTCGAGGCGGCGCAGGAATTCGGGGGAGTCCAGGATCTCCTCCGCGACCAGGCGCGGCACCTTGTAGCGATCGCCGATGACGGCGCGTTCGGCCCGTTCGAGTGCGACGATCCCGGCCCGCACGATGGCGCGGGCGAACGGATCCGCGGATCCGGCGACGGCCGGATTGTTCGCGCGCAGCTCGCTGAGGCGGGCGGGTTGCCCGGTGAGTACCAGGTGGCGGTCGGGGGCCTTGTGGACCAGGCGCCGTTGCAGCAGCCGGTGTGGTTTGCGGGGATTGCTCAGTGTGGCCAGATCGGCGAAGGTCATGCGCCGCACGCCATCTCGCTCCGCGGGCAGCCACAGCACCCGGATCGGCACCACCAGCGGATCGTCCCGGCGGCCGACCAATCGCAGGGCCACCGCCTCGGCATCCAGGTCGAGCTGGGTGACCGGGGCGTCGACGCCGAATTCCGCATCGATACCGCCCTCGGCCAGCCAGCCGCCGATCAGCTCGCGCTCCACCGGGGAACCGGCATCCACGAGGGCGACCACCGACTGCGGGGCGCCGCCCGGGGCGGGTGGCGCCGGAGCGTCGGGGCGGTGATCGATCATGGTGGGGACCTCCTACATCTGACGCCACCTTCATTGAAGCCCGCCCGATGCCTTTCCCGCAGGAGGTTGGCGAGGAGTTCGCCCGATCTGTATCCGCGTCGGGCCCACCACCAAATTTGGTCAGGTAATGCTAACCTCACTTCTGTTGATTAGGTAAGCATAACCTTGGAGGATCGGTGTCGACCACGGACGACCGCGTGCGGATCGGATATCAAGAGGGTCCGGAGGCGATGATCACCGCGGATGGCGGCGGTGCCGGGGGCTTCGACGTGGCCGCGGCGATGGCCGCGCTGGCTGCCTGTGATCGGTTCGGGGAGTACGTGATGTACGAGCGCCCCGGCGAATGGGTGTTCGCGGCCGATCCCGTCGGCAGCGTCGAACTCGACGCGTCCGAGCTGCGGATCGGGTGGGATGGGAGCAATTCGGCGCAGCCGTGGGAGGGGCGTCCGGCGAATGTGATCGATCGGGCGCTGGCGGGTCTGCCGCTGGCCGGGCGTAATGCCTACGGCTGGATCGGATTCGAGTTCTGCGCCTGGGCGCTGGAAGCGACCGCGCATCTGCCCGAGCGCACGCCGCTGGCTCATCTGATGATCCCGCGGATCGAGGTGCGCATCGATGCCGATGGCGTGCGGGTCAGCGGCGCAACGGATTCCGAGAGCGCCGAGATTCGCGAGCTGATCGAGGCCGCGCAGGACACCGAACTGCCCCGGGCGCATCCGGTCGACACCTCCGTCGATCCGACGGGTTACCGAGACCGGGTGGGTGCGGCGGTCGACGAGATCCGCGGCGGTTGCTATCAGAAGGTGATCCTCTCGCGCCGGGTCGAGCTGCCGTTCCCGGTGGACGTGCCCGCCAGCTATCGGCTGGGCCGGGTGCACAACACCCCGGCGCGCTCGTTCCTGCTGCGGCTGGGCGGGCTGGAGGCGGCCGGATACAGTCCGGAGCTGGTGGTTTCCGTCGAGGGGGACGGCATGGTGACCACCGAACCGTTGGCCGGGACAAGGGCATTCGGCTGCGGCGCGGAGGCCGACGCGGCCGCGCGCGCCGAGTTGGTGGCCGATCCGAAGGAGATCGTCGAACACGCGATCTCGGTGCAGACCTCGTTCACCGAGATCGCCGCGGTCGCCGCGCCGGACACCACGGTCGTCTCGGATTTCATGGCCGTGCGCGAGCGGGGCAGCGTGCAGCATCTGGCCTCCACGGTGCGCGGTCGCCTGGATGTCGGCCGAAGCCCTTGGGAGGCATTGGAAATGCTGTTCCCCTCGGTGACCGCGTCGGGAATTCCCAAGCGTGACGGCGTCGATGCGGTGTTCCGGCTGGACCACGATCCGCGTGGGCTGTATTCGGGTGCGGTGGTGACCGTTTCGGGCACCGGCGCACTCGAGGCGACGCTGGTGCTGCGCGCGGTCTATCAGACTCCCGACGGCGCCTGGCTGCGCGCCGGAGCCGGGATCGTGTCCCAGTCCACTCCCGCAAGGGAATTCGAGGAGACCTGCGAGAAACTCCGCAGCGTCGCCCCGTACGTGGTCAAGGCGTGATCGCTGCCGCGGCCGCATGATCTGCGGCCGCGGCGGGCGGGCCCTCACAGTGACGCGCGCAGTGCCTTCTTGTCGATCTTGCCGACCGCGGTGAGCGGCAGCCCGGTCGAGAAGTGCACCAGGTCTGGATGTTTGAACGCGGCCAGGCCGCGATCGGTGAGGAACTGCTTGAGCTGGGCGAGGGTCGGGTTGTCGCCCTGGGTGACCAGGACGACGCAGACCCGCTCGCCCAGTGTCGAATCGGGTAGGCCGACGGCGGCGGCGTGCCGAATCGCGGGGTGGGCGAGCAGATGTTCCTCGAGTTCGTCGCAGGAGACGTTCTCCCCGCCGCGATTGATCACATCCTTGATGCGGCCGGACACGATGAGATGTCCGCTCGGCAGCCGGCGCACCAGATCCCCGCTGCGGTAGTAGCCGTCGGGGGTGAACGAACGTGCATTGTGTTCCGGCGCACGGTAGTAACCGCGCAGCGTGTAGGGCCCGCGGGTCAGCAGTTCGCCCTCCTCGCCGGCCGGGACGTCGTTGCCCTCGGCGTCGACGACGCGGATCTCGTCGGCGGGGGACAGCGGTCGGCCCTGGGTGGTGCAGGCGATTTCCTCGGAATCGTCCAGGCGGGTGTAGTTGATCAGGCCCTCGGCCATGCCGAACACCTGTTGCACGGCCGCGCCGAGCGCGGGACGCACCGTGCGGGCGTTCGCCTCGGCGAGTTTGGCCCCGCCTACCTGGAGCAACCGCAGCGAGGACAGATCGGCGTCCTCCCACTCGGTTGCGGCACACCACAACTGCGCCAGCGGCGGGACGACCGAGGTCACGGTCACGCGATGCCGTTCGATGGCGGCGAAGGCGCTTTCCGGACTCGGATCGGACAGCAGGGCGATCGACCCGCCGGTCGCGATCGTGCCCAGGATCCCCGGGCAGGACAGCGGAAAGTTGTGCGCCGCGGGCAGAGTCGCGAGATAGACGTCCTGCGGGCCGAATTCGCAGATCTCGGCGCCGGCGCGCGCGTTGTAGCCGTAGTCGTCGTGGGTCCGGGCGATGAGTTTGGGCAGACCGGTCGTCCCGCCGGAGACCAGCATCACCGCGATGGCCGAGGACGGGACTTCGGGCAGGGAATCCCCTTCGCGGGGAAGCGAGTCCAATGCGGTGAACGGTCCCGGATCGCCGACCACGAACACCTGTCGCAGCCCCGGCACCCGATCCCGCACCTGCGTCGCCAGTTCGCGATGGTCGAAATCTCCCACCCGATCGGCTGTGAGATAGGCCACCGCACCGGACAATTCGGCCAGATGCTCGATTTCGGCGCGACGATGTGCGGGCAGGGTCAGCACCGGGATCGCCCCGGCGCGCAGCAGACCGAACAGGGCCACCACGAACTCCGGGACGTTCGGCAACTGCACGAGCACCCGGTCGCCCGGCTCGATGCCGGTGGCGAGGAAGCCGTGCGCCATCCGGTCGGCCTCGGCGTCGAGTTCGCGATAGTCGCGCGTTGCGGACTCGTCCAGCAGCGCCGGACGATCCGGCCACCGCCGGGCCGCCTCGCGCAGCAGTTCACCGAGGGGTTGGCCGTTCCAGTACCCGGCCGCGCGATATGTCTCGGCGAATTCGGCGGGAATGGGGGTGAATCCGTCGCGTGCCGTCGATGTCGATGTCACAGGTCCTGCCTCACGGTCACGATGCAACCCGGGACGCCGGTTGCATAGGTTAGGCAACCCTATCTCATCGTGCTCCGGGTGTGCAGTTCGACCGTTCGGCGGGATCGTGGGCCGGGACGCGCCCGGGGGCGGGGTTCTAGACTTTGAAGCGTGAGTGATTGGGATATTGCCGACATCCCGGATCAGAGCGGCCGGACGTTCATCGTCACCGGCGCCAACAGCGGGCTGGGTGCGGTCACCGCGCGAGCGCTGGCCGGTGCGGGCGCGCGAGTGATCATGGCCTGTCGCGACGAGGTGAAGGCGCGGGCGGTCGCGGACACCATCGGAGAACGGGCGCAGGTACGTCGGCTGGATCTGGCCGATCTGGATTCGGTGCGCGAATTCGCCGAATCCGTCGGCCCCGCCGACGTGCTGATCAACAACGCCGGAGTGATGGCGCTGCCGTTGCGGCGCACCGCGCAGGGTTTCGAAATGCAGCTCGGCACAAACCATCTCGGTCATTTCGCGCTCACCGGCCTGCTGCTGGACAAGATCTCCGACCGGATCGTCACCGTGTCCAGCGGTGCGCATCTGATCGGGCGGATCGATCTGGCCGATCTGAACTGGGAGCACCGCCGGTACCAGCGCTGGCAGGCGTACGGGCAGGCCAAACTGGCCAATCTGATGTTCGCCCGCGAATTGCAGCGACGCCTGAGCGCGCACGGCTCGTCGAAGATCTCCGTCGCCGCCCATCCCGGATATGCCGCGACCGATCTGCAGTTCCACACCGAATCCCTGGTCAGCGTGATCATGCCGCTGGGCAACCGCATCCTGGCGCAGAGCGCGCAGATGGGCGCGCTGCCCAGCCTCTACGCGGCCACCGCCGACATCGAACCCGGCGGCTACTACGGCCCGAACCGCCTGGGCGGTCTGCGCGGCCACCCGGGCCCGAGCACCTCCTCGGCCGCCTCCAAGGACGAGGTCACCTCCCGCCGCCTGTGGGACCTGTCCGAACAGCTGACCAAGGTCGCGTACCACTTCGACTGACGGGTGAGGTAGCTCACTTTTCGGGCTGTCACACTGGAGCGGGTTGCGACGTCTTCATGGTGTAGCGCCGCCGATGTGGCGGCAACAGCGAGAGTGAGGACACAGACATGGAAGCTCGCCTGAACGCATTCGAAATCGAGGTCGTCTCGAAGGTCATCAAGCGACTGGGAGCCGTCGGACAGGTGCTCGATCAGTCGACTCTGCCCAAGCGCACCCAGGAATTGGTGAAGTTGCGTGCCAGCCAGATCAACGGCTGCGGTTTCTGCACCGATATGCACGCCAAGGACGCGGTGGCGGACGGCGAGAGCTGGGTGCGGCTCAACCTGGTCGCGGCCTGGCGTGAGGCCACCGTGTTCACCGAGGCCGAGCGGGCCGCCCTGGCCCTGGCCGAGGAGGGCACCCGGATCGCCGACGCGCAGACCGGCGTCAGCGACGAGGTCTGGGAGCAGGTGCGCAAGCACTACGACGACGAGCAGATCGGCGCGTTGATCTCGGTCATCGCGGTGATCAACGCCTACAACCGGTTCAACGTGATCGTGCAGACGCCCGCGGGCGGGTACGAGCCCGGCATGCTCGGCTGAGAGTCGGCGAAATGTGGCCCGGCACAGGATCTTTCGATCCCGGCCGGGCTCCTGCGCCGTCCCGCGCCGGGAGTGCGCGAGAGGTGCGTCGCAGACGCCGGCGTTCGCCGCCCGCCGGCGAAAAATCAACCTGGTGACATGCGGTGACGCGCGTCGTACGCTCACTCGTACCGAAGGTGCCGATCAGCGAACAGCCGGACAACCATGTCCGGAAGGGGCATGGCTCTGCGCTGTTCTCGTCACCGGAGGTGGATGATGGCCAGGAAGTTCGAGGGGAAAATTTCGCTCGATATCCGCGATTCGGAGCCTGACTGGCTGCCTTTCGCGGAGCCGACCGCACCGCAGGACGCGCCGAACGTCCTGTATCTGGTGTGGGACGACATCGGGATCGGGACCTGGGACTGCTACGGCGGTCTGGTCGAGATGCCGACCATGAAACGGATCGCCGACAGCGGTCTGCAGTTCACGCAGTTCCACACCACCGCGCTGTGCTCGCCGACTCGCGCCTCCCTGCTGACCGGGAGAAATGCGACGTCGGTCGGGATGGCGACCATCGAGGAGTTCACCGACGGGTTCCCGAGCATGTGCGGTCGCATACCGGCCGAAACCGCGCTGTGCTCGGAGGTTCTCGCGGAGCGTGGGTGGAATACGTACGCGGTCGGAAAGTGGCATATGACACCTCTGGAAGAGGAGAATCTGGCCGCGTCCAAACGCCATTGGCCACTGGCGCGCGGATTCGATCGCTTCTACGGGTTCCTGGGCGGAGAGGCCGACCAGTGGTATCCGAATCTGGTCTACGACAACCACCCGATCTCGCAGCCGTACGCACCGGAAGACGGCTATCACCTGTCGAAGGACCTGGCCGACAAGGCGATCGAATTCATCCGCGATGCCAAGGTGATCGCCCCCGACAAGCCGTGGTTCACCTACCTGTGCCCGGGGGCCGGGCATGCGCCGCATCACGTGCCGCGCGAATGGGCCGACAAATATCGCGGCCGGTTCGACATGGGCTACGAGAAGTATCGCGAGATCGTGCTGGAGAACCAGAAGCGCATGGGTCTGGTGCCGGCGAACACCGAGCTCTCACCCATGAACCCGTATGCGACGGCCACCAGCGCGGACGGCAAGCCGTGGCCGGTGCAGGACACCGTACGGGCGTGGGATTCGTTGTCGGAGAACGAGAAACACCTGTTCAGTCGGCAGGCGGAGGTCTTCGCGGGATTCCTGTCCTACACCGACGCGCAGATCGGCCGGCTGCTGGACTACCTCGAGGAGAGCGGCCAACTGGACAACACCATCATCGTCGCCTTCTCCGACAACGGAGCCAGCGGTGAGGGCGGTCCGAACGGTTCGGTCAACGAGATGAAGTTCTTCAACGGCTACCTCGACACCATCGAGGACAGTCTGGCCAAGCTCGACGAACTGGGGTCGCCGACCACCTACAACCACTACAGCATCGGGTGGGCCATGGCCTTCAACACCCCGTACAAGCTCTACAAGCGATACGCCTCGCACGAAGGCGGCATCGCCGACCCCTGCCTCATGGCCTGGCCCGCCGGGGTAGCGGCCCGCGGCGAGACGCGCCATCAGTACCTCAACGTCTGCGATATCACCCCGACCGTCTACGACCTGCTCGGCATCACACCCCCGGACACGGTGAAGAACGTGCGGCAGCGTCCCTTGGAAGGGAACAACTTCCGGGCGCTGTTCGACGACGCGAACGCGGACGTCGGCAAACACACGCAGTTCTATTCGATGCTGGGCACGCGCGGTATCTGGCATCGCGGGTGGTTCGCCGACGCAATCCACGCGGCCTGCCCGTCCGGCTGGGGACATTTCGACCAGGACCGCTGGGAGCTGTTCCACATCGAGCAGGACCGCAGTCAGATGCACGACCTCGCCGACGTTCATCCCGAGAAGCTCGAGGAGATGAAGGCGCTGTGGTTCTCGGAGGCCGCGAAATACAACGGGATGCCGCTCAACGATCTCGACATCATTTCCGCGCTGACCCGCTACCGCCCGACGTACGCCGCGAGCCGGGACAGCGCCGTCTACTATCCGGACATCGCTGAGGTGGGACCCGGTGCGGCGCTGGAGATCCGGGGACGGTCGTTCGCGCTGCTGGCAGAGACGACGATCGACGAGGCGGATGCCGAGGGGGTGCTGTTCGCCCACGGCGGCCGACTCGGCGGACACACCCTGTACGTCAAGGACGGCCATCTGTACTACACGTACAACTTCCTCGGCGAGGAAGAACAGACCGTCATCTCCGATCGGACGGTACCGCTGGGCGACCACATCCTCGGGATCCGCTACGAACGTCGCGGAACCCGCGGCGACAACTTCACCCCCACCGGTGAGGCCGTCCTGTACATCGATGAGAACCCGGTCGGCACCTTCGACGACATGCGAACTCAGCCCGTGGTGTTCTCCGGCGTCGGTGAGGGAATCCGCGTCGGTCGCGACAACGGGCAGTCCGTTTCCGTGCGCTATCACTCACCCTTCCCGTTCATCGGCGGAACCATGCACCAGGTCATCGAGGATGTCAGCGGCAAGCCCTACCAGGACCTGGAAATGGCTGCGGCCGCGGCATTCTCGCGCGATTGAGGCGGAAGTCCGTGGCTACCGAGACCCGTGCCCGGCCACACCGCGGCATGGTCCGAATATCCGGCGGCAGCTTCGCGATGGGATCGGAAGACTTCTTCCCCGAGGAACGGCCGGTGCGCGAAGTGCGGGTCGATTCGTTCTGGATCGACCAGCATCCGGTGACCAACACCGCGTTCGCGCGCTTCGTGCGGCAGACCGGATACGTCACGGTCGCCGAACGCACGCCCGCGGCCGAGGACTATCCGGGTGCGGGGCCGCGGGACCTGGTTCCGGGTGCACTGGTGTTCCGTCCCACCGAAAGACCGGTGCCACTGGATGATTGGCGTCGCTGGTGGCGGTATGTGCCCGGCGCGTGCTGGTGGCATCCGCGCGGGCCCGGCAGCACACTCGACGGGCTCGACCGCCACCCGGTCACCCAGGTCGCCTACGAGGACGCGGCAGCGTACGCGACCTGGGCCGGGAAACAGTTACCGACCGAGGCCGAATGGGAGTACGCCGCCCGCGGCGGACTGGCGGGGGCCACCTACGTCTGGGGTGACGAGTTCGAACCCACCGGCCGACGCATGGCCAATATCTGGGTCGGCGCGTTTCCGTGGCAATTCCATCCCGGCCGGGGGCAGGCCCGGAGACCGGGCACCACGGCGGTCGGCACCTATGCGCCCAACGGGTACGGACTGCACGACATGACCGGCAACGTGTGGGAGTGGACCGTGGACCACTTCCACCCCGAGCATCCGCCGACTTGTTGCGCCCCACAGATGAGTGCATCCGAAATAGCAGCGCCACAACGCTTTTCGCGACACGTTGTCAAGGGCGGATCGTTCCTGTGCGCGGCCGACTACTGCCTTCGGTACCGGCCCGCTGCTCGGCAGGGCCAGACCGAGGACACCGCCACCTGCCATCTCGGCTTCCGGTGCGTGATGCACGACGCACCTGAAATGTGACGCCGTGTTCTCGGGCGGCGGCCCGCCACCCGGCACGGTCGTGCGTCCGGTAACGGTCTCGGTGCACCACTTTTGCGCTGCTGGGGCTGGTTGCAGCGCCGACTGTCCGCCACTTTCGCGAATCGCGCGTCGCGTCGGACCGCGTCGGCCGACGTGCCGGGGTCGACCGGCCATGCAATTGCGCTGTGCTACTGTCGGCGACGTGCAGCGCGTGTATTTCTGGTTTATCTCCCCGGCCCCGGGTGGGCCGGTCGGTGAACCGCGCTGACCTATCCACCCCGAGCCGGACTACCGGCTCGACGGGTATTTCCTCTCGGTGGGCCGGCCTAGAGATCAGGAACCCACACGATGACCATCGCAGCCGATGCCGCCGCGAATCCCCTTGCCGATCTGGACAACCGTCGCACACTGAGCGTGAGCCCGCTGCTCTCGCCCGCCGACGTGCGACGTGCGCACCCCATCGATAACGACCTCGCCGACGTCGTCCGGGCGGGCCGCAAGGCTACCGTGGACGTGCTGAACGGCGACGACGACCGCCTGATGGTCATCGTCGGACCGTGCTCGGTGCACGATCCCGCGGCCGCGATGGACTACGCGCGGCGACTGGCCGCCAAAGCCGCCGAACTGTCCGACCGGCTGCACGTGGTGATGCGGGTGTACTTCGAGAAGCCGCGCACCACCCTCGGCTGGAAGGGCCTGATCAACGATCCGCACCTGGACGGATCGTTCGACGTCAACACCGGTCTGGGACTGGGCCGTCGGCTGCTGGTCGACATCACCGCGCTCGGGCTGCCGGTGGCCTGCGAATTCCTCGATCCGATCACCCCGCAGTACATCGCCGACCTGGTCTCCTACGGGGCGATCGGTGCGCGTACCGCGGCAAGTCAGGTGCATCGCCAGCTGTCGAGCGCGCTGTCCATGCCGGTCGGGATCAAGAACGGCACCGACGGTGACGTGCAGGTGGCCGTGGATGGTGTGCGGGCGGCCGGGGCCAGCCACGTCTTCCCGGGGACCGACCTGGACGGGCGGTCCGCGCTGATCCGCACCAGCGGAAATCCGGACTGCCACGTCATCCTGCGCGGCGGTAGCAACGGCACCAACTACGACGCCGCCTCCGTCGCAGAAGCCTGCCTGCGACTGGAGAAGGCGCAGCTGCCCCAGCGTGTCGTGGTCGACGCCAGCCACGGCAACAGCAACAAGGACCACAACCGCCAGGTCGATGTCGTCACCGATATCGCCGAGCGGCTCGCCGCGGGCGACCGCCGCGTCGTCGGTCTGATGATGGAGAGCTTCCTGGTCGCGGGCCGCCAGGACCTGACCCTCGGCCACGCCGCCGACCTCGCCTACGGACAGTCCATCACCGACGCCTGCCTCGACTGGGACACCACCGCAACCCAACTGGACCACCTGGCTCAGGCCGTGCCCGGTGTGGCTCGGAGCTGATCGAATGCGCGAGGCGACAGGGTTTGGTCGAGGAACTTCTTGATCCGGTTCGAGCAGGTCTGCGAGGTGTCGGTGCTGGTGTCGACTTCGAGGTCGTAGATTGTGTGAGCGTGGACCGATTCGATCTGTTCGGCCGCGGTGCCGACGGGGCGATCGCCGCGCTCGCGTTCGCGGCGCTGTAGTTCGCCGAGGGAGCAGTGGACGCCGACGAAAACGACGTCGATGCCGTCGAAGACGGTCAGGCAGTCGCGTAGGCGCCATGGTTCGCTCAGGACGTGGTCCATGATGATGTCGTTGCCTGCCGAGGCCATTGCGGCGACCGCTCGGTGAAATCCGGCTCGGGTGCGTCGCAGGACTTCGGTGAGTGCGGTCGGGTCGAGTTCGTGGGTTCGCGTTTGCGAACGCATCGCCCCGATCATGTCGACGCCCATATGGAAGAAGGGGCGCTCGAGATCGATCAGCAGTTGCCGCGCGATGCTGGATTTGCCCGAACTGGATACGCCGTTGAGCAGAATGACCTGACCGGGTGCGACTTCATCCGGAACGTGGAGTTCCTCGGTGGTGCCGGAGACCTGGGGCATGTCCTCCATGGTGACGGCATGGGCGTAGACCGGAAGAGGCAGCGGGGGTGTCGAGCCGTGCGGCCCGGAAGACAACTGGCGGTGGGTGATTCGTGGCGTCGGAGTTCGGCCCGGCGTCACGAATCGGATATCCGCCTGGGGGCCAGTGGGTTCGGATTGGACCGCGACAACAGCGGGTCGAGCGGGCCAGTATGGGGGCATGATCGGGATGACTGCGGTGGTCGGGGTTGTGGTGGCTGCGCTGGGGTTGGTGCTGACGCCGGGGCCGAACATGATGTATCTGGTGTCGCGGACGGTGTCGCAGGGGCGACGGGCCGGGCTGGTGTCGCTGGGTGGGGTCGCGGTCGGGTTCCTGGTCTATCTGACGGCTGCTGCCGCGGGGATCACGACGGTGTTCGCGGTGGTGCCGGAGCTGTATGTGGCGGTGAAGTTGGCGGGGGCGCTGTATCTCGGGTGGTTGGCGTGGAAGACGTTGCGGCCCGGGGGAATATCGGCGTTCGCGCCGAGTGCGCTACCGGCGGACTCGGCGCGGCGGCTGTTCGGGATGGGACTGCTGACCAACCTGCTGAATCCGAAGATCGCGATCATGTACATGGCGCTGATCCCACAGTTCGTGGTGCCCGCACACGGACGGATCTGGCTGCAGAGCCTGTGCCTGGGCGGTATCCAGATCGTCGTCGCGCTCACCGTGAACGGCCTGATCGTCCTGGGTGCGGGAGCCATCGCCGGATTTCTCGGCGAACGCCCGCTCTGGCTGCGGATTCAGCGCTGGATCACCGGAACCCTGCTCGGCACGATCGCTGTCCTGCTCGCATCCGATCGCGCCCGCCCGCTGGCGCCTGTCTCCTGACCGACAGCCCCGCCGAAGTCGCGGGGGATGCGGGCTAGTGG
>NZ_BAGB01000009.1 GCF_000308615.1 Nocardia jiangxiensis NBRC 101359
TTATGCTGGGGGCCTTTCCTTATTTCCGGGGAAGAACAGACGCGGTCACGCCCATTGGAATCGCCAGGCCGGGCGCTTGACGAGGCCGGCCGCATAGCTGTTCAGCGCGACCTCTTCCTGCCAGATACTCGGGCAGAATCCCGCGTGCTCCAAGGTGATTCGTCGGGCCTCGGTGATGGTCGACGGCGGTGCGGCCACCGACAGTTCCAGTGTGGTGCCGCCGAGCCGGATCACCCGGACGCCGAACCTGTCCTCCCAGGTACGCAATACCGCGGAGATCTTCTCGACGTCCCAGGTGTAATCCATCGCGCCGGTCCAACCGATCAGCGCCGGAGTATCTGCACCGCGGACGCTGGGAACCAGTGCGAGCCGAGCTGTGTCGGCCCCCTCGGCGGCCAGGCGGGCGGCGGCGTATCCGGGATGTACGGCCAATCGTTGTGCCGGAGCGAATCCGGGCCATCCGTTGCCCGAGAAGTCGAAGTACTCGCGGATGAGCTGGTCGCCCGGGACGCGGTCGATGACGTCGGCGGTGGGGGCGGTGCCCAGCAGGGCGATATCGATGGATTCATCGAGTAACAGTGGATACAAGCCGGTCTGGGGATGGTCGTCGAACATCGGCTCCCACCACCGCTGGATGGCGAGACCGGCGTGCTCGGACACCCACATGACGGGCCGGCCGCGGCCTCCCTCGGCGGAGACGACGTGTCCGGCGGGAAAGCCCGCGGGCAAGGTGTTGAACGAATTCTTGACGCACATGACGGATGAACCCCCTGGAGTCCGTTGGCAACTCGATCGGATCTGTCCGGTGAAGCTATGCCGGGGCACCGACAGACAGCGACCTCGGAACGCATCTCCAAGGTGAGAGATATGTGCAGGTCGGGGCATCACCATTTTCGCCGCGGCCGTGAGCTGCGGTTGGCGCGGGTACCGGCTCAATCTGATCGATACGCCAGGGCACGTGGACTTCTCCGATGAGGTCGAGCGATCGCTGCGGGTGCTGGACGGCGCCATCGCGATCTTCGACGCGGTCGCAGGTGTCGAGCCGCAGAGCGAATCGGTGTGGCGACGGGCCGATCGATGCGGTGTGCCGCGAATCGCCTTCGTGAACAAGATGGGACCGTGCCGGAGCCGATCTCGACGCCGCTGTGGATTCCATCCGCCGCAGGTTGCATCCGACTCCGGTCGTGGTGCAGCTGCCGATCGGGCGGGAGGACGGATTCACCGGTGTCGTGGATCTGGTGCGGATGCGGGCGCTGGCGTGGGCGGACGACTCCGGCGTGTTCGTGCAGGAGTCGATTCCGGAGCACCTCGTCGCAGAAGCGGTTCGTCGACGCGCCGAGCTGGACGAGCTTGTGGCCGAACGACATCCGGCGGCACTGGAGGAGTATGTCGTGCGGTCCGAACTGTCGGCGAACACACTGGTCGAGGCGTTGCGGGAGCTGACTCGTAGCGGCGAGGTCGTAGTGGTGCTCTGCGGGGCGGCCTACGGCGACCGCGGGGTCGAACCACTGCTCGATGCGGTGGTGGACTATCTGCCCGCACCGCTGGATCGTCCGGCGGTGTGCGATGTCGGTGACCCGACGCGACGGCGCTCCGCAACGGTGGGTGTGGCGCTCACGGCCGGAGTCGCGGCTATGCCGGGCGGGTTGCCTGGTAGTAGACGATGTGGCCCATGCGGGGGTGGGATTCGGAACTGATGAGGGTGTGGTCGAAGCCGGCAGTTTCGAGGAGGTGCGGGAGGGCGAGGTTGGCCTCGACGTGGCCGTTGCGCAGCAGCTGGCGGCCCAGGAAGGTGTTCGCCCGGGTGATGTCGCCGCCGACGTCCACCAGGTGGAGGCGGCCGCCGGGGCGCAGGACGCGGCGGGCCTCGGTGAGGGCCGCGGCCTTGATGTCGGTGGGGAGGTGGTGCAGCATCAGGGCCGACAGGACTCGATCGAATTCGCCGTCGGGATGCGGCAGGTTCTGGGCGTAACCGCGCTCGAAGCGTAGTCCGCTCAGTCCCTTGGCCTTTCGTTCGGCACGTGCCAGTGCCTTGGGGTCCGGATCGGAGCCGATCACCTCGGCGGCCGGTTGGGCTCGTATCGCCTTGATGACGAGATTGCCGGTACCGCAGCCGATTTCGATGACGCGATGTCCGGGTCGGAGCTCGGCTTGTGCGACGAGGCGGTCGTGGAGTGCGGGCGTGCCCAGCGCCCGGGAGAGCAGGTCGAAGGCGGGGAGCAGGATGTCGTGCCCGGCCGCCGGGAGGTAGTCGTGTGACTGGAGAACCGAATGTGGACGATTTTCGTTCATGAAGTCCATGGTGGGCGCGTATCAGACCTGGAAGTGGGGTGATAGTCGGCAGGAATTGGACTATCTTCGGTTCATGAGCGAGCCGACGCGGGTGGTGCGCCATCAGGGTGGCGTGCCGGTCTACGACTACCGGAGCGATCCGGTGACGCCGCCCGTTTCGACCATGCGAGCCCCGGCCTCCGCGCCCACCCGACGTCGGCATATCCACGATTTCCCGGCACTGTGGTACGTGCCGGGGACCGGTTCGGTGCATGTGGTCGCGGCGGGGCAGGTGGTCGACGGTGCGATGATCGACTCCGTCCGCTCGGGTGTGGGCGTGTTCTTCGATCCGGCCGCGCTGGGCGAGGATGCGCGGGCGCCGTGGCCGGTGTGGCGGTCGCATCCGCTGCTCTATCCGTTCCTGCACGCGCAGCGGGACGGGCTGTTGGAGCTCACCGTGCCTGCGGCGCGACGTCCGGTGTGGGACAGCACGATCGAGGCCATCGAGACCGAGTTGTCGGAGCAGCAGGACGGTTATCGGCTGGCGGCCTGTACTCATCTGACTCTGTTGCTCATCGATCTCGCGCGGTTGGCCGCCGAGACGGTGGGCGATGTGCGGCGCAGTGGTGAGCCGCTGCTGGCCGAGGTGTTCGAGGTGATCGACGAACGTTATGCCGAACAGTTGTCGCTGCGTGATGTGGCGCAGGCGGTCGGCATGACGCCCGGGTACCTGACTACGGTGGTTCGTCATCGCACGGGCCGCACGGTGCAGGACTGGATCCTGCAGCGCCGCATGGACCAGGCTCGTCGGCTGCTGTCGGGAACCGATCTGCCGATTGCCGAAATTGCCCGTCGCGCAGGATTTTCCGACCCGGGATACTTCAGCCGGCAGTTTCGTCGGGCCTTCGGGGTGTCGCCCCGAGCCTGGCGCGCGGCCTCACAGACCTGAGCGCTGAACCGATCGGTCGTTCCGATGTGTGCCCGCACCGACCACCGTCGCGATCCCGGTGAGCGTCCTGGCGCCGCAGATACGCAGCTGGATGTCTCTCGCCGACATGCCTTCTCGTAGGTGGTGGACGTGTCGGTCGCAGAGTCCGGCGTCGGCGCGAGACGACTGTGGGCGGTATCGGCCCGCACCGATACCGCCCACAGCAGGACTGCCAACTACAGCCAGGTGTCGAGAGTGGTTGTGGTGAGGAAGTGTTCGAGGTCGGCGCGCCAGGGGGCCGGGGTGGTCTTCTCCGGTTCGATGGCGGTGTACTGACCTCGGTAGAACAGCAGCGGCCTGTCGGAGTCGGTGGACTCCGACAGGGCCTGTACTCGGCCGATCACGACGTAGTGATCGCCGCCATCGAGCACGTTGTCCACTGTGCACTGGATCGTGGCCAACGCGCCGTCCAGGGCCGGAAGGTCCAGGTCCGTTGTATGCCAATCGATTCCAGCGAACTTGTCGGGTTCGCGGGAGCCGAAGCGGGCACAGACGGGCTGCTGTTCCTCGGCGAGCATGTTGACGCAGAAACTGCCGTTGCGCTCGATCGCCTTCCAGGAGCGGGACTCCTTGGTGGGGCAGAACAGCACCAGCGGCGGTTCCAGCGACAGCGCGGCGAAGGACTGGCACGCGAACCCGATCGGGGCGGCATCCTCACCGAAGGTGGTGATCACGGTGATGCCGGTGCAGAACTGCCCCAGCACATTCCGAAACTGGCGCGGGTCGATGACGGGTTGCTCACTCGTGGTCATTGTGCGTGGCCCTCTACTTGAATCCCACCGAGAAGTCGTGACCCCACAGGCTCACCGCGGTGGACTCCCGGGCGATCCAGGAGTGATCGTCGACTTCCAGTCCCTCGCAACCATATTCGATATCGAAGCCGCCGGGGGTCTTCATGTAGAACGACAGCATCTTGTCGTTGATGTGGCGGCCGAGGGTGGCGGACATCTTGACCTTCTTGCGCATCGCGCGATCCAGGCACAGCCCGACGTCGTCGGAGTTCTCCACCTCGACCATCAGATGCACGATGCCGGTCGGATTCGGCAGCGGCAGGAACGCCAGCGCGTGGTGGCGCGGGTTGCAGCCGTAGAACCGCAGCCAGGCCGGGTCGCCGTCCGCGGGACGCCCGACCATCTGCGGGGGCAGCCGCATCGAGTCGCGCAGCCGGAAGCCCAGCACATCCTGGTAGAACGCCTGTGCCGCAGCATCATCGGTGCAGGTCAGCACGACGTGGCCGAGGCCCTGTTCGGCGGTGACGAACTTGTGGCCGTACGGGCTGACGAACCGGCGGGCCAGGTACTGCGCACCGTAGAACGCCTCGAGCGTGTTGTCGCCCGGGTCCTGGAAACGGATCATGCCCTCGACGCGGCGGTCGGCGAGTTCTTCCTTGGTGGCCTCGGTGAACGGGACTCCCGCCTTGGACAGCGTCTCCCGAAGGCGTTGCAGCGCAGGGGCGTCGGTGACCTCCCAGCCGGAGACCTGTAGCCGGTCCTTCTCGCCGGGCACGATGACCAGGCGGGCCGGGAAGTCGTCCATGCGTAGATAGAGGGCGTCGGGGTCGGAGCCCTCGCCCTCCATCATGCCGAGCACCTTGAGCCCGTACTCGCGCCAGGCCGCCATATCGGTGGCCTCGATGCGCATGTATCCGAGCGCGCGAATACTCATATCACCTCTCCTTGAGGCCGAGCAGGAAGTCGGTTGTCAGACGGTTGAATTCGTTGAACTTCTCCGCCTGAGCCCAGTGACCGCAGCCACCGAACACATGCAGTTGTACCCGCGGGATCGACTTGACCGCCACCAGAGCGCCGTCGAGCGGGTTGACCCGGTCCTCGCGGCCCCAGATCAGCAGCACCGGCTGGCGCAGCTTGTAGGCGTCGCGCCAGAGCATGCCCTTCTCGTAATCGGCCGAGGCGAAGGATTTGCCCATCGCGCGCATGGCGGCCAAGGACTCCGGGGTACGGGCCAGTTCGAACCGCTCGTCGATCAGTTCCGGGGTGACCAGCTTCTGGTCGAAAACCATGATCCGGATGAACTTCTCGATGTTCTCCCGGGTCGGCTCGCCGACGAAGGTGCTCAGCGCCTTCACGCCCTCGGTCGGATCGGGCCCGAACAGGTTCGTGCTCACTCCGCCCGGACCCATCAGCACGAGTTTGCCCGCGCGGTCGGGGTAGTCGAGCGCGAAACGCACCGCCGCGCCGCCGCCGAGCGAGTTGCCCAGGACGTGCACCCGGTCGGTGATTTCGAGGGCGTCGAGCAGATCCTTCAGCGCCGAGGCACTGTGCACGAAGTACTGCGGATGCTCGGTCGGCTTGTCGGACAGGCCGAATCCGGGCTGATCCACGGCCAACACGTGAAAGTCCTTGGCCAACACCGGAATATTGCGCGCGAAGTTGGCCCAGGACGACGCGCCCGGACCGCCGCCGTGCAGCAGCACGATCGTGGGGCCGTTGCCCACGCCCGCCTCGTGATAGTGCAGCTTCAGATCCGGCCGCACCTGGGCGTATCGGGAGGTGGACTCGAAGGTGATCTCCGAAACCGTCGTCATCACACCATCCCGTCGGTGACCGGCATGCCGAACGCGTGCGTGCCGTACATCGTGTAGGCGCGCTCGGGATCGTTGGCGGCGTGCACGCGCCCGGCGTGCGCGTCACGCCAGAAGCGCTGCAGCGGAGTGCCGTTCGCCAGCGCGGTGGCGCCGGAGCTCTCGAACATCTTGTCGATCGAGGCGATGGCCCGGCCGGTGGCGCGGACCTGGTCGCGACGGGCGGCCACGCGCAGATCGAACGGGATCTCCTCGCCCGCGACCAGCAGCTTGTACTCGTCGGCGACGTTGCCCGAGAGCTGACGCCACGCGGCGTCGATATCGCTGGCGGCCTCGGCGATGCGGACCTTGGCGAACGGGTCGTCCTTGGCCTTCTCGCCGGCGTAGGCGGCACGCAGGCGCTTGCCCTGGTGCTCGACGTGCGCCTCGAGCGCACCGTAGGCCATGCCGACAATCGGGGTGGAGATGGTGGTGGGATGGATTGTGCCCCAAGGCATCTTGTAGACCGGGTCGGTGTTCTCGGTCAGGCCGGGCGCGGTCAGGTCGTTCATGGCCTTGTAGCTCAGGAACCGGTGCCGCGGCACGAAGACGTTCTCCAGCACCAGCGTGTTGGAGCCGGTTCCCTTGAGGCCCACCACGTTCCACACGTCATCGATGCGGTAGTCGGTGCGCGGCACCAGGAAGCTGCCGAAGTCGACCGGCTTGCCGTCCTTGATCACCGGGCCGCCGACGAAGGTCCAGCTGGCGTGGTCGCTGCCCGAGGACCAGGCCCAGGAGCCGTTGACGATGTAGCCGTCGCCGCTTTCGGTGACCACGCCCGCGCCCATCGGGGCGTAGGAGGAGGAGATGCGCACGGACGTGTCCTCGCCCCAGACCTCTTGCTGGGTCTGCTGGCTGAACAGCGCCAGATGCCAGTTGTGCACGCCGATGATGCCCGACACCCAGCCGGTGGAGCCGCAGGCGCTGGCGATCCTGCGCACGGTGTCGTAGAAGATGACCGGATCGCACGCGTAGCCACCCCACTGGCGCGGCTGCAGCAGCTTGAAGAAACCGGTTTCCTGTAGCGCCTTCATGGTCTCGTCGGGGATGCGGCGCAGATCCTCTGCCTCCTGCGCCTGCTCGCGCAGCTTCGGCAACAGCGCTTCGACCCGTTCGGTCACTTCTTGCGTCATCTCGGTGGCTGCTCCTGGCTCGATCGGTGCGGGGATCCTTCGTCCTGGGGCTGATGTGTCCCCGGGACTGATACTTACTCTGAGACTAGAACACGTTCTTGTTCATGTCGAGAACGGGTGTTCGCTGAGGGTGGTGGGTGGCCAGTGCCTGGTAGTCGCGGGAATAACTGGCGCAGGGCCGGACAATTTTGTAACGTGTTCTAGTAATCGTAGAGGAGGGATCGCAATGGCAGTAACCCCACCGCGGGGCGGTAAGGTCCGCGAGATCGATGTCGGCACCGCGCCCACCCGGTATGCGCGGGGATGGCATTGCCTCGGCCTGGCCGCACCGTTCCGGGACGGCAAGCCGCACGCCATCTCGGTGTTCGGCACCAAACTGGTGATTTTCGCCGACAGCAACGGCGAGCTTCAGGTGCTGGACGCGTACTGCCGGCACATGGGCGGCGACCTGAGCATGGGCGAGATCAAGGGCGATTCGGTCGCCTGCCCGTTCCACGACTGGCGCTGGGGCGGTAACGGCCGCTGCACGGGAATCCCGTACGGCCGCCGGGTGCCTCCGCTGGCGCGGACCCGTTCGTGGACCACGCTCGAGCGCAACGGACAGCTGTTCGTCTGGCACGACCACGAGGGCAACCCGCCGCCGGAGGATGTCACCATCCCGCACATCGAGGGCCCCTACACCGACGCCGACGGCAACGCGACCGAGACCCTCGACGACGGCTGGACCGAGTGGACCTGGCACTCGATGCTGATCGAAGGCGCCAACTGCCGCGAGATCATCGACAACGTGGTCGACATGGCGCACTTCTTCTACATCCACTTCGCCTATCCGACGTTCTTCAAGAACGTCTTCGAAGGGCATGTGGCCTCGCAGTTCCTGGAGACCAAGTCGCGTCCGGACGTGGGTATGGGCTCGCAGTACGGTGATTCGCTGCTCAAGTCGGTGGCCGCGTACTACGGACCCTCCTACATGATCAATCCGCTGAACAATTTCTACGGCGGGTTCGAGGTCAAGAGCGTCCTGATCAACTGCCACTATCCGGTGTCGCAGGATTCGTTCATGCTGCAGTACGGCATCACGGTGCAGAAGCCCAAGGGCCTGGACGACGAGTCCTCGAAGAAGCTGGCCGCGAAGATGACCGAGGGCATCGGCGTCGGCTTCCTGCAGGACGTGGAGATCTGGAAGCACAAGTCCAAGATCGAGAATCCGCTGCTGTGCGAGGAGGACGGGCCGGTCTATCAGCTGCGTCGCTGGTACGACCAGTTCTACGTCGACGTCGCCGATGTCGATCCCAAGAGCACCCAGCGCTTCGAATTCGAGGTCGACACGACCAAGGCGAACGAGGCGTGGGAGGCGGAGGTCGCCGAGAACCTGCGCCGCAAGCGGGAATCCGACGAGGCGGCCGCCGCGGAGGCGGGAGTCTGATGACCGCCTGGGCGAAAGCACCGGACTTCGTGGATCGTCCGGAGCGGCGGGCGCAGGTGCGCGCCCAGACGGTCGTGGACAAGCAGCGCTATCTCGAAGACGGGATGACTCCGCTGTCCTGTCTGACATGCGGGACGAAAGTCCTTGTGCGCAAGTCCAGTTCGCAGCAGACCTCGGTGCAGTGGACGGTGGATCCGGCCCAGCACTGCCCGGTGTTCCAGCAGTTGGCCGGCGGGCCGGGCCGTCCCGAGGGGTGCCCGAACCTGCATCGTGCGATCGAGCACGCCGTGCACGAGGGGATCATCGCCGTCGAGGAGTAGCGGCAGATCCGTTGTGCCGGAACGCACCCCGCCCGAATGTCCGGGCGGGGTGCGTTTTGTCATGATTGCCCACTGATCATCGATCGCCGAACGATGAATATGCCTCGCATCCCTGGGGTATCCTCGCTGCTGTTCTTCACCAGATATGCGCTCGGGTTGAAATTCTTCTTCCATGCGAAAGGTGATCTGTGGGAACAGGCAAACATCGAGCTGTGCGTCAGCGTCGATACAAGATGCCATCGTCGGTCGTTCTGAGCGCCGTTCCATTTGCGCTCATTCTGACAAATGCCGGGACCGTGAACGCCCAGCCTGTCAAGAGTAGCGCGGTATCGCGGGCCGATCAGGACCAAGGCGACCAATTCGTCCCTGACCAGCCGGAGCAATGGCCTTCGGCGGTGGCACCGAATGTGCATACGTACCGAGGAGCGCATATTCCGGATGACACGTTGAGTTCGTTGCAGTGGGCGCGGCCGATTCCGGACGAAAAGTATCTGGCTCCCCTGGGGCCGCTGACTGCGCCGGTTCAGGTCGCGCCGGTACCACCGATCGCACCTCGGCCGGGCAAATTGCGTTTCGGTGACCTGCAAGTCGATTCACCGGGATGGCTCGGTCGGGAGCAGGCGATTCAGCTCAACGACGGTGCCGCCGAAACCGAAGCCGGACTGGCAACCTTTCTCGATTCGATTGGAATGGAACGCAGTCGATCCGACCGCGTCGCGGGAGAAACTGTCGCAGGCGCCGTGACCGGCGCGACTGCGGGCGCGGTGGCGGCGAGTCCCTTCGGCGTGATCGGCGGGGTCGCCGGCGGAGCACTCGGCGCTGTCATCGGCATTCCATTCGCGCCGATCGGCCTCGTCGCGGTTCCCATCGGCGCCGCATACGGCCTCGCGCTCATGGAGGTTCCGATTGCCGCACTCGGCGCCGGTGTGGGCGCAACCCTCGGCGCGGCGGACGCGCTGAGCGCACCACCACGGGCGCTTCACGACTGACGCCGTGAACCTCGATCGTCCGGGGCGGTGCGGACCTAGCGGGTGCTTCGGATACGTCGACGAGCATCAGCCCGTCCACCCAGGCACGCCTCAGTCGAGGCGGAAGTCGGCGAAGTCGAATCCGGGGGCGACGATGCAGCTGACCAGGACGTATTCGTCGGTGGCGGGTTTGGCAGACTGGCTCACGCCGCCGGGGACGACGGCCTGGAGCAATTGTCCGCCTTCGACATCCGGGCCGAGGGTGATCTCGTCGCCGCCGATGTTCAGCAGCAGTGGGCCGCCGCGCTGCCACAGCCAGATCTCGTCCGAGCGGACCGTATGCGGTGCGGAGTGCTCGTGCGGCAGCAGCAGGAAGTGGATCGCGGTCGCGGACGAGCGCGGGGCGCCGTAGCCTTCGGGCTCGAATTCCACCGGGCTGCGGTAGGTTTCGCGGAACCAGCCGCCCTCGGGGTGCGGTTGCAGGTCGAGGGCGCGGGCGAGTTCGGGGCGGTCGGTCACGGTGTGTGCCTCCTGGGCTGGCGGATGCGGTCCATCGAGACGATCGTGCTGGGTCGCGCGCCCGAACACGAATCGGCCGTGGACTTATCGGTCGGTGTCGTGCGGCCGGCTGTAGGCCAGGGCGACGTGCGTGAACAGGTCGACGCGCTGGGCGTGGGCGGTGGCGCTGTCGGGTTCGAGCAGGCATTGGGTCGCGGTGCCGTCGTGGACGGCCACCAGGGCGCGGCCCAGGGCGTCGGGATCGGTCACCGTGCGGCCCGCGCGGTCCAGCAGCGCGCCCAGTACCGGCAGCAGGGCGGCGACGATCGCCTCCTCGCGTGCGGCCATCACCCGCCGCAGCGCGGGATTGCGCAGGGCGTGCGCGGTGAATTCATAGGTGATGCGAAACCATTTGTCCTCCAAGGGGATCGCATCCAGGACCCGTTCGACGCCGGCATGCAGATCGTCCACGTTCGCGACCTCGTCGAGGACCGCGGACAAATCGCGCAGCATATTCGCCGACCGCTGCTCCCACATCGCCAGGAACAATTCCTCGAGCGAGGTGAAATTCGAGTAGAACGCCCCGCGGGTATATCCGGCCCGCTCGCAGATCTGCTCGACGGTGCAACGCCCGAAACCCTCCTGCGCGAAGGCATCGAACGCGGCGTCCAGCAGCCGCTGCCGAGTTTCGGCCCGCCGCTTGGTGACCCGGGGCGTACGCGGTGCCGCCGCGCCGGTCTCGTCGGCCTGCACGGACATCGTCACCTCCCGCTCAATGGATACACGACCGTATCAAACTTCGGGTCCGCGCTGGTTGCTCGGCTGATGCCGGTGGAGTGGGCCCGCGATGCGACCGGTCGGCGGTTAGTGTGTCCGGTATGAGCTGGCGGCGACGTGGCGGCTCGGTCGGGGTGCTGACCGGCGCGGGAATCTCGACCGATTCCGGAATTCCGGATTTCCGCGGACCGCGCGGGGTGTGGACCGAGGATCCGATCGCGGAATTGCTCTCCACCTACGACAACTACATGGCCGATCCCGAACTGCGACAACGTGCCTGGATCGCGCGGCGGGACAATCCGGCCTGGCAGGCCCGGCCCAATGCGGCGCATCGCGCGCTGGTCCGATTGGCGCAGGCGCGCACGGTCAACATCGTCACCCAGAACATCGATCGGCTGCATCAGCGCGCCGGATCGCCGCCGGAATCGGTGGTGGAGATCCACGGCAACATGTTCGAGGTCGAATGCACCGTCTGCGATTTCCGCACGACGATGTCCGCGACGTTGGAACGGGTGGCCGCCGGTGAGCCGGATCCGCCCTGCCCCGACTGCGGCGGCATCCTCAAGGCCGCGGTCATCATGTTCGGTCAGCAATTGAATCTGCGCAGTATGCTCACCGCCCAGTTGGTCGCCGAAACCTCGGACATCTTCCTGGGCGTGGGCACATCGCTGCAGGTCGAACCGGCCGCCTCGCTGTGCGGCATCGCTGTGGAGCACGGTGCGGACCTCGTCATCGTCAACGCCGAGCCCACGCCCTACGACTCGATGGCCACCGAGGTTATCCGCGATCCCATCGGTACCGCTCTGCCGGATCTGGTCGCCGATCTGCTGGCCCGCCCCGATTCGTAGGCGGGCCGGGCTTCGACAACCACGGCTACCTGCGCGCCTGACCAGTGGAGAGCCGATGGATGGCCGTGTCGGCGCGCAGGGCCGGTTTCAGGCGAAGGGCGAGTCCGGACGGGGTTGGAGTTCCTCGTCGAGATAGATGTCGACCTTCTCGTTGTAGAAGCAGACCAGGCCGGTCACCTTCTGGCTTTCGGGCAGCGGGGTTCGGTAGATCCAGACGAGATCTTCGTGAGTGACGCCGTTGACGTCGAGGTTGAAATAGCCCGCGGTGCCCTTGTAGGGGCAGTGCGTCCGGGTCTCCGACGGAGTGAACAGGTCCTGGCGGGTGTCCGGGAGGGGGAGGTAGTAGCGCGGCGGGAGGCCGGTTTCGAACAGGATGTGCGGAGAGTGCGAATCGGCGACGGTGACGCCGTCCACCACGACCCGCACGTGCCGGGAACTGCTCAGGATGTCCACGCGGGTGTAGGGGTTGCGGGGGTGGACGTAGATGGGTTCGTCCTCCTCGAACCATTCGTCCATCGCACTCCACTCGAGGCGCACCAGATCACGCAGCTCCGGAATCGGTGAATCCGGATAACGCAGGGCCGCAGCGGATTTGGTGATGCCGTCGACGACGACGTCGTGGATCAGGCCGTCGCCGCGACTGGGCGAGTGCTTGGTCTCACCGGTCGCCTTCAATTCGGCGTGCACATCGTCCAGCGGCACGTAGTAGGCGGGGTAGTACGGAATCTCCCAGACCAGGGTGGGATGGATGGTGTCGGCGACGAGCCGACCGGCAGCGTAGGCGCGCACACGTTTGTGTCCGGGTTCGGTTCCGACCCGGCCCCGATTCCTGTCGCTCATACCCGCCCAAGGTACTCCCGGACGGTGACATCCCGGTGTCGCCGTGCGCAGGGTCAGTCGGTGACGAGGAAGTCGCGGGCCGCGGTCAGGATCTGCTCGGACAGGTCGTCGCCCGCGGCGGCCCGGGCGAGCATCACCGCGCCCGCCATGACCGCAATTTCGACCAGGGTGTCCCGATTGTCTTCGGAGGCAGTCGGATTCAGGCGACCGAGATCGTCGATCATCTGCCGCATGCCCTCGAGGTATGCCGCGCGCAGGGGGCTGTCTGGGTCGGTGCGGGCGACGTCGCCGGCCAGGGCGGCGATGCCGCAGCCCTGCGCGGGGGTGTCGCGGTGGGCTGTGGACAGGTAACGCTCGAGGAAGGCGCGGCGTGCGGCGCGTTCGTCGGGCCCGGCTTCGAGCAGATCCGCTCGTTCGCGTTCCTTCTCCGCGCAGGCGGCCGAACAGGCTTGTGCCACAAGGTCTTCCTTGGATCGGAAGTGCCGGTAGAAGCCGCCGTGGGTGAGTCCGGCCGCGGCCATCACCTCCGGCACCGTCACGCCGTCGACCCCGTCGCGGCGCACCAGTGCCGAGGCCGCGTCCAGGACCTCTCGGCGGTGCGTCTCGGCCTGCGCACGCGATGACCGCGGCATGGCGTCCCCTTTCCGTGTGCTGTGTATCGCCTCACCAGTCTTGCGCAGCAGAATAGATGATGGCAATAATCTAAAACGTAGCGGGTGCGGGCTCACCGCATCCGAACCGCATCGGAAGGACACCGCATGACCAGGATCGAAGGGGCGACCGCGCTGGTGACCGGCGGTCAGCGCGGTCTGGGCCGCGCATTCGCCGAGGAACTGCTGGACCGTGGCGCGCGGAAGGTCTACGTCACCGCACGCCGTCCGGTCGAGGCCGAGGATCCCCGCATCGTGCCGCTCGCGCTCGAGGTCACCGATCAGGATTCCGTCGCGGCCGTGGCAGCGCGAGCCGGCGAGGTGAGCATCGTGATCAACAACGCCGGGGTGCTGCGCCCGGCTCCGCTGCTGACGGCCGAGATCGCCGATGTCGCAGCGACTTTCGATACCAACGTGTTCGGCCCGCTGCGTATCGCGCAGGCGTTCGCGCCGATCCTGGCGGCCAACGGCGGCGGCGCGCTGGTGGACATCCACTCGGTGCTGTCCTGGGGATCCGGCGCGGCGGCCTACGGCGCGTCCAAGGCGGCGTTCTGGTCGCTGACCAATTCGCTGCGCACCGAACTGGCCGCGCAGCACACCCAGGTGGTCGGGGTGCATCTGGGATTCGCCGATACCGACATGGTCAAGACGCTGCAGGCCGAGAAGATCAGTCCCCGGCAGGTTGCCCAGGCCGTTGCGGACGGTCTGGAGAAGGGCGAGAACGAGGTGCTGGTCGACGATCTGACCAGGCGCGTCAAAGCCGCGCTGTCCGGTCCCGTGGAAAACCTCGCATTGCCGATCGGCGGCTGAGCACTACCCATTCGCAATCCGCAGAGTAAGGATTCACCCATGCCGCTGTGGCAGATCTACCATCCGGTCGGGGTCTATTCCGACCGGGACAAGCAGGATTTCGCCGCCGATATCACCAAGCATTACGCCGATGTCGGCCTTCCGGAGTTCTACGTCGTCGTACATTTCCACGAACTGGCCCAGGCTGATTTCCTGGTTGGTGGCAAACCGTCGGCGAACACCGTGCGCATCGTCGTCTCGCATCTGGCCCGGCGAATCGACGACGCGCCGCGACGCAGGCGCATGACCGAATTCGTCAACGCGATCACCTTGCCCTACACCGCTGATCGCGGCTTGCATTGCGAATTCCACATCGAGGAGAGCGCTCGGGATCTGTGGATGATCGACGGGTTGTGGCCGCCCGAGGCGGGCAGCGATGCGGAGAAGGCGTGGGCCGCAGCGAATTCGCCGGTACCGGCCGATACGTAATCCCTCCCCTGGGAAACGGAAACGGCCGCCGCGACATCTCGGAAGAAGATGCCGCGGCGGCCGTTTCGGTGGCTACCGGGTCAGTTGCCCTGGAGCAGGCGGAAGAACGTGGAGTTGATCTGGTTGCCGTTCGGGCTGCCGATCGTGCCGCCGATGGCCGCGCCGATCGCGCAGCCGGGCAGGACGAAGAACCAGAAGCCCAGCAGGCAGCCGATGATCGCGCCGACCGCGCCGCCGTGCTGCACGCCCCAGACCCACTCGTTGATGAGCTGGTTTCCGGTGTCGGTGAAGCCGATCTGCTTCAGGGTCACCGAGCGGCCGTTGTTGCTGATGGCGGCCGCGACCGGAACGGTCTTGCCGTGCACCGACATCGGGATGGACTCGGTGGTCTTACCCGCGGCGTCGACGATGTCGATCGTGTGGGCGGCCGCATTGGAGATGAAACGACCCGCGGGCAGCGTCGCGGTGATCGTGTGCGCGGACGTGTCGTTCGTGGCGGAGACCACCTGGGTCTCGACGTTCTGCGGCTGCTTGGCGACCGGGGCCGCACCCGAGGTGCTGGAACCGATCATCACCGCGCCCGCGGTGAGGACGGCGAGGGCCATGCTGCGGCCGAGGGTCTGGATCGAAACTGACACGAGGATTCCTTACATCACTAAAGATTGTCGGGTCATGGCGAAAGGACGCCCCGAAAAAAACTTACGCCCCGTTCGACATTGCGCCCACACTATGTGGAAATCGGCCGCATGTAAATTGGTGGTGACACAATGTCCGGATCCGCGGACGCACCAATCGACGTTCTCGTCCAGTGGTTGTCGCAAATGTGCCATGAATTCGCTGTGGGCCGCTCCGAGATGGAGCGGCCCACTGATTCGCGCCTCACGAATGGATCGGGATCAGTCCTCCCCGGCGCTGATCGCCTGTGCCTCCTCGATGCTGTGCGGCTCGGGATCGTGATCGTCCACGTGCGCCAGGTACGAACGTCCGGCCAGCAGCACGATCACACCAACTGCGGTGCATGCCGCGCCGACCCAGAACGGCAGGGCCATGTGCTGTTCGCCGAGCTTGCCGGCCAGGTAGGGAGCCGCCGCGCCGCCGACGAACCGGACGAAGCTGTACGCGGCCGAGGCGGTCGAACGCTCCACCGGTGCGGAGATCATCACGGCCTCGGTGATCAGGGTGTTGTTGACGCCCAGGAACAGTCCGGCCAGGACGGTGCCGACGATCAGCACGATCTTCTGGTCGGCGAAGATCGCCATCACCGCGAGATCGGCGGCGAACAGGGCCAGCGCCAGGGCGATCATCGGCACGGTGCCGAACCGGCGTTGCAGTTTCGGCGCCAGGAACACCGAGGCCAGCGCGAGCATCAGACCCCAGCCGAAGAAGATGAAACCGATCGAATAGGTGCCCATGTTCAGCGGGAACGGGGTGTAGGCCAGCAGGGTGAAGAAGCCGTAGTTGTACAGCAGCGCGGTGATGCTCACCAGCAGCAGGCCGCGGTGCCGTAATGCCTTGAACGGCGCGGTGATCGAGGTGTGGTGCGTCGGTTTCGGAGCCTGCGGCAGTAGCACGATGATGGCGATGAAGGCCACGGCCATCAGCACCGAGACGCCGAAGAACGGTGCGCGCCAGCTGATTCCGCCCAGGACGCCGCCGACCAGCGGTCCGGCCGCGATGCCGATGCCCAGTGCGGCCTCGTAGAGGATGATCGCGCGGGCGACGCCGCCGGTGGCCGCGCCCACGATGGTGGCCAGCGCGGTCGCGATGAACAGCGCGTTACCCAGGCCCCACCCGGCGCGGAAGCCCACGATCTGGCCGACGGTGCTGGAACTACCGGCCAGCGCGGCGAATACGACGATGATCGCCAGACCCGCCAGCAGCGTCTTCTTCGCGCCGAAGCGGCTCGACACCACGCCGGTGATCAGCATGGCCACGCCGGTTACCAGCATGTAGCTGGTGAACAGCAGCGTGACCTGAGAGGTGGATGCGTGCAGTTGTTCGCCGATCGGTTTCAAGATCGGATCCACCAGGCCGATGCCCATGAAGGCGATGACCGAGGCGAAGGCGACGGCCCACACGGATTTGGGTTGTTTCGCGCGGTTCGGGCGGGTGGTGTTCGGCGCGTCGGCGATGTCGGCACGCGGAGACACAGTGATGCTCATCAGAGACGCTCCTGGGTGATCTGCTTGTTACGCGGCCGATTTCAGGGCTTCGAGCAACTCGTCCAGCTCGGCGCGCAGATGCGCGAGCCGGGCGGTGTCGAAGTCGGGCAATCGTGTCGTGAGGGCGGTGCCGATCGCGCGGCGGGACACGGCCAATCGGTCGCGTCCCGCCGGCGTCAGCGCGACGACCACGGCTCTGGAGTCGCCGGGATCTGCTGTGCGGCTGACCAATCCGGCTGTCGCCATCCTGCCGATCAGCGCCGTTGCTGTCGGCTGCGAGCAGCCGTCGAACCGAGCGAACTCGCTGACCCGCAGCGGTCCCCGCTCGTCCAGGACCGACATCGCACGCAACATCGCGTTCGGGAGGTCGTCCTCGCGGAGTGTGCGGGCCAGCCGGGTCAGCTGCGCCGCGGCCGAGACGATGTCGACCACGTGCTTGTTCCCCTCGGCGAGGGGTTCGGATTCGGCTGCCTGGTTCAACTGCACGGTTATTAATTTACATAGGCTAACTAAGTATGTACATAGGTTGGCTATGTAAATGGCTGTGAGATCCCCCACCGGCGAGCCGGGTGTGCTTGTTGCTCACGAGTCGGTGCTGGGGGACGGCCTGCGGCCGGATGCGGACCGTCAGCGCGGGAGCGCTCCGAACGGATCGGGATGTGGATTTCGCGAATCATCCCCAGGGGTGGTGGGTCTTGCATGGGCGGTGGCGTGCGGCCGGTCGGTAGTGTGCCCGTTTGCCTATGGCCGGAGAAATGGGGGCGACGTGCTGGAAGAACCGGAAGGCACGCCGGTGCAAGTGGCGGCATCTTCCGCCGTTCCTGGTGCCGGTGACAATTCGTCCGGTGGCAGCAGTAGCGGTGGTGGTCAGTCGAATTCCGGTGGGGGCCAGGGAAGTTCGGCGACAGGCGACACCGTGCCCAACGACAGCGGCTCGGGGGTGCACGTCGACCCGGACGGTCTCATACACCCCATCGCGATCGTCTCCAAAGCGGCATCCACCTACTCCACGGCGTATGCGTCTCTGGTCGGAATGATCTTGTCGGGCGCGCTCGATTTGGGGGATTCTGATGTCAATTCCGCCTGGAGCGCGTTTCTGATGGCGTGGCTCGGCGAGGTCGACACCGCCCAAAAGGCGCTGAAGGAACTCGCGAGTCACGTGCCCAAGGCCGTTCACGCAATGCAGGCCGCTGATACCAGCGGTGGTGGGTCGGTGAGTGGCGCCACCGGCCTGATCGGTGTTCCCCCGGCCAGCCTTCCCCCTGTCAGCTCTGCGCCGAGCAGCACCGGCGGGAAGGGCGGGAGTTCGTCAGGCAGCGCCACGAACGGACGGGTGCGTCCCCAGTGAGCGCCGTGCAGGTGCTCGAGGAGGCCCTGGACCTCCTCGATGTGTGCAAGCTGTTGCCCAGCTTCCTCCCGCAGGTGATCAATATTGCGCTGCAGCCGCCGACCCCTGGCGGTTCGCCGGAGCAGATCGCGGGTTCACCCCCGGGACACGGTGGAATGGCGCACATCTGCAACACGATTTCCGTCGATTCGTTCGGTTCGAGTTCGGATCTGGCGGCTGTCGCCGAAACTTCGCTGCCGGCCGCTTGGCGAGGGCAGGCGGCCGAAACTGCGGCCGAGGCCGTCCGGGCGGTGGGGGCGCAGGCGCAAGCGGCGGGAACGGCATTCGAGTCCGGGTTCGCCACGCTGACGACATGGGGAGAGCAACTGGCGGATGCGCAGCGCCGCGACGAGCGAGGGCTGGGGTTGCTGCGCCAGGCCAAGGGCCTGACTGCGGACGAGTCCGTCCTGGGCAGGTTGTTCGGGCTCTCGAAGTCCCAGCGAAAAGCGCAGGCGTTGGCCGACGAGGGCTGCAAGGATCGGCTGGCCGCGGCGAAGATTATCGAGGGTGCGGCTTCGGATGCCGCCGGCGTGCTGAATCAGCTCGCGGCGCAGGCGCGAGCGCGGCAGATCAACTCACCGGGCATCGATCCGCTCAGCGCGGTGGTGCTCGGATATTCCTCGGACTTCGGCTGGACCAGCGATCCGCTGATCGCCATCATGAGCCCCACCGCGCTCGCCCGCGCATCGCAAGCGCTGAACGCCATGTCCGACGCCGATCGTGCGGCGTTCGAGAAAATGCTCGCAGATGCCAAGTCACCGCAGGAGGCGGCCTATCTGTGGAAGGCGCTGGGCGCGGGATACAAATTGTCCGACGTGCAGAAATTCGACAAGGTGATCCATCCGCATGGTGATGATGACGGGTGGCTGTCCAAGCATCTGGATCCGCACATAAACGACATCTCCACCTCCGATACGGGTAAGGATGGCAAATACACGCTGAGCTACGCGGGGCAATCGAAATACTGGGTTGCGAACCCCGACAAGCCCGGATACGGCCACTACACCGATTTCTACTACCAGCTCACCAATGGCGACAAGAACTCGGGAGACTGTGTCGCCGCCTCGACCGTTATGGCACGAGCTGCCAATGACCCGGTGTTCATGCTCGGCATGACCACAGGACAGGGGCCCATGGCAGTTGGCGGAGCCAAGGTGGGCGATGACAGCCCGAAAGCTGTCCACAACCGGCTGGAGCAGAACTACACCAGCAACTACAACCTCAACAAAGGCGACCCGACGGCGAACGCCAACACTCTCCTCAAATCCTCCACCGGAAGCTCGTATCAGGATGTCTCCGTACACACCTCCGAGGAGCGAAAGGCGGCGCTTCCTCGCATCGAGGCAGCGGTCGACGCCGGAAAGCCGGTTCCTCTCGGTGTCTTTCCGACCGACCCGAAGCCGAACAAGGACGGAGTCGTCGTCGGCCACCAGGTGATGATTCTCGCGGCCAAGGGCGATGAACTCGAGATCTACAACCCGTGGGGGTTCACCGAATGGGTCACCAAACAGCAGTTCGTCGACGGACAGCTCGGTGAAGTGACCAACGCTACGCCGACCGGCGGGTTGGCCGATCCCGCCAGTGTCGAGTTGCCGCAATGACCGGCAGACGTGCCGACGAGATGGTGCGCGGCCTCGATATCGAGGCCGCGATCGTCGCGGGAATGCCGGAGGGGGATGCGCGCCGCACGATGTTCTCCGATGCCGCCATCGCGGCATCGCATCTGGCCGAAGCTCTGGGGGTCGGGCCGTATCCGGTGGAGTTCCTGGCGGACTGTGTGCGGTCGATGGGGCTGGGTGGGGCACTGGAGTTGCCGGAGCCGTTGATCGGTCCGGAACCCACCGCGCTCGTGCGGCGGTGGATGTCGGCTGCCGCCGGAACGAGTTCCAGCATCGAGCGCGACGAGCTGTTCGCGCGATGGCTCGAACGCGTCGCCATGCTGATCGCCGTGCGCAGGCAGGTAGCGCCTCCGGGCCCGGTCAACGACACCCCGGACGAGATCGGGCGGCCGGTCAGCGACGACGAAATCCACGAAGCGGTCCGCTCCGGTAGGAACACCATCTCGGTCCGCCCCGACGCCATCGGTGGCACTGCGCTCGGCTCTGGCAGTCCCGTGATCGACGACGCCGGTCCCGTGATCGATGAGGGCGGCATCGCGATCGACGAAACGCGTGCCGAGGACCGGTCCGACCAGGGCCGCCGCTGAGGCGGTGCGTTTCCTCGAGTGGGGTTGTATCGGGTCGGTGGTTTCGCATCGCGATGGCTGGGTTGTGTCAAGGGGGCGATACGTCACCGACAGGGCGCTGGGAACGATCACCGTGCCCGATGGCCCGCCACCGGCGTGGAGCCGATTCACCCAGGTTGGCATCCGTGTGCGGGGTCTGCCGAGTCCCCCGGGGAAGACCCGGTGATGCGCCCGCCGCAGGAGCCCGCCGCCCGGCCCGATCGGGCGGATTCTGTTTGAGCAGAGGACCGGCGGGAATTGCGAGTGCACACCATCCAACAACGTTGGGATACGCCATGATTGCACTCATCGGTTTGATCGTGCTCATCGCGGCCGTCGTAGCCGGAGTAGCCGCGGTGACCGGAAATATCGGCCAAAGCCATCTACTGCCAACAGATTTCACCATCTTCAACCAGCACTACACCGGCTCGGCCGGTGAGGTGTTCGCCGCGGGCATTGTCGTCGGCGCGGTCGCCGCGATCGGGCTGGCCCTGCTGCTGGCGGGGTCTGTGACGACGACCCGCCGACACTGGGCGACCCGCCGCGAGCTGCGCCGGTCTCGGCGTGAGGTCACCGCCACGCGGCGCGATCTCGACCGTGCCGCGCCCGGGAAGTCCGGGACCGGGACGTCGCGTCGGGCGCAGCCGCAAGGCTGACACCGGGTCCGCGGTGAGGGTGGCTCTGACATCTCGTCCAGCTGCCGACGCGGACATCAGCTTCCGTCATATGAGCGAGGGGCGGTCCCACTGCTGTGGGACCGCCCCTCATCACATGCCTGGGGCGAATCTAGGCCGGGCGGGCCAGGGGGCGGGGTGGCTGGCCGAAGAGTTGGGCGTCGCCGTGGGCGCGTTTGAAGAACAGGTGCGCGTCGTGCTCCCAGGTGATCGCGATGCCGCCGTGCATCTGGACGGTCTCGCCGACGATCGCGGAGAAGGTGTGCGAGCAGTGGATGCGGGCGGCGGCGATGTCCAGGGGGTCGGCGGCGCCTCGGGCGAGGTCCGCGATGACCGCGTAGGCGGCCGAGCGGGCCGATTCCACCAGGACGTACATATCGGCCATCCGGTGTTTGAGGGCCTGGAAGCTGCCGATCGGGCGGCCGAACTGGACTCGGGACTTGCTGTACTCGACCGTCATCTGCAGGCAGGCTTCGGCCGCGCCGACCTGTTCGGCAGCGATTGCGGCCCAGGCGATTTCGCGCAGCCGGGTGATCGCGGCCGGATCGCCGCCGAGCGCGCGCGCCGGGGCGGCGGTGAAGGTGATCTCGGTCAGGCGACGGGTCGGATCCATCACCGGCGCGGTGGTGCGGGTGAGCTCCGGTGCGGCCGCGTCGATTTCGTACATGCCGTCGGCGGTGACCACGATCAGGGTGTCGGCCGTGTCGCCGTCCAGAACATAATGCGCTGTGCCGTTGAGCTTTCCGTCGGCGACCCGAACGCCGGGCTCGTCCCAGCCCGACGCGCTCGCCCAGCAGACCGCGAGCGTGCGGCCGCCCTCGGCGACATCGGGCAGTAGCCGCTCACACGCCTCGGCATCGCCCGCCAGCAGCAGCGCCTGCACGCCCAGCACCGCGGAGCCGAGCATCGGCGGCGTATGCAGAGTGCGGCCGAGCTCCTCGACCACCGTGAGCGCCTCGACGAGTCCGGCCCCGATCCCGCCGTACTCCTCCGGAACGGCCAGCGCGGCCACCCCGACCTGCTCGCACAGCAGCGTCCACAGCGCCGGGTCGTATCCGGCCTCACCGTCGATCGCCCGGCGCAGCGTGTCGCGATCGCCGTGCTTGGCCAGCACCGCGCGCACGGTGCCGGCCAGTTCCTGCAGTTCGGCCGTGCTGCTCACGGTGTTCCTCCTGATGTGTTCTCGGCGTGGGAGACCGGGGCCAGGTGAGCTGGACCGACCTGGTGGAGCAGTTCGTTACGGATGCTCATGCGGCGTCCGGATCACGCAGCGCCGCGGCCACTCGCGAACGATGGAAGTCGGTTGTGCCCCAGGCCGATTGCAGGGCGGTGACCTTGGTGAGCCACAGCGACAGGTCGTATTCGGCGGTGTAGCCGATGGCGCCGTGGACCTGCAGGGCGATGCGCGCGGTGCGGTAGGCGGCCTCGGCGCAGGCGATCTTGGCGGCCGAGATGTCGCGGGACGTGGACGTCAGCGCGGCGTTGAACAGCAGAGGCTGGGCCATCTCGAGGCCGATCAAGGCGTTGGCCAGGTGATGTTTGATCGCCTGGTACTGGCCGATCGGCTTACCGAACTGGTGCCGCTGCTTGACGTAGGCGACGCTGGTGTCCAGCAGCGCCTGGCCCGCACCCAGCAGCACCGCCGCGGTGGCCAGGGCGCCCGCGTCGAATGCCGCCGCCGCGGCCTCGCGCACCGAATCACCCTCGGCCACCAGCTCGTCCGGAGAAACGGGGAACAGCCGGCGCGCGCGGTCCACGGACCGGATGCTCGCCGTGCGATGCGCGGTGTACAGCCGATCACCATCGACCAGCAGAATCACCTCGGCGGTGTCGGCGTCCACCGCGGGCTGGTCGGGGGACAGGGCCACAGTGCCCAGGGCCGCGCCTTCGGCGAACGAGCCCAGCCAGCGTCCGGCGAGTTTGCTGTCCGGAAGTGCTTGCAGCAGTGCGGGAATCGCGGCAGCGGTCTCCACCAGCGGGCCGGGCACGGCGGCCCGGCCGAATTCGGTGAAGGCGACCACCGAGTCGATCGTCTCCGCGCCCATGCCGTCGTGCGCCTCGTCGATCGCCAGGCCCAGGGCGCCCGCACCGGCGAGCTGCCGGATCAGTCCGCGCCCGCCGTGGTGGTCGCCCTCGCCCCAGTCGCGGATGATGCCGGGCGTCCCGGCCGCATCGCTCATCTTGCGCAGGCTGTCGGCGAAGTCCCGCTGTTCGGGCGAAAGTGCAAATCTCATCGATCGGTCCAATCCGGGTCGGGCGAGTTCAGCGGGGCAGGCCGAGCAGGCGTTCGGCGATGATGTTGCGCTGAATCTCGTTGGTGCCCGCGTAGATCGGGCCCGCGAGGGAGAACAGGTAGCCGTCGGTCCAGGTGCTCTCCTGTTCGGCGACGGGGCCGAGCAGTTCCAGGGCCGTCTCGTGCATCGCGATGTCCAGGTCGGACCAGAACACCTTGTTGACCGAGGATTCCGCGCCGAGCTTGCCGCCCTCGGACAGGCGGGTCACGGTCGCGAAGGTGTTGAGCCGATACGCCTCGGCCCCGATCCAGGCGTCCACCACTCGATTTCGCGCCGCGGTGTCACCGGCCCCGGTATTCGCGCGCCACAATTCGATGAGCCGGTCCGCGGTCGCGTTGAACCGGCCCGGACTGCGCAGCGACAGGCCGCGCTCGTTGCTGGAGGTCGCCATCGCCACCCGCCAGCCGTCGTTCGGCTCCCCGATGACGTCGTGATCGGGCACGAAGACGTTGTCCAGGAAGATCTCCGCGAATCCGGGCTCACCGTCGAGCTGCGGGATCGGCCGCACCGTGACCCCGTCCGCGGACAGCGGGAACATCACGTAGGTCAGTCCGCGATGACGTTCGGCCTCGGGATCGCTGCGGAACAGCCCGAATCCCCAGTCCGCGAACGAGGCCCGCGAACTCCAGGTCTTCTGCCCGTTGAGCACCCAGCCGCCCTCGACGCGTTTGGCGCCGGACCGGATACCGGCCAGATCGCTGCCCGCCTCGGGCTCGGACCACGCCTGCGCCCAGATGTCTTCTCCCCGGGCCATTCTCGGCAGGATCCGGTCGAGCTGCTCGGGGGTGCCGTGCTCGAACAACGTCGGCGCGAGCAGGAAGATGCCGTTCTGGCTGACCCGTCCAGGCGCACCGGCCGCGTAGTACTCCTGCTCGAACAGCACCCATTCCAGCAGGGAGACATCGCGTCCGCCGTATTCGCGCGGCCAGGCGACCACCGACAGCCGGGCATCGGCCATTGTGGCCTCCCAGCGCCGGTGCGCCTCGAAGCCCTCCTCGGTGTCCATCGACGGCAACGGCGTCGCCGGGACGTTGGCGCGCAGGAATTCGCGCACCTCCAGCTGGAATTGCTCTGCGGCGGAATCGAGTTCGAGATCCATCTAGTTCGCCTTGTTCTCTACGGATACGGTGGCGGTGGCCTTCATCGACTTGGCGTTCATGCCGCCGAGCGAATCCGCGCCGACCTCGGCATTGTGGGCGTGCGCGAAATGATGCAGTCCGAAGACCGAATCCATTCCCGAGCGCAGTCCCATCTGGTCCTCGCACTGGTTGACGGCCTTCTTGGTCAGTGCCAAGCCGAATTGCGGCATGGTGGCGATCTTCTCGGCGAGGGCGAAGGTTTCGGTCTCGAGGTCTTCGCGGGCCACGACCCGGTTCACCATGCCCCACTCGTACGCCTGCGCGGCGCTGAAGCGGTCACCGGTGTACAGCACCTCCTTGGCCCGGCGCGGTCCGAGCACCCAGGGGTGGGCGAAGTACTCCACACCCGGAATACCCATGCGCACAACGGGATCGGAGAAGAACGCGTCCTCGGAGGCGACGATCAGGTCGCAGACCCAGGCCAGCATCAGCCCACCGGCGATGCACGCGCCGTGCACCATCGCGATCGTCGGCTTGGGAATTTCCCGCCAGCGGCGGCACATGCCGAGATACACCTCGAGTTCGCGGGCGTACCGTTGATCGCCGCCGGGGCGGTCGAGGTGGTCCCACCACAGCGCGGCCTTGTTCTCGTACTGCACGTGGTGGTCGCGGCCCGGGGTGCCGATATCGTGTCCGGCGCTGAAGTGTTCTCCGTTGCCCGCCAACACGATCGCCGTCACCTCGGCGTCCTCGACCGCGCGCGTGAAGGCCGCGTCCAGGGCGTAGGTCATCACCGAGTTCTGCGCGTTGCGGTAGTCCGGCCGGTTCATCGTGACGACCGCGATCGGACCACGCCGCTCGTAGGTGACGACCTCACCCTCGTCGGGCACGGCGCCGGGGATATCTGTGCTGGTCACGAATTCTCCTCGCGTAGTTGCCGTTTGAGTACTTTCCCGGCGGCGCTGTAGGGCAGTTCATCGCGGAATTCCACGTAGCGCGGGACCTTGAAGTTGGCGAGTGTCTGCTTCGCGTGCGCGACCACGTCCTCCGCGGTGAGCGTGGAGCCCGGACGCCGGACGATGAATGCCTTGCCGACCTCGCCCATGCGCTCGTCCGGCGCGCCGATGACCGCGGAGTCCGCGACGCCGTCCAGGCGGGCCAGGGTCTGTTCGACCTCGGCGGGGTAGACGTTGAATCCGCCGCTGATGTAGAGGTCCTTGAGCCGATCGGTGATCTTCAGATAACCGCGCTCGTCCAGGACGCCGACATCGCCGGTGTGCAGCCAGCCGTCGGAATCGATCGTCCTGGCGGTGTTCTCGGGATCGTCGAGATAGCCGAGCATCACGTTCGGGCCGCGCAGCAGCACCTCGCCGTGCTCGCCGATGCGCACCTCGAACTCGGCGATCGGGCCGCCGGAGGTGTTGGCGACGGTCTGCGCGTCGTCGTCGGGCAGGCACATGGTGCCGAATCCGGCCGATTCGGACAGGCCGTACGCGGTGACCACGACGTCGAATTCCAGTTCCCCGCGCATTCTTTCGATCAGCACCACGGGAACGGTCGCCGCGCCGGTGACCGCGACCCGCAGGCTGCTCAGGTCGAACTCGGCGCGGGCCGGATGGTCCAGGATGGTCTGGTAGATCGTCGGGGGACCGGTCAGCACGGTGATCTGCAATTCGTGCACCATCCGCATCGCCTGCGGCACATCGAAACTCGCCTGCGGGACGATGGTCGCGCCGGTCACCAGACAGGCCAGCATCGCGGCCTTGTAACCGAAGTTGTGGAAGAACGGCGGGATGACCAGGTACCGGTCGTCACTGTTCAGCGTCGAGCAGGCCACCCACGCGCGCACCACGCTCAGCGCCTGCCGATGCGCGACGAGCGTGCCCTTGCTGCGCCCGGTGGTGCCGGAGGTGAACAGGATGTCCGAAATGTCTTCGGAGTCGACCGATTCCCCGCGCGCGAGCACCTCCGCGGCCGGGGTCTGCTCGGCGATCCGGGCCAGATCCGGCCAGGGGACGACGGTGTCGGTCGCCTCGGGGAGCGCGGCGTCCGCCTCGGCGGGCACCACGATGATCGTCTCGATGTTCAGATCCGGTGCGGCAGTGCGCAATTCGGCCAGTCGATCGCGCCCCAGGAAGGGGCCGGAGATGAACAGTGCTTTGGCGCGCACCCGCTCGAGCACATCCACGGCCTCGTCGGCGACGTAGCGGGTGTTCAGCGGAACCAGTGCCGCGCCGGCGTAGTGCGAGGCCAGCGCGGCCACGATCCAGTGGTAGGTGTTCGGCGCCCAGATCGAGATCCGGTCGCCGCGCTGCACACCGCGAGCGATGAGCGCGCCCGCGACCTGTTGTACCTGGTCGAGCAGTTGAGTCCAGCTCAGCTGCACCTCGCCGTCGTGGACGGCCGGTGCGTCGCCGTAGGCGCGCGCCGCATCGTGCAGGGCCCGGGGGGTGGTCTGCGAAAGGGTGGTCACGGGCGTCCTCCCGCGGCGAGCCGCGATTCGAAACTGTCGGTCTACAAAGCAAGTGCTTGGTAGGTTACTCTACCGGAGTGAGTGTGATCCAGACCCCCGATGCCGCGGCCGGTAGCGACACGTCCGCGGATGTGAAGTTCCGCGCCGACGTGCGCGAATGGCTGGTCGAGAACCTCGAGGGCGAGTTCCGTGAGCTGCGTGGACTGGGCGGGCCCGGTCGCGAGCACGAGGCGTTCGACGAGCGGCTCGAATGGGACCGCCACCTGGCCGCGGCCGGTTGGACCTGCCTGGGCTGGCCCGAACAGTACGGCGGCCGCGACGCGACCCTGCGCCAGCAGGTGATCTTCCACGAGGAGTACGCCAAGGCCGATGCGCCCAGCCGCGTGTCGCACCTGGGTGAGGAACTGCTGGGCCCGACGCTGCTGGCGTTCGGCACCGAGGAGCAGAAGCAGCGCTTCCTGCCCGGCATCCGCTCGGTCACCGAACTATGGTGCCAGGGTTATTCCGAGCCGGGAGCCGGTTCGGACCTGGCCGCGGTGACCACGTCGGCGCGGCTCGAGGGCGACGAGTGGCGGATCAACGGTCAGAAGATCTGGACCTCGCTGGCGCATCTGGCCGACTGGTGTTTCGTCATCGCGCGCACCGAACCGGGCTCGAGCCGACATCACGGCCTGTCCTATCTGCTGGTGCCGATGAAGCAGGACGGCGTCGAGGTTCGGCCCATCATCCAGCTCACCGGTACGGCCGAATTCAACGAGGTGTTCTTCGACGACGCCCGGACCGAGGCGAGTCTGGTGGTCGGGGAGCCGGGCAAGGGCTGGGGCGTGGCCATGGGCACCCTCACCTTCGAACGCGGCATTTCCACTGTCGGACAACAGATCCGGTTCGCCCGCGAGCTCGCCGACCTGGAGGCGGTCGCTCGCGACAACGGCGCACTGGAGAACCCGGTGATCGCCGAACGCATCGATCAGGCGTGGGTGGGTCTGCGTGTGCTGCGCGCGCATGCGTTGCGCACCTTGGCAACCGCGCACGAGAACGTCGACCCGCGCACCGCCGCCGGACAGGCGTCGGTCTCGAAGCTGTTGTGGGCCAACTGGCATCGCGATCTCGGCGAACTCGCCATGGACGTCCTGGGCGCACCGGGCATGGTCGCCCTCCCGGACGACCTGAACGAATGGCAGCGCCTGTTCCTGTTCAGCCGCGCCGACACCATCTACGGCGGTTCGAACGAGGTGCAGCGCAACATCATCTCCGAACGCGTGCTCGGCCTCCCGCGTGAGGCCCGCTAACCCTTGACCGGATCGGCCGCACCCGGCCGGATCGACCGATCGGATGTGAAGATCCGATCAGACCTGGAGGAATCACAGTGACCGATCTTTCTGTTGCGCCGCAGCCGGTTTCGGGGCACGGGCTGCTGGCCGGGAGGATTGCGGTGATCACCGCCGCGGCGGGGACCGGGATCGGATCGGCCACCGCGCGCCGCATGCTCGACGAGGGCGCGGACGTCGTGGTGTCCGATTGGCACGAGCGGCGTTTGAAGCAGACCGAGGAGGAGCTGGCCGCGGCCTATCCGCAGCGCCGGGTGGCCTCGGCGGTCTGCGACGTCACCAGTTCCGAGCAGGTGGACGAACTGATCGCCGCGGCCGCGAAAGCGTTGGGGCGCATCGACATTCTGGTCAACAATGCCGGACTGGGCGGTGAGACGCCGGTCGTCGACATGACCGACGAGCAGTGGGACCGCGTCCTGGACATCACCCTCAACGGCACGTTCCGCTGCACCCGCGCGGCCCTGAAGTACTTCCGCGAGGCCGGGCACGGCGGCGTCATCGTCAACAACGCCAGCGTCCTGGGCTGGCGCGCCCAGCACGGCCAGGCCCACTACGCCGCCGCCAAGGCCGGTGTCATGGCCCTGACCCGCTGCAGCGCGGTGGAAGCCGCCGACCTGGGCGTTCGCATCAACGCCGTCGCGCCCAGCATCGCCCGCCATCCCTTCCTGGACAAGGTCTCCTCCAGCGAACTCCTCGACCGACTCTCCGCCGGCGAAGCCTTCGGCCGCGCCGCCGAACCCTGGGAGGTGGCCGCCACCATCGCCATGCTCGCCAGCGACTACACCTCGTACATGACGGGCGAGGTCGTCTCGGTCAGCAGCCAACGGGCCTGATCTGTCGCCAGGACGCGTCCTTTTCGAACGATTCGACGACGTTCGACACTGTTTCGGCGAAGTTCGGGGAAGATATGATCGAACGTGCTCCTCGAGGTACCGCTGCTGACGTGGCGTGCTCGCTCAGGCGTCGCAGTGGTGGCGACATATTCGACCGCGCGATGTATCAGCCGTTTCGATCAGCGGTCGCACACAAACTCGCAATCACAGAACGGAGAAATCTATGCCTGTGCGCGATACGCCCTGGTCCGCGGGAACCCCGTGTTGGGTCGACTGCCAGGTCGATGACCCGGCCAAGGCGAGCGAGTTCTACTCCACCCTGTTCGGCTGGCAGATCCAGGGGGGTGAAGCGGAAGCCGGCGGATATCTGATGGCGTCGAAGGACGGCAGATCCGCCGCCGGGATCGGCCCGAAGCCGCAGCCCGGAATGCCTTCGGTGTGGACCACGTATTTCGCGACCGATGACAGCGACAGTCTGGCCACTCGGATCACCGCGGCGGGCGGCCAGGTACTGATGCCTCCGTTCGACGTACTCGACGCGGGTCGAATGGCGGTTGTCGCCGATACCACCGGCGGCGTTTTCGGCATCTGGCAGGCACGCGCACACCACGGCGCCGGCGTCTACAACGAGCACGGCACCTACTGCTGGAACGAATTGCACACCCGGCAGCTCGACACCGCGAAACAGTTCTACGCCGACGTCTTCGACTACACGTATACCGACGCCGGGGACGGCACGAATATGCGATACGTGATGTTCACCCCGCCCGGCGGTACCGAGGCCGTGGGCGGCATGAACGACGACTCCCTCATGCCCGGCGATCCGATGCCGACCCACTGGCTGACCTGGTTCCAGTTCGACGGCGTCGACACCGCCGTGGAACGGGTGGCGGAGTTGGGCGGGACGATACTGATGCCCACGGCCGATTCACCGTTCGGCCGGATGGCGATGGTCGCGGGGCCGCAGGGTGAGGTATTCGGTCTCATCGACACATCGGTCCGCGCGGGTTAGCGCCCGGTCGCGACAGTCGTAGAGGAGGGCCGTACCGGCGTATCGGTACGGCCCTCAACCCTTTTCGACTCCGATCGCACATGCGGTAGGCGGTCGGACGGATCCGGCGACGGTCAGCAGCAGTCGTCGCCGCGCCAGGACTGCACACCCTGCCAGACCGCCGCACCCGCCACGCCGAGGCCGACGATCGAGTCGAGCCACCAGCCGCCACTCCACACCGATGTGAGCGCCAGAGCGGCCAGGACGGCGGCGGCCTGGATGGCGCACAGGTAGTTCTGGGTTCCCTCACCGGCGGTCGCCGCGGAATCCAAGCGGACGGCCAGGCGATGCTTCGCGCGCCCGAGCAGGGGCATGGCCACCAGTGACAGTGCGGTCACGACTATTCCGAGCGCTGTGGCTTCGGATCGATGCTCACCCAGCAGATTTCGCACGGATTCGATGGCGATATACGGAGCGAGTAGCCAAAACGACACGGCCACAAGCTTTTGCGCAGTCCGCTCGGCGGTTTCGGACATGGTCCGCTCACCGGTGAACCGCCACACCACGATCACACTGGCCATACCCTCGACCACGCTGCCCAGCGCCCAGCCGAGCAATGCGATCGACCCGGCCGCCACCCCCTGCCACAGCCCGATCACGCCCTCGGCGAGCATCCACACCAGGCTCACCCAGGCCAGAGCGCGCGCCCATCGCGCGGCACGATGCCACGCCGCATCCTTGACGACCGGTGCGGCACACGAACTTCCGCAGCAGCTCTGCGTCGCCATCAGGTTCGTGCTCGCATCCACCTCGCTCACGACTCCACCTCGCTGGCGCTCGGCTCCATCGTGCGCGAGGCGCGCTGTGCCGACGGTTCGCTGCGCTGCGCTCCGCTCACGACACCTCCCGCGCACAGCACGAATCGATGCCGTATTCGGGGCACAACGCGACGGCGTTCCCGGTCGCGGCCAGCACGGCCTCCGCCGAGGACAACATCTGCACCAGCTCCGGGCGGGTCAACCGGAACAGTGATGCCCGCCCGACCGGCTCCGAATCCACCAGACCGCAATCACGCAGGCAGACAAGATGTTTCGACACCGTCGACTGCGCCAGACCGACGGCCTTGACCAGATCGGTCACCCGGGTCGGACCCGCCGCCAACCGTCGCACGATCGCCAATCTGGCCGGATCGCCCAACGACCGGAACAGTGCCGCAGCGGGAATCAACTCCACCCGCTCGACATCGATATCAGACGCTTTCATCGTCATGCAGCGATGTTATACCTGGCGGTCCTTGTGTACCAAGAGTCGGGTGCGGCGGCCGGACTTGCCGCCGCGGCTTGCGAACGCCCCGAAGGCAGTCGAAACCGCTGGCTGGCGGCCGAATCGCCGTGCGCCGCGATGTGAACGGCCGCCGATTACGCCTGCGGAGCGGTGCGGTTCGCGTTGATCTCGTCGCGGTGCGCCATGGCCCACTCGGCGAGGGAGACCAGCAGCGGCAGCAGGGTGCGCCCTAGCTCGGTCAACTCGTACTCGACCCGGGGCGGCACCTCCGCGTAGGCCGTGCGACCGACCAGGCCGTCCTCGACCAGGTGCGCGAGCGTCAGGGTGAGCATCCGCTGCGAGATGCCCGCCACGGCTTCGCGCAGTTCGCCGAATCGCAGCGGTCCCTCGCGCAGGGTGCCGATCACCAGCAGACTCCACTTGTCGCCGATGCGATCGAGCACCTCCCGGACCGCACCGCCGTCGGGTATTCGCACCGTCTTTCGTGTGACTTGCGTCATACCCGAGCTTCCTTCCTGGATACATACATCGATGTGCCTTTTGTCGCCGCATCGACGCTCACCCACGATATGACCACGTGCCAACGTGAGGATCGGTGAATACGGTGAATATCGCAGTGTGGATCGCGCAGGGCCTGCTCGCGTTCGTGTATCTCGTCGCGGGCGGATTGAAGCTCGTCCGCTCGCGCGAGCAACTCGCGGCGACGGGCCGGCTGGACTGGATGAAGGACAACTCGGATGCGGTCGTGCGGGCGGTCGGCGCGATCGAAGTGCTCGGGGCGCTGGGCGTGATCCTGCCCGCGGCGACCGGCATCGCGCCCATTCTGACTCCGATCGCCGCGGTCGGGCTGGTCATCGTGCAGATCGGCGCGTTGCGGGTGCACCTGACCCGCAACGAGCGACAACCCGTGCCCGCCAACGTGATTCTCCTGCTGCTCGCGGCCTTCGTCGCGATCGGACGTTTCGCGAGCTGACCTCGGCACACCGGATCATGCCCCGGGTTCGAGGCGGCAGGTGAATCGGTCGAACACCGGCTCACCAGGTGTCGGGTTCGTCCTCGCGGAGGCGTTGCAGGGCTCGTTCGATCCAGGTTTCGAAGGTGGTGGTGAGTTCTCGGGGGCTCGCGGGGCGCACGGTGAGGTGCTCTCGGGTGCGTAGTTGCAGGTAGCGGCCGTCCCGGGCGACGTCGACCCATTGCACGGCGTACCAGGGGTCGAGGGTGTGGAAGATCGAGCCGGTGAACAGGGCCGCGCCGCCGCCGCCGTCGACGGGACGCTGGGATATGCGGTCGTAGCGGTCGCGGGGAGTGTTACGGCTCAGCCCCTCGGCGGGGCGGCGAATGTCCGCCAGGTGGAAGGTGTCCGGCTTCTCCTGGCCCGGCGGGAAGGACGGCACGATGGTGGCAAGGCGCTGGGCGAGCTGTTCGGTGCGGAACAGGCGGCAGCGCACGGTGCCGTCGATGCTGTCCTCGACGCCCGGATCGGCGGTCTGGGTGAGCATCATCGCGTTGAATCTCGTTCGCGCGCCGATGATCCGGTAATCCTTCGGCTTGCCGCGGCCGAGAGTCGTGGACTGCCCGAGGATTTCGATGCGCAGCTCGGCGTCGGTCAGGGTCTGGAAGGCGAGTTCGATGAGGTTGCGCTCGTCCGTGTCGTACCGGCCGTGCACCTGCTGACGGTGGAAGCGAACCTCGTCCTGGGTCGGGAAGCGGCTGGTGTAGCTCAGCGGGCTCGGCAGCCGATCACGCGCCTCGCCGAGCCACAGGGCAGCGAAATCATCGGGCTCCCAACTCCATTCGGTCATGGAACATCCTTCGATCACGAACTCCGGTCACCTGAGAACCGGAACGACAGTGGAACGAGCGCCGAAGCGCCCCCGCATTCGCGGGGGCGTCCGGAAATACAAGGGGCACACCGGGTTCGGCGCTCACCCGCGAGTATTGGGGTCCTGGTCGAAATCCCCGCCGATGACGCCGCCCGGAATGCTCTTGGGCGCCGGACCGAGCAGTTCCTCAGCGTTCTCCATATTGCGCAGCCAGTCCGGGAGCGAGTGCTCTTTGTCGTCCTCGCCCTTACCTTTGCCCGCCGCGCCGCCCATTCCACCCATACCGGCCATATTGCTGTTCGTACCAGCGGCTTTCGCGGCATTCGCGGCCGCCGCGGCGGCGTTCGATCCGGTGCCCGCCACACTCTTGCCCAGTCCGCCGCCGGTCGCCGAGCCCAGCCCGTTCAACGCGCTGTCCCCACCCGATCCGCTACCGACCCCGCTGTAATTGCTCGGAGTGGTGGATGTCGGCGAGGTGCCGCTGTAGTAGCCGGTGGGCGAGGTGGCCGTCGAACTCGAGTACCCGGACATCGACGGCATGGACGAGGAGCTGTATCCCGCCGCCGACGTGGAATCCGACTGGCTCGAGGAGGTACCCGACTGACTTCCGCTGTCGCCGCTCGTACCGCTGGTACTTCCGCCGGGGACGCTGGGGCCGTTGCCGGAGTTCGGGGTGTACGAGCTGGAGGGGGTGTAGCTGTAGAGCGGGTTGCTGATCTCGTTCGGCTTGGGGACGACCGGGATCTGCTTGTCCGCGTCGACGAAGTTCTTGACGTAGTTGTTCTTCATAGCCAAGCGGGCATCGTCGCGAGCTTGGTCGATGGCCTTCTTCGACCGGATGCCGTGGTGCCCGAAGAGGTCGCCGTCCCAGAAGTTCCACCGACTCACGTGTTGCATCGGTACTGCGACACCGTTTTTGGTGCCGTTGACGCCGTCGACTGCCGCGGTTACCTGGGCGGACATGGCTTTCAATGCCTCGGTCAGATCCTCGGCGCGCTGAGCGTAGTTGGAGATCGCGGTCCGAGAAGCTTCGGCGGCATTGCCCTGCCAGGCAGCGGAGCTCGACTGGCGGATACGTGATGCGAAGAAGTCCGCTGCGGCGGACCATTTATTCGCGAGATCGTTGTACTGCTGGGCGGCAGTATGCCCGTTGGCGGTGTTCAGTGGATTGAACTTGTTGTATATGTCCCAATGTGAGAAGTTATCGGGATGCTCGCCGTCGCCGGGAATCTGTCCGGGCTCGGTCGTGACAGCCATCAGCTCGACTTTCCTATCCCGCTGACCTTTGTACCCGGCTTGAGATCAGTCAGGATCGGACTCTGCTCGATATTTGACTGTAGTCTCTTGTATTCTGCCGCAAACTTGGCATCCTGCTCGCAATACTGCTGAGCGATGGTGTGATGTAGGGTTTCCAGATCGTCGATTATTTTGTAGTGCTGATCGAGGATGTCCCATATGTTGTCGTCGGTGTCCGTAGAGAGATGGGCTTTCATTGCCTTGCTGCGGAACCTGGATATCAGGGTTTTTGCTGAAAACAGTCCCTCTGTCGATTCGCCGAGACCCCAGTTGGGTATCTCTGCGATCGATTTTGCAATGTTTTGAAGAGTGGTTATCTCTTGTTTGAATGCTTTACAGTCTCGCTCGATGTACACGAACTCGTCGGCGTTTACCACGACGTCCGGGCTGAAGTTGACGCTCAGGGTCCCGTTCTGGGCTTCGGTGATGAGGTTTGCCAACGGTCCAGTTTGCGTCGGCTTGCTATCATTTGCCATTGTTCGAGTGTCCTCCCCAAATGGATCCGAGTGACGTCCGCAGATTAATCGACCAGAGTGCTATGCGGACGCGGGGAGTGTCGGTACGATATCCCCGGCCAGCTGTTTGGCGATTTCGCAAGCGTCGAGATTTCCGGTTGCTTTGTGTGATGCCGGGTTATCAACCAGAAGATCCAACCCGCCCCCCTTGATTTCGACATTGATCAGGCAACTTTCGCGCAGATCGGTGTCATCTACCGAGTGATACGTGACCGCCTGTCGGCCACCGATGGTGAGGTGCTCTGCAACTTTGTAATCACTCATCTTTTCGATCATCTGGACAGTCATATTGGTGGTCCGGACGTTGACGCTGTACCCATCGCCTTCGTGCGTTACCCAGATGCACCCGCGGAACTTGATTCCGCCGTTCGCCTCGAGATTGGAGGGAGTGGAAGGGGGAGTGATCTGCTCGGAGTCGATTATCGACTGCGGAAGTTGGCACCCGTTGAAGGACGTTGGTGCATCCGGCGCGATGGTTGATGTCGTGGAAGCAGCCGATGAGCTGACACTCGATGTCCCGCCTCCGCCATCGTTACACCCAGCCAGCAGGGCAGTTGCACCGACCCCCACTGCCGCACAACGGATTACGCGTCCCCAGTCGGTCATGTCGTCCTCTCGGCCCCGGTACCACAGTGACGAGGGCCGGATCGACTCCCACCCCTCAACGGCTCGTAAGGAACTTACCTGCTCACTGTGCCCGCTTCAATACACCTGTGTTTCGCCGCATCTCGTTGCATGGGGCTTGCGATGTGGATGACACCACCGGCGTAGGGATGCTGGAATCTAGGCCGAAGGAGGGAACGTGGCTACCAGTTCTCCGGTCAGCTTCTCGGCGATCTTGCAGGAATCATGGGTTCCTGTCACCTTGTTCGACGCCGGATTATCGATCTGAAGCTCCAAGGTTCCCCCTTTCATCTCGGCATTCAGCAGGCAGTCTGCGCGCAGATCCGTGTCGTCGCTCTTGTGGTAGGTGAGTGCTTGGCGTCCGCCGACCGTCACGCGCTCAGCGATCGTGAACCCTTTGTTGGCTTCGATCATCGGGATTGTCAGATTGGTAGTCCGTACATTTGCCGAGTAGCCGTCCCCCTCGTAGGTGGTCCAGATGCAGCCACGCCACTTGATACCGCCGTCGACCGCCGCGTCGGACTTCATCGGAGCTGTGCCTGTGTAGCCCAGGTGCTCGGCGTCGATCACGGACTGAGGTAGTTGGCATCCGTTGAACGATGTCGGCACATCCGGCGCGACGGTGGACGGCGCGGACGCTGCCGATGGGCTGGTGGCCGATGCCCCACCCCCGCCGTTCTGGCACCCTGCGAGCAGGACAGCTGTGCCGACTGCCGCTGCTGTGCACCAGATTTTGTGCATCCGACGAGTCATCTCATCCTCTCTCGGTGCCGTGTCACGGTAGAGAGGTCTGGATCGACGGCTCGCCCCCAACGGCTGGGATTGAACTTATCCGGTGATGAACTCGGCCTCGAAAGAAGCTGTCCGGTGCGGACGGCTTGGCTTGCAGACCAACAGGGTTCGTGGGCGGTCAGATCCAGCGGGAGAGTTCGGGGCGGGCCAGTTCGCACCAGAGGACTGTGCGGCCGTGGTGTTCTCGGCGGCCGCAGTGGTGGGCTACGTGTTCGACCTGGGGGGAGATGAGATTGTCTGCTGCGGAGATGAGGTGGGCGTTTTCGGGGGAGTCGTGGACTTCGATGACGAGGCGTCCCGCGGAGAGGGCGCGTAGGCGGAGGGTTAGGCGGGTTATGTGGCTCGGGTCGTCGTCGACTACGGCGGTTACGAAGGCTTTGACGAGTTCGTAGGTGACCAGGACGCCGTCGAAGAGGACGTCGTGCCACCACCAGGCGGCGAGTTTCTTGCGGACGAACCATCCGGCGACGGTGACCGCATTCCATTGGGCCGCAAGGTCTATGCGTTCGTTGCCTGCGCCCGGGAAGGTGCCCGGCGGCGGCATGCCCTCGGCGATACCGGCGCGGGATGCCATGTGGGCGGCAACCATTCCCAATCTGCCCGCGAGGACGTTGATTTCGCGAGTGCCGAGGAGTTCGGCCACGGCGTCGAGGGTGGCGTGGTCGCAGGCGCTGACGCGGCGGATCTCGTCTCTGACGAGGTGAATCCTGTTGTCTCCGTTCATGTGTTCGCCTGCCGGATGGTCAGGCCGCAGGTTTGGGGTCGGGGATCGGCGAGGTCGGGCACCCTGCGGCGACCGGCGTAGATCTCCGAGGCCAGGTCCTCGTAGGCGACGGCGAGTTCGGACATGCGTTGCCAGAGATAGTGTCGATGCAGTTCCAGAACCCCTTGTGCCGAACCGGCCTGTGCGGCAATCGAATATTCCGCGATTCGGTCTATCACCATGCCGACGGTCTCGGTGTGCAGAAAGGGTGCGGTCGGAGCCTGCGTGCCGCTCGCCGACAGCCAACGGTCGACTTCGCGCACGGCTTTTCTTCGGGCGCTGTCTATTTCTGGAATATCCGTAATGGAATAGTCCAAACGGGCCTTATGCAGACACGCCAATTCCTGACACGCCAGCAGAACTGGATGATCCGGCGTCGCAATGCCTGTGCACGCCTGGACAAGAAGAACTTTCGATGGCAGCGCGGTCATGCCGTCCCCTCCCTCGGCACGATCCGAGCAGCGGACTCGTGCTGCCGCTTACCGCATAAGACCAGGTGAGGCATCGTCGCAGGACGATCGAGGTTCACACACCTTTCGGCCATCGTATGCCGCACGTCGACAGCATCTTTCGCTCGAACTGGTGATCGATGAACCCTTGTCGAGACCTCGGATCGCGTGGTAATCATGGAGTTCCCCGGAATTGAGTCGGAAAATTTTGGTCGAACGCCCGGAACCAGGCCGGTAGGCGGTGCGTTCGAGGTCACCCATCAGGTGCGCGATCCATGTCACACCTGATTCTCCGGACGCACAAGCATTTTCGGAAATTTGGTGACTTCGTAAAACCGAATTATTGGTTCAGGGGTGGGCATTTCCGCCGGTCACGATGGGAGACAATCAATGCCAGCACAGCCGAGTACAGTGTCCGTTCCGCGCCGACAGGTTGCGCGGATCTTGACCGGACTTCACCGAGAGTCCGGTCTCTACATCAAGGATGTGGCTGAGCAGATCAACCTCCATCACACGACGGTGTCCAAGATGCTCAAGGGGGAGCCGTGCAAGCTCAAACCGATCTACATAGACAAGATGTGCGACGTCTACCGCGCGACGGCCAAGACCCGCGCGGACCTCAAAAGCCTTGCGATCGAAGCTGAGTCGGCCAGGGACTGGTGGTACAGCTTCAATGATGTCGTATCACCCGACAAACTGGACGTCTACATCAACCTCGAAAGCGCGGCCACTGCTCTGACGATGTATCAGAGCGCTCGGATACCGGGTTTGTTGCAGACCGAGGAGTACGCACGGGCGCTGCTGCGAACCAGCCCAGATCTGACTCCAGAGGAGGTCGAGCGACACATCAAGGTTCGTATGCGTAGGCAAGCCATCCTGGTCGAGTCGGACATGACACTCAACGCAATCCTCGACGAGAGCGTGATCCGCCGCTCACTCGCTGACTTGAGCCTTTCCCAACGCCATATGGAGCGTCTCGTCGAACTGTCGGCGATGCCCAACATCACCATTAGGCTCGTTCCGTTCGATGCGGGCGTCTATCGAGGCACGGAGGTTGGCCCCTTCGTCATCCTCGAATTCGCGGATCCCGTAGTTCAGAGCCCTGATTCTCCCGTCGTGTACGTCGAGACGGGAGCGGGCAGCGGAAATCTGTTTCTCCAGAAACCGGATCAAGTAGAGCGGTATCGTCGATCTTGGGCTGAGATCGAGCGGGTCGCGTTGAGCGCCAAGAGGACCCGTGTTCAGCTGTCCAAGATCGCAAAGGAGCTTCCGCGATGACCAACTCTCGAGTCGGGTGGTTCAAGAGTAGCTACAGCCAGCAAGGAGGTGAGTGCGTTGAAGTCGCCTTCTTCCTCAGTGACACCGTCGCTGTCCGTGACTCGAAGAATCCCAGCGGCCCAGCGCTGTCCTTCACATCCTCCGAGTGGGATGCCTTCACAACGAACCTTCGGTCCGGAGCATTCGCTGACCCCGCCTGATCGGATCACATTGGGCGTCAAGCTGATCCGGCGCTCGACTCGAACCGCTGCCAAGTTGTGTCGGTGATGAAGCCTTCCGTTGCCGCTCGCTGTATCTGCACGGGCTGTTGGGTGATATCGGCCCGACGTGCCGTGCACGCCGCGCCCGGTCGTCCTCGTCCGCGCCGGAGCCCGATTCGACCGCGATCGCACGCGCGGCATCATCTTGCAGTTCGAACACCGCAGGCCCTCAGCAACGGAGAACACGATGCCGGACGACTCGACGCCCGCAGCCGGGGCCGCACGCGCACGACCAAACGCTGAACGCGTTCGGTAATCCCGGTGTCGGTTCGTTGGCGTCGATGATGTCCTCGCCTGGGCGGCCTACGCGGTTGTGGCGATGCCGCCGTCGACGGGGATCACGGCGCCCGTCAGGTATGCGCCTGCCCGGCTGGCGAGGAACACGGCGACACCCGCCATGTCGTCGTCGCGGCCGATCCGGCGTAGTGGGGCCGACGCCGCGATCGCCTCGCCGAGTTCATCGAGGGTTGCGGCCATCATCGTCGACGGGAACGGTCCCGGCGCCACGGCGTTCACGGTGACGTGCTGCGGTCCCAGTTCCCTGGCGAGCACTCTGGTGAGTTGATGCAGTGCGGCCTTGCTGCTGGAGTACGAGTAGTTGGGCCGCTGGGGGATGTGGATGGCGGCGATGCTGCCGATGTTGATGATCCGCGCGGGATCGTCGGCGGTGCCCGCCCTGCGAAGTGCGGGCAGCAGCGCCTGGACCAGCCAGAACGGCGACTTCAGGTTGAGATCGACGACCGTATCCCAGGCCGCGTCCGGGAACGTCGCCAGCGGCTCGTCCCACATGGCGCCCGCGTTGTTGACGAGGATGTCGAGACGCTCCGAGTCGGCGGTGACGAGGTCGGACAGTCGCCGACACTCGTCGTGGCGGGACAGGTCGGCGGGGATGGCCCGCACCTCACCGAATTCGGACAGCTGTTCCTGCGCCTGAGCGCACGCTTCTGCGTTGCGTGAGCTGATGACCACGCGGACGCCCGCCTGGAGAAGGCCACGCGCGATCATCATCCCGATGCCTCTGGTGCCACCGGTGACGAGCGCGCGCTTTCCACTCAGATCGAAAAGTTCTGCATGCGTTGTGAATTGGTTGTCTACCACTTGCCGTCTTTCTCGTTGGTCGTGCGGGATGACGCGTCGCCGCGTCGGGTGTTCGGTTCAGCCGAATGAGCGGTTCGGCAGCAGGGCCGAAGTGCAACCTGTCTGCGGGGCTGTGGGCGGATTGAGCTGAGCGTCAGAAGGATTCGTGATTCTGCCCGAGTCTCGACCGGGATCTGTTGCAGCTGAGGGAGTTTCAGGGAACTACCCTGATGCCACCACGTCGTCACGGATGACGGACAGCGCTGTCTCGCGGTGCGCATCGTGTTCGGCCAGGCGTGCGACCAGGGAGGCGCGCACATCGCGGTAGGTGTCGGAGCCGAGCGGGAGGCGTAGCGGGTTCGCCTGGCTGTCGACCAGGTCGATCATCGCTCGGGCGATCTTTTCCGGGTCGTTGCTCAGCGGGAACGTGCCATTGTCGCGGGCGCGGCGGACGTCGCCGGCCGGTGTGCGGTCGTATTCGGGCATGGCCGGTGGGGTGGCCAGTGCGGTCCCGAATCCGGTCGGTGTCGCGCCGGGTTCGACGATGGTCAGGCCGATGCCGAACGGCTCGATCTCGCGGGCGACGGTCTCGCAGAAACCTTCGATACCCCACTTCGAGGCGTGGTAGTAGCCGAAGTTCGGATACGTCGTCTGGCCGCCCGCGCTGGAGACCTGGAGGATGCGGCCGTATCCCTGCGCGCGCAGATGCGGCAGCACGGCGCGCACCACGTGCATCGATCCGAGCAGGTTGGTGTCGATCACCTGGCGGATCTGCTCGTCCGTGACCTCCTCGACCGAGCCGAACGTGCCGAATCCGGCGTTGTTGACGATCACGTCGATCGTGCCGAGGGCTGCGAATGCCTCCTCCACGACGTGGCGGACCGACTCGGCGTCGGTGACGTCGAGCCGGGACACCCACAGGCGGTCACCGTGGGCCGCGCGGAGGTCGTCGAGAGCCTCCGGCCTGCGCAGTGTCGCGGCGACCCGATCACCCCGCGTGAGCAACCGCTCGGTGAGCAGCCGCCCGAAACCCGAGGACGTTCCGGTGATGAACCATGTTCCGGCCATTGCGCTTTCCTTCCGTCGGTCTGTCGTGGCCGACGGTATGAGTTCGAGTCGACTCGAAGTCAACCCGCGTACGCTGGCCCCTGTGACGACTGTTCCCGAGACGATGTTGAGCATCGGTGAGGTCAGCGCGCTCACCGGCCTGTCGACGCACACGTTGCGGTTCTACGAACAAGAGGGCCTGTTCATCGAACCGGTCCGTCGCAATTCCGCCGGACGACGCGTCTTCACCGACCAGGAAGTCGGCTGGCTGAAGGTCTGCGCGAAACTGCGCTCCTCCGGAATGTCCCTGCCGAACATCCGCCGCTACGCCGAACTGGCCCGGCAGGGCCCCGACACCACGAACGAACGCTTCGACCTACTCCGCGCCCACGAATCCACAGTGCAACAACAGATCTCCGACCTCGAGGATGCGCTGGCGGTCATCCGCGGGAAAATCGCCCTGTACGCCGACCACCTCGCCGCCGGATCCGCCGACGAACTATGGCGCAACGGACCCGACTGCACCCCGGTCGAATAGTCCGTTCGCCTCTTGTCGAATCAACCTGTTGCTGAGCATCTCTCGGACGCCGGCCGCGTCCGGCGATGATGTTCGCAGAGGGACATCTACCAAACCGATGAGGTAGCGGCCTGGATGGAGCAACTTCGGCGCGATGATCCTGCTGCTGCCGAGCATGTAGACGCGGCGGTTGATGTGCTGTCCGAGCGTGGTCGTACGCTGGGGCGACCGTTGGTTGACACTCTGGTCGGGTCTACGCTCGCGAACCTCCAGGAGTTGAGGCCGAGGCAAGTCACGTGACTTACGATATCGGCGGTATGCCCAAATCGTCCAGCAGGGTGCGGATGTGGTGTTCGATCTCGTCGCGAATCGGTCGGACCGCTTCGATGCCCTGTCCGGCGGGATCGTCGAGTTTCCAGTCCAGGTAACGCTTTCCGGGGAAGTACGGGCAGGTGTCCCCGCAGCCCATGGTGATCACCACGTCGGAGGATTCCACCGCGTCCACGGTGAGGATCTTGGGGATTTCGGTGGCGATGTCGATGCCGATCTCGGCCATGGCCTGTACGGCGGTGGGGTTGACCCGGTCGGCCGGCTCGGAGCCTGCGGAACGGACCAGGACGCGGCCTGCGGCGAGGTGGGTCAGGAAGGCGGCGGCCATCTGGGAGCGTCCGGCGTTGTGGACGCATACGAACAGCACGCTGGGTGTGGAAGGCATGAGGTTGTGTCGGACTCTCGGTCGGTTGCGAGGGATCAGAGCTGAATCGGTGTGTCCTGAATATCGCTGCGGGGAAATCGATTTCGAAGGGCAAGGGATACGTAGACGAGGCCGACCAGCACGGGGACCTCGATGAGCGGCCCCACGACTCCGGCGAGGGCCTGTCCGGAAGTGACGCCGTAGGTGGCGATCGCGACGGCGATGGCCAGTTCGAAGTTGTTGCCCGCGGCGGTGAACGCGAGGGTGGTGGTGCGTTCGTAGCTCAGGCCGATGATGCGGCCGTAGAGGTAGCCTCCGCCCCACATGATCGCGAAGTACGCCAGCAGGGGGACCGCGATGCGCACGACATCAATTGGGCGAGAGGTGATCTGGTGGCCCTGGAGGGCGAACAGGATCACGATCGTGAACAGCAGACCGTACAGTGCCCACGGGCCGATGCGTGGGAGGAGTGTGCGTTCGTACCAGTCGCGGCCACGGGTCCGCTCACCGAACCGGCGCGTGAGGAATCCCGCGACCAACGGGATGCCCAGGAAGATCAGCACCGATTTCGCGATCTGCCACGGGGAAGTGTGAATCGTGGTCTGCGCCAAGCCGAGCCATCCGGGCAGGACCGAGAGGTAGAACCAGCCCAGCACGGCGAACATGACGATCTGGAAGATCGAATTCACCGCGACCAGGACCGCGGCGGCCTCACGGTCGCCGCAGGCCAGGTCGTTCCAGATGATCACCATCGCAATACATCTGGCCAAGCCGACGATGATCAGGCCGGTTCGGTATTCGGGCAGGTCCGGCAGCAACAGCCAGGCCAGTGCGAACATCAGCGCGGGGCCGATCAGCCAGTTCAGCACGAGGGAGCCCAGCAGCAGACGGCGGTCGCCGGTCACTGTGTCGAGGCGGTCGTAGCGGACCTTGGCCAGCACCGGATACATCATGATCAGCAAGCCGATCGCGATCGGTAGTGAGATTCCGTCCACCTGCACGGCGGACAGCCCGCTGCCCAGGGCGGGGATCAGGCGGCCCAGCAGGAGTCCGGCGGCCATGGCCGCGCCGATCCACAGCGGGAGGAATCGGTCCAGGGGGGAGAGTTTCCTCGCGACTGCTGGATGGGTATTGGTGGTGGTCATGGGGCTTGGCATCGGTCAGCAGCAGCCGGCGCGCGAGGAACTCGCCTCGGCCTCGGTGTCGGCGCCGCAGCATGAGCCTGCTGCGGCGGCTTCGGTGCCGGTTCCGCAACACGCCTGCACCGCTGCGGTGTCATCGGTGGCGAATTCTTTTGCGGTACCGAAGTGTTCGGTATCGGCGAGCACGGTGTAGACCTCCCATCTCTCCGCGTTCGGGCCGGTCACCCACACCTTGTCCTGGGTGGCGAAACAGCATGTCGTCGCGATCTGCTCCTCGGTGAACAAGCCCGCCTGCGAGAGCCGGGCGATCTCGCCGTGGACCTGCTCGGAGGACTCGACCTCGACCCCGAGGTGGTTGAGCGTGCCGCCCTGACCGGTGTTCTCGAGCAGTACCAGCTTCAACGGCGGTTCGGCGATCGCGAAGTTGGCGTAACCGGGTTTGCGTTTGGCGGGCTCGGTGTCGAACAGCTTGGAGTAGAACGTGATTGCCTGCTCGAGGTCGTCGACATTGAGCGCTAGTTGGACGCGGGACATCAGAACCTCCATTGTGTGACATATATCGAAAAGGTTGGGTGACCACGAGTCTTGCACCTTTTCGACATATGTCAATACCGTGGGTATCGTGGGGCGCATGCCCAAGGCATTGCCAGCGATCGATATGTCCGCGCCCGTGTGCTGTGCGCCGGTGGCCGCGGGGCCGATCGACGACGCCGCCGCGCTCGAAGTCGCCCTGCGTCTCAAGGCCCTCGCCGACCCGGTTCGGGTCAAGCTGATGTCAATGCTGTTGGCCAAGCGCGAGATCGGCGAGAACGGCGGTGACCTGGCCGCTGCCGTCGGGCTGTCCGAATCGACGGTGAGTCACCATCTCGGCCAGCTGCGCAAAGCCGGACTCGTCGACTCCGAACGCATCGGCATGAACGTCGTCCATCGCGCCAGACGTGACGCACTCTCGGCGCTGTGCGTCGTGCTGGACCCCGACTGCTGCTGCTGAACGGTTGCGGCCGCCTTCGCGGAAATCTCGAACGTCGTCGTCATGCGCGACCAGCTCACCGTTGCGGTTACGCAGATCGGTGAAATGTATGCGCAGGGGAGTCGGTGTGGGATCATGAACTGGCGACAGCCGTCGGATCGATGACCTGGCTGTCGCGGTCCACAAGTTTCATGAACACCCGAACGCAGTTCGTCTTTGCATGCTCGATGTCTGCAAATCGTCGGCCACAACTTCGGGAGGATTGTCATGAACGATGCGATCGACCAGTTCGCTGACCTGTCCGAGATCAGAATGTGCTACCGCGACGAAGGTGATCCGGCGGGGCCACCGATGCTGATGATCATGGGACTCGGCTCGCAGCTGATCCACTGGCCCCAGGAAATCGTCGATGACCTCGTCGCGCGCGGCTATCGGGTGATCCGGCCCGACAACCGTGACAGCGGCCTGACCACGTGGAAGGTCACGCCCAGTCAGTACTACCTGCGGGCGATCGCGCGCGACTGTGTCGAATTGCTCGACCACCTCGGCATCGAACAGGCGCACGTCGTCGGTGCGTCGATGGGCGGGATGGTCGCTCAACTGATGGCGATCGAGCACGCGCCGCGAGTGCTGTCGCTGTGCTCGATCATGAGCACCCCGCACGCCAGCATCGGCATGGCCGACGGCGACGTGCTCCAGGAGCTGATGCGGCCGGTTCCGCCGGATCGCGAGGACGCGATCGAGCAGATCGCCGCACTGTACGAGCTCATCGGGTCGAAGACCTACGCCGAGAGCGAGCGGCAACGTCGTTGGGATCTGGCGACTCGCTCCTACGACCGCGCGCGGCACCCGGAAGGGGCGGCTCGGCAGGTCACCGCGGCCGTCATCGCACCCGACCGCAGAGCCAGGCTCCAGCAGTTGCGGGTGCCCGCGCTGGTCATCCACGGCGCGGAGGATTCGCTGATCAAGATCGCCGGTGGCGAGGCCACACACATGGCGATCCCCGGATCGAGTTATCTGCCGCTCCAGCCGATGGGACATGACGTACCCGTGCCGTTGTTCGGTGCGGTTATCGAGGCCATCTCCGAAAACGCTGCTCGGCGGCCCGCTGTCGTGTAGCGCCGGCCTCACGTTCGGTGTCGTCGCCGGGTGGCCGCAGCCAGCGGTCATCCGGTGACGGGAGCAAGTCGCTCGTGCACAGCATGGTGGGAAATCGCGGCGAGAGTCCTTCGTGGAGAAGGGCTCTCGCCTTTTGCTGGACGGCTTCCCGCCTCGGTGGCGCGCGCTGGAAAAATCGGTGGCGCTGACCACCCTGGACTGTGCGATCCTGAGGTAGGCCGGTTCGGCGGAAATTTTTCGAAGGGACCACGGCCCATGGGTCTGGACCACCGTGACAACGAAGAGCTGGAACTCGAGCTGGTGCGTGAAGTGGTACTGGCCCGAAGACGGCTGGACGGCAAGGTGATGGCCGCGTTGGCGCTCGGCGCGGAACTTCTCGATCACGAATCGGATGATGTTGCCGCGGCGCGTGCTGCGCAGATTCTCGAGGAGTATGCGGTGGATGAGGACGAGGTCGCACGCGATCCACGGTGTGCGTTGCGGGCCGATATGGCTCGGGATCGGGCGCGGGCGGCGCGGATCGGGCTGTTGGCCGGGTCGGGAGGCGGGGAATCCGAGGAGGAGCGGCGGCGACGTCAGCGCACGCTGCTGCTGTGTGAGGTGCGTTCGGATCTGCTCGCGGTGGTACGGCGGTGCCGCAGATTCAGCTACGACCGGGTGGCCTTCGCCGACGGGATCGCCGAAGGATTGTGCGCCGCGACGGACAAACTGGTCGACGGCGCGGATATGGATACCTATCGCGCCTGGCAGCGGGGGATGGTGCTGAAACTGATCGAGGAACCCGTCGCCAGCGGGCCGCCGCGGGTGATGGCGACGGTCGACGCGGGGCCGGGCCGCGGGCCGCTGACCGTCGAATGGGACAGTTGTGAACGGCGGTTGGCGCTGGTCGCGCGGATGGCGCGGGCCGGAGTGTCGCCGGTGGCGATCTGCGATCGGCTGCTCGCGGACCTGTCGGTATCCTCGCCGCTGCGCTATTCGGTGCGCTGAATCATCGGGCGATGCAGAGGTAGCGTGGCCGCGAACCGCCGGAGCGGAGGCCATAGACCCTGTGGACCAAGCAAATGCTTGGTTGTACTATGGGCGAGTGCCCGCACCCGACGCATCCAAATCCGCACGTCGCAACGAGCTGCTCGCCATCGCGGCAGGTCTGTTCGCCGAGCGCGGGCTGCGTGCGACCACGGTCCGCGATATCGCCGACGCCGCCGGAATCCTGTCCGGCAGTCTCTACCACCACTTCGATTCCAAGGAATCCATGGTGGACGAGATCCTGCGCGGCTTCCTCGACGAGTTGTTCGGGCGGTACCGGGAGATCGACGCGGCCGGGCTGCCCGCGCGTGACACGCTCGAGGCGTTGGTCATCGCGTCCTTCGAATCGTTCGACCGGTCGCACGCCGCGGTCGCGATCTATCAGGCCGAGGCCAAAAGGCTCAGCGGCACACCGCGTTTCGACTACATCGACGAGTACAACCGGGAGTTCCGGGACCTGTGGCGGCGGGTGCTCGACAAGGGCGTGGCGGGCGGTAGTTTCCGGGCCGAGCTCGATACCGAACTGGCCCTTCGCTTTCTGCGCGACACCGTTTGGGTGTCGGTGCGCTGGTACAAGCCCGGCGGTCGCATCACCGTGGACAACCTGGCCAAGCAGTATCTGACCATCGTGCTGGACGGTCTCACCGATCCCGAGTCCGGCGCGAAATCCACAGTCCAGCACGGCAAGTAGGAGTTACCCCATGTCAGCACCGTCCCGTCGTCAGTATTCGCCCGTGCGGGAGGCGTATGTCGTCGACGCCGTGCGCACGCCGGTCGGCAAGCGCGGCGGCGCGCTGTCGGGTGTGCACCCGGCCGATCTCGGGGCTGCGGCACTGCAGGGTCTGCTGGGGCGCAACGCAATCGACCCCGCGGCGGTGGACGACGTGATCGTCGGCTGTGTGGACAACGTCGGCCCGCAGGCGGGCAATATCGGCCGCACCATGTGGCTGGCCGCCGGATATCCCGAGCACGTGCCGGGCGTCACGGTGGACCGGCAGTGCGGCTCGAGCCAGCAGGCGATCAATTTCGGCGCGCAGGCCATCATGAGCGGCACCGCGGAGGTCATCGTCGCGGGCGGTGTGCAGAACATGAGCGCCATCCCGATCTCCGCGGCCATGCTGGCCGGTAGGGAGTACGGGTTCGACTCGCCCTTCGTCGGCGCGCAGGGCTGGGACCACCGGTACGGCACCGGTGAGGTGTCGCAGTTCAACGGCGCGCAGCTGATCGCCGAGAAGTGGGACATCAGCCGCGAGGATATGGAGCGCTGGGCGCTGCGCAGCCACGAGCGGGCCCGAAAAGCCATCGCGGAGGGCACTTTCGACCGCGAGATCGTGCCGGTCGGCGAGTTCTGGATCGACGAGGGCCCGCGCGAGACGACGTTGGAGAAGATGGCCGGGCTCAAGCCGCTGAGCGAGGGCAGCCGCCTGACCGCCGCGGTCGCCAGCCAGATCTCCGACGGCGCCAGCGCGACCCTGCTCGCCTCCGACTGGGCCGTCGCGGAATACGGGCTGAAGCCGCGGGCGCGCATCCACCACGTCAGCGCGCGCGGCGCGGACCCGATCTACATGCTCACCGCACCGATCCCGGCGACCAAGTGGGCGCTGGAGAAGACCGGCCTGAGCATCGAGGACATCGACGTCATCGAGATCAACGAGGCCTTCGCCTCGGTCGTGCTGGCCTGGTTGAAGGAGACCGGCGCGAATCCGGACAAGGTCAACGTCAACGGTGGCGCGATCGCCCTGGGCCACCCGCTCGGCGCGACCGGCGCGAAGCTGTTCGCGACGCTGCTGAACGAACTCGAGCGGGTCAACGGGCGGTACGGCCTGCTGACCATCTGCGAGGGCGGCGGTACGGCCAACGTCACCATCATCGAGCGGCTGAGCTGAGTTCGCTTGTGGCCGAGGGGCGTTCGTAGCGCCCCTGCGGCCCGCAGTTCTGACGAAACTGTGAACTCCGGCCGCAGGTGATTGTCCGCCGATCTCGTCCCGCTTAGCGTCGAATCCCGTAACGGGAAGGGAGACACGCTGTGCGGGATATCGGGGCAGGGGAACTACCGAACCGGCGGGCCGCCCTCGGGGCGCTGCTGGTCGGCGGGGCCGGGGTGGTGAGCATCGGCGGGTTTCTGTTCGCCCGCGATGTGATCGGCCCGGAGCGGTTGACCGCCGGGCGCATCGTGGATCGGTTGCAGGCGGTCGGGGGCCGGTTTCCGGGGTTTCGCCGCAACCACGCGAAGGGGGTCGCGGTGGCGGGGCGGTTCGAAAGTAACGGCGGGGCAGCCGAACTCAGCACCGCGTCGGTGTTCCGGGCCGGGAATCATGCACTGCGCGGGCGCTTTTCGCTGAGCGGGGGTAATCCGGACCAGACCGACGCGGTCGGCGCGGTTCGCGGGCTGGGGTTGTGGTTCGCGCTGCCCGGCGGTGAGCAGTGGCGCACCGCGATGGTCAACCTGCCGGTGTTCCCGGACCCCACACCGCGCGACTTCTATGATCGGCAGCTCGCGTACGCTCCGGATCCGGCCACCGGTAAGCCGAATCCGCACCGTGTCGCCGCATATCTGGCGGCACATCCCGAGACCGCCGCGGCCATGCGGGTCATCGCCGCGCATCCGCCGTCGCCCACCTTCGCGACGTCGATCTTCCGCGGTCTCAACGCTTTCTGGTGTGTGGACGATGCCGGACGTCGTACGCCGGTGCGCTGGGAATTGACGCCTCGTAACGGCCCGACGACCCCTAGTTCGGCCGGTCGGGATGTGCTGTTCGACGACCTGGTGACGGCTCTGCGTCGTGGACCTCTGTCATGGACGCTCACCGTGATCGTCGGCGTGGCCGGGCAGGACCCGACCGACAACGCTTCTGTCCCTTGGCCGTCCGAGCGGCGGCGGATCGAGGCGGGCACAGTGGTGTTGACCGATATCGCCACCGAGACCGCGGCGAACGTCCGGGATGTGAACTTCGATCCGCTGGTGCTGCCCGGTGGTATCGAACCCTCGAATGATCCACTCCTACAGGCACGTTCGGCGGCATATGCCGAGTCCTACCGGCGTCGTGCGGGCGAACCCGGATGCCCCGGCTCGGTGCGGGTGGTGGGTCTGTGACGACCATGGAATCCGAATCGGACGTGCCTCAGCATATTGCGGCTTCCGCACCGCGAGACCGCTTCGGTCGCATCGCTCGCCTGTTGCACTGGCTCATGGCCGTGCTGATCGTGACCATGTTGTTCCTCGGCGCGGCGCTGGTCGGCACGATCGGAAATTACGGGCTGCTGCTGAGTCTGCACAAGACCATCGGCATCGCGATCCTCGTACTGGCCGTCCTGCGCCTGGTCAATCGTGTGCGCCGTTCCGCGCTACCGCGCTCTTCGTTGCGCGGGGTCGAGCGGTTCGTGGCAGGCGGGTCCGAGGCGCTGATGTACCTGCTGTTCCTGGCTCAGCCGCTGGTCGGCTGGGCGCTGGTGTCGGCCTCCGGAGCGCCGATCGAACTGTTCGGCGGCATATATCTGCCCGCCATCGCGCCTGCCGACGCGCATCTGTACGCCGAACTGCGCACCCTGCACAGCTGGCTGGCCTACGCGCTGCTCGCGGTCTTCACCGCACATATGTGCGCGGTGCTGGCACACGCCTCGATCCTGCGGGACGGGTTGTTGCGTCGCATGCTGTGACGCGACAGTCGGGGTTAGTCGAGGCGGGTGGCCGCAACGGCCCACACGGGCAGGTGCACCCGGTCGTCGCGCAGCAACGGCGCGAGGATCCGGAACTGCTCCTGCACCGGCCGCATCCGTTCGGCCCATGCGGAGTCGCCGTTCATCTCCTGAGTGAGCCGGATGAACGTCTCCGGGGTGAACGTGGCCTGGTAGGTGGTGGTGCCCAGGTAGTCGATGCGCCAACCGGCCGCGGGCAGCACCCGCTCGAAGTTCTCCGCCGGTAAGCCTTCGGGTTGCAGCCCGTTGACGTTGTGGCGGCCGAATTCGAACATGAACAGTCGCGCCCCCGGCCTGGTCGCCCGGTGCAGGGCCTGCGCGTACCGGTGCTGGGTTTCCTCGTCGTCGAGGAACACGTGGTAGAACGCGCTGTCGACGACGGTGTCGAACCGATCCTCGAGGCCGTCGAGCCTGGTGGCGTCAGCCACCTGGAAGTCCACCTGCACCCCGGCGCGCTCCGCGTTGCGTTTCGCGCGCTCGATCGCCGCCGGCGACGCGTCGATCCCGGTGGCCGAGTAGCCCTTGGACGCGTAGTGGATCGCATGATGTCCCGGGCCGGTTCCGGGGTCGAGCACCTCGCCCCGCACCGCGCCGTAGGCCACCAACTGCTGCACCGCCGGTTGTGGGCCGCCGATGTCCCAGGGGATCGAAGCGGGAGCGTTCTGCTCCGGCGGCGCCTCGCGGTACAGCGCCTCGAAGTCCGGTGTGCGGTTCGCTTCCTTGTCCATGACTCCTCCTTCGATTGCGGACGGGCCACACCTGAAGGGTCGTGCTGGAGGTGAGACCAATCGTTCCGCAACTCGGTCGAGGGCGCCACCATCTTGCCGTGATTGTGGGCCTGTGCGGTCGGAATCAGGGCCGTTCGGCCGCTTGCCTTCGATGACGGACAGGTGGACGCTCGGGTTCATGGCCAAGTCGTATCGAGCGGGGTGGGCCGTCAAGGCGTCCAACGCGTGGATGCGGGTCGTGATACGCGCCGGATTGCCGATGTGGACATTCCGTGTGCTGACGGTGGCCGGACGTCGGAGCGGCCGGGCGATCGAGACGCCGCTGACGGTGTTCGAACACGACGGGCGACGTTATCTGGTGGCGGCCTACGGAACGGTGAACTGGGTGCGCAACCTGCGTTCGGCACGAGGGGCCGCGACGCTGCGACACGGTAAGCACGTGGAGGCCGTGACGGCGGTGGAGTTGCCCGCCGACGAGTCGGCCAGGGTGTTCCGCGCGGCGCTGCTGGCCGGGCCGCCACGTGTGCCGAAACCCTTTGTGGCGCTGTATCGGCGGTACTTCGTGCTGCCCTATCTGGATGTGGACGGGGACTCCTCGCCGCAGGAATTCCTCGACAACGCTCGCACTCATCCGGTGTTCGAGATCGTGTCGGCCTGACTCCGGTACGACACTGTTCGGGCGGACTCACCACGAGCCGCCGTGCGCTGCGGGGAACCTCGGCAGCATCGGCCGACGCGCTCGGTTGCCCGGGGTCCGGCTCAGCGGGAACATAATGCGATCCGGCGTGCGCGCGAAGCCCGGACCAGGTCAGGGGCATATCGTGCCCGCCGGCGCGGACGGGGACAGGGCTGGGCAGCGGATCTGCTGGCTACGATCGATCGGGTGAAGGTGTTCGGGGCTTGCGCGCTGGATTGTCCCGACGGGTGCTCCTGGGAGGTGACCGTCGAGGACGGCGTTGCCGTGGGGATGCGGGGAACCAAGGCGCACCCGGTGACCAGGGGTGCGTTGTGTGTGAAGGTGAACCGGTATCTCGAGCAGCTGAACGCGCCGGATCGGATCCGGTATCCGATGCGGCGGGTCGGGCGTAAGGGGGAGGGGCGATTCGAGCGGATCGGGTGGGACGAGGCGCTGGACGAGATCGCCGGACGTCTGCGCGGAATCATCGACGAGTATGGGGGAGAAGCGATCTGGCCGTTCCTGGGGACCGGGAATCTCGGGTACATCCAGGGCACCGAAGGGCTCACGGTGCGGCGGCTGTTCAACGTGCTGGGCGCCTCGCTGCACGATCCGACGATCTGCTCGGCGGCGGGGTCGGCGGGACTGAAGTACACGCTGGGCACGGCCGGCGGGATGGATCCGGAGGATTTCGCGCATTCGGAACTGGTGCTGCTGTGGGGGACCAACCCGCTGACCTCGGGGCATCACCTCTGGAAGTTCATCCAGGACAGCGGGGCGTACACGGTCGCGATCGATCCGGTGCGCAGCCGGACCGCCGAACGGTGCGACGAACATCTTGCGCCGATGCCGGGTACCGATGCCGCGCTGGCGCTCGGGTTGATGAACGTCATCGTGTCGAAGGGGGCGCACGATGCGGGCTATCTCGCCGAACACACCGTGGGATGGGATGAATTCCGCGGTCGGATCATGGAATTCACGCCCGATCGGGTCGCGGGGATCACCGGACTGCCGGTCGAGCGGATCGTCGAGCTGGGTGAGCGGATCGCCCGCACCCGGCCCACCGCGATCCGGGCCTCGCAGGGGATCCAGCGGCATGCCGGTGGCGGGATGGCGCTGCGGACCATGGCCTGTCTGCCCGCGGTGACCGGTGACTGGGCGATTCGCGGTGGGGGACTGCACTATTCGACCTCCGGGCATTTCCAGCTCGACGTGGCCGGGCTGGCGCGGTTCGATCTGCTGCCGCATCCGGTGCGCACGCTGTCGCAGACGCGGGTGGGTGCGGGACTGCTCGAGGCGTCCGATCCGCCGGTGCAGGCGTTGTTCGTGATCGCGGCCAATCCGGTGGGATCCAATCCCGAACAGCGCGCCGTGATCGAGGGGCTCTCGCGCGAGGACCTTTTCACCGTTGCGCTGGAACACTTTCCGACCGACACCGTCGACTACGCCGATATCGTGCTCCCGGCGACCATGCAACCCGAGCACACGGATTTCGTCGCCGCCTACGGGAATCTGTATCTGGTGTGGAACGAGAAGGCGGTCGAGCCGCCCGGCGAATGTCTGTCCACGACCGAGACGTTCCGCAGGCTCGCACGTCGCATGGGCCTGACCGAACCCGCGCTGTACGACTCGGACGAGGAGCTGCTCCGAATCGTGTTGCAGGGCTACGACATCGACCGGCTGCGCTCGGAGGGTTTCCTCAAGATCGAGCCTCGCCCGGTGCCGATCGAGAAGATCAACTTCACTTCCCCGCTCGCCGAACGAGCCGGGCACGATCGGTTACCCGGCTACACCCCACCCGGCGACCCGGGCACCGGTCTGGTGCTGATATCCGCTGCGCCGCACTACTTTCTGAACACGACGTTCGGCTCGAACCCGGAATTGCGCCGCCGTTCGGGCGAACCCCGCATCACCATTCACCCCGACGACGCCGCCGCCCGCGACATCGCCGACGGCGCACCGGTTCTGGTCGCCAACGCCCGCGGCTCCTTCGAAGCCGTCGCCGAGATCTCCGACCGGGTCCGCCCCGGCGTCGCGGCCACCACCAAGGGGCGCTGGGCCAAGTTCACCAACGGCGCCACCGTCAATGCGACCATCGCCGAACGTGATTCGGATTTCGCCGGCGGTGCGGTGTTCCACGACAACCGGGTGGAGATCACGCCGCGCTGAGCGAGCCGGGCCGCGATCAGGCCGGTGCGACGCGGGCGGGGCGGAGGCCGAAGCGCTGCCGGTCGAAGTCCCAGAACCGGTAGATCGGCCACTGGACGGTGTGCGTCAGCCAGGCGGCCGAGATGAGGACTCGGTGGATGGGCTGAACCGGCAGGCCGTGGTCCCGGAGGGTACGCAGACCTCGGAGATGGAACTGCCAGCGGCTGTTCGGGGTGTCGCGCCGACGCCGGGCCGAGGTCCGGGCGCGCATGTGGATCAGTTGATCGATACGAATTCCGCTCTTGCACAGGCACAACGCCAGATCCAGATCTTCGATGACGTCGCTGCGGGTCTGGGTTTCGGCACGGACTTGCAACCAGGCGTCCTGGCGTATCGCCATATTCGGCCCGTACATATTGCCGACCTGACCTCCCAGTTTTCCGGCGCGGATCAATATCCACTGGCCGAATTCCAGGAAGAAGCCGATCGGGGAATCGTGGTATATGCACAGGCCGGTCAATGCGCCGGTATCCGGATGGTCGGCGAAGAAGTCCCGAATCGTCGCGGCCCAGTCCCGGTCGACGAGGGTGTCGGCATCGGTGCGGGCGACGAATTCGCCACGCGCCTCGTCGAATCCGGCGTTGCGAGCAGGGGCGATACCGCGATTCGGTTCGTGCAGCAGGCGCACCCGCGGGTGATCGGCCTGGAAGTCGCGGACGACCTCGATGGTGCCGTCCACGCTGCCGTTGTCCACGACGATCACCTCGTCGACCGCATCCTGGGCGACCAGACTTCGCAGCGTGCGTGGAATATTCGCGGCTTCGTCGAGAACGGGGACGACTACCGACAGAACGATCGGTGAATTGGTGTCCGTCATGAATGCAATCCGTCCGGGGGTCGTACTCGACGAACAACATATCGCACGAAAGTTACGACGAATGGCGAATTGTGTCATCCCCCAACGAGTCCGCACTGTGATTGGAGTCGATCTCGGCCCGCCGATCGGTATTGTGCCTCGCGGGGCCCTATCGGGGTGCAGGGGCAGTGGCGTGCATCATGCCCGTGCCGCGAGGGTCTCGCGCGCCACGCGCTCGGCGTCGTAGGTTCGCAGTTCCAATCGGTCGTAGATGGCGACGATCCGGTCGGCCTGCTGCTCCGGTGACAGCCCGGTCGAGCGGTAGAGCTGCCCGGCCTCTCGCGCGCCTTCGCGGACCTGGCGATTGCGTTCGACGCGCAACTCCTCGTAGCGTCGCAGCTGCGCCGGAATGTCGGCGGCGCAGGAATTTTCGAGCAGCACGGCGAGCGTGATGGCATCCTCGACGGACTGGTTCGCGCCCTGCCCGAGGTGTGGGGTCACCGCGTGAGCCGAGTCGCCCAGCAGGGTGATGCGGTCGGTCGACCAGCCCTGCATGGGTTCGCGATCGTAGATTCCCCACCGGAAGGTCCGGTCCATGACCGCGATGACGTCCTGAACCTGCCGGTCCCAACCGTCGTATGCCGCGGCGAGGGCGGCGACGTCACCCGGCGCACTCCAGCTTTCCTCGACATCCAGGTCCGTGGGGACGAATGCGACGAGGTTGAGCAACGCCCCGTCCGAGACCGGATAGGTCAGGAAGCTCTGACCCGGCCCGACCCACAGCGACCACAGGCCCATGTCGTAGATGCCATCGAGGCGCTCGGCCGGGATGAGTCCGCGATAGGCCATGATTCCCTCGCTGACCGGTGCACTCTTCGCGCCCACGAGCGGCTGGATCGCCGAGTGGATGCCGTCGGCGCCGATCAGCAGGTCCGCGTGCGTCGTGCTGCCATCGGCGAAGTCGATCCGCACTCCCCGCTCGTCCTCGACGGCGGCCACGCACTCGTGGCCGAGCCGGACCGTACCGGGCGGCATCGCGGCCACCAGCAGGTTCTGAAATTCGGCCCGATGCAGCGAATAGGTTTCCGTGGCGGGATACGGCGGCCGGTACCCGGGCAGCGCCTGGCCCTGCCAGGTCTGCATCGTCACCGTCGAGGACTTACCGGCGATGGCGGCGATGGAATCCAGCAGGCCCAGGCTGTCGTAGACCCGGGCCCCGTTGGCTCCGATCACCACCCCGGCGCCCAATTCCCGCAGTTCGCGCGCCTTCTCGTAGATCGTCACGTCGATTCCACGCCGGTGCAGCGCAATCCCCGCCGTGAGCCCGCCGATACCGGCTCCCACGATCGCGATCCGAAACCCACTCATGATCCGCTGCCTCCAATTCCCAGAATGCCTCCGCGTCCTTCTCAGCCTCGCCCCACCGGACTCCTCGACGCCAGGGCTGAGCACTCCTAGGAGTGCTGCACCCACTGCGCCCGGTCCGGTGGTCCGACCGGGACTAACATGGCGCTGTGCCGGCGAACAGGTTGGGGGAATTTCTTCGCGCCCGCCGAGCGGCCGTGCAACCGCCCGCCGACCCGCAGCGTCGCCGACGGCAGACACCCGGCCTGCGCCGCGAGGAGGTCGCCGTGCGCGCCACCATCAGCACCGACTATTACGTCCGGCTGGAGCAGGGCCGCGAACGGAATCCGTCGCCGCAGGTACTCGATGCCCTCGCGACCGCGCTGGAACTGTCGACGGCCGAGACCAGCTATCTGCACGGCCTGGTCAGCCCGCCCCCGGCCCCGCGCAAGCCGACCGGCCTCCGCGAGGAGGTCAACGAATTCCTGTCGCTGGTCATGCGATCGTGGGAGCCGGGCCCGGCCTACATCGTGAACCACCGCAGTGACGTGCTGGCGGCCAACCGATCGGCGCAGGAACTCTTCGAGCGTTTCGAGATCTCGGACAACATTCTGCGCATGCTGTTCCTGGATCCGGCCGCGCCGCGGATATGGGCGGACTGGGATGCGTTCGCGCGGTTCTTCGTCGGCGGCATCCGCCGCATGATCGGCCCGGCGCCCGAGGACGATCCGGTGACCACCGCACTGTTGGCGGACGTCTCGGCCAGGAATCCCGCATTCGCCGAGCTGTGGAACCGGCACGAGATCGGCGTCCCGGAACGCAAGCAGAAGTGGATTCACCACGAGGAACTCGGCGAGATCAGGCTCGACTTCGAGATATTGGCCGCGCTCGACACCCCGCACCAATATCTCGTACTGCATCGAATCCAGCGGCAGTGATCGGCGCGACGCGAAGCGCAGGCCGCCCCGTGAGAGGTGGTCGGGGCGGCCTGCGGTGATCGGCACGAGGCCGATCACGTTGTGGGGGTGGTGGTTCCCGTGGTGCGCAGTTCGGCGAGGGCATCGATGCGGGCGACGGCCTCGATGACGATGCGGTCGATCAGGTCGGCCACCGTGGGCAGGTCCTCGATGATGCCGGTGACCTGGCCCGCGGCCAGCACGCCCGCGTGGGTATTGCCCTCGACCAGACCGGCCTTGAGCAGCATCGGAGTGTTGGCCGCCATGATGACCTGGGACCAGGTGAGGTCCTTCTGCTTACGCATGGTGAGGCCGTCACGGATGATCGTGGACCACTTCATACCGGTCATCGACTTGAACTTCATGGCGTTGGCGACCGCGGCGGTCAGGCCGCGCCAGCTGCCGGAATGTTCCAGGCGGTCGACGAGATCGGTGTTGAGCACGCGGTGCGGCATACCGTCGACCTTGCGGGAGACGACGGTGTCCTGCAGGCCCCGGCGCAGGTACTCCTGCTTCACCGAATCGGGCACGCTGCTGTCCTGGGTGAGCAGGAAACGGGTGCCCATCGCGACACCCGCCGCGCCGTAGGACAGCGCCGCGGCCAGGCCGCGACCGTCGAAGAATCCGCCACCGGCGATCACCGGGATGTCGACGGCGTCCAGCACCGAGGGCAGCAGCAGCGTCGTGGCGACCGGACCGGTGTGGCCGCCGCCCTCGCCGCCCTGCACGATCACCGCGTCCGCGCCCCAGGAGGCGACCTTCACGGCGTGCTTGGCCGCGCCGATCGACGGGACGACCACCACGCCGTTGTCCTTCAGCCGCGCGATGAGCTCCTTCTTGGGCGCGAGCGCGAACGAGGCCACCTTGATGCCCTCGCGGATCATCAACTCGATCCGATCCGGCGCATCGGTGGCGTCGGCGCGGATGTTGACCCCGAAAGGCTTGTCCGTCTTGGCTTTCGTCTTGGCGATGGCCTCCTCGAGTTCGGCGAGGGTCATCGTCGCCGACGCCAGGATGCCCAGCCCGCCCGCGTTGGCGGTGCCCGCGACCAGGCCCGGACCGGCGACCCAGCCCATGCCGGTCTGCACGATCGGATGATCGATGCCGACCAGTTCGGTCAGCGGAGTCCGCAACCGCTGCGCGGTCACGACTGGACTTCCTTCTCGCGAATGCCCTTGGGGTCCAGGACGTTGCGGATGATGTTCAGTTCCTCGTCGGTGGGCAGCCGAGTCTCGCCCGCCTCGGCCAGACCCGCGATCTCGAACGAGGTGTTCTCCGCGACCTCCTCGGCGCTCACGCCCGGGTGCAGCGACAGCGCGCGCAGCGTGTGGTCCGGCCCGCCGAAGTCGAACACGCCCAGATTCGACACCACGCGATGCAGGTGGTGGAACCGGTACGCCGGATTCTCGGGATCGACCTTGTCGTAACCGATTCCGGAGACGATGTCCACGCTGTCGCAGAACACCCGCTTACTGTGCCGGGGGATGAAATAGCTGGTGGGGTGGCTGACGGTGTTGCCCGGAGCGCCGCGCACGCCGAACATCTGCCGGGTCGGCTGTTGCAGCGGGCCGAAGGCGGACAGGTTCTGATTGCCGTGGCGGTCGATCTGGTTCGCACCCATCACCACGTGGCGGCGACCGGAGTTCACCACGTCGAACACCTTCGAGAACGGAATCCAGCCCTCGACCGGAGCCTTGCCGCCGATCGGCGGGACCTCGGCGAAGAACAGCGCCTCACCGTCGGACAGCAGCAGATCCGGCTCGAAGGTCAGCCGCGCCAGCCGTGCGCCGATGGTGGTGATGGTGGACATCGGCGAGGCCATGATTTCGCCTGCGCCCCGGAAGATCTCGGCGGAGGCGATGACGCAGACCTCGGCCCGGGTGATCGTGTTCGTCTCGGTCATTACTTCTGCTCCTCGGCGAAAGCCTTGACGGCGGCCTGGTATTCGTCCTCGGACACGTCCAGATAGCGAGCCTTGAACTCGGCCCACGACTCCGGAGTCTTGGCGGCCTCGACGTAGTGACGCTGGAACTTCTCGTCGCGGCGGTAACTGCCGGAGAAGGTGAAGTGCGCGCCGCCGGGGGCCTCGACCACGCCGTCGACCATCATGCGATTGAGGATGAGCGCCTGCTGCGGAACGGCTTTCACCAATTCCTCGGTCTCCACCAGGCGATCCACCGACAGGTAGCGCTTCTCCGCGGCGAGGGCGTACAGATCGTCCATGTACGGGTCGACACCGGTGTAGGCGGCGTTGCCGTGCTTGTCGCCCAGATCCAGATGGAAGAACGCGGCATCCAGATTCAGCGCGGGCATGGCGACCAGGGTCTCGGGCTTGCCGTCGGTGAGGTACGGCGAGGTGACCGTCTTCAGCTCACCTTCCCAGAAATCGATGACCGCGGAACCCAATCCGGCACGCACCGGCAGGAACGGCAGCCGCGCGGCCGCGGCCTGCAAGCCGGATTTGACCATGCCCTCGTCCATTTCGCGCACGGTGATCGCGCCCTCGGTGCGCGCCTTGGCGAACCACGGATCGTAGAACGGCGCGGAATCCAGGGATACGAAGCCGTAGTACGCCTTTCGCACCTTGCCCGCCGAGCACAGCAGACCCAGATCCGGGCCGCCGTAGGTGACGACGGTGAGATCGGTGACGTCCGAACGCAACAGCGCCCGCACGAAGGCCATCGGCTTGCGCCGCGAACCCCAGCCACCGATTCCGATGGTCATACCGCTGCGCAGCTCGCCGACGGCCTCGTCGAGCGTTGTTCGCTTGTCGCGCATACTTTTACGACTCCTTCTGCTGTGCTGAACTCTTTTGGGCGGCCAGATCGTCGTCGAACCGCGCCCGGATCTCGTCGGCCACACCCGCCAGATTCAGCTCCATGGTGAAGCCCTGTTCGAAACGGTAGGAGCGGTGCACGTCCTGAACGTCGATGCCGTTGAGGGCCTTCTTGGCGGCGCGGATGACGCGCCCGTCCTTGTTCGCGATGTTCTTCGCGACTTCCAGTGCGGCAGCGTCGAGTTCGGACCTCGGGACCACCTGGTACACCGAGCCGAAGTGGTGCAGCTGCTGCGCGGTGAGCTTGCCTGCGGTGAAGAACATGGTGCGCATCAGATGCTGGGGGACCAGGCGCGCGAGATGGGTGGCCGCGCCCAGCGCACCGCGATCCACCTCGGGCAGGCCGAAGGTGGCGTCATCGGAGGCGACGATGACATCGGAATTGCCGACCAGGCCGATGCCGCCGCCGAGGCAGAAGCCGTTGACCGCGGTGACGACGGGGACCTGGCAGTCGTAGACGGCCGCGAACGCCTCGAAGCAGCCGTGATTGGCGCGGATCAGCGCGGTGTGCCCGGAGTCGGCGTTCATCTCCTTGATGTCGACGCCCGCGTTGAAACCACGGCCCTCCGCGCGCAGCACCACCACCCGGGTCTGCGGGTTGCGCCCGGCCTCGCGGATCGCGTCGGCCAGGGCGAACCAGCCGTCGGACGGCAGGGCATTGACCGGCGGGTAGTCGACGGTGACGACCTCGACGCCCTCGGTTTCGGTGTGACGGTTGATCCCCATCTCGAGTCCCATCGTTGGCAAAACAAGCAAGTGCTTGGTAGGTTAGCACGGTGGCAATAGAAGTGGACCTCTCCGGATCCGTAGTTCTCGTGACGGGCGGCGTGCGGGGGGTGGGCGCCGGGATCAGCCGGGTTTTCCTGGACGCCGGAGCGACGGTGGTGACCTGTGCGCGCCGTCCCGCCGACGCGCCGGTCGAGAGCTCGGGCCGCACGGCCGAATACCTGCCCTGCGATGTGCGCGACGGGGATGCGGTCACCGCGCTAATGGATGCGATCGTGGCCCGCTACGGCCGCCTGGATCATGTGGTCAACAACGCCGGGGGCGCGCCGTTCGCACCGGCCGCGACCGCCAGCAAGAACTTCCACTCCAAGATCGTCGAGCTGAACCTGCTTGCCCCGCTGCTGGTTTCGCAGGCCGCCAATGCGGTCATGCAGAAGCAGGCCGACGGCGGTTCGATCGTGATGGTCTCCAGCGTCAGCGGGCATCGCCCCTCACCCGGCAGCGCGGCCTACGGCGCGGCGAAGGCGGGTGTCGACAGTCTGGTCACCTCACTGGCCATCGAATGGGCTCCGAAGGTGCGGGTCAACTCGGTGATCGTGGGCATGGTCCACACCGAGAGCAGCCATCTGCACTACGGCGATCAAGCCGGAATCGACGCGGTCGGCTCGACGGTGCCGCTCGGACGTCTGGCCGCGCCCGAGGAGATCGGCCGTTGCGCGCTGTTCCTGTCCTCGCCGCTGGCCTCCTACGTCACCGGCGGCACGCTGCTCGCGCACGGCGGCGGTGAGCGCCCGGCCTTCCTGGATGCCGCGACCGTCAACGAACCGGCCGCCGCGCCGCACTGAAATACACCGCACCACAACGGAAATGAGAGCAGAAAAGATGGCTGACATAGACAAGCTCTGCGCCGGACGCACTGTCATCGTCACCGGAGCCGGTGGCGGCCTCGGCCGGGCGCATGCGCTGGCGTTCGCGGCCGCCGGGGCCAATGTGGTGGTCAACGATATCGGCGCGGAACTCGACGGCACCCCGCGCACCGATTCCCCGGCCGCGCACGTGGTGGAGGAGATCCTCGAACTGGGCGGCAAGGCCGTGGTCAACGGTGACGACGTCGCCGACTGGGCAGGCGCGAAACGCCTGATCACACAGGCCGTGGAGACCTTCGGCGGGCTGGACGTGCTGGTCAACAACGCCGGAATCGTCCGGGACCGGATGCTGGTGAACCTGTCCGAGCAGGAGTGGGACGCGGTCGTGCGGGTGCACCTCAAGGGCCACTTCGCGACCATGCGGCACGCCGCGGAGTATTGGCGCGGGGAGTCCAAGGCCGGGAACGCGGTGGACGCGCGCATCATCAACACCAGCTCCGGCGCGGGCCTGCAGGGCAGTGTCGGGCAGGGCAACTACGCCGCGGCCAAGGCCGGCATCGCCGCGCTGACCATCACCGCCTCGGCCGAATTCGGGCGTTACGGCGTCACCGTCAACGCGATCGCCCCCTCCGCGCGCACCCGGATGACCGAGACGGTGTTCGCGGACATGATGGCCAAGCCCGAGGACGGTTTCGACGCGATGGCCCCGGAGAACGTCTCACCGCTGGTGGTGTGGCTGGGCAGCGCCGATTCGGCGGGTGTCACGGGCCGGATGTTCGAGGTCGAGGGCGGCAAGGTCGGACTGGCCGACGGGTGGCGGCACGGCGTTCCGGTCGATCGCGGCGCGCGTTGGGCCCCGGCCGAGGTCGGCGCGGCAGTGCGCGAGCTGATTGCCCAGTCGGCGCCGCCGGAGGTCGTCTACGGCGCCTGAATTGTGCGCTACGTCCCGGGTTCGCGAGGCCCGGGACGATCCGCGCGGACCGGATCGCGCGATGTGCCGGAGCCTTCCCCCGGCAACGATCCGGACATCCGTCGGCATCGAATATTCCTGTGCGAGTTGCGATGACCGGGTCCGCCCGCTGACCTGCGCGAGCCCCTCACGTCACCGGCACAGCCTGCTGTCAGGGCCGTTGCCGAACCGGGAACAGCACGGTTCCAAGATCAAGTGAGGTCATCGGAACGAGTGCGATGTCTCACATGATCCCGCTGCGCGAGCAAACAACCCGCAGTTATGATGATCAACATCGTTCGACTCCCGGACTTCTCACGCGACCGGGTACAGATCTGCGCTGAACACGATGAGGGGAAGGCAAGCGCATGGCCATGGGTCGCATTCTGCGCGTCCTGACAGTGACCGGCATGGCTGCCGGTTACGGGCTGCTGGGAGCATTCGCCGCCCAGGCGCAGCCTGCCCCACCCTGTCCCCGGTGCAGCCCGGCGACTCCGGGTAGTTCGGTGGATCCCGACCAGGGCATTCCCCTGAAGATTCCGGGACGCCCCTCGTCCGCGTCGCGGCCCGTGCCGCAATCCTCCTCACCTGTGCACCAGTCGCCGTCGCAGCGGATCACCACGCCCGGCCCCGCTGCCGCGCACGCCACCGGCCCCACCGCGGGCCTGCCCGTGCGGCCCACCCCGGCCGCCGGTCCCGAAGGTCTGGCAGGTTTGCTCGGCCTGCTCGGGACGGGTTCTGCCGCGGTCGGTTCGGCGGCGGCGGGTCCCGCCGTGGCATTGGCCGGTACCGGCTCGGCGGCGGTCGGCTCGGCCGCGGCCACCACCGGTTCGGCTCTCGCCGGAACCGGGTCCGCTGCCTCCGGCGCGGGTGTCGGACTCGGCGCAACCGGTTCTGCCGCAGCGGGTTCGGCGGCTGCCGGTACCGGCTCTGCGCTGGCCGGTACCGGATCGGCCGCCACCGTGCTGCTGGCCACGCTGCTCGGAACCGGTTCCGCCGCAGTCGGTTCCGCTGGCGCGGCGACCGGTGCGGCATTGCTCGGAACCGGTTCCGCCGCGGGTGCGGCCCTGCTGGGTACCGGCTCGGCCGTCGCACCGGCGCTGGCCGCGATCCTCGGCACCGGTTCCGCCGCAACAGGTTCCGCACTCGCCGGAACGGGTTCGGCGCTGACCGGTTCGGCGGCGCTGGGTTCGGCCGCGGCCGCCTCACCGCTGCTCCTGCTGCTGTTGCAACCGGCCCGGCCCCGGCCGCACCCGCCGCGCCGCTGGCCATCCCGCCCGCCCCCGCGGGGCCCGGGGCCCCGGCGCCCTCGGTGCCGATTCCGGCCGTGGCGCTGCCCGCCGCACCCGCGGCGGCTCCGGCTCCGGCCGCACCAGCACCCGCGGCGCCTCCGGCCGTGCCCTCGGCGCTCGCGGCGCAGGCCCAGCCGAATCCGGATGTGCGTCCGACCTCGGCGAACTCCGATCTGCCCAAGCCTGCGGTCCTGACCGTGATCGGCGGCCTGATCGCCATGACATTGGCCGCGGCCGGGTCCGGCGCGGTCAGCTTCCAGAGCGCTTCGGCCGCGCAGGCGCGCATCGACGCCGCACGCGCGGAATTCTTCGGACCTCGGGCATAAGGGGTAGAGGTCATGACTGAGAGTCGCGCACAGAGCACTCGTTCGTATCGTCGCGTCGCGGCCGCGGTGGACGCGGTCTGCGCGGTGGCCGCCGATTTCGACGCCACCGATCTGGACGAGGTGGTCCTGGCGATCTCCGCCGAACGCCGCCGACCCATCGAGATCGCCAGCGCCCAGCTCGGGCCCGGTGTGTGTGGTCAGCGGCGGAGTTATCCGGAGAAGGACGTCATCGTGCTGGCCTCGGCGCTGCCGAGCCGCGACCACACCCTCGCACACGAGTTGGGGCACATCATCTTCGATCATCCGGGTGAGACGGCCACCGAGGTCACCCTCGAGGCCAGCGACGATCTCATCGCCTACATGCTCAGCCAGCGTTCACATCAGCAGGTCGTCGACGACGGCGAGGACGAGCAGGCCGAATGGGAAGCCGAAACCTTCGCCAACATGTTGATGACCCGGCTGCGCGTATTCCACAACCGCGGCGCGGGCGTCTCGGTGCTGCGTTTCGACGAGGCGCTCGGATGAGCGCGCCCGGAACGCCGCTCGCACCGACGGCCGGTACGACATCCGATCACTCTGAGTCGCAGGGATATTCGCGAGGGGAAGCGGCATGACATTCTGGTTGACTGCGCTGCTGATCTGGATGGCGGCGGGTGCCCGCGTGGGCCGGGTGCTGGTGAAACCGGCGACGACCGCTCGGGTGGCGATCGTGGTCGCGGTGGCCTCGGTGGCGGCCGCGGCGACCGTGTCGGTTCCGGAAATCGCTCTGGCACTGGACAACCTGGTGCCGCATGGAATCAACGGCATGATGTTCGGCGACCGGATGACCGTCGCCGCCTGGTTGTTGTTCACCGTCGCCACCTCGGTGGTGGCCGCGGCGGCCTGGCCGGTGGTGTCGCGGCAGAATCTGCGGCAGATCGCGCTGGTGATCTACGGCATCGGCCTGATCGCCATCGCGCTCACGGTGGCCTGGTCGGTGCTGTTCGGCTGGGTGATGACCCTGCTGGGCTGTGTGTTCATCGCCGTGACCGGTCTGCGGAACCTGGACTGGACCGCGCTGGGCCGCGGTATCGCGCTCTACACCTTCGGCACCATCGTGGTCGGCGTGCTCGCCGCGCTGTCGATCCGGCGGCTGGCGATCGGCGAACTGCCCGCCCGGCCCTCGGCGCCGGGCTGGTACTGGCCGCTCTGGCAGATCGCGAGCCTGCTGATCGCGGTGGGCGCGGTGTGGATCGTCATCGAGCTGTGGGTGCGAGCGCGCGTGCTGCTGCGGCAGATTCGGCCCCTGCACCACACCATGACCAAACGTTTCCCGGAGGTCGTGGCGCACGATCAGACCAGTTCCGCGACGCAACTCAAGGCGTCCGACCACGTCGCGCAGATCATGGACGCGCTGTATCTGCAGTCCGGCGGCGGCGTCGAACTGGCCGCCGCGGGAATGCCGCCGGGCTCGGCCGCCGAACGCGCCGAACTCGTCGCCCGCTGGGCGCACAACCCGCTCGGCGATGTGATTGTGGACGCGCGTTGGATCGCGCCGCCGCAAGGCGTGAGCCCGCGTGGATGGGTGCAGGCGATCGCTCGCGCATTCGATGCCGAACCGGGACACCCGGCTCTTTCGCCCCGTGCATGAAATACCCGGGGCGAAAGTCCGGTATGCATGTTTTGTCTTCTGTGATTACGGGAACACTAACCGATTCTTATGGTGTTCGGTCACAAACGCTCGGTGTTCGCCGAACCAACCGGTATGGCGGTGTCGATCACATCAACTAATCCGTTGTGCGCACATGTCCGCGCACGACTGAAGACCGGAGCACTACCTCGAGGTATGTGCTCGCACTTGTGACCGAAGCGCTACCCGCTTCGGTTATCGACCCAAAAACGACACAGTGCGGGTACAAGACTCCGCACTGTGTCGCTTTGTGGTACTTCCTATTCCGTGCCGTCCGGCGGGATCTCGGGCAGACCCTCGCTCGCCCGCAGCTTCTCGGCCATGGAGGTCAGGAGGTTCTGCGATTCTTCGGAGAGGTCGAACGCCCTACTCGACAGACGACGCAGTCCATAGCCTTGCAGCTGGGACAGCAGCTCGAGATCGTGATCGATCTTGGCCGCGTAGATGTCGTTGAAGAAGTAGTCCGGTTTGACCTTGAAGAACTTCGCCAGCGCGGCCACCGTCTCGTCAGAGGGGTTTGTGCGCTGTCCCGACCGCAGCTGTGAGAGATACGGTTTCGAGATCGGATGGCCGGAGGCCGTCAGCGCAGCCGCCACCTCGGCGTTGGTGTGCGGCTTACGCCCCGGGGGATGCACGGTTTCGAACAGCTTGTTCAGCCGCGCCGCGAAATCAGCCATTGTGAGCCGCCCAATTCCCTTCGCTGTACTAACAGTCGTTATCTCGGATACGTATCATTGATATTAGCGGCTGAGTAACTGAAAACCTACGCCTGATTCGCGATTTCCTTGAAGCTTCCAGACGCCCGGTTCGTGAACCGGCGGTGGCGGGGGCGTTTGCGGGCCACCGCAACGGTTGTCGGGAACCGCAGGTAGAACCCGGTTCTGGCCCGTCGCAAGGGTCCTTCGCCTCACCCTCTCGGTTGCTTGAGAATAGCTGACATCTCATCGTCCTGTCTGTACTGCAGATTGTGTGGCGTACGCCACGTTCCGCTAATCCTGCCGTGAAGATTCAACAACGGCTGATAAGAGCGCTGTTCGGTCCCGCGCGGCCGTGATCAGGGCTGTCGCATGTGCGCCATCGACGCACATGAGGACCTTACTCACGACGCCGCCCCGGCGCGCGGCATGGTGCGCATCCGGGGCGGAGGTGCCGGGATCGTTGCTGACCGAAATGTCGAGTTTGTCAGATCCGTTCGATGATGGTGCCGGTGGCCAGGGCGCCGCCGCAGCACATCAGGACCATCGCGGTGCTCTTGTCCGACCGCTCGAGCTCGTGCAGGGCCGTGGTGATCAGACGAGCGCCGGTGCTGCCCACCGGATGTCCGATCGCGATCGCGCCGCCGTTGACGTTCACCCGGTCCAGATCCGGCTTGTGCACCGAGGCCCAGGACAGCACCACCGAGGCGAAAGCCTCGTTGATCTCGAAGATGTCCAGATCGCCGATGCTCATCCCGCTGCGCTCGAGCAGTCGCGAACACGCTTGCACCGGGCCGTCGAGGTGGAACTCCGGCTCGCCGCCGACCAGGCACTGCGCCACGATGCGGGCGCGCGGACGCAAACCCGTTCGGCGCGCGGCATTTTCGTCCATCAGCAGTACTGCGGCCGCACCGTCGGAGATCTGCGAGGAGGTACCCGCGGTGTGCACGCCGCCCTCCAGGACGGGCTTGAGTTTGGCCAGACCCTCGCGGGTGGTCTCGCGCAGCCCCTGATCCCGGCTGACGTCCAGCTTCTCGCCGGTGAGGTTGCCCTCCTTGTCGACCTGCGGTGCGCCGGCGACGGTGAGCACCTCGCGATCGAAGCGGCCCTGCGCCCACGCCTGCGCGGCCAGGCGCTGCGAACGCTCGCCCCATTCCTCGACGTCGTCGCGAGTCAGCCCGCGCCGCTTGGCAATTCGCTCCGCGGCCTCGAACTGGTTGGGCATATCGATATCCCACGACGCGGGGCGGCGCGGCCCGGCGTTCTCGCCGACGTTGGCGCCCAGCGGAACATGGCTCATCGACTCGATGCCGCATGCGAGGCCGACCTCGATGGCGTCGGTGGCGATGAGTCCGGCGACCAGACCGGCGGCCTGCTGTGCGGAGCCGCACTGGTTGTCGATCGTCACCGCGCCGGTCTGCCACGGCAGTCCGGCGTGCAGCCAGGCGGTGCGGGTGACATTGTTACCCTGCTCGCCGACCTGCATGACGCAGCCGCCGACGACCTGTTCGACGAGGGCGGGGTCCACCTGAGCTTTGTCGAGCACACCCTGCTGTGCGACGCCGAGTAGTTCGGCGGCGTGCAGACCGGCCAGCCAGCCGTTGCGCTTGCCGATCGGGGTGCGCGCGGCTTCGACGATGACGGGTGTTCCCATGGCTATCCTCCCGTAGGGAAACTGTAACAAGTTCTCCAGATGTCATGCGAGCAGAATCTGGCTTCTTTACTACTGATACCACCTATGCTGCAATGAAGGTAGAACGTGTTTCAGTTAGTCGAAGGAGACAAGCTGGTGGTTGACACTCGCATCGCGCCGAACCTGCCGAAGGGCTTCGACGTGACCGATCCGCAGATCTGGGCGGAACGGGTGCCGGTCGAGGAATTGGCCGAGCTGCGCCGAAGCGCACCGATCTGGTGGAACCCCAAGTCGCCCGAGGTGGGTGGGTTCCAGGACGACGGCTTCTGGGTCGTCAGCAAGCATGCTGACGTCAAGGAGGTGTCGCGTCGCAGCGACGTGTTCTCCAACTACGAAAACACCGCCATCCCGCGGTTCAACGACGACATCCAGCGCGAGAACATCGAGATGCAGCGTTTCGTGCTGCTCAACCAGGACGCGCCGCAGCACACCCGGATGCGCAAGCTGATCGCGAAGGGGTTCACCCCGCGTGCGGTCAACGGGCTGCGCGACGAGCTGTCCGCGCGGGCAAAGGGGATCGTCGAGGCGGCTGCCAAGTCCGGCGCGGGCGATTTCGTCACCCAGGTGGCCTGTGAGCTGCCGTTGCAGGCCATCGCAGAGCTGATCGGCGTGCCGCAAGAGGACCGGATGAAACTGTTCCAGTGGTCCAACGACATGACCGGGTACGACGACCCCGAGTCCACCGCCGACCCGCTGCTCGCCTCGACCGAGATCCTCGGCTACGCCTGGCAGATGGCCGAGGCACGCAAGGCCAGCCCGGCCGGTGACATCGTGACCGAACTGGTCAACGCCGACATCGACGGTGAGGCGCTGACCTCGGAGGAGTTCGGCTTCTTCGTGATCCTGCTGGCCGTGGCCGGTAACGAGACCACGCGCAACGCCATCTCGCACGGCATGGTCGCCTTCCTGGAGAACCCGGATCAGTGGGAGCTCTACAAGAAGGAACGCCCGGCCACCGCGGCCGACGAGATCATCCGCTGGGCCACCCCGGTCTCCTCGTTCCAGCGCACCGCGCTAGAGGACACCGAACTGGGCGGCGTGACGATCAAGAAGGGGCAGCGGGTGGTGCTGGTGTACCGCTCGGCCAACTTCGACGAGGAGGTGTTCGAGAATCCGTTCTCCTTCGACATCACCCGGGATCCGAACCCGCACTTGGCATTCGGCGGCACCGGTGCGCACTTCTGCATCGGCGCGAACCTGGCTCGACTGGAGATCGATCTGATCTTCAACGCGATCGCCGACCACCTGCCCGATATCTCCAAGCTCGGTGACCCGAAGCGCCTGCGTTCCGGCTGGCTCAACGGCATCAAGGAGTTCGAGGTCAGCTACTAGAAGACAGCGAGAAGGGGCGGGCACCGGATGGTGCCCGCCCCTTCTCGTCTCGATCCCCACCGAGACCCGTTGTCACGAACGGGGTTTCACTCCTGGGGGCGGATCGTGCGCATGGCGCGGTCGGTCTCCCAGTAGGCGCGCAGGGCCGCGATCTTGCCGTCGTCGTCTACGCGATACGTGAAAACGCCTTCGGCGTCGATGATCTGACCGCCCATACGGGTGCGGATGAGGCCGGTGTAGGCCACCTCGTTACCGCAGGCGAAGGAGTCGCCGAAGACGAACTCGATGGACTCCGTCGCGGCGATCGCCTTGTCCCAGAACGCCGAAATCGCGTCCCGGCCGCGGTGACCCTTACCCTCGGGGTCGAAGCCGGAGGGGCCGATCGGGTCCTCGACGATGCCGTCCGCGGCGAACAGGTCGAGCCAGGCCTCCTTGTCGCGGGCGCGGACCGCCGACTGCGAGGCGCGACCGGCCCGGCGGGCAGGATGTTCGTCCTGCCCGCTTCCCGCCGTGCTCATTTCGACCCCTCGATGTACTGATCGGCGAAGCGGCGCAACGAATCCTGTTTGGCCGAGAGTTCGGAATCGAAGCCGAGGCCGTCGAAGATCCACGGGACCACGATGGAGTCGGTGACCCCGGCGGCGCCCAGTTCCTCGTAGCCCGACTTGCCGAAGCGGTCGATGCAGACCACCTGGATCTCGAACGGGTCCGCGGCCCGGCCGTATTCGGCGCGCAGCTTGGTCAGTTCGGCGATGGTGCTGACGATATCGTCGTATTTCATCATCGCCGAGGTCCAGCCGTCGCCCACCCGGGCGGCCCGGCGCAGGGCCGGACCGGTGTGACCGCCGATGTAGAACGGCACCGGTGCGGTGGGCGCGGGGCTCATCTGCAGCTTGTCGAAATCGTAGAACTCACCGTGGAATTCGACCATCCCGCCACCCAGGACGAGCTTGATCACGTCGATCATCTCGTCCACGCGCGCGCCGCGGCGCGCATAGGGCACCCCGCACCACTCGAATTCCTCGGGCGCCCAGCCGATCCCGACGCCGAAGCCGAATCGGTTGCCGCTCATGGCCGCCACCGATCCCACCTGACGGGCCAGCAGCAGCGGATTGCGCGAACCGAGTTTGAGCACGTTGGTGTAGAAGTGGATCTTCTCGGTGACCGCGGCCATCGCCGTCGCGCCGATCAGCGGATCCACCCACGGCGTGTCCGGGCCCCAGAAGCGGTTGCCGTCGGGGGTGTACGGATACTTCTCCGACTGGGATTGCATGTAGAACAGCGAATCCGGCAGCGCGATGCTCGAAAACCCGCACTCCTCGGCCGTTTTCGCGAGCTCGGGCAGCTGCTCGAGCGGGCTCATCGCGATTCCGACGGTGAATTTCACGGCTGCTCGCTCCCGACCACCCACATCGAGAAGTACTGCGACCCACCGCCGTACGCGTGGCCGAACGCCTTGCGGGCGTTCTCCACCTGGTAGTCACCCGCGCGGCCCATCACCTGCTTGGCAGATTCGGCGAAGCGGATCATGCCCGACGCGCCGATCGGGTTGGAGCTGAGCACGCCGCCGGACGGGTTGACCGGCAGCTTGCCGCCGATGCGGGTCTCCCCGGCGTCGGTCAGCTTCCAGCCCTCGCCCTCGGGGGCGAAGCCGAGGTTCTCCAGCCACATCGGCTCGAACCAGGAGAACGGCACGTAGATCTCGGCGGCGTCGATCTCCTCGACCGGGTTGGTGATCCCGGCCTGCTTCCACAGCGCGGCCGAGGCGTCCTTACCGGCCTGCGGGCTCACCTGATCACGGCCGGAGTAGGCCAGCGGCTCGGTGCGCATCGCGGTGCCGTGCACCCACGCCACCTTCTTGCCCGACGCCTCGGCCGCGCGGGCGGAGGTCTCGTCACCGAAGACGATCGCGCACGCGCCGTCGGAGGACGGGCAGGTCTCGTCGAAACGGATGGGGTCCCAGAGCATCTGGGAGCCCAGCACCTTCTCCAGGGTGATGTCGGCCTGCTGCAGATGGGCCAGCGGGTTGCGGGATCCGTTCAGCCGGTCCTTCACGGCGACCATCGCGCCGATGTGCAAGGGCGCGTTGGCCCTGCGGATGTAGGCGCGCACGTGCGGCGCGAAATAGCCACCCGCACCGGCGCCGACGGGCTTGGTGAACGGAACCGGATTCGACAGCGCCCACATGGCATTGGATTCGGACTGCTTCTCCCACGCCACCGCGAGCACCTTGCCGTGCACACCGGCCTGGACGTGGTTCACCGCGACGATGGCGGTCGAGCCGCCCACCGAACCCGCGGTGTGCACGCGCAGCAGCGGTTTCCCGGTGGCGCCCAAGGCATCCGCCATGAACAGCTCGGGCATCATCGAACCCTCGAACAGGTCCGGCGCCTTGCCGATGACGACCGCGTCGATCTCGGCCATGGTCACACCGGCGTCCTCGAGCGCGCGATCGATGGCCTCACGGCACATGCCCGACATCGATACGTCGGAGCGTTTCGTCACATGATGGGTCTGTCCGGTGCCGAGCACCGCGGCGGGGGAACTCATTTGGCCTCCAGGGTGGCGACAAGGTTCTGCTGCAGGGCGGGGCCGCTCGAGGCGTGTGCCAGCGTGCGATCGGCGGTGCCGTTGATGATTGCGGTTGCCGCGTAACCGATCCGCTCGAGTCCGGCGGAGAACATCGGATTGCCGGACAGCGCACCGCCGGACGGGTTGATCCGGGTCTTGTCGCCCAGTCCGATGGCCTGCTTCAGGATCAGCTGTTCGTGGCTGTACTGCGCATGCAGTTCGGCCACATCGAATTCGGCGGAGTTGCCGCCCAGGGCCGCCTTCGCCGCCGCGGTGGTCGAGGGGGAGGTGCTCAGATCGCGCGCACCCAGCATCGGGGTGTCGATGCGGTGGGCGATGCCGGTCAGCCAGGCGGGACGCTCGCAGAGTTCGCGGGCGCGATCCCCGGAGGCCAGCACGATGGCCGCTGCGCCGTCGGTGATCGGCGCGATGTCGTGCTCGCGGAACGGATCCGCGACGAACGGCGCGGCCAGGCGCTTGTCGATCTCCGCGTCGTCGGCGGCGTTCACCGCGGCCATGTCGCGCTCGGTCCACCGTCCCGCGTCCAGTCCCGCGCGGGCCGCCAGCCCGGCCATCGAGACCGCGTCCGGCCACAGCGGGCCGACCAGATACGGGTCGGTCTGCAGCGTCAGCACCTGACGCAGGGTGCCGGCCGACGGCTTGCCGAAGCCGTACACCAGTGCCGTATCCACCTGTCCGGAGCGGAGTTTCACGTACGCCTCGTAGAGCGCCCAGGCCGCGTCCATCTCCACGTGCGATTCGTTGATCGGCGGCACCGCGCCGATCGAGTCGATCGCCGAGATGAACGAGAATGCGCGTCCGGCAAGGTAATCCGAGGACCCTGAGCACCAGAAGTCGATATCGGACACGCCGATGCCGAGCTTGTCGTACAGGGTCCGGAAGCAGGGGATGAGCATTTCGACACCGTTGGTGGTGCCGTAGGTCTCCCGGACATGCGGGGCGTGGGCGAATCCCACCACCGCGATGTCGTTCGTGTTGTCGCTCAAGGGTTCTCCTAGAGATGCTGCGCGAAGGTCTCGTAGTCGGCGTCGGGTTCGCCGCTGGGCTCGAAGTGGGAGACGTTGTCCAGACCGTCGTAGGTCCACTCCTCGCGGGGTTTCCACACCGCCTTGACCCGCATGCCCATGCGCACCTCGGCGGGGTCGCAGCCGAGCACCAGGTGCAGGAACGGGATGTCGCTGCCGTCGAGCAGCACGTAGGCGGCCACGTACGGCGGTTTGATGCGCTGGCCCTGGAACGGCACGTTCACGATGCAGAACGTGGTCACGATGCCGTTGTCGGCCAGTTCGACGTAGTCCTCGGTGGGCTCGCCGGTGCGCGGATCCGCGCCGCGCGGCGGGAAGTACACCTTGCCGTCGCCGGCGCGGGCGCCCAGCAGGCGGCCCTCGGCGATCGCCTTCAGGAACACCGTCTCCTGCGGCGAGGCAGTGTGCTTGTAGCGCAGGTCGATCGGGGTGACGATGCCGGTCACCGGCTCGTCGGCCGCGGCGGATGCGGCGGGCGCGGCGGAGGTGTCACCGGGTTCGAAGGCGGCGATGTCGTGGATGTCGCCGGTGCGTTCGGCGGCCCAGCGCACCCGGACCCGCAGGCCGGTGTGGATCTGCTCGGGGGAGGCGACGTCGACCGCGTGCAGCAGTGCGGTGTCGGCTCCGTCCAGCTTGATCAGCGCCCAGGCGAAGGGGCGATCGAACGGCTGGCCCGGCAGCGGCTCGGCCACCCAGGACCAGCTCTGCACCGTGCCGACATCGGCGACGTCGACGAAATCCGTCAACGGCTCGGCGGTCACCGGATCGTATTCGGCCGGCGGGACGATCACCCGGCCGTCGGAGCCGCGTACGCCGACGACGCGACCCTCGCGAAGTCCGGTCAGGAATCGCCCGATGGTCGGGCCGACCGATCGGGTGTAGTCGAACTTCATCCGCAGCTCTGCGGCCAGTACTTCGGGAGCAGGTTCCGTTTCCGGACCGCTTCCTTTCGCAATTGTGCCGGTCATGGTGTTTCCCTGAGTCACGATATCGAGTAGAACAGGTTCTTATTCTGGTGACAAGAGTAGCGCCGAGAAGGAGGAGTCATGCGATTCGGGTTACAGCTCGGATATTGGGGCGCGAGCCCGCCGGTCAATGCGGCACAGGTGGTCACCGCTGCCGAGGAGGTCGGATTCGACGCGGTGTTCACCGCCGAGTCGTGGGGTTCGGACGCGTTCACGCCGCTGGCCTGGTGGGGTGCGGCCACGCAGCGGGTGCGGTTGGGCACCTCGGTGGTGCAGATGTCCGCGCGCACCCCGACCGCGACCGCGATGGCCGCGCTGACCATGGATCATCTCAGCGGCGGACGGCACATTCTGGGCCTGGGCGTGTCGGGTCCGCAGGTGGTCGAGGGCTGGTACGGACAGCCCTTCGCCAAACCGCTGGCGCGCACCCGCGAATACGTCGGGATCGTCCGGCAGGTGCTCGCGCGCGAAGCCAAGGTGACCAGCGACGGAGCGCATTACCCGCTGCCCTACAACGGTCCCGGCGCGACCGGGCTGGGTAAGCCGCTCAAGCCCATCACCCATCCGCTGCGGGCGGATCTGCCGATCTGGCTGGGTGCGGAAGGGCCCAAGAATGTGGCGCTGACCGCGGAGATCGCCGACGGCTGGCTGGCCATCTACTACACCCCGCGACTGGCCGGAATGTACGACGAGTGGCTCGAGGAGGGGTTCGCCCGGCCGGGCGCGCGGCGCTCGCGGGAGGACTTCGAGATCGCCGCGAGTTGCCAGGTCGTCGTCACCGACGACGCGCGTGCGGAGATCGACCGGATCAAACCGGTGATGGCGCTGTACATCGGCGGTATGGGTGCGGAGGAACTGAATTTCCACGCCCAGGTCTACCGCCGGATGGGGTACGGCAACGAGGTCGACGAGATCACCAGGCTGTTCCGGTCCGGGCGCAAGCAGGAGGCCGCCGCGGTGGTGCCGGACGAGCTGATCCTGGACACCATGATCGTCGGCGACGAGACGCAGGTCCGCAGTCAGTTGCAGGTGTGGGAGAAGGCCGGGGTGGACATGCTGCTGGTGTCGGCGCGCGACACCGAGCAACTGGCCAGACTGGCGCCTCTGGTGCAGGGGTAGATCTCCGGTGAGTGGCCGGATCTCGAGGTGAACACGAGGTTCGGCCGGGCCGATCGGCGGAGCCCGCCCGAAATGTCCGGGTGGGCTCGTCGGCGCTGGGTGGCGGGTCCGGACCGCGCGGAGCGTGAATTAGTAAACCCCGTAAATCAAGTCTTGTCAGGCTTAGGAACACGTTCTATTTTTGTCGTGTGAGCCATAACATAGCGGACCTTGTCGAACACACAATCGACCTCGTGCCGGAGCGCGTCGCGCTGGCCGATGACACCCGCTCGGTGACCTATGCCGAGTTGGAGGATCGGGCCAACCGGCTGGCGCATCATCTGCTGGAGCAGGGTGTGCAACCGGGCGACAAGGTCGGCATCTACTCGCGCAACACCATCGAGGCCGTCGAGGCCATGGTGGCGGTGTTCAAGGCGCGGGCGGTCATGGTCAACGTCAACTTCCGGTACGTCGAGAACGAGCTCCAGTACATCTTCGACAACTCCGACATGGTCGCGCTCATCCACGAGCGCCGCTACACGGATCGGGTGAGTGCGGTGCGGCCGAACACCCCGAAGCTGAAGGCCGTCCTGGTGGTGAACGATGGTACCGAGGACGAGTACCCCCTCGCCACGGATTCGGTGGAATACGAAGCGGCCCTTGCCTCCTCGCACGGCGAGCGGGACTTCGGCGACCGTTCGCCCGACGACATCTTCATGATCTACACCGGCGGCACCACCGGCATGCCCAAGGGCGTGATGTGGCGTCAGGAGGACTGGTGGCGGGTGCTGGGCGGCGGCATCAACTTCGTCACCGGCGAGTACATCGAGGACGAGTGGCAGCAGGCCAAGAACGGTGCCGGCGGTCCGCAGATGGTGCGCTACCCGATTCCGCCGATGATCCACGGCGGTTCGCAGGCGGCGACCTTCCACAGCCTGTTCGACGGCGGCAAGGCCATCATGCTCCCGGAGTTCAACGGGCACGGCGTGTGGCAGGCCATCGATCGCCACAACGTGAACCTCATCTTCATCACCGGCGACGCGATGGCGCGCCCGATGCTCGACGCGCTCGAGGCGGGCCACCCGGAAACCGGTGAGTCCTACCAGCATTCGAACCTGTGGGCGATGGCCAGCAGTGCGGCGCTGTTCTCGCCGGCGCTGAAGGACAAGTTCATGGAGCACCTGCCGACCACGATGATCACCGATTCGATCGGGTCGTCGGAGACCGGCTTCGGCGGACTGTCCGTGGCGGCCAAGGGCGCCACCCACACCGGCGGCCCGCGGGTGAAGATCGATTCGGCCACAGAGGTTCTCGACGACGACGGCAACCCGGTGGCGCCCGGATCCGGCCAGGTCGGCATCCTCGCGCGCAAGGGCCACATCCCGCTCGGCTACTACAACGACCCGGTCAAGACCGCGGCGACGTTCAAGGAGTTCAACGGAACTCGCTACTCCATCCCCGGCGACTTCGCCCGCGTGGAGGAGGACGGCAGCGTCACCATGCTCGGCCGCGGTTCGGTCAGCATCAACAGTGGCGGCGAGAAGATCTACCCCGAAGAGGTCGAGGGTGCGCTCAAGTGCCATCCGGAGGTCTTCGACGCGTTGGTGATCGGCGTTCCGGACGAGCGCTGGGGTCATCGGGTGGCCGCGGTGGTGCAGTGTCGCGGTGCGGCGCGGCCCACGCTGGAGGAGCTGCGTCCGGTTCTCGCGCAGGAGATCTCGTCCTACAAGCTGCCGCGCAGCCTGTGGTTCGTGGACGAGATCAAGCGTTCGCCCGCGGGCAAGCCCGACTACAAGTGGGCGCACGCGCAGGCCGAGGCGCGCCCGGCCGACGAGGAAGCGCACGCTCCCGCGACGAAGTAGTTCCCTTGCAGGCGTGAGCGATCCGATCCATCGGAATGCCGATGGATCGGATCGGAAACTCTATTGGTGCGCCGCGGGTCGTCCGGCGACGATGGGGGCATGCAGCAACGCACTCTCGGTAGTTCCGGACCGGTCGTCTCCGCGATCGGTCTGGGTTGTATGGGGTTCTCCCAGGGTTACGGCACGGTGGACGACGACGAGTCGGTGGCGTCCGTGCACACGGCGATCGATTCCGGGACAACGCTTTTCGATACCGCGCAGAGTTACGGCGGCGGACACAACGAGCGACTGCTGGCGCGGGCGCTGCGCGATGCGGGGCCGGATGTCCGGGTGGCGACGAAATTCGGCATCGTGCGCGGTGAGAACGGTGTGCATCTGGACGCGAAACCCGAACGGGTGCGCGAATATTGCGATGCCTCGCTGGCTCGGCTCGGGCGCGAGGTGATCGATCTGTACTACCTGCACCGGGTCGATCCGCAGGTGCCGATCGCCGAAACCGTCGGCGCCATGGCCGATCTGGTGGGCGCGGGCAAGGTGCGGCATCTGGGTGTGTCCGAGGTGAACCCGGAGCAGCTCGCGCAGGCGGCCGCGGTGCATCCGATCGCGGCGGTGCAGTTCGAATGGTCGATGTTGTGGCGCGAACCGGAGAACGATGTGGTGCCCGCCGCGCGTGAACTGGGTGTCGGGCTGGTGCCCTACAGTCCGCTCGGTCGCGGATTGCTCACCGCGACACTGACTTCCGACACCGTCGCCGCCAGCGACTTCCGGCGCAACGATCCGCGATTCTCCGGGGAGAATCTGGCGAACAATCTGACGCAGGTGGCGGCGTTGCGCGCGCTCGCGGAACGGCTGGGGATCACGCCCGGACAGCTGGCCCTGGCCTGGCTGCTGGCGCAGGGGCCCGATGTGGTGCCGATTCCGGGCAGCCGCCGGGCGGCGCGGATCATCGAGAACGTCGCGGCGGCGGCGATCGAACTCGACGCCGAGGATCGGGCCGAACTGGAGAAGATCGTCGCCGCGGGCTGGGCGGGGGATCGGCAATCCTTTGCCGCGCACGGCACCTCGCGGTCGGATTCCTAGACCGTCCTGGTCGTGGACTCGCTCCAGGTTCGCAGAATCGCCTCGCCCGGTCGAAGTGCGAATTTCCGCGATGCGGAAGTGAGGCGGATCACGTTTGAATCGGCGCTGCCCCGGATTCGGGGGTGTTTACTTGTCGGTGGCCTGTGCCAGAGTGTGTGACATGAGCCATCGAATCAGATTCACAGCCGAGCGCTAGCGGGGTCGGGCATGAACCAGACGCGTTCCACCGGCGCCATCGATGAGGTGCTGCAGCAGTTCGAGGGGTATCGGCGGGAGCTGTGCGCTTACGCCTACCGGATGTTGGGGTCCTCGTTCGAGGCCGAGGACGCCGTTCAGGAGGCATTCACCCGGGCATGGAAGTCATACGACTCGTTCGAGGGACGGGCCAGCGTCCGGTCGTGGCTGTACAAGATCACCACCAATGTCTGCCTGGACATGCTCGACGGTCCGCAGCGCCGCGCCCGGCCGATGGACCTGAACGGCCCGTCGAGTCCCAGCAGTCCGATTCCGCCGCCGCAGCCGGACTACGTCTGGATCGAGCCCATCCCCAACGGCCTGGCCTTCGGCGCTGATCCGGCCGAACATGCCACCGCCAAGGATTCGTTGCGGCTGGCGTTCGTGGCTGCGGTGCAACACCTTCCGGCCACCCAGCGCGCGATCCTGATCATGCGTGAGGTGTTGCGATTCTCCGCCAACGAGACCGCCGACATGCTCACCATGTCACCGGCCTCGGTCAACAGCGCGCTACAGCGGGCCCGCGCGACCATGTCCAAGGTGCAGCCGGACTCCGGTGACGGCTACGACGAGTCCGACGAGAAACAACGCCAACTCGTCGACGGCTTCGTCCGCGCATTCGAGGCGTACGACATGGACGCGCTGACCTCCCTGCTGAAAAAGGATGTGGCGCTGTCGATGCCGCCGATCGAGCTGTGGGTCTCGGGCCCTGGCAACATCGCGGAGTTCATGCTCGGTCCGGGCCCCTCGGCCTGCAACGGTTCCCGCCTGATCCCGCTCGAGGGAGCCAACGGCCTGCCCGCGTTCGGTCAGTACAAGCCGGGGCAGCGGCCGGGTGTGCTCGAGCCGTGGGCGGTCGTCATCCTGGAACTCGACGGTGACGGTATCGGCGGGCTTAACTTCTTCCTCGACACCGAGCGGTTGTTCCCGCTGTTCGGACTGGCACCGGAGTTGCGGGTGTAGGCCGGATCACGCGCCCGGGACGGCCATGCAGAACGGTTCCCACTGATGGCCGTCCGGGTCGGCGAAGGTCCGCCCGTACATGCCGACCTCGCGTTCCTGGGCGCGCTTGTCCACGTTGACCTCCTCGGCGGCCCCGGCGCGCAGGGCCGCGCCGGTGAGGTCGTCGACCTCCTGCGCGCTGCCCAGGGCCAGCGCGTAGATGGATCCGACCGAGGCGGTCGTCTCGGCCAGGGGCCGGCGGGTGAAGGTCTCGAAAAACGGTTTGATCAGCAACATCAGGCAGATGTTGTCGTCGATCACCACGCAGGCGGCGTTGTCATCGGTGAACTCCTGATTCACCGTCCAACCGAGTGCCGCGTAGAAGCTCTTGGACCGTTCCAGATCGTCGACCGGGAGATTCACGAAGATCATCTTGCTGGCCATATCGGTCCTCTCGCGCACAGTCCTCTGGTTGTCACCTATGTCGACGGGGCGCGGGGACCGAATTCATCGGATGTCGCGGCGATCGACGCGTAGGGCGTCCATCAACAGGTCCATCATTCGGTCCGCCTGTTCGCGTTGTTGGGGTGCGCCGCAGGCCAGGAAGATCCCGAGCAGGCTGGCGACCACGTCCTGTGCGGGGACGTCCGGGCGCAGGGTGCCCTGGGATGCGCCCGCGTCGATGAGTTTCTGGACGGCTGTGGACAATTCGGCGCGGGCCTCCTCCGCGGTGATCGCGCCGGAGGCGATGATGGCGCGCAGGGTCTCGGCCATCTCGCGTTTAGCGGAGATGTAGTCGCCGAAGCGGTCCATCCAGCTGCGTAGTGCCGCCGCGGCGTCGGGGCCGGTGACCAGGTCGTCGGCGGCCTCGCACAGGCGTCGGCGTTCAGCCCGGTAGACGGCCTCGATCAGATCCTCGCGGGTCGGGAAGTGCCGGTAGAGCGTGCCTATGCCGACTCCGGCCGCGCGGGCGATCGATTCCAGGGACACCTTGTCGCCCTCGGCGAACGCGGTTTTCGCGACCTCGAGCAGGCGCTCTCGATTGCGATGCGCGTCGGCGCGCGGGGCTCGGTTTCTGTTCACCAAGCGGAGGCCCCTCCGTTTCTGCTACGCTCGAACTATGCGGAGGGTCCTCCGTATAGCCGTCGATTCCACTATCCCACTCAGAACAGGATCATGCAGATGGCAGTCCAATCCGAATTCACCGCCCCCGGCGGCACCGCATCGCTCGGCCCGCGCAACGTCGCTCGGATCGGTTACGGCGCAATGCAATTGACTGATCACGATGGTCGCGAATACGACCGGCGGGCCGGTATCGATATCCTCCGGCGGGCCGTCGAGCTGGGCGTGAACCACATCGACACCGCACAGTTCTACGGAGCCGGGGCATGCAATGAGCTGATCCGCGCGGCGTTGTCGCCGTATCCGGCGGATCTGGTGTTGGCGACCAAGGTGGGCGCGGTCTACGACGCGGACGTCCGGCTGCTCGCGGCGCAGCGGCCGGAGCAACTGCGTGCGCAGGTGGAGGCCAATCTGGTTGCGCTGGGCGTGGATTCGCTCGGCGTGGTCAATATGCGCCGCGCCGACGTCCCGCCCGGCATCGTCGCCGAGGGCGATCAGATCGTGGATCTGGACGATCAGCTCGCCGAGCTGACCGCTCTGCGAGACGAGGGCAAGATCGCGGGAATCGGCCTGAGCCACGTCTCGGCCGAACAGCTGCGTCAGGCGTTACCCGCCGGAATCGTCTGCGTGCAGAACCTCTACAGCCTGCTGAACCGCTCCGCCGAACCGGTTCTGGAGCTGTGCCGCGCCAACGACATCGCCTGGGTTCCGTACTTCCCCCTCGGCTCGGCCTTCCCCGGCCTGCCCAAGGTCACCGAACACCCGTCCGTCCTGTCCGCGGCCACCGCCCTCGACGCGACGCCCGCCCAGATCGGCCTTGCCTGGCAACTGGCCCACTACACCCACACCCTCCTGATCCCCGGCACCTCCAATCCGTCCCACCTCGACGAAAACCTCGCCGCAGGCTCGGTCGAGCTTCCCGCCGACATCGTCGAAACGCTCGACAACCTCGCCGAGTCCGAGGCGTAACCGATCGGAAGGCGAAAGCTGGCGGTGTCATCCGGCGCGATCGGTATCTGTGAAGAAGTGGAAAGCCCCGGTGTCGCGCCGCCTGATGAATCGGATGCCCTGCGCACGCGTGCCGAAGCGGCGGGAGTCGGGAAGGTGCCGCAGTCGACGAACGAGCGTGCCTGTCCGAGGAAGCGGCCGAGTATGTGTTGCGGGCCAGTGCGGAGTCGAACCGGGCCCTGGTCTGACGCAGACACGACAACGCCCGCGCCGCGGGGGCGGCGCGGGCGTTTCGACCGACGGCGAGAGAGGTTGCGCGTCAGTGGGATTCGGCCAGCTGCGCGCCGAGGGCGCGGAGGTGGTCGGTGGCGCCGCCGAGCGCGAATTCGTTGTGCTTGGCGGCGGTGAAGAACTGGTTGACGATGTGGTCGCGGTCGATGCCGACGCCGCCGTGGACGTGTACGACGGTGTGCGACACGCGGTGCCCGGCCTCGGCGGCCCAGAACTTCGCGGTGTGGATCTCCGCGGCGGCGGGCAGGTTCTCGGACAGGCACCAAGCGGCCTGCTGGACGGCCAGGCGGATGCCCTGGACGTCGATGTAGCTGTCCGCCAGACGCTGTGCCACGGCCTGGAAGCCGCCGATCTTGCGGTTGAACTGCTCGCGTTCGCGGGCGTAGTCGGCGACCAGCTCGAGCCCCTTCTCCACCACACCCAGCTGGTGCGCGGACAGGCCCAGCCAGGCCCGGTGCAGCAGCCAGTCCAGGATTTGCGCGCCCTGTTCGACGGTGCCGACCAATTCCGCCGGGGTGCCGGAGAATTCGATCTCGGCCTCGGGCGTGCGGTCGGTGATGATCTGATCGGTGATCCGCACCGAAGCGTCGGCCGGATCGACCAGGAAGACCGCTGCCTGTCCGGAGACCGTGGCGGGCACCAGAATTCGTGACGCCTGCCGCGCGAACGGCACGGTGATCTTCAGTCCGGTGATCCGCCAGCCGGCGCCTTCCTGTGCGGCGGTGGTTACCGGCTTGGCCGGCTCCCAGTTGCGCTCCTCGCTCAGCGCGACGGTGAGAATCTTCGCGCCCGAGGCGGCTTCGGCCGCCAGTGTGCGCTGGGACTCGGAGCCGAACTCCGCCAGCGCCCCCGCGCCCAGCACGATCGACCACAGGTACGGCACCGGCGCCACCGAACGCCCGAGTTCACGCAGGACGGCGGTCTGCTCCAGGATGCCGAAACCGCCGCCGCTCACGGACTCCGGCAGCGCCGCGGCCAGCACGCCGGTCTCGGCCAGCGAGTTCCACAGCGGTTCGTCGAACCGCACGACGTCCGAATCGGCGTCCAGTTCGCGCAGCCGATCGGCGGTGACCAGTTTGCCGGTCACCTCGGCGGTGAGCCGGGCCAGATCCTGCTGCGCTTCGGTGAGGGTGAAATCCATTGTGTTTCCTAGCTTTCCATTCAGCGCGCAGCGGCGGGCTGCTTCAGGGCGGTCATGGCGATGATGTCGCGCTGCACCTCGTTGGTGCCGCCGCCGAAGGTGAGGATCAGGCAGGCGCGATGCATGCGTTCGAGGCGGCCGAGCAGCTGCGCGCCGGCCGAACCCTGGCGCAGATAGGCCTGCGGGCCGAGCACTTCCATCAGCGTGCGGTACGCCTCGGTGGCCAGTTCGGTGCCGAGCACCTTGCAGGTGGAGGCGTTCCACGGCTTGGGCGCGGAGTCGCCGCCCGCGTCCGCACCGGACGCGATTTCCCAGTTCAGCAACTTGAGGTATTCGACCTTCGCATGCACCCGGGCCAGATTCAGCTGCACCCATTCGCTGTCGATCACGCGACCGCCGTTGGAGTCCTTGTTGTTCTTGGCCCAATCGACGGTCTGGGCCAGCGCCAACTGCAGGGAGGCGGCCGAGGTCAGCGCGACGCGCTCGTGGTTGAGCTGGTTGGTGACCAGTGACCAGCCGCCGTTCTCCGGGCCCACCATGCTGGTGTGCGGGATGCGGACGTCCTGGTAGTAGGTGGCGCTGGTGTCCGGACCGGCCATCGTGTGCACCGGCGTCCAGGAGAAGCCCTCGGCGGTGGTCGGCATGATGAACATGCTGATGCCCTTGTGCTTCTTGGCATTCGGATCGGTGCGCGCGGCCAGCCAGACGTAGTCGGCGTACTGGATCAGGCTCGTCCACATCTTCTGCCCGTTGACGATCCAGTCGTCGCCGTCGCGCACCGCGCTGGTGCGCAGCGAGGCCAGGTCGGTGCCCGCGCCCGGTTCGGAGTAGCCGATGGAGAAGTGCAGCTCACCTGCGGCGATCTTGGGCAGGAAGAATTTCTTCTGCTCCTCGGTGCCGTAGTGCATGATCGTCGGCGCGACCGAGTTGATGGTCAGGAACGGCACAGGTGCGCCGGCGATGGCGGCCTCGTCGGTGAAGATCAGCTGGTCCATCGTGGAGCGGTCCTGGCCGCCGTACTCCTTCGGCCAGCTCAGCGTGAGCCAGCCGTCGTGACCCATCTGCTGGACCACCTCGCGGTAGACGTTGCCCTGACCGTATTCGCCGGTCTGCGAGGACAGTGCCTCGCGCCGCTCCGGGGTGATCAGCGTGGCGAAATAATCGCGCAATTCCGCGCGTAGCTGTTCCTGCTGCGGGGTATACGCAATCCGCATGGCGGTAACCTCGTCGTTCCTCTGGGTAGCCGGCTCGTTCGATAGCCAGCCGACATGGACTGGGCGGTTGTCCCGATCATTGCACAACTACTGAAACATGTTCCAGTATGGACCCGAAACCGGGCCGCTTCCGCCTCGTTGGCCGAGGTGGGCTTGTAGGCTCGTGCTATCAGTGACAAAGGAGTTGTCAAATGAAGGTCAGTGTGGATTTCGACCAGTGCGAGGCCAACGGCATCTGTGTCGGATACGCCCCCGACGTGTTCGAACTCGATGACGAGGACAACCTGCACGTCACCTCGGGCGATGTGCCGGACGACCAGCTCGACGACGTGAAGACGGCGGTCGCGCAGTGCCCGAAGGCGGCGTTGAAGCTCGTCTGAACCGATGCTTGCCGTTAACTGGAACACGTTCTAGAGTCACCGTGTGAGCGAATCTGAAATCAGCTTGTCCGGACGGGTGGCCATTGTGACGGGCGCCGGTGCCGGGCTGGGGCGGGCGGATGCGCTCGCCCTGGCCGCTGCCGGAGCGTCGATCGTCGTCAATGATCTTGTCGAGAACGACGCTGTGTCGGCCACCCTCGCCGATATTCGCGCGCTGGGCGCCAAGGCTGAATTCGTCGCCGGGAGTATTGCCGATCGTGCCACCGCCGATGCCTTGATAAGCACTGCGGACGAGACGTTCGGCAGTGTCGACATCGTGGTGAACAACGCCGGAATTGTCCGTGACGGAATGCTTTTCAATCTCACCGATGACGACTGGGATTCGGTTCTGGCTGTTCATCTGCGCGGACATTTCCTGTTGTCCCGCAATGCCGCCGCATACTGGCGCGGCAAATCCAAGGCAGCCGGTGCGCCGATCTACGGCCGTTTGATCAACACCTCGTCCGAGGCGGGTCTGCTCGGCCCGGCCGGGCAGCCGAACTACGGCGCCGCCAAGGCCGGAATCACGGCGCTGACCTTGTCCGCGGCCCGCGGCCTGGAGCGATACGGCGTGCGCGCCAACGCGATCTGCCCCCGCGCGCGCACATCGATGACCGAGAAGGTCTTCTCCGATGCGCCCGAGGACGGCATCGATCCGCTCTCGCCCGATCACGTCGGACGATTGGTCGCCTATCTCGCCTCGCCCGCCGCGGACGCGGTGAACGGCCAGGTATTCGTCGTCTACGGCCCGATGGTCGCACTGATGGCGGCGCCGGAAGTCGAACGGCGTTTCGATGCGGCGGGTGCGGAATGGTCGCCCGAGGATCTGGCCGACACGCTCGGTGGATATTTTGCCGAACGCCCGGCGGGGCGTACGTTTTCGGCGTCATCGTTGCACGAACTCGGCTAGTGGCGAACAGCTACCGACCACGTTGTTGATCACCGGTCCACCAGTTGGTAGACATGAGGATCGACGGTGTGGGGCGACTCACACAGTTTCTCCTTACGCCGTATGAACAAGTTCTAACTTCCGATCACCGTTCGGTAGGAAAGAGCAGTTCAATATCGCCAAACGGTGCTCGACAACAGAGTGAACGTGTTCTAATCTTCCAGACCGACGGCCGGTTGAGACCGCCGTCACAAGCTCGACGTGCATGGCATGGCAAGGAGGGAATCGGGAATGAACGAGGTTCTTGCCGTGCCGTTGCGAGCGGTCGGCGGGTTCTTCGAACTCACCGCTGCGGTGGCCAAGGCAACCGTGCGGCCGCCCTTTCAGCGTCGTGAATTCGTCGACCAGGCGTGGTTCATCGCGCGAGTTTCGATCCTGCCGACCCTGCTGGTCGCCATCCCGTTCACCGTGCTGGTGAGTTTCACGCTCAACATCCTGCTGCGCGAGATCGGCGCGGCCGACCTGTCCGGCGCCGGCGCCGCATTCGGCACCGTCACCCAGGTCGGCCCGATCGTGACGGTGCTGATCGTCGCGGGCGCGGGCGCCACCGCGATCTGCGCGGATCTGGGCGCGCGCACCATTCGCGAGGAGATCGACGCGATGAAGGTGCTGGGCATCGACCCCATCCACCGACTCGTCGTCCCGCGCGTGCTGGCCTCGATGTTCGTCGCGGCGCTGCTGAACGGCCTGGTCTGCCTGATCGGCATCGGCGGTGGCTTCCTGTTCTCGGTCTTCCTGCAAGGCGTGAATCCGGGCGCGTTCGTCAACGGGATCACCCTGCTGACGCACCTGCCCGAACTGGTCATCGCGGAGGTCAAGGCGACATTGTTCGGCCTGGCGGCCGGGCTGATGGCCTGCTATCTGGGCCTGAACGTGCGCGGCGGGCCCAAGAGCGTCGGTGACGCGGTGAATCAGACGGTGGTGTTCTCCTTCATGGTCCTTTTCGTGTTGAACGTGGTGGTCACCGCGGTCGGTATCAAGTTCACGGTGAGGTGACCTCATGGCCTTCGTGATCCACGCCCGCTTCCCGCGTACTGTTCGACGAGTGCGCCGCATGTCCGACTCGCTCGACAATGTCGGACGCCATGCGCTGTTCTATGCCGAATCGCTGCGCGCGGTGCCCAAGGCGCTGGTCAGCTATCGCACCGAAACCATCCGGTTGATCGCCGAAATCAGCATGGGCACGGGCGCATTGGCCGTCATCGGCGGCACGGTCGTCATCGTGGGCTTCCTGACGCTGTTCGCCGGCGGCACCATCGCGGTGCAGGGCTACAGCTCACTGGGCAATATCGGCGTCGAGGCGCTGACCGGATTCTTCGCCGCCTTCCTCAATGTTCGCATTGCGGCGCCGGTGATTTCGGGTATCGGTCTGGCGGCCACCATCGGCGCGGGCGCGACCGCACAGCTGGGCGCGATGCGCGTCGCGGAGGAGATCGACGCACTCGAGTCGATGGCGATCCGCCCGGTGCCGTTCCTGGTCGGCACCCGGGTGCTGGCCGGGATGATCGCGATCGTCCCGCTGTACGCGCTGGCGGTGATCGCCTCGTTCGTCGCGAGTCGTTTTGCGACCGTGGTGATCTACGGGCAGTCGGCCGGTGTGTACGACCACTACTTCTCGACCTTCCTGATTCCCAGCGACATTCTGTGGTCGTTCGTGCAAGCGATCGTCATGGCGTTGGCGGTCATGATGATTCACACCTATTACGGCTACCACGCGACCGGCGGACCGGTCGGTGTCGGCATCGCGGTCGGTAACGCGGTGCGTACCTCGCTGGTGGCGGTGGTGACGGTGACCCTGCTGGTCTCGCTGGCCATCTACGGCACCTCCGGCAATTTCCATCTCTCCGGGTAGGCGGTATGGCGAGAAATACACTTGTCGAAAAAGACGGTGCCGGAAGGGTGTTCGGCGCGGGCTGGGGTGTCAAGCTGGCGGGCCTGGGCCTGGTGCTGAGCCTGGCGGCGATCGTCGCGGTCGCGCTGACCATGTTCGCGGGCGGCTTCCAGAGCACCGAGGCGGTCTACGTCGACTCGCCGCGCGCGGGTCTGGTCATGGACAAAGACGCCAAGGTCAAGATGCGCGGGGTGGACATCGGCACGGTCAAGGCCATCTCGTACACCGGCAACAGTGCGCGGCTGAAACTGGCGATCGACCCCGACCAGCTGAAGCTGGTTCCGGCCAATGCGGGCGTGGACATCCGCTCCACCACGGTGTTCGGCGCGAAGTACGTGAATTTCACTGTGCCGCAGAACCCTTCGTCCGATCATCTGCAGGAGGGCGCGACCCTGAGCGCGACGCAGGTGACCGTCGAATTCAACACGCTGTTCCAGCATCTGACCGACGTGCTGAGCAAGGTCTCGCCGGAGAAGCTGAACGCCACGCTGACCGCGCTGGGCACCGCACTGCAGGGCCGCGGCGACGAACTCGGGCAGTTGCTGGCCAACAGTGATCAGTATCTGAAGGACATCAATCCGAGCATGCCGGATCTGCAGAGCGATCTGCGCACCAGCGTCCCGGTGACGAATCTGTACAGCGACGTCGTACCGGATCTACTGCACACCACCGACAACGTGTCGGTGACGAGTAAGACGCTGGTGGATCGCAAGAGCGATCTGGACGCGGTGCTGCTGAACCTCATCGGCCTGGTGAACACCACCGAGCCGATCCTGAAGCAGAACCAGAAGCCGCTGGTGACCGCGCTGGATCTGCTGCAGCCCACGACCGCGCTGCTGAGCGAGTACAGCCCCGGGCTCTACTGCTTGGTGGTCGGCGTCGCCAACGCGGTGCCGGTGGCCAATCAGGTGTTCGGCGGCCTGGGCCCCTACGTGACGCTCAACGCCAGCTTCATGCCCGGCGGCACGCCGTACAAGTATCCGAAGGATCTCCCGAAGGTGAACGCCACCGGCGGTCCGCGCTGCGACAACATCCTCGATCGCAAACCCGGCAGCCACTCCAACTACCTGGTCACCGACACCTCGCAGGGTGAGGTGTGGACGCCGTCGCTGAGTTCGCATCTGAACGATCCGAACACCAGCGTCTTCCAGCTGCTGTTCGCCGGAATGCCGGGGGTGCCGAAGCCGTGAGATCCAAACCACGGGCCGTCTCGGTCAAACTGTCCATCTTCACGCTGGTGATGGTGCTGGTGCTGGCCCTGCTCGCGGTCATCTTCAGCCAGATGCGCTTCGCCAGCGAGACCGGATATCACGCGGTGTTCACCAGTTCCTCGGGCATGCTGCCGGGATCCAAGGTGCGCATCGCGGGTGTGCCGGTCGGCTCGGTCAAGCGGGTCTACGTGGGCAAGGATCACCTCGCGCACGTCGACTTCGAGGTCGATCACCAGTACCGCCTCTACGACAGCACGCAGGCCGCGGTCCGCTACGAGAACCTCGTCGGTGACCGGTATCTGGAACTCATGGACGGTCCGGGCACCGCGAAACGGATGTCCGAGGGCGGCACGATCGGCACCGACCGGACCAAACCCGCCCTCGATCTGGACATGCTGCTCGGCGGGATCAAACCGCTGCTGCGCGGTCTGGATCCGGCGCAGGTCAACGATCTGACCAATGCGCTGCTGCAGGTGTTCCAGGGACAGGGCGGGACGCTGGTGGCCCTGCTGAACAGCTCCGGCTCGTTCGCCAAGACGCTGGCCGACCGGGATGCGCTGATCGGCAGCGTGATCAACAACCTGAACACGGTGCTGTCCACCATCGACGCCAAGAACAAGGATTTCGACGCCACGCTGACCGAACTGCAGCGTCTGGTCAGCGGCCTGGCCGCGGACCGCGACCAGATCGGCGAGGCGCTGCCGCGCCTGGCCGGGGCGACCGGTGATCTGACCGGCCTGCTGCGGCAGGCCCGGCCCGATCTGAAGAACGACTTCGATCAGCTGGGCCGGTTGTCGGGGAATCTCAACGACCGCACCGACGACGTGCAGTGGGTGCTGGACCGGCTGCCGGATACCTACAAGAAACTCGTGCGGCTCGGTTCCTACGGCTCGTTCCTGAACATGTACGTCTGTGGGACGAACTTCCTGATCGACGGCCCCGACGGCAAGCCCATGCATGTCAACCTGCCCGGTTTGCAGACGACCGGAAGGTGCTCGGCGCAGTGAAAGAAAAACGCTCACCACTGATCGACATCGGCATCGTCGGTGTGGTCCTCGCAGTCGCCATCTCGTTGTCCGCCTTGCAGTTCCAGCGCCTGCCCTTCGTGCGCAGCGGTGCGGAGTTCAGCGCGTACTTCGCCGATGCGGGCGGTCTGCTGCCCGGTGACCACGTCCAGGTGGCCGGGGTGCGCTCGGGACAGGTCGAGTCCGTCACCCTGGCCGGGGCGAAGGTGAAGGTCCGGTTCACCCTGGACGAGTCGATCGTGCTGGGGCGCAAGACATCCGCGGCGATCAAGACCAACACCGTGCTGGGCCGCAAATCGCTCGAGGTGGTTCCCAGCGGTGACGGTGTGCTGCGCCGCGACGACATCATCCCGCTGTCCCGCACCACCTCGCCGTACTCGCTCAACGACGCACTCGGCGATCTGGCCTCGACCGTGCAGGGACTGGACACCGATCAGGTCAACAAGACCCTGGACACTCTCTCGGCGGCGTTCGACAACACGCCCGGACCGCTGCGTTCGGCCCTGGACGGCATCACCGCGCTCTCGCGCAGCTTGAACACCCGCGACAAGGCCCTGACCGAACTGCTCTCGCACGCGCAGAACGTCACCAAGGTGCTCTCGGATCGTGCGAACCAGATCAACACGCTGCTGCTGAGCGGTAACGATCTGCTCGGCGAACTGAACGCCCGGCGCACCGCGCTGAGTCAGCTGATCCAGTACGTCAACGGCCTGGCCCAGCAGCTCACCGGATTCGTGCAGGAGAACGAGGCATCGCTCAAACCCGATCTGGACAACCTGAATTCGCTGCTGGCCCTGCTGCAGAAGAACAAGGACCAGCTGGGCAAGGCCCTGGACGCGCTCGGCCCGTACGCCGGTGCGCTGGGTGAGCAGGTCGGCAGCGGCCCGTACTTCCAGGCGTACGTCTCGAACGCGACGAGTATGACGCTGCAACCGCTGGTCGACGCGCTGGTCTGGCCGCAGCACGTGCCGCAGTCGTTCCAGAACTACATCAACCACCCGCCGCTGAATGTCGGTCCCTCCATCCAGGAGCCTCCGCGATGAACGCTCTACTGAAGATGCGCAAGGTGCCCCGCTGGGTGCGCATCGTCGCCGCGGTACTGGTCGTCGCACTGGCCGGTTGGATCGGCTACGGCGCGGTCACCAATATCGGCAAGACCCACATCACCGCGTACTTCCCGTCCACGACCGGCATCTACAACGGTGACGGGGTGGAGATCCTCGGGGTGAAGGTCGGCAAGATCAATTCGATCGAACCGGGCAAGGACAACGTCAAGGTGACGATGACCGTCGACCGCGGCGTGGACATCCCCGCGGACGCGAAGGCGGTGATCATCGCGCCGTCGCTGGTCTCGGCGCGATTCATCCAGCTGGCCCCGGCCTACACCGGCGGCCCGAAGATGCACGACAACGCGACCATTCCGATCGAGCGCACCGCCGTTCCGGTGGAGTGGGACGACATCAAGGCCGAGCTGACCAAGCTGTCCAAGGCGCTGGGACCGATCGGCCAGGACAAGCAGGGTTCGTTCGGTCGGTTCGTGGACACCGCCTCGGACAACCTCGCCAACGGCAACGCGCAGGCGTTCCGGGACACGCTGAAGGAGCTGTCCAGCACGCTGAGCACGTTGTCGGACGGGCGAACCGACCTGTTCGGGACGATCAAGAATCTGCAGCAGTTCGTGGACGTGCTGTCCAAGAGCAACGATCAGATCGTCCAGTTCGGCGGGCGACTGGCCTCGGTGTCCTCGGTGCTGAACAACGTCTCCGGCGATCTCGGTGCGGGACTGGACAATCTGGATACCGCGGTGGCCGACGTACAGCGGTTCCTCAACGAGCGCGGTCCGGCGCTGACCGACAGCGTGCAGCGCCTGGCCGACGTCACCCAGCTGCTGGTGGACAAGAAATCCGACATCGAGCGCGTGCTGCATTCGGGTCCGACCGCGCTGGCGAACTTCTATCAGATCTACAAGCCGGCTCAGGGCACGTTGACCGGCGCGGTCGTCGGCACCAACTTCGCCAACCCGTTCGCCTTCCTGTGCGGTGCGGTGGAGGGTCTGCAATCCGATGATTCGGACAGGACCGCGGCGCTGTGCAGGCAGTACATCGCACCGGTCATCCAGTCGCTGATGATGAATTACCCTCCGGTGCTGTTGAATCCGGCATCCGGTCAGGGCGCGTTCCCGAGTCAGCTGACCTACAGCACGCCGGATCTGGCCAAGCGGGTGAACACCAACCCCGACGGCGCGCCCGCCGCGGCGCCGGTGGCCACACCTGCGGTCGTGGTCCCGAAGGGCATTGCCGGACTTCTGCTTCCGGGAGGTGGGCACTGATGGCTTGGGGAAACGCACGTAAGCGACTCGCGGGTGCGGCGATCGGACTGGTCCTGGCGTTGGGCGTCACCGGCTGTCAATGGGATGGGCTGAACACGCTGCCGATGCCGGGTGCGGCCGGAACGGGCGAGGGCTCGTGGCAGGTGCGCATCCAGATGCCGAATGTGACCACCCTGACCCGCAATTCGCCGGTCATGGTGAAGGACGTCACGGTCGGCACGGTCACGAACATCGAGGTGCAGGGGTGGCACGCACTGGTCACCGTAAGCCTCGATCAGGGAGTGCAGTTGCCCGCCAACGCGATCGCGAAGATCGGGCAGACCAGTCTGCTGGGCAGCAATCACGTCGAACTGGCTCCGCCGTCGTCGAATCCGCAGGGCCGGTTGCAGAACGGGGATGTGATCCCGCTCGATCGCGCCGGTGACTATCCGACCACCGAGCAGACGCTGTCCTCGCTGTCGGTGGTGCTCAATGGCGGCGGCATCTCGCAGCTCGAGACCATCACCCACGAGCTGGATGCGACGTTCCACGGGCGCACCGATTCGATCCGGGATCTGTTGCCGCAGTTGAAACAGCTGACCGGCACGCTGGATCAGCAGACCCAGGACATCATCGCCGCGACGAGCGGGCTGGACCGTGTCTCGGGTGTGCTGGCCCAGCAGAAGGATCAGGTCACCACCGCGATCACCAAGATCCACCCGGCGCTGACGGTGCTGGCGGATCGTCGGCAGAACATCACCAAAACCCTTGTGGCACTGGGGAATCTGAGTGACGTCGTACAGCAGATCATCCAGCAGGGCGGGGAGAGCCTGAAGGCGGATCTGGCCAATCTCGGTCCGGCGCTGAAGTCGCTGTCCGACACCGGCGGGAAACTGGCCGATTCGCTGCAGATCCTGCTCACCTTCCCGTTCCCGATGAAGAATCTGGACAAGGCGCTCAAGGGCGACTACCTGAATCTGCTCATGACGGTGGATCTGACCGGTGCGCGCATCGATTCGAACTTCCTCACCGGAACTCCGCTGGGCGGGCGATTCGGCGGCGTCGAGGGCGCTCTGGGCACCATCGCCCCGCAGACCGCGCAGGGTAAGGGCGATCCGGTGCACGGACCGCTGCAGACCCAGCCCAAACCGGCCACTCCCGCGCCCACGCCGAGTATTCCCGGGCTGCCCTCGATTCCGGGGCTGCCCGCCATTCCGGGGATCACCGTTCCCGGCCCGTCGCAAGGAGGCGGCCGGTGAAACTCACCAAGTTCGTCCGCACCCAGCTGGTCATCTTCGCGGTGCTGACCGTGGTCGGCCTGGTGGTCATGGCCGGGAGCTACGTGCATCTGCCTGCCATGTTCGGCATCGGCCGGTACGGGGTGACGGTGAAGCTGGTCGCGACCGGCGGGCTGTATCCGACCGCCAACGTCGCCTACCGCGGCACCAATATCGGCAAGGTCGACAGCGTGCGGCTGACGCCGCAGGGGGTGGACGCGAAACTGTCCATCCAGAGCGGTTACAAGGTGCCCAGCGACGTCGAGGCGTACGTCAAGAGCGTCTCGGCGATCGGCGAGCAGTACGTGGATCTGGTGCCCGCCGAAAATCCGAAGGGCGGCAATCTGTCCGACGGCGCGGTGATCCCGGAGGATCGCACCAAACTGCCGCAGGACGTCGGCGCTATGCTCGATCAGGCCGACCGGTTGCTGTCCAGTGTCGCGGACACCAAGTTGCGTGAGCTGATCGACGACGCGTTCACCGCGTTCAACGGTGCGGGCCCGGATCTGCAGAAGTTCATCGATTCCGCCTCGCTGCTGGTGCAGGAAGCGCAGAAGAACACCGGGCCGACCAAGGATCTGCTGAAGAAGATCGGCCCGCTGCTGAACACGCAGAACCGTTCCGCGGACTCGATCCGCACCTGGACCCATGATCTGGTCGCGGTCACCGATCAACTGCGCCGGCACGATCCGTCGCTGAATCAGCTGCTGCAGCGCACTCCGGCCGCGGCGCAACAGGTCAGCCAGACCTTCCAGGACCTGCAGCCCACGCTGCCGATCCTGCTGTCTAATCTGGTCAGCGTCGGGCAGGTCGCGGTGACGTATCACGCTGGGCTGGAACAGATCCTGGTGATCTATCCGCAGATGATCTCGGCGCTGCTGACCGTCGTGCGCGGGCCCGCGCAGTACGGCGCGATGGTCGACTTCATGCTCGGCCTGAACGATCCGCCCGGCTGCATCACCGGCTTCCTGCCGCCGAGTCAGCGTCGCTCGCCCGCGCTGACCGACACTCCGGACACGCCGGGCGATCTGTACTGCAAGGTTCCGCAGAACGCCGAGGAGGCCGTGCGCGGTATTCGCAACACGCCATGTCAGGATGTTCCGGGGAAGCGCGCCCCGACCCCGGAGCTGTGCCACGATCCGCGCGGTTACGTGCCCGAGGGCAACAACCCGCCGTTCGGTGCGCCGCAGCCGGTGGACAATTCCGGTGCGCCGCTGCCGAATCCGGCCGCGAAGCCGGGAACGGTGCATCCGGCCTCGTTCGAGAACAGGAGTTACGACCCGGCAACCGGAACCTTCACCGGACCCGACGGACGCACCTATCGGGAGGGGGACGTCAAGCCCGGTGGCTCGGGCACGGTACCGTCCGGGTGGCAGGCGATGCTCGAGGAGCAGCAACAATGAGCGAAACCACACCACCAACACCACCTACATCGGGACGAGTCCGGCGGCGTGCGAGTCGCCAGGCCGGTCCCGTCGGCGAACAGGCGAAGACCGGTGAGGCGACCGTCGTTCCCACCGCGAGCAGTTCCGCATCGGGCGCCGCGCAGGCATCGGCGGTCACCGATACCACGGTGAAGGCCGACGCCGTTCCGATGGACGCGGAGCCCGGGGCGGAGGTCTCGGCGGCGGGGACGGCCGCCGGGCCGGTCAGCGACGGCGATGTCACCTCCACGGTTGCCGGTAAGACGTCGGCGAAAACTGCTGCAGTCGAGGGTGATTCGACTGTGAAGCTCGGTACCGCCGACACGGATTCGACGGTCGAGCTCGGTGCCGCCGCCGATTCGACCGTGAAGTCGGGCAAGGCCGACTCCGGCGTTCGGCCGGGTGCTGCCGGTGCGGACCCCGTCGACGCGCCGGTGGACGAGCCCGTCGACGCACCCGACACCGAGGGCGACCTCGTCTCGGAGAAGGACGGCTTCTGGCGTTCGATGCGGCCGATCGAATGGGTGGCGGCCGTGGTCGCGGTCGTGTCGCTGCTGGCATTGGTCGGCGGCGGCGGGGTGTACTTCTACCACCAGTCACACGCCGACGCGCTGGCCTCGCAGCGGACCGAATACCTCCAGACCGCCAAAGAAGCCATCCTCAACCTCACCAACATCAAGGACGACACCGCCGCGCAGGACATCGATCGCGTGCTGTCGGTGGCCTCGGGTGATCTGAAGGCCGAGTACACCCAGCGTAAGGACGCCTACGCGCAGGTCGTCAAGGAGGCGAAGGTCAAGGCCAGCGGCGAGGTGATCGAGGCCGCGATCGAGAGTCAGAACGACGATTCGGCCAAGGTGCTCATCGCGGCCAAGCAGACCCTCACCAATGCGGGCGATTCGCAGCCGCAGGACCGGTACTACCGGTTCCGGGTGACCGTGAACCGCGGTGACGGCGGCGTCACCGCGTCGAAGGTGGAGTTCGTGGCATGACATCGCGAGGAAATCGTCTTCCGATCCTGACCGCCGTCGCGGCCGTACTGCTGGTCGCGGCCGTGACCGTCGGAGTGTTCACCGGAATCCGGTTCTGGAACGACCGGCAGGCCGAACAGGCTCGCAGTGCCTCGGTCGACGCCGCGCGGCACACGGTGTCGGCGATGTTCACCTACGACTTCAACAACGTCGACACGCAGCTGCCCAAGGCCGCCGAGGCGTTGACCCCCTCCTTCAAGAGCGACTACCTGAAATTGATCGATCAGGCCATCGCGCCGGGGGCCAAGCAGAAGCAGCTCACGGTGCAGGCCACCACGCAGGCGGCCGGCGTCGTGTCCGCCGACCGCTCGCACGCGGTGGTGCTGCTGTACCTGAACCAGGTGACGACCAGTAAGGATTCACCGCAGGGCACCGTCACCCCGAGCCGGGTGCGGGTATCGCTGGAGAACGACGGCGGTCACTGGCTCGTCGGGCAGGTCACCCCGATCTGAGGTCGCTGAGCGAAAGCCGTTGCTAGCGGCCGGGATCCAGGTCCGCGTCCGACAGCAGTGCGCTGCCCGCGACCTGTCCCTGGGCCAGTGCGTCGAGAAACGCTCTGGCCCAACGGTCCACGTCGTGCGCGAGGACCTGGCGGCGCAGCGCGCGCATGCGGCGGCGACGGGTGTCGGGATTGTCGGTGAGCGCGGCCATGATGGCGTCCTCGACGCTGTCCAGGTCGTGCGGGTTGCACAGGTACGCCTGGCGCAATTCGGCTGCGGCTCCGGTGAATTCGCTCAGCACCAGCGCGCCGTTGAGACCGCTGTGGCTGGCCACGTACTCCTTGGCGACCAGATTCATGCCGTCGCGCAACGGGGTCACCAGCATGGCGTCGGCGGCGACGAAGAAGGCGAGCAGTTCCTCGCGCGGAATCGGCCGGTGCAGATAGTGCACGACCGGATAACCGACGCGGGCGAATTCGCCGTTGATGCGGCCGACCTGGCGTTCGATATCGCCGCGCATCTGGATGTAGCTCTGCACCCGCTCGCGGCTGGGCGTGGCCAACTGCACCATCACCGTGTCGGCCGGATCGATCCGGCCCTCGCGTAACAATTCCTCGAGCGCGGCCAGGCGGATATCGATGCCCTTGGTGTAGTCGAGCCGATCCACGCCCAGCAGAATGTGTTTCGGGTTGCCGAGCTCGGCGCGGATCTGTGCGGCCCGCTCGCGCACCGAACGTCGCCGGGACTGCTCGTCGAGTTCGGCGGAGGCGATCGAGATCGGGAACGCGCCGACCCGTACCGTACGGAAACCCACCTGCACCACACCGAGTTTCGAGCGCACGCCGACGGTGCCGCGGGAAGTCGGTTGTCCGGCAAGGCGTTTGGCCAGATACAGGAAGTTCTGCGCGCCGCCGGGTAAGTGGAAGCCGATCAGGTCCGCGCCCAGCAGACCCTCGATGATCTCGGTCCGCCACGGCATCTGCATGAACAGTTCCACCGGCGGGAACGGGATGTGCAGGAAGAAGCCGATCGTCACATCGGGGCGAAGCATCCGGAGCATCTTGGGCACCAGTTGCAGTTGATAGTCCTGCACCCAGACCGTGGCGCCCTCGGCGGCCACCTTCGCGGTGTACTCCGCGAAACGCCGGTTGACCTCGACGTATGCGCTCCACCAGTGTCGCCGGTACTCCGGCCGTACGATCACGTCGTGATACAGCGGCCACAGGGTGCCGTTGGAGAATCCCTCGTAGTAGTCCGCGACCTCGGTGGCGGTGAGCGGCACCGGATGCAGTTCCAGGCCGTCTTCGATGATCGGGTCCAGGTCCACGTCGGGGACTCCGGCCCAGCCCACCCAGGCGCCATTGTTGTTGCGCAGCACCGGTTCCAGTGCGGTGACCAGTCCGCCGGGACTGCGCTTCCAGCGGGTGGTGCCGTCGGGCAGCTGTTGCAGATCCACCGGCAGGCGGTTGGCGACCACGACGAATCCGGAACCCGCGCCGTGTCGAGCTGTCGCGGGAGATTGGGCCCCCGCGTCCGATCTTCGCTGATCCGACGGGTATGCGCTCATCTGGTCCATTACTGGAACCTCCGGTTTGCCGCGGGCCGGGAGAGCCCTGTGGAGTTGTAGTCGTGCGGGTCGGGGCTGTTATTCGCCCCGGCCGCCGGGAGCGATGCCGAGCATGGACAGCAGCATCCGGCATTCGTCCGCATCTTCAGCGTAGGCGGCGACGACCCGCTGGGCCTGTCGAGCAGTCTCGTCGGCGAGCGGCTCCAGATCGTCGTCCGCGATGTCGTTGGCGCCCTTCGCGGCCATCCTCGTGTCCTCTCGTCTATGGGTTGGGTTCTCACGGTTGCGAGATGTCAATGGTATCGGTCGTTGAAATGGGGGCGGTTCGGTCGGTCCATACCGGGTATGAACGTGACATCCGCGGCAACCCTGAAACGGGGAAGTTCGGGTCGGCTATACCTTTGGGAAGACAGTACGAAGTGTAGACAGAAAGGGTTTGGAACATCATGCCGTTGGCCACGGTGAACGGAATCGCACTGAACTATCAGGTGAAGGGGGACAAGGCCAAGGGCAGCGATATCAAGGGCGCCGCCCCGCTGGTCGTCCTGGTCATGGGGACCGGAAGTCCGGGGCGGGTGTGGGAGTTGCACCAGGTTCCCGCACTGGTCGCGGCCGGATATCGGGTGTGCACTTTCGACAATCGCGGCATCGCCCCGTCCTACGAGGCCGCGAACGGGATGACCATCGAGGACCTGGTCGGCGATACCGCCGCGCTGATCGAACTCCTGGACGAGGGCCCGGTGCTGCTGGCCGGGACGTCGATGGGTGCGCGGGTCGCACAGGAACTCGCGCTGGCCCGTCCCGATCTGGTGCGCAAGGCGGTGTTCCTGGCCGGTCACGGGCGGTTGGACCAGTTCCAGAAGACTTTGTCGCTCGGTGAGCACGAACTCGATGCCAGCGGGGTGAAGCTGCCGCCGAAGTACGAGGCCGCACTGACCGCTGTGATGAATCTTTCACCGGCGACGCTTGCCGAGGTCAATGCGGCGCGGGACTGGCTGGACCTGTTCGAGTTCACCGGCGGTCCGGTCGCACCCGGAATCCGGGCGCAGCGCGCGATGGATCACGATTTCGACCGGTTGCAGGCCTACCGCGGCATCAAGGTGCCGTGCCTGTCGGTCGGATTCGCCGACGACCGGATGATCCCGCCGTATCTGGCCCGCGAGGTCGCGCAGGTCATCCCCGCCGCGCGGTACCAGGAGATTCCGGACGCCGGGCACTACGGCTATCTCGAGCGTCCCGACGCGGTCAACAAGGTGCTGCTGGAGTTCTTCGCCGGCTGAGGCGATCCGCCCGAGGAGGTAACGCCCCGACGGTAACGCCGCTCTTGCTAGGGTCGACATTACGGATGGGGGTCGCTCTGGCGGCCGTCAGTGTTTCGTACCCATAGCGCGTCCCAACACACACAGCGCCAGTATCAGTGAGGTGAGATGAGCACCAACCCCTTCGATGACGAAGACGGCCGCTTCTTCGTTCTGGTCAACGACGAGGAGCAGCATTCCCTCTGGCCGGCATTCGCGGAGGTTCCTGCCGGTTGGCGAGTCGTGTTCGGTGAGGACAGCCGGGCTGCCTGCGTCGAGTACGTCGAGAAGAACTGGACCGATATGCGTCCCAAGAGCCTGCGCGATGCGATGGCCGCCGACGATGCGGCCCGGCAGTCCAGCCAGTCCTGATCGCAACCGCTCGATACCGCGTGGGCACGATGAACCGGCGACCGCATGCCACCCTCATGCGGTCGCCCGGATCTCCCCATCCCCGGTGACCACGCCTTTTCTCCCCCGGCCATCCTCCCGGTTATGATGGCTGCGCTTTTCCCCGCCTCCTTAGCTCAGTGGTAGAGCACTCGCCTTGTAAGCGAAAGGTCGTCAGTTCAATCCTGACAGGGGGCTCCACTGAAAACACCTCCTAACCTGTGTGTTTGCGGTTCTTGGACTTCTTGCGAGTCGCGGCCGCGGAGGGGGCTTGGTCACACTTGGTCACAAGTCCCTCCCAGATCTTCGCCGCGTCCCTGATCGCGTCGTCCTGAGCGTGGACGTAGGTCCGCATCGTGAAGGCGCTGTCCGCGTGACCGAGCCACGCGGCGATGACGGCGACCGGCACTCCCTGGAGATGCATCAGCGTCCCCGAGGTGTGCCGAGCGTCGTGCAGCCGGATCTTGCGAACCTTGGCGGTGCCGCAGATTTCCGTCCAGAAGTCCGACAGTGAGTCGGGGTGGTAGGACTGGCCTACCTCGTTCACAACCACGTGTGTGCCCGGTCCGTAGAGGTTTCCCAGCTGAAGCTTCTCGGCTGCTTGCTGCGCCTTGGCCCGCTTCAGAACCCTGTGCAACGTCGGCGTGAGCGGCAGGGTTCGAGCCGACTCCGCGGTCTTTGTGTTGTATTCGACCGCTTCGCCTTTCGCGCTCACCCGGTTGTTGGCGATCGTGAGTGTGCCGTGGTCACCGGCCTCGAAGTCGATATCCGACCACCGCAGACCACCGATCTCACCTCGCCGGAGCCCCGACAGCGCCAAGTGCCACGCGTGCCCGCGACGATCCTTGTCCGCCTCGGCCAGCAGCGTGCGGACCTCGGCTTCGGTGAAGGTCTCCATCGTCTTCTTGGTGCCTGGCATACGGTCCACCAGCGAAGCGAGGTTGCGGGCGAGCTGACCTTGGGCGACCAGCGAGCCCAGCACGTTCTCGATGCGGTCGAGCATCGGGTTGACGGTCTGCGGACCCCACGGGGCGCGTTTGCAGTCGCCGGTCTTGTCGTTGGCCCGCATTCCAGTGACCAGGTCGTTGACCAGGTCATCGAGATGCTTTTTGGTCAGCTGCTGAACGGGCAGGCTCCCGTGGCGGTCTCGTAGCGGCTGCAACGCGTAGGTATAGGCGGTCAAGGTCGTCTTCTTGATGCGCTTGCCCGCGAGCCAATCCGCACAGGCCTGCTCGATGGTCAGCTCCGTCGTCGGTACGTAGATGCCCTTGTTGACCTGGAACAGAACCTCGGCCAGCTTCTCCTTGGCCTCATCGGCGGTGTCGTAGGTTGCCTTGAACTGGGCGCGTCTGCCGGTCGTGGGGTTGATCCCGACATCGACGCAGAGCTTGTATCGTTCGGTGCCGTTCTTCAGGGCCTTCTTCTTGATCTGTGGTGGAAGTTGTTGTCTTGCCATGTGTTTGCTGTTCCTTTCACTAATCCCCCTTGTCGCCAAGAAAAATCCGGGGCGAGCGGATCGTCAAGATCAAAAAAGTTGCCTGAAGATTGCTACTGCTGACGCTTCAGGCTGGACAGGTAGTCGTCGATCTGGCTGTCGGTGACGAACCGCCGCGACCCGATCCGGATGCTCGGCAAAGCTCCGGACGCCAGTAGCTCGAACACCGTTGTGCGGCTCACCCGCAAGATCCTCGGGACCTCCGCCAGCGTGTGCAGACGTTCGTGTCCTGCCGATGGTGGCCCTGGGGTGTCGTGCTCGGCCGGAGGCTGCTCGCGGACGTTCGGGTCGACGTCAAGGGATGGCTTGGTGTGGGCTCGGCGGCCGTGATGGACTCCCGTGCAGCCCTGCCGGGGTCTGGGCCCGCGATTGTCGTCAACGCGAAAGAACTGTCCGATGGCCAGTCTGTTGTTCCTGCAGCCGCGGTAAGGAGACAGGACGATCTTGGTCGGGGTGTAACCGCTGTCGGGATTGAGCACTCGCACCACGCCCTCGTCCGGCGCGACGGCGGTAGTGAGTCGAGCGTGGTCTTCGGGTGGGAAGAGTTCGTCGGGGGAGCGGGTGCAGTCGAACCACGGTGGGGGATCGCTCAGCCAGTGGACGATGGTGCCGTCGGGGATGTGGACGACGCCGAGGTAGGTGCCGGCAGACCGGAGGTACTCGCGTAGCCCTTGCTGTTCGAGAGTCGCTGTGGGCGGTCGGGAGGTATCGGAGGTCAGATCCTCGAGGAGTCCCCAGGCGCCGATCGTGTGGCTGTCGTGACGCGTGCGAATCGTTGCCTGCCAGAGCATTTCACGATTGTCGGCATGTCGAACCGTTCCCATGGTTTGCAGCCGAGCGTGCTCCTTGGGGCGGTAGAGCAGGTTGAACACGGCCTCGTGGTCGTCGAACCTGGAGGCGTAGCGCCAGAAGGTCGCGAGGGGCACTTCGGGAACGAATATGGCGTCCGATATCCCGGCCATTCGGGTGCAGTCGGGCGTCAGGCGCACCATCCTGCTGGCGAGGTCCCAGACGACACCGGTCGCGCGCCGCGGTTCAGGTGGTTCCAGATCTGCTGGGCCGAGCCAGAATCGGACTCCGTGCACCTGCTCGTTCGGGCCTAGAACTGGAAGTGCGCGAAAGATGCAGTGGTGCTTGTCTTTCCTGATCGGCCAATCGATCGGCTCACTGCGATCCCGTACCGCGATGATGTGCCGGTACAAGTCGTCCGCGGTCACGTATGTGCCGAGCTGCGCATTGTTGATGGCACGTTCGAGGACTCGGTGCGTTGAGGTGAACTCGCGCGTGCTGTCGCCGCTGGAGACGACCGTGGGGGAGGCGGCAGGGTCGAGAGTCTCGATCATCGTCCAAGGCGTGGGCTTGGGGTTCGCGGTCTGCATGGTTCGCCCCCTCAGCGCTCTGCGTCGTCGGCTGCAAAGGCGACCGCGAGATTCGAGAACTGTTGGGCGACTGCATCGCTGTTGTTCGCGCCCATGCCACGCTGGAACTCGGTGACCATGGCGGCGATGATGCGACCTGGACGTAGAGCGGTCGGAGGGTCCGCCAATAGCTTCAATGATTCGGCGAGCGCGTACTCGTCGTGACGGGCTGCGTGGGCGAGGATCGCCAGTGCCAGCTGTTGCTCGTATGCCGATGCTTGGTGGGGCGACGGTTCCATGGCGGTGCCTTTCGAGGCGGACTGATCGTTGGGTGTCCGGACCTCGAAGACACGAAGACGACCCGAGGCCCGATGGCATGCCGCTTCCCCGGTAGGGAAACGATGGCCGTGCACCGGGTGAAGTCCGGTGTCGGCTGGTGCTCATCGGCGCCGGAAAACCTCGGATCGCCGGAAGTCTTGAAGAATGTAGTTGTCGTACAACAGTTTTCGAGGTAGAGGTGGGACGCCAGTTATGTCTGGTCGTCTATCCAGAAATCGATATTCGCCTGGGGCCGAGCGTAATCGGCCAGTGGTGTGCACACAGCCTGCAGCGCAATCCAGGCAGCATCGTCGAAAAATCGTATGCGCAGGGCGACCCTCGTCGGGCGATTGCGGGCAAGGTCGGCGATCGCCTGCAGGACTTTGGATACGTCGTCCGGATGTACCTGCGGATTTCGGTGCCGCCAGGCGGCGATACGGGAGTCGTCCTCGCAGTGGAACGAGTGCATCAACGTGGTGCGCAGGTCCATCAGGACTGAGCCGTGGGCGCGAGTGGCGCGGTTGGCCAGGTGTTCGGTCAGCGGGTCGTGGTTGGGAGCAGGCACCACAGCGGTGAGGTCGGCGATGACTGCACGCACGATGCGTGAGCCGTGCTGATCGGTCGCGGCTCGTGCGGCCATCCACAGATGTCGTCGTACTTTCGTGACAGGGTCGTCCACCACAAGGCTCTTGCACCAACGGGAGGCAGGTTCGAACGGGTCGAACATGGCGATGAGCTCAAGGCGCTTGTCTATCCACACGACTCGTTCCAGCAATGCCGGTAGAGTCCACGTCCGATCGAGATGAAAGTGTTCTGGCACAACGTAATCCGGCCGCCCGAAGTGGGCCAGATAGTCCGCGTCGAACTCGAGCGGAATCAGTGGTACAGGCTGGCTGGAATCCTCAGGAGAGCCAATCTGCATCTGGAGAGCGTGAACTGCCCCCGAAGGGCCCAACACGGGTCGACAGCTGGCCGGTAGACGTCGGCCCCCGACGTCGAAGTTCGCGACCACAGGTCGGCCATCGTCCGCGGCGTGCTGGAGAAGTTCCAGTCCTTGCTCTGCGAACTCGGGTGCCAGGTGAAAGAGTTGCGTCTCACGGATTCTGCGGAACATGCGCTGGAACCGGCGTGGTCCGACGGTATCGACGATCACGGTCGGCTCTAGGGCCTTGCCCGCAAGGCACTCGGCGGTGAACCCGAACCCAGAGGCGGTGCCGGCCGATCCCTCTACTGCGGCGTGGTGGGCGCGGTGCGGCACCGGTGGTGAGCAACGCGCGGGAGTTCCGATTCCACTCGACTGCTCGGATGTGAAGATGTCGGCTTTGAGCGGACTGATCCTTCCTGCGGAGTTACGTGCGCGGCATGCGCCCTCCTTGTCGCCGGAAATATCTGCAGATGACTTCATTGGAATCCCCTACCGGTCGAATTAAGAACGGATGCAGGTCCTTCGGACCTTTCGGATCGGCGCTTCTGTGGCAGCCAGTTCCGTGTGATGGTTCATGTGATTCATGACACCATTCTCGAGACGGCGTGTCGACGCCTCCCAGTGATGCTGACCAGCGGTATCGCCGGTCAGAGTTAGTTGGAGATCCGCCGATGAAAACCGGTGTGCGGTTTGTATAAGCGCAGATTCCGGACTCTTGGTTCAAGATCGAGAACGAGTGCGGGCAGATACGATGACTGAGTGAACGTCGGCCATAATGCGTACTCGTCCACGAATACTGTGAATTCCATCCGGTGCCAGCGCAGGGGAGCGAGGCACCGATGAAGACCGCCGAAGAGTTACGCCCTCCCAATGTCGCCGACTTCGTGCGCACGCGTCGCACCCGCCCCAAACCCGGATACCCGACCGGATTCACACGACAGGAACTCGCAACCCGCGTGCCGTCAAGCTTGAGCTACCTCAACCAGATCGAGAACGGCCAGCGCAAAGCGCTTACCCCCGACTTCGTCTCGGCCCTGGCCGCCGCTCTTGAGCTCACCGCCACCGAAACCCAGCACCTCAACAATCTCGCCGCACTCAAGGGACCGGGGCCGCACAGCCATAAGCCCATGGCCATCGAGCAGATGCGCTCGCTGATTACCGATGACATGCGCGACCACATGGACAGCCTCACGCCACACCTGTGCGGCTACGTCGACGACCGCTGGAACATCCTGGCCGCCAACGAGATATACGCACACGCCTACCCACGACTGCTGGACGTGACGAACATTCTGGTCTGGTTCTTCACGGTCTCGGAAAGCCGCGTCACGATGCTCGAGTGGGAGGACGAGGCCCGCCTGACCGTGAACTGGTTCCGATGGCATATGGGCAACTACCGCAACCCCGCCTGGGCGAAGGACCTACTGGCCAAGCTGAGCACCAGCACGGAGTTCCGGGAGATGTGGCTCGCCGAGGAAGTCGAGTTCACCCGCCACCAGCCCCTGATGCACCTACGCGATCCGTCCGGGGAGCCGTATTCGGTGAACGTGAAGATCACGAACGTCCCAGGGATCGAGGTGCCGTTTCAGCTGTTCGTCGGAGTCAAACTGCCCTTCAGCGGACCCGAGCAGCTACTACACGGCCCAGGAACTCGCCCAGAACCTCGTTGACCTGATCCGGGTGGGTCCAGTTTGCCGCGTGCCCCGCCCCAGGAATTGTCACCACCGGCTCGGCGGCTGATAACCCGTCAGCTAGGGCCTGAGACTTCTCCGCAGTGCTGGTTTGATCGAACTCGCCGCGCAGTACCAGTGCGGGACAATCGATTTCCCTCAATCGGTCAAGCACCGACTCGCGATCGATCAGGCACTCACCGGCGGCGCGGATCGCGGCGCGATCCGACGCGTGCCAGCGTGCCCGCCACGGTGCCTGATCAGCCTCGGTCCCCCCGATCAGGCGAGGCGCCAGACTGTCCGCGAGCGGATCCAGCGGTACGTCCGGGTTGGTCCACGCATCGAAAAGCTCTCGATACCCGGTCTTTTCGGCCTCGCCGGACGCACCTGCCTCGGTGTCGAGCAGCATCAACGCCTCGATCCGTGCGGGAGCCAGCAACGCAGCCCGTAGCGCCGCGTAACCCCCTTGCGACATCCCCACCAGCGTGGCGTGCGCGACTCCCGCGTCGTCCATCACAGCGAGTAGATCCCGCGCGGAATCCCAGTAGGTGAAGGCGCGATCCGGTGGTGATTCGGTCTTGCCGTGCCCGCGCGCATCCCAGCAAAGCACTCGAAACCCCTGCGATACAAGGTATTCCACCTGTGGAATGAACATGAACGAGTCCATGTAGAACCCGTGCCCGAACACCACCGCCGGGCCGGGACCACCGGTGTCGGTGTAGAAGATGCGAACAGCATCGGCATCGGATACGAACGGCATGGCGGCAGCGTACTCATCCGCGCTTGATCCGACGGCGAAAACGCAATGACGCTGTATAGCGTTACCAAATCCGCTGGGCGGCGCCGACAACAGATGGTTCTGGTGGAAGCTGGCATGTGCATAGTCGGTCAGTGACCGGATCGAAGCCTTGCGGCAAGTGGACGACAGGGTCTGGGGCCTGGGCGCTGGCGAACCAGCCGGGCCCGACCGTGAACGGGACACCAATGCGCGCGACCGGACCAGCCGATGTCCGGGTGATCGCCGGTGTCGGGCGAGGTGCCGAAACCTGCATCCGAGATCATCTGACCGCTGCATAGAAGCGGCACAACAGCTTCGGAATCTGCCTGGAGGTTCGCTGGCCAGCATGCTGTGTCTACTCGAGCGCTGGACTGGCCGGGGGCTGGGGACCGCTAGCGGCCACAGCGGAAGTAAGAAGGTGCCGCTGATCTGGCGGAAGCCAAATTCCGTCACCGGCAGGCAGGTTGATTCCCCGGACTCCGAGGTCGGCGCGCGCGCACGCGTAGAATTCATCACGAAGCGGCCCCATGACCTCGTACAGCCGCAGGTACTCGACATGGTCGATGCTCTCCCCCAAGACGAAATAGCTGAGTTCATATGCTGCCTTGTGCCAGCGGCGGGCAGCGGCGATGGTTTCGGGAGAACCCAGGAGCAGCACCTTTTCCCATTTGACCGTTCGCTCCGCCTCCGCCTCGGCAAGGGCGTTGGGGCCGACGGGGCTGCCCGCCGGTGCGGTGAGCTTGGGCAGTCCTAGGCCACCGCCTGTTGAAATAGCACTTCCATGAACAACTTCAGCGCGTTGGCGTACTCGCTGTAGGCGATCAACCGCTTATCGTCCCAGCGTGTTTCGATACTTCGCCGCCACTTGATCCGCTCGGTATGGGTAGTCGCGGCAAACGTTGCACCGGCACCTACCAGCACGCCCGCAAGCGTAATCAGTTGCTGCAGTAGCGGTCCCATTGCATCACCCCGCGTCAGGAGCAGGTGAGCTCTCAAGACGATGCCTGAAGGTGAACTCGGCGGTGAGGACGGCCAGGCCTGCGGCGGCTATCAGACCACGCACGAAAGCGATTGAGTAGATGCCAGGATCCAGGCTCATGGACGTGCAGAACGCCGCGATGCCTAGGCACGCGCTCAGGCCGAGGAGCCCCTCGCGAGTGGAGTGGTACAGCCGAGGTTGTGCGCGACGTTCCCAGGCGATCAACACCGCCGAGAGGTACGCCGCTGGCGGGATGACCCACGTCAGCCACGCCATGAACCCGGGTAGGTGCATCAGGATGGTGCCCGCTGGGCCGATGACGTAGGTGGCCTCGGCGCCGCAAAGGGCGATCACGACGGTGATCGCGCCGAGCTTGATCTTGTCCACGATCGATCCCCTCACATGTGTCTCAGTTCCCTTGCGGTGCAATACGAAACGGTGCATATCCATGATGCCCGCGAAGGCCGACACCCCGCTGGCATTCACGCGACGGGCCGATCACTGGTTGCTTCTGGGCGATGTGGGCACCGGCAGTATCGATCACGGCTCGGCGCCCGATAGCCAGATCACCCCGCTCACGGAATCGGCGGGCCTGGGAAGGAAGGAAGCCCGATGAGCGATATGCAGGAGCTGGCGGAAGAGATATTCGAATCGCTCCGCCGCCATGTCCTGATGGCCCGGCTCTCACCCGCCGGGGGCGCGTTCTTCGCGATAATGAAACTCAGGCAATCTTATTCGACGAGCCGAAACCGGCCGCTGTTCTTCAACCTCACGTTCTCCGCCGAGAACCAAGCGCTGGTCACCGAGCCGACCTTGTCAACGGTGCAGATCGACCGCCAGACCGAAATGTTCGGCCCGAGCGGGGAGTACTCCCGATGGTTCAACCGCGCCTGGATCCCCTCGTTCTTCGCGGAGTGGGAGGGAGACTACAGACATCGACTCGCCCCCCTGCTGGGCAAGAGCAGCGGCGAGGACGTGAGGATCGGGTACTTCGGTGATCTGCGGCTTCTGCGCAACGACATCATCCACCACAAGGCCAAAACCGACGAGGCCGCGCGCGCGAAGTGCGTGGTGCTGAAGTGGTTCGAGCAAGGGGAGGAAATCGCTCTCAACCCCAGCCATTATGCGGACCTGTTCGGGCTCTTTCCGTGGGAAAAACTCGGTGCCGTAGTCCCCGATCCGCCAGCGCCGAAACCGGTGGATACGCGGTTGCCGACGACGCCGTTTGAGGCTCTGATGCAGTTGCGCCGCAATCCCGGACACTTCTTCGGCTGACCTTCCCTGCTGGCACCTCGCCCGCGTGTGCCCGCTCGAACGTTGATCCTGGTTACGAGGAGTTCGACGGATTCCCCAGTTTGTCGTCGAGCACGATGGGCGGTATCGCCGTGCCCGGCTTGGCTTGTGGATCGACTGTGTCGCGTGCCGCTGTTTCAGCTGGTAGCTCCCGTGTTGGACCGCGCGTCCGGGGCGGAGCCGCCGCGATGACGGAACCCACCCTCGGCCTGGCCCCGACCAGCCTCCAATCTCCGTGCCTGGACGCGGTTCGTCCTGGGTCTTCTCGCGGCCGGGGCAGCGGCAACGCCGTTCCTGCTTTAGCGCGACAGCGGCGCGGCGGCGACGGTCGCGGTCGCGGTGCTCAGCGTTGCCCCGCGACCGCGAGTTGATCCCGTTGACAAGGACGGAATGAACTGGCCCATGTGACCGCTCCTGCTCGCCCCTCCCGGCGACGAGGAGGGGCGAGCAGGAGTATGTGGAACTGCTGATCACCCTGCGCTGGTGGCTATTCGGTGGCTTCCGCCACGCGAAGCGAAGGCGAGAATTGGTCGACTCGGCGGACAGCGTCGCGAGCTTCATAGACGTCGCCAGGGGAGTCCTGGGCGTAGTCGGCGAGTTTGGCGTCCTGGGCGCGGCGACGGCAGTCCCGCACGATTGGGACGACGAGGTCGGCTAGGCGGTCGCGGAACGCGGGATCGGTTTGCGGGATCGAATAGGGGTGCTTGCTGTGGTCCTCCAGGAATCCGTATCGGCCGTTCCAGGAGATGGTTGATTGTGTCCATGGAAGCAGACTCCTGCACCGAGTACGCGGACGGTGTCGTCGCCAGCAGGCTTGCATTCCGCAGTCCGGGCGAAGTGCTCGCCGACGCTGTGCGGGCGTTTGACGTGGATGGCCATCACCTTCCAGACGGTTCGAGGTATGCGCAGTTCTGAATGATTTTCGGAACTGGAAATGCACCCCCGCAGGCCACGCTGTAGAGCTCGGCAGGTCAGCCCTCAGCGCCGTAGATCTTGCGTTGGAGATCGCGTCCATGCCGACTGACAATTTGATACAAAAATCAGCACAAAAAGCCCGTGGGGTCTCCATTGGGCGCTGCCATAGAAAGCCGCGTAAGACCCCGGATAAGGGTTGTCTCTCACTCCGGTCGCCCGCCCGCGAGCGCGCAGGTCGGGCGAAGATGTTCGCACGCGACTTGGAGATATTTATGCAAAATGAGGCCGAGCAGGTCACTTTCGGGCCGGCCTTGGGGTTCGCCACCGACGCCGAGCTCGTCGTCGAGCTGTCCCTGCGGGGCTTCGCGGGCCCGTTGTGTCACGCGCTGGAGCGCCAACTCTGGCTCTACGGCTGGCGGGTACTACGCGGCATGGTGCGCGACCGCACGATCCTGCGGGTGCACACCGCACTGCCCCCGATGCACATCAGCCTCGACGACTCCCGCGCGCTGCATGACAGCGCCGACCATCGCAACGACTTGGTCGTCGACACTCTGGCTCTCGCAGTCCCTTTCATGATCGACCAGTTGCGCGAGGGGAAGTGGCAGCCGACGAAGTCACGCAGCGCCGATCCCAAGCTCGGCACCTACTTCATCACCGCCTGCGCCATGAAGTTCCGTGATGCCTACCGGTCATGGCACCGCACACGACTCAAAGAGATCCGGGACATGCTCCATGCACCCGACTATCAGGAAGCGATCGCTAACGTGCGCGCCACGCAGGACCTGCATTCTGTTGTCGCGGACCGCTTCCGGCTTCGCCTGATCCTGAAGGCCGCCACGCTCGAGGAGCGAGTGATCATTGCCGGGTTGCTTGCCGACAAGACCCGAGCTGAGATCGCTGACGAGCTCGGCATCGGTGTGCGCGCCGTCGAGGGACGCCTCTACCGATTGCGGCAGAACGTCTGGGAGTACCTCGGTGCCGCACCCGTCGGCCACACGCGCAAGCGGAAGCCGAAGCAAACGGTCCACGTTTCGAAGAGCCGCCGATGAGCCTGCCTGAATCCCCGGAGCCGACGCCCGATCCTGAGCCCCAGGCGGGAACGGGCCCCCACGACGCCGGGCAGCGACCGGCCTCCATCGCCCCGCGCTCGGATACTGCAGCAGGATCTGAGCGGAAAAGGAAACGAGCCAGCCCGGCACCGAAGAGCCTGCGCGCAGACACCGCACCCCAGAACGGGTTCGACCTCTACGAGCGACAGATGGTCTGGATCACCGGCAACACCAACGTCCTGATCCGGACGATCACGCTGGTTTTCGCCGTGCTCGCCGCAGGACTCCTCTTCGTGGGCAGTACCGCCTTAGCCATGCATGCCTTGGGCGTGTCACCGGTGTGGAGCACTGTCGTCGCAGGTGTCAGCATCGTGGGAACCGGCTTGACGAAGAGAAGGGTCTCCAGTCGCCAAGCCCGCAAAGCCGCTACTACTGGGGACGATCCGAAGGGAAACGCTGATGATGTCTCAGCCGCGAACCGGTGACTCTGTCCCACCCCGAGCTCGCCAGCGCGGTTGCCGCCATCACCGTCACCACGACCAACACGTACGAGCCCACGCTCGCTGGTGCTACCAGCCAAGGACCTATGACCACAGCGACGAGCAGCCCGACTCCTGCAGCGACCAACCCCACGACCGACCGCCAAGCCGTCGCCAACACACGGTCAGAGAGGCGATTATGCATGCTCAGGACCCTACGCACTTCAAACCACCTTGCCGATGTAGCTCAATGGTAGAGCTCCTGCTTCCTACGCAGTTGCAGATTTGAACCTGCGTAGGAAGCAGGAGCTCCACCACTCGCATAAGTCCGATGTCGGCCTTTGAGCTGGCGGCTGTGCGCGGCATCTCCGAAGAGGCTGCGGTCCTGCAGCTTTGGCTCGACAAGCTGATCTGTCCGAGAACAGCATCGTTTGTCGACACCCGGCGAAATCTGTCGGTGCCCTCTGTCACGATGTGCCGGTGTCCTCCAACATGGCGACGAATCCGGCGACGATCTACTTCCAGGTGCTCCGCGAGTGGGCCTACCCGCAGGTGTGCAACTACCAAGACAAGGCGGCCTACACCGCAGCGGTGCGCGAAGAGGCACACCGGATCAACGTATCTGGCCGTCATGGCCGCACCCCCCGCCAGATCGAGAACGCCGTCAGAAACTGCGCCGACTGGACATGGAAGAAATTCGTCGAAGGTGAGCCGTCGACTGTGTCCGTCGATCGGACTCTTCAGATGCAGTTGCCGCGTGAGATCGATGAGCAGTTGCAGGCCCGAGCGGCCGCCGCCAATATCGAGGTATCAGAGCTAGTCTCACGATGGGTGCTCGCCGAGCTCACTGTTGATGTAGTGAGTAGCGACGACCTTCTCGCACTGCTCGCGCAGCGCCGCCAGCCAGCCTGATTACGGATCAGAAGGGTAGGAGTCTGCGCCGCCGCACTGCCTCTGGTGCGGCGGCGGTCACCGTGGGTTCGCCCTTATCGAGGATCCGCCAGCACTTGCGCGATCGAGTTATAATGTATGTCAGCTACTGAATGGTGTACGGCGACATCGACGCCAATCCGGGGTGTGAGTGTTCCGCCCTGAAGGTCCAGTCTGCATCAGGCTCGGCATTTCAACGTATCGGAGTTGTTGCGGCTCATGGCCGGACAGCTCATCCGGAGCTGGCAGCTCTGATGGTGATGCTCCTCCGCGTTGAGGAGTTCGATCGTCACTTCGAACGCCGTTGCGGCGTCGGGTGATTTGCGTTGGGTGGACCGCGGTTTGCGGCCATCCGTTTGTCCGGCACTCGGCAATCGCTGGGATCGCGGGTGACGTCGTGGACGTCCCGTTTCCGATCCGAAACACGGTGGTTGCGGCGAGGCGGATTGGAGTGCGCCATGACTGTCAATCAGGCGGCGACCGCCATTGACCATCTATTGACCATCGACCAGATCAGCGCTCGCACAGGGCATTCGCCGAAGTCGATCCACCAGTTCCGATCTTGTGGGCATGAGTTGTACTCGCGCGCACGGAAGGTCGGCAATCGGCTCGTGCTCGAGGAGTCGATCGTCGGGGACTGGGTGCGTCGTCACAAGGCGGCTACGGCCAAAAGGCTTGTGGCCAAGAGGCTTGCGCAGAGTGGGGCGTTGGATGAGTCGCTCGAGCGGCTCGTCTGT
>NZ_BAGB01000008.1 GCF_000308615.1 Nocardia jiangxiensis NBRC 101359
GCTGTGCAAGCCCCCGATCAGGGCTTCGTCGACGGCTTCCTTGAGCGGGGCGGACTTACCGCGTCGCCACTGACCGTCGGTGGTGATGACCAGGCGGGCGGCGGCGTCATCGATGCGCTGGCGCAGGGCGCTGGGGGAGAAACCGGCGAACACGACCGAATGGGTCAGGCCCAGGCGCGCGCACGCGAGCATGGACACGATCGCCTCGGGCACCATCGGCATGTAGATCGCGACGCGGTCACCGGCCTGCAAGCCCAGTTCGGTCAGGTAGTTCGCGGCCTGGGAGACCTCGGTCAGCAGCTGTGCGTAGGTGATGGCGCGCGAATCGCCGGGCTCACCCTCCCAGTGGATGGCGACCTGATCGCCGTGGCCGTCGATGACGTGCCGGTCCACGCAGTTGTAGGCGACGTTGAGTTTGCCGTCGCCGAACCAGCGGGCGACCGGAGCGTCGTCCCAGTCCAGGACGCGACTGAAGGGTTCGTGCCAGTGCAGCCGGTGCGCCTGTTCGGTCCAGAACGCGTCGCGGTCCGCGGCGGACCGATCGTACAGGGACGCATCGGCGTTGGCCGCGGCGGCGAATTCCGCGGTCGGCGGATACGCCTTCAGGTGATCAGCGGTGTTCTCGGTCAT
>NZ_BAGB01000007.1 GCF_000308615.1 Nocardia jiangxiensis NBRC 101359
GTTGGGGTCGACCAGGGTCGAGGTGTCGCCGAGTTCGCGGCCTTCGGCGACGTCGCGCAGGAGGCGGCGCATGATCTTGCCCGAGCGGGTCTTGGGGAGTTCGGGCACGATGTGGATCTCGCGGGGGCGGGCGATGGGGCTGATCTCCCGGGAGACTTCGGCTTTGAGTTCGGCGACGAGGTCGGGGCGGGTGTTCTTGGCTTCGGCGGTCAGGATGACGAACGCGACGATGCCTTGTCCGGTGGTCTCGTCGCTGGCGCCGACGACGGCGGCTTCGGCGACGCCGGAGTGGCCGACGAGTGCGGATTCGACCTCGGCGGTGGAGATGCGGTGTCCCGACACGTTCATGACGTCGTCCACGCGGCCCAGGACCCACAGGTCACCGTCGGTGTCGAGTTTCGCGCCGTCGCCGGCGAAGTACCAGCCCTTGTCGCCGTAGCGTTCCCAGTAGGTGGCCTTGTAGCGTTCGGGATCGCCCCAGATGCCGCGCAGCATGGAGGGCCACGGCTGGTCCAGGACCAGGTAGCCGTTGGCTTCGGTCTCGCCGAGGGTGACCGGGTTGCCTTCTTCGTCGACGACCTTCGCCGAGATGCCCGGCAGCGGGGTCATCGCCGCGCCGGGTTTGGTGGTGGTGACGCCGGGCAGCGGGGAGATCATGATGGCGCCGGTCTCGGTCTGCCACCAGGTGTCCACGATGGGCGCGGTGCCCGCGCCGATGACTTCGCGGTACCAGCGCCATGCTTCGGGGTTGATCGGTTCGCCGACGCTGCCCAGTACGCGGATCGAGGACAGGTCGTGGGCGTCGGGGATCTCCCGGCCCCACTTCATGAAGGTGCGCACGAGGGTGGGGGCGATGTAATAGATTGTGACGCCGTACTTTTCGATGATCTGCCAGTGCCGGTGCTCATCGGGGAAGTTCGGGGTGCCCTCGTAGACGACCTGGGTCGCGCGGTTGGCGAGGGGGCCGTACACGATGTAGCTGTGCCCGGTGACCCAGCCGATGTCGGCGGTGCACCAGTAGATGTCCTGTCCCGCTTTGTGGTCGAAGACGTTGTGGTGGGTGTACGCGACCTGGGTCAGGTATCCGCCGGTGGTGTGCAGGATGCCCTTGGGTTTTCCGGTCGTGCCCGAGGTGTACAGGATGTACAGCGGGTGCTCGGCCTCGAACGCCTGGGCCTCGTGCTCGGTGTCGGCCTTCGCGACGGTCTCGTGCCACCAGACGTCGCGGCCATCGGTCCACGGCACCTCGATTTCGGTGCGGCGCACCACGAGTACATGTTCGAC
>NZ_BAGB01000006.1 GCF_000308615.1 Nocardia jiangxiensis NBRC 101359
CCGGAATCGTGCCCCGCCGCGAGGCTCCGCGCCGCCCGGTGATCGCCGACCTGTACCGCGCCGCCGACTCCGGATCCGATGCCGCGCGCGAGATGCTCGACGAACGCGCCGAAATCCTCGGCCGCACAGCAGCTCTCATTCGCGACATGTTCAACCCGGACCGAGTGGTCCTGGGCGGCCAGGCATTCACCGGCTACCGCCCCGGAATAGACCGCGTAGCACAGGCATTCGCGGAGAACACCAACCTCCCACCCGCCGACCTGCGCATCAGCCGCTTCGGCGGCCGAGTCCAGGAACACGCCGCCGCGGTAACCTCCCTCAGCGTCTTCTACGCCGACCCCCTCTCCGCCATGCGCCGCGCCACTCGGCAGTAACTCTGGCCTCCGCTTCGCTCCGGCGTGTTCGCGGCCCCCTGAGTCTCACCGCTGAGCCCCGTGTCGGGCACTCGTTCCTCGCACCCGCCACGCGTCTCAGCGGCGAGACGGGCCGCGAACCTTGGTGTCGGCGTTATCTGGGGCTTGGTGGAACGGGGTGCCCAGGGTTGGCGTTGCACAGCGCGGGTGAGCTGCGGTGTGATGCTCCGGTCGGGCCAGAATCGGCCCCGGGCTGCGGCATTGGCGTTGGCGAGGTCCGGGGTGGGTGGAATCCCGGGTGCGGGGTGTCTTCGGCCCGGGGTAGCGCGGCTCAGTGGGCGAAGGCGCGGACTGCGGTGTTGCGCAGGGCTATTGCCGTGCGGGATCGGGGGACGAGCAGTTGGCTCGCGAGGATGAAGCCGCGTTGTTTGGGCTTCACCAGGGTGCGGTGGCGGCGTTCGTAGCGGCGTAGGGCCGCGGACTGGTCGGCCCGGGGTGTGGGCGAGTTCCTGGGCGAGGGTGTGCGCGGCGGCGATGGCGAGGGTGGAGCCGTCGCCGAACAGGGACAGGCTCGACGCGGCGTCGCCGACCAGGGTGACGCGGCCGTTCGTCCAGGACGGCAGTCGGACCTGGCTGACCGAGTCGAAGTACATGTCCTCGGCGTCGGCGACCTGGGCGAGGAAGTCCTCGAACCTGCCCAGCCGGCCGCGGTACGTCTCGGTGACCAGGCGCTTGTGCGCTGCCGGATCGCGGTGATCGAAGCCGGGTACCGGTGCGTGCCGGAAGATGAACGCCGCCAACGGAATTCCGTGTGCCGGATGCACACTGAAGGATCGGCCGGGCGTGTTGTACATGGCCACGGCGTGAGCACCGGCGAGGGTGCGGTCCACCGGCAGGGTGGCCACGAACATGCCCATGTGGCGGATGAACTCCTGCTCGGGTCCGAAGGCCAGCCGCCGCACGCCCGAGTGCAGTCCGTCCGCCCCGATCACCAGATCGAACCGGGCGGGCGCACCGTGTTCGAAGGTGACCTCGACCCCGTCCTCGCGCTGGGTGAGCCCGGTGATCGTGTCGTTCCAGCGGATCTCGGCCTCGTCCTGCGCGGTGGCGAGCAGCGCCGCGGCGAGATCGGCTCGGGCGATCTCGATTTCGCGACCGTCGGCCGAACCCTGTATCGAGTTCATGTTCATCGACGCCCGCTCGTTCCCGGACCCGTCGAGGAAGGCGATCCGTCGCACCACCGTCGCGGCGGCCCGCAGCCTGGGGGCGATCCCCATCTGCTCGACCACCTCGAGCGCGGGGCCCTTGACGTCGACCGGGTTGCCGCTGGCGCGCTGCCCGGCCGCGCGTTCCACGACGGTCACCGTGAATCCCTCTCGCGCAAGCCAATACGCCAATGTCGAACCGGCCACTCCGGCGCCGGAGATCAGCACGCTCTTGTTCATATCGGAAACCTCCGCATTAAGTGGACGACTATCGTCCGCTTAATGCCACGGTACACTAACCGGAAGAAAATCGTCCACTTGTTTCGGAGGTGTGCGGAGTGCGAGCCGATGCGCGCAGTAACCACGATCAGATCCTGGCGGCCGCGCAGGTCATCTTTCGAGAGCAGGGTGTCGAGGTGTCGATGAAGGAGATCGCCGACCGCGCGGGCGTCGGCGTCGGCACGCTGTATCGCCGATTTCCCGATCGCGGCGCGCTGATCACCGCGGCCGCACACTCCTACCTGTCCGGTCTGGCGGATCTGGCGGCCACGGCCATCCGGGACGAGGAGAGTGCCTGGGCCACGCTGTGCCGATTCCTGCGCGAATGCGCCGAGATGCGGCTGGGTGCGCTGGCGGCGGCCATCGAGCCGACGCTGCACGCCGACATCCGCAGCGATCCCGCGCTGACCGAGGTGCGCGGCCGCATCGCCGCCCACGTCGAGGACATGACCACGCGGGCCCAGGCGTCCGGCGAACTGCGCGCCGAGGTCACCTCCCGGGACATCGCCGCCCTGATGACACTGCAGGTCTTCGTCTTCCCGGCCGAGTCCTACGGCGAAACTGCCCGCCGCACAATGGATATCGTCCTGGAAGGTCTGCGCGCCCGCTGAGTGCCGCGGCCCGCGGCGGGCTCGATCAGGGCCCGAGATCCCACAGCAGCCGGTAGTAGAGGCCATCCGCGTCGCATCGGGATCGCACCCGTAGGCGTCGAAGAACGCCGGTTCCCAACCGGGACCGTAATTCCAGTTCAGGCTCCAGGTGGCCACCGCGAGATCGGCCCAGCGATCCGCGACGCCGAGCGTGCCGAGGTCGACATGGGCCGTCCAGCGGCCGTCCTCGCCGATGAGAGTGTTCGGCGCGCACGGATCGCCGTGGCATACGACCTCCCGGTCCGCCGCCGGGATGTCGGACAGGAGTCGCACGGCCGCAGGAACATCCAGCACCTGATGGTCGGAAGACCAGGTCGTCGGATCGATTCGGCCGGAGGCGGCGCGTCGACGGACCTCGGCCAAGCGCTCGGGTGCGGTCCAGGAGAACGGACACGACCGCACCGGCAGTGCGTCGTGCAGCTCGCGCAAGCCGGAACCCAGTGCGCGCACGGCGGTTTCGGGGTCGGCCAGCCAGCGCGCGTCGACCGCGCTGACCCCCGGCCGGGCCGCGGTGACCAGCCAGGAACCCTCGTCGTCGCTGCCCAGGTCGAGCACGTGCGGGACGGGTGTGTAGTTGATCGCCCATCGCAACCGATCGGCCTCGGCGGCCAGATCCGGAGCGACGTCGCGGGGCGGCCATTTCACGAAAAGCCGTTCGGCTCCGGCGGTTTCGGCCACATCGAAGGTCAGCCCGCCCAGCTCGTTGCGCCAGACGCAGCGTCGTGGCCGGTCACCGGCCACTCGGGCGATCGCGGCCGGTTCGGGCACGTCGGAGTGCGGCGGACCGGCCGCCGGCATCATCGTGCGGGGCCGTTCGTGGCGAACAGGCCCTCGACGGCGGTGATGAAATACGGGAAATGCCCGGCGAATCGGCTCAGATCCCGATCCTGCTCGAATCCGCCGAACCAGTACAGGCCCGGTTCGCGATCGGCGGACAGATCGATCTCGCGGAAGGTGCGGATCCAGTTGTCGGAGCGCGCGCCGATGACCGTGTACGGCAGACCGCGCGAGAACACCTGCTCGCGTTCGGCCGGTGGCACCAGCTCCACCTGCATCGTTTCGAGTCCGCGCTGCAGGCCGCGCACCCGTCCGGCCAGGGTGCGCCCGGCGGGCGTGCGGGCCGGGAGATAGGTGGGCAGCAGCAGCGTGGCCACGCCGCCGAGGCCGATGGCGATGCCGACCAGTGCGTATCCGCCCGAGATCGCCAACCCGACGGTAGCGGCCAGGCCGACGAACAGGAGGATCACGCCCAGCCAGAACGTCAGGCCGCGGCGTTTGCGGTCGATCAGGATGCCGTGTGCCAGGGCGTCGGCCCGCAGTGCCGCGCGGGCGGATTCGCCGGCGGCGCGGCCGCGCAGCTCCGACAGCAGCGCCGATTCGGCGCCCTCGGGCAGGATGGCCCGGTAGATCTCCCGCTCGAACTCGCGCAACTGCTCGTCGGGCGGATTCAGGCGAGTGATGCGCCAGTCCGAATCGCTGACCGGCGCGACCCAGATGTACCGGCGCACAGCCAGATCCACGACGGTCGAGGCGAGATCGGCGGCGTCGACGGAATTGTCGAGCAACAGACCGGCCTCGCCCGGCAGCACACCGTCGGGCGAGACGAACTGTGCCTTACTTCCCTTGCGCTGCACCGGATCCACGACCTCGGCGCCACCCAGGGCCGCCGCATCCTGGCGACGCGACCACAGCACGTATCCGGCCAACGCGATGAGCGCCACGATCAGTACGCCGAAGGCGATCAGCACCGGCGCGGTGATCGAGAACGGCCCGCGCGAGGTTCCATCGGTGATGTCGGCGTTGGCGGGTACGGTCCCGGGCGGCAACTGCAGGGTGACGTCGACGATGTCGCCCTTGTGTAAACCTTTCTCCTGCAACATCATCACCCCGTCGGGTTCGACACTCGCATTGCACGTGTGCGTGCTCGCCTGCGGGCCGACCTTGCAGTCGATGATGCCCATCCGATAGCTGGGGCTGATCAGCGTGGCGTCGAAGGAGGCCACATCGGACTGGAGGACCCCGGTCCAGCGGAAGATCTGCGTGCCCGGCGCATCGCTGACCGTGTTGTGCACGGTGTACTTGAACGAGGACGTCCCCGCCGGGGCGTCCACGGTGAACAGTTCACCGCTCACCTTGGCCGAACCAGGCCCGGTGCTGGAGATGTCGCTGATCTTGAATCGGCGCTCACCGCCCTTGTCGCCCAGGGCAACTCGCAGCGGCAGCGCCATCTGGAACTTCCCGCCCTGGGGAACGGTCACCTTCTCGGCGACCTCCAGGTTCCCGTCCCTACTGAGTTTCACATCGGCCTGGATCGCCACGCCGTCGGCCGGTGCCTGTGCCTGTGCGGCGGGTGCTGTTAGCAGCATCCCGGCCAGAACCAGCATCAAGGCGCCGAGAGCGCCCCCCCGAAAAATCAGCATGGGGCAACAGCATAGACAGCTTGGTATTCTTCGGCATCAGCTAATCAGTTGACCGAGAGACGGGGGCGTGGGGGAGTGAGCCGACCACCCTATGGGAACGGTCCTGGTACGCCCGGTGGTCCGGCCGGACCGCGCGGTCCGCAGCCGGGGAATCCGCCGGGATACGGAGGTAACCAGGGTTATCCACAGCAGCCCGTTTATCCCCAACAGCCCGGTCCGCCGCACTACGGCCCCCGGCCGGGTTATCCACAGCAGCCGGGCTACGCCGCGCCCCCGCATCCGCCGGGGTACGGCGGGCAGATGCCGGCGCGTCCCTACGGCCCGGCCGGGGTTCGCCCGGCGCCCTACGGTCCGCCGATGGGCCGCATGCCGTACGGGCCGCCACCCGGTCGTCCGCCCGGTGGAGGGCGGGGCGGAGCGATCGGCGCGCTCATCGCCGTGGTCGTGGTGGTCGTCGCCGGTGCACTGGTCCGCCTCGGGCTGTACACCGCGATCGACCAGACCACCACCTCCGTGGCCGGTCCCTACACCACCTACCCCACCTCGACGACGACGCCCGGTGTCGCCGAGACCGGCAACAATCCCGTCCTGGCCGATCCGGGAACGGCACTGAGCCAGGCGAATTGCCCCTACGCGAGCTGGAGCACCCAGGTCGACCAGGCGCGCAAATTCTTCGAAAGCGCCGCCGCATGTCTGGCCACGGCCTGGAAACCGGTGCTGGCCAAGGCGAATCTGCCGTTCAACCCGCCGGTGCTGAGCGTGACCGCGAGCACGACCGGACTGAGTACGCCCTGCACCGGCAGTACGAGCAATTTCGCCGCCTTCTACTGCAACGTGAATCAGACCATCTACATCCCGTTGGACCACATCCAGACCGATGTGATCGGAAACCGTTGGGAGCGTTACCTTTCGGTCTTCGCACACGAGTACGGACATCACGTCCAACAGGAGGCGGGCATCCTGAGCAAGGCGCACGAGGACGAGTACGACGCGGGCGTGGAGACCTCCAAGGGAATGGAGGTCTCGCGGCGGATCGAGTTGCAGGCGCAGTGTTTCGACGGCATGTACCTGGCCGCGAGTGCCGGGGGCGGATCGCTGACCTCGTCGCAGATCACCATGGCGCGCAAGGACGCGTACTCCCGAGGTGACGACGATTCCGATATGCGCGATCACGGCACGAACCAGCATTCGGGCGACTGGTTCAGTCTCGGCTACGACCGGAACAACACCGCTCGGTGCAATACCTACACGGCCTCGTCGAGCCAGGTGAGCTGACTGCGGATGGCCGAAGATCTGTTGCCTCGCAGTAGCTTTCGCTGGATCTTCGCATCGATCGAGATGGCCGAACCATGAATCGGCCGCCGTATCCGCCGGGGCCGGGAGGTCCTGCCGCGGGCGGTCCGTACGGGCCGCCTCCGGGACCGGTCGGACCGGGGTACGGTCCGGCGCAGCCCGGTCGTCCCGAATATGGCGGTCCGCCACCGGGATACGGCAACCATTCCGGAATGGGGCCGCCACCCGGTCCGCGACCGCCGTACGGTGCGCCGCTGCCGCCCGCCGGATATCCGCGTCGACCCCTGCCGCCGCTGCCGCCCGCCGGGTACCACGGTCGGCCGCCCTCCTCGGGTGGCGCAGGTGGCGCGATCATCGCGGTGATCGTGGTGCTGTTCGTGTTCGGCATGGTCGCTTCGCTGGTGGTGTTCGCCACGATGGCCGAACAGGACAATGATTCCACCAGCGCTTCCGGTATCACCCCGAGCTACAGTTACCCGTCGACGGCCGACGAAACAACCACGGCCGCAACGTCATCCGAGACCGCGACGACATCGCGGAACGTGACGGCGAGCCGGACCGCTCTGGCGGCGCCCACCACCACCGCGGCGGCCGGACCCACCCCGGTCGCGGCGACAGCGACCAATCCGCTGTTCGCGAATCAGAACAACGGTCTGATCAACATCCGCTGCAGCCTCCCGCCATGGGCCGCGAATTCGGCTGCCGCGACCGCCTTCTTCGACGCCGCCTCCACCTGCTTGGGCAAGATGTGGCAGCCGATGCTGCAAGCGCAGAATCTGCCGTTCCACAGCCCTCGGGTGGCCGCTCCCGCGCATTCCGCCGACGCGTCCTCACCGTGCAGCAGTTCGGGAAACTTCGCCGCGTACTTCTGCAGCGCCAACGACACGATCTACATGCCGCTGGACACCATCCAGACCGATGCGTACGGCAGCCGCTGGTACGTCTACCTGGAAGTCTTCGCCCACGAGTACGGCCACCACATCCAGGCGCTGTCCGGGATCATGGACCGGCAGGCACAGGAGCGCGAGGATGCGGGCGCGAGATCGGACAAGGGCCTCGAACTGTCCCGCCGGACCGAACTCGAGGCGCAGTGCTTCGCGGGTATGTTCGTCGGATCCTCGCTCTACGCCCGACTTTTCACCAACGACCAGGCCGTGTTCATGCAGCGGGATCAGTACACCCGCGGTGACGAGTCGCAGAAGACCGATATGCACGATCACGGCGTCGGCCGACATTACGGCGACTGGTTCGTGAACGTCGGGGAGAAGTACAACCGGGTGTGGCGGTGCAATACCTGGACCGCGCCATCGAGCGAAGTGAGCTGATCAGGTATCGGAATCGCGTTGTGCGCGACGCAGTTCGGCCAGCCAGCGGGCGCCCTCGTCCGGTTCGGGGACCGGATCGCAGCCGATGATGTCCAGGACCGCGTGCCCGAGGCACGCCGCGCCCAGGACGCGATCGATCATCGTGTCCACATCACCCCACGGCAGTGCGGGTTTGGCGATCAGCAGCGAGGCGATGCCGTGCGCCGCTGCCCACAGTTCCAGGACGACCGGCAGCGTGTCGCCCTCGGCGATCGTGCCGGAATCCATTGCCTCCCGGACGGTTGCGGTGAACCGGACGACTGCGCCGCTGCCCAGCACCTTGTCCACCGCACTGGGCCCGTCCTCGCCGGTGGGTACGAAGGCCAGGCGGTACTGCTCGGGATTGTCCAGGGCGAATCGCACATAGGCCATGCCCTGATCACGCAGCCGGGTGATCGGTGAGCGCGTCGGATCGGTGGCCGAACCCATTGCGGCGTCCAGGTTTTCGAAGACCTGCGCCACCGCGGCGTCGATGAGCGCGTCCTTGTCGGCGAAGTGCCGGTAGATCGAGGGCGCGCTCACCCCGACCAGCTTGCTCACTTCCCGGATGGAGACCGCTTCGGCATTTCCGGTGCGTGCGAGGAGTTCTCGGGTCGCGTCGAGAATCTCCTCGCGCAACTGCGCGCCGGATCCGCGGGCCGAACGCGGCCGCCGGGAGGACGTCACGGATGCATCACCAGTTCGGGCTCGGAGGTGGGTGGCGTGGATTCCTCATGGAATCCGAACCTTTCGTGCAGGCGGCGCAGCGGTGCGGGCGCCCACCAGTTGGCGGTGCCCAGCAGCCGCATCAGCGCGGGCACCAGGAGTCCGCGAATGACGGTGGCGTCGGCGAGCACGGTCAGGGTCAGACCCAGGCCGAACATCTGCAGGAACGACACCTTCGCGGAGATCATGGCCCCCAACACGATAGCCATCAACAGTGCGGCCGCGGTGACGATGCGCCCGGTGTGCGCGACACCCAGGGCCACCGACCGCGTGTTGTCCGCCGCGGTGCGGTCGGAGGCGAGCCAGGCCTCCCGGATCCGGGAGAGCAGGAACACCTCGTAGTCCATCGACATGCCGAATGCCAGGCAGAACATCAGCAACGGCATCGTCGGGGTCAGGAAGCCGGTCGTGGTGAAGCCCAACAGATTCGACAGATGTCCGTCCTGGAAGATCCACACCATCATGCCGAACATCGCGGTCAGCGAGAGAGCGTTGATGACCACCGCCTTCAGCGGTATCACCACGCTGCCGGTGAACAGGAACAGCACCACGAAGGTGGCCAGCGCGATGAGTGCGATCGCCAGCGGCAGTCGCGCGCCGAGCGAATGCAGTCCGTCGGCGTCGATTTCGGCCATCCCGCCGAACAATGTCGGCGCGGGCGCGGGTACCGCCCGCAGGGCGCGCAGTTGCTGCTGTCCGGCCACGGAGTACGGATCGATCGTCGATGCGACGGTGAGGTATTGGCCCGACGCGTTGGCCATACCCGGTGGCGTCGCGGCCATTCGGCCGCCGGAGATGTACACCCCGGCGTCGGACAGCACCGCGGTGACGCCGTCCACCTTGGACAGTGCCGTCGCATACGAACTCGCATTGCCCGAATAGCCGTGCAACACGACAGTTGTCCCGTTCCCGGCATTGACGCTCGGGAAGTCGCTGCGCAACGCGTCGCCGACCGCGCGGCTGCTGGTGCCGACGGGCATCACCCGATCGTCCGGATATCCGAATTTCACGCCCAGGAACGGGGATCCGAGCGCGAGCAGTACCACGATGATCACCAGCGCCACCGGAATCGCGTGTCGCATGACCCAATTCACGGTGCGATACCACCGCGACCGTTCCGCAGCGACGGGCACGGGTGCGGGCCGACGCAGCAGCCGTCGCATCCCGGCACGGGCGTCCAGGGCGTTCACCCGGTCGCCGAGTAGGACCAGCGCGGCGGGCAGCAGCACGATCGATGCCGCCGCCGCGGCGACCACCACCGCGACGCCCGCATAGGCGAAGGATTTGAGGAAGTACAGGTTGAACACGCTGAGCACGGCCATCGCCAGCGCCACCGTGAGCGCCGAGAACAGCACGGTGCGTCCGGCGGTCTGCACCGCGCGCACGGCCGCGTCGCGGTGGGCGCGTCCGCCGCGCAACTCCTCGCGGTAGCGACTGACGATGAACAGGCTGTAGTCGATCGCCAGCGCCAGCCCCAACGCGGTGGTCATGTTCAGCGCGTAGATCGAAACGTCGGTGAACAGGGTGAATCCGCGCAGGATCGCCATCGCGCTGGCGATCGCGAACAGACCGACCGCCAGCGGCAGGGCCGCGGCGATCACACTGCCGAAGACCAGGGTGAGCACGATCGCGGTCAGCGGCACCGCCACGCCCTCGGCGACGGTGAGGTCCCTGGTGATCTGCTTGTTCGCATCGTGGTAGACGGCCGTCTCGCCCCCCGTCCGGACGGTGATTCCGGGCGCCGTGTCCGCGAATTGCGCCGCGAGGGTTCCGGCGGTCTTCTGCGCGACGTCGTCGCCGCCCTTCAGATAGGCCAGGACCAGTGCCTCGTGCCCGTTGGTGCTACGCAGCGCCGAGGCGACCGGTCCGGGACTGGTCCAGTACGACCGCACCCCGACCACGTCGTTACGGGACTGCAGGGTGTCGACGATCCGTGTCCCCGTCGTGCGTGCGTCCGGGGCGTCCACGCCCTGGTCGGCATCGACCAGCAGGACGAAGTTCGGCTGTGCGCCGTCGAAGTCCTGCGCCAGCAGTTGCGCGGCGCGGGAGGATTCGGCGTCGTCGGAGGTGAAGCCACCGGCCTCGAGATGTGAGGTGACCGATGCGCCGAACAGACCGCAGAACACGGCCAGCGCGAGTGCGGCGAGCAGCACCGCTCGCGGGAATCGGGTCGAGAATTGTGCGATTCGGGTCAACATGGGAGCCCCCAGTCCACGGTGAGGTAACAGCGTTAGCCTAACGCTGTTACCTCACCCTTGCGCAAGAGGTCAGTGATCTCGATCACCATGCTGGCCGTGCTGGCCCTGTTGACCGTGACCGAACAGCCCGCGCGGGGCGTGTCCGTGCACGCCCTCGGCGTAGGCGGTCTCCGCGTGCAGGGCGAAGTCGATGCCGCCGGCCTCCTCCTCCTTGCTGATCCGGAAGCCCATGACGCGATCGATGATCTTGCCCAGCGCGTACGAGATGACGAAGGCCCAAGCCGCGACCACGACCACCCCGAGCGCCTGCTTGCCCAGCTGGGTCAACCCGCCGCCGTAGAACAGCCCGCGCGGACCGCCGGTCATCACCCGGCTGGCCAGCAGGCCGATCAGCAGCGTGCCGACGATGCCGCCCGCGAAGTGCACGCCCACCACGTCGAGCGAATCATCGTATCCGGCACGGAATTTCCAGCCGACGGCGAACGAACACACAACGCCCGCAACCAATCCCACGATCACGCCGCCGAGTGTGGTCACCGAACCGCAGGACGGGGTGATCGCGACCAGACCGGCCACCGCACCCGAGGCCGCACCGAAGGTGGTCGGCCGGCCGTCGCGAATCCGTTCCACCACAAGCCATCCCAGCATGCCCAGGCAGCCCGCGACGAGAGTGTTGAGGAAGGCCGCCGCGGCGATTCCGTCGACCCGGAACGCCGATCCGGCATTGAAGCCGAACCAGCCGAACCACAGCAGGCCCGCGCCCAGCAGCACGAACGGCAGATTGTGCGGGCGCATCGCGTCGACCTTGAAGCCGATCCGCGGTCCGAGCACCAGGGCCAGAGCCAATGCCGAAGCACCGGAAGCGATCTCGACCACGAGCCCGCCCGCGAAATCGAGTGTGCCGAACGAGGCGAGCCAGCCGTGCGGCCCCCACACCCAGTGTGCGACCGGCGCGAACACCAGCAGCGTCCACAGCGGGACGAACACCATCCACGCGGAGAACTTCGCGCGGTCTGCGATCGCGCCGCTGACCAGCGCCGCGGTCAGGATGGCGAAGGTCAGCTCGAAGGTGGCGTACAGCAGTTCCGGTACGCCGCCGCGCACCGTGGACGGGCTGATGCCGGACATCGCGGTGTGCGCGAGTGTGCCGATCACGCCGCCGCCCGCGTCGGGGCCGAATGCCAGGGTGTAGCCGAACAACAGCCACGTCACCGTCACGAGCGGGATCGAGATGAAGCTCATCATCAGCATGTTCAGTACGCCGGTCGAGCGCACCATGCCGCCGTAGAACACGGCCAGGCCGGGTGTCATGAGCAGAACGAGCGCGGTGCTGGCCAATAGCCAGGCGGTGGTAGCGGGGTCGAGGGTCGAGGACATGGGGACTCCTTCCACGCGCGTGAAGCGCTGCATGGAAGTTACCGAATGCCAATCTCCCGGCCTGACGGGTGGCCGGGCGCGTCCAGATGGAAGTTATCCGCGACGGGCGCGGCGGGCCAGTGCGCGGCGGCCGCGGGGGCCGGGCACCGGCAGATCCTCGTCCAGGGCCAGCCATCCGGCGGTGTGCAGCCACTGCTGCTGGGTTCGCGCGTCGGCGGTGTCGTTGAACACTCGGCGGCCGCGGTCGTCGCGCAATTCGTGCGCGAGCACCGACCAGCGCGGCGGACGGCCCTGCTCGGTCCGATAGTCCTCGAGGTAGGCGGCCACGATCGTGCCGATGGTGTTCACCGGCCGCAGCGAGACGCGGTTGCCGAATTTGGCCGAGTGGAAACGGCGCGCCGCGCACAGCGATCGGGGCGTCGCGTCGAATGCGATCCACCCGGCGCGCTGCACCCGCTCGATCAGCCAGAGGTGTTTCACGGCCGACGGCGCGATATCGCCGACATGTTCGACGATGAGGTGCATGACCGGTTCGGTCTGCAGGATGTCGCGGCGGGTCGGACCGTGGCCGTGGTCGTCCCAGTATTGCTGGGTCAGGGTTGCCAGTACTCGCCCGAATTCTTCGACATTGCGCTGTGCGCGGCGGCCGAGGCGTTCGATGCGTTCGGCCTCGGCGCGCATCTGGTTCTGCACGATGAGGGTGCGCACGGCGGCGGGTGTCGGCACCTGACCGCGGTCGAGGAGTTCCAGGATCGCCGCGGCGGTATGCGGGTCGGCGGCGGCCGAGACAGGTAGCGAATCGCGGTTGAGGGCGAAGTCCGAAGGACTGATCGCCCTGCTCAGTAGGCCCGTGGCCGCGCTGTTCCCGGCGAATTCGGTATGTGAGAGCCACGCGGCGGCGGTGGTGTCACACGACTGCACGGTGGATATTTCCTCCGGGACGTTGGCGGGAGCGCGACGCGGAGATGGGAGGACTCCCGATGCGTACTGTGGATTGCCAGGTTGTGCCCCGGTCGGGATGAGGGACCGGCCGGGACCACCAACCTGATGAAGGTTTGGCTACCGAAGTTGCCGTGGTCTACGTTAGCCAGCCAATTGCCTTGAATGCCAATCGGTTTACTCGATCGTTATGTATGTGTTGTCCGAATAAAACAGGTGTACAGTTTGTTACCCCCGATCGATACCGTTTCGAGTTCATCGATACGACAGTGATTGATTGCATTTCGAATTTCTTCGCGACGCCGTCCTTCACACGGTTCCACTGCCCGGCTCACGAACAAGCTGAAGGAATGATTAGTTCCCCGAGCCCGACCTTCGGGTGGAACCACCCGAAAGCCGCCCGGCCTCGGGCCGGCAAGGCGAACGAACGCCGCCGTCAGCTTCGTGAAGGTTGCGCCAAGATCGCCCACCCCACGCGCCATGGGGAAGTAGCGCAGCCACCGAGCCCTGGAGGAGAAGGCCAAGGGCAGCCCGGGCCAGGCCGAGAATTCATGCTGTCGGTGGTCGCCGGTACCCTCGGGCCGTGGCTCTGTACCGGAAGTATCGACCGGCAACATTCGCAGAGGTGGTTGGGCAGGAGCATGTCACCGAGCCGCTGAGCACTGCGCTCGACACTGGGCGGATCAGTCATGCCTATCTGTTCTCGGGTCCGCGCGGATGCGGTAAGACGTCCTCGGCGCGAATTCTGGCGCGTTCGCTCAACTGCGTCGAGGGGCCGACCTCGCGGCCGTGTGGGGTGTGCCCGTCCTGTGTGGCGCTGGGCCCCGGCGGTCCGGGGAATCTGGATGTCATCGAGCTCGACGCGGCCAGTCACGGTGGTGTGGACGACACTCGCGAGCTGCGCGACCGGGCCTTCTACGCGCCCGCCGAGTCGCGGTACCGGGTGTTCATCGTGGACGAGGCGCACATGGTCACCACGGCGGGGTTCAATGCCCTGCTCAAGATCGTGGAGGAGCCGCCCGCCCATCTGATCTTCGTCTTCGCCACCACCGAACCGGACAAGGTGCTGCCGACCATTCGTTCGCGCACCCATCACTATCCGTTCCGGCTGCTGCCGCCCGCGACCATGCGCGGACTGCTCGGCACGATCTGCGAGCAGGAGGGCGTGCCGGTCGAGGAGGCGGTCTATCCGCTGGTCATCCGGGCCGGTGGCGGTTCGCCGCGAGACAGTCTGAGCGTGCTGGACCAGCTGCTCGCGGGTGCGGGGCCGGAGGGCGTGACCTATCCCCGGGCGCTGGCGTTGCTGGGCGTCACCGATATCGCGCTGATCGACGACGCGATCGAGGCGCTGGCCGTCGACGACGGCGCGGCGTTGTTCGGCACGGTGGACCGCGTGGTGGAGGCCGGGCACGATCCGCGCCGGTTTGCCGGTGATCTGCTGGAGCGGCTGCGCGATCTGATCCTGTTGCGCGCGGTCCCCGATGCCGCCGACCGCAATCTGGTCACCGGGCCGGGTGATGTGCTGGAGCGGATGCGCGATCAGGCTCAGCGTCTGGGTCCCGCCGCCCTGACCCGCTACGCGGAACTGCTGCACGAGGGCCTGGGTGAGATGCGCGGCGCGACCGCCCCCCGCCTGCTGCTGGAGGTCATCTGCGCCCGCATGCTGCTGCCGATCGCCTCGGACTCCGAATCGGCCACCCTGCAACGTCTGGAGCGCCTGGAACGTCAGATGGCGGGTGGCGTGGTCGCTCCCGCGCCGAATGCGGCTCAGGTACCTGCCCGCGCTGCGGCTCCGGCCGAGGAAAGCGAACCGTCCGGCCGGGCTCCGGCCGAACGCCCACAATCGGGCCCGCCCCGTCGCCGTGGCGCCGAAGCCCTGGCCGCAATACGTGAGAACCGTTCCGGTGGATCGTCGAACGCGCCCACGCCGGATACCGCGCCGCCCGCTCAGCAAACACCCGAGCAACGCCCGCATCCGGCTCAGCGCGCTCAGTCGTCCGGCCCCGAATCGTCTCGCGCCCAGCAGAATCCGGATGTCGCACCGGCGAGCCCGTCGCGGGAGCCGGTACCGGACGATGCGTCCGGGGCAGCGTCGACGATGCCCGCCGAGCAGCCTTCCAGCGGTGATTCGCAAGCTTCGTCAGGGGAGCGCGCACCGGGAAATGCGCAGCGGTCCGGGCAGCAGCCTGCCGACAACGCCACCTCTCAGTCCTCTACCAGCGGCGATCCGGCGGAACGGGCGGCAGTGCCGCCTGCCGATGCACCCACTCGAGCGTCTTCCGACGAACGACAGCGCGCCGAACGGTCCTCGACTGGCGATTACGCGGAGGGTGCGTCCACGAGCGAGGCACCCGCGCGCCCTGACGCCGAGTTGCCGTCGGATATCCAATCGAATTCGGAATCCCCTGTACTGCAGGATGATTCGAGCTATTCGGACTATCCCGAACCGGCTGCGTTCGCATTCGCCCCGGGTGTGTCAGGTACTGAATCCCATGCCCCACAAGATGATTCGACGATGGATGCGGCATCCGAGCCGGGTTCGGTGGCTCCCGGCTCGACCTCTCCGGGGCGCTCCGCAGCCGAGCCGTCTGCTCTCGCACCGCAGGCCGCCCGGCCCGATGCTGCCGCCGACGCCCCGCAACAGTCCCGAGCCGCGACGGATGAGCCCACTGCGGCGTCATCGGCCAACGCGGGACCAGAGCAGGCTGATGGTCCGGCAACCGGGACGCAGATGGACGGAGCGTCCCAGGGCTCACGCGCACCGTCGACCGGACCCGCCGACCAGCCGTCGCAGATGGCCGAGGGCACGTCGGCCCTCGATGCGCCGGTGCCCGAGCAGTCACAGGTAACGGATTCCGGGCCGGTAGGTGCGCCGCCCGCGAACACCGGGGCAGCCGGTGCCGATGATGGCGCTCCCGTTTCCGCATCGGCGAGTGAATCCGATTCCAGCGCAGCAGATTCCGACTATTCGCAGGGGACGGGCGAAGCGCCCGCGGCCGCCGGTGGCGACGTGCTGCGCGAGGTCGAGGCCGCGTGGCCCGAGATTCGCACCAAGGTGCGGGAATTCGGTGCGGCCGTACATGCCCTGCTGTCCGGCGCCTCGGTGGCGCGGCTCGAGGGTGACACGGTCGTGCTGGCTCATCAGCACGCGCCGCTGGCGCAGCGATTGGCGAATCCGAAATATGTGGAGGCCGTGCAGTCCGCGATCCATGCGGTGCTCGGGCGGCGGTACGAGGTGCGGTGGGAGGTTGCGGGGGCATCGTCCGGTGCCGCGCGGCCGGAGCCGCCCGCTCGACCACAGCCGGCTGCGGGGCGCGGCGCTCCGGCGCGATCGGCCGAGCCGCCGAAGTTCACCCGGCCCAGCCAGGCCCGTGGTGCGGCTCCCGAAACGGGTGCGGCCCCGCGTGCCTCGCGTCCCGCGGGCGGGGACTCGGGTGAGCGTTCCGGTGGCGGCTCGGTGAATCGCGCCACCCCCGCGAGTGACGCTCCGGCGCCGCCGGATGACGATATTCCGCTGCCGGACGGGCCCGATCTCCCCGACGACCCGGGGCCCGCAGACTACTCGCCGGTAGGTTATGACGGTGTCCCACCTGCGTCTACGCCGGAGGAGGAGCAGGAGATGCTCGCCGAGTCGGTGCATCCGGTCCCGCAGCAGGATCGCCGCGACCCCGATGAGGTGGCCTTGGAGCTGTTGAGCGCCGAACTGGGCGCGACTCGGCTGGAGGCTTGACAGACACCCTCCCGACGACCTTAAGTTAACCGGAGTTCGCATCCGGCTGTACTATGAACGGGTGGTCGTCAGCATCGGCGCTCCGAGGTTCTATGGTATGCCCAGGTGTACGGGTGCCCGGGAGTCGGTGGGGCCGATGCGTGCCGACGTTTGTACAGCGTTATACGACGGAACCGGGGCATCACGGCCTGCGTGCGAACGCAGGGTCCCGGGAGCGTCGCCTGACAACTAGAGCGGTCGGTCACAGGGCCGGTCGGCGAGGTTACCTGCAGCGATGCCGCACTGTGCGGTGTCGGGGCACCGTAAGGAAGGAAAAACTCCGTTATGACCACAGAGGCCTACATTTTCGAGGCCATCCGCACCCCGCGTGGCCGCAACAAGAAGGGCTCGCTGCACTCGGTCAAGCCGATCGATCTCACGACCGGTCTGGTGAAGGAGCTGCGCAATCGCTTCCCGAACCTCGACGAGGATCGCATCTCGGACATCATCCTCGGCGTCGTCTCGCCGATCGGTGACCAGGGCGCGGACATCGCCCGCACCACCGTGCTCACCGCCGGCCTGCCCGACACCGTCGGCGGCATCCAGATCAACCGCTTCTGCGCCTCGGGCCTCGAGGCCGTCAACCTGGCCGCGCAGAAGGTCCGCTCCGGCTTCGACGACCTCGTCATCGCCGGTGGCGTCGAGTCGATGTCCCGCGTGCCGATGGGCTCCGACGGTGGCGCGATGTTCGCGGACCCGTGGACCAGCTACCAGAACTACATTGTCCCGCAGGGTATCTCGGCCGACCTGATCGCCACGATCGAGGGCTTCTCCCGCGACATCGTGGACAGCTACGCCGTGCAGTCCCAGGAGCGCGCGGCCGCGGCCTGGACCGGCGGCTACTTCGCCAAGTCGGTCGTGCCGGTCAAGGACATGAACGGCCTGACCGTGCTGGACCGCGACGAGCACATGCGTCCCGGCACCACCGTCGAGGACCTGGCCAAGCTCAAGCCCTCCTTCGCCACGATCGGTGAGATGGGTGGCTTCGACGCGGTGGCGCAGCAGCGGTACCACTCCGTGGAGAAGATCGAGCACGTCCACCACGGCGGCAACAGCTCGGGCATCGTCGACGGCGCGGCAGTTGTGCTGGTCGGCTCGGAGGAGGCCGGTAAGGCTTCCGGCCTGACCCCGCGCGCTCGCGTCGTCGCGACCGCCACCTCGGGCGCCGACGCGACCATCATGCTGACCGGCCCGACCCCGGCCGCGCACAAGGCTCTTGCCAAGGCCGGTCTGAGCGTGGACGACATCGACCTGTTCGAGATCAACGAGGCGTTCGCGTCGGTCGTGCTGAAGTTCCAGAAGGATCTGAACATCCCGAACGAGAAGCTGAACGTCAACGGTGGCGCCATCGCCATGGGCCACCCGCTGGGCGCCACCGGCGCGATGATCACCGGCACCATGGTCGACGAGCTGGAGCGCCGCAACGCCCGCTACGCCCTGGTGACCCTGTGCATCGGCGGCGGCATGGGCGTGGCCACCATCATCGAGCGCGTCTAACCCGACCGCGGCGCGTACCGGCGGGCCGAAGGAGGCAGCTTGCGTAACCACGTAGGCCCTCGGAAGCGCCGCCATTCAATTCAGACTTCCTTCAGGAGAACTCGAAAACTATGACCGACAACATGATTGCCTGGGAGAAGGACGCCGACGGCATCGTCGTGCTGACCATGGACGACCCGAACCAGGGCGCCAACACGATGAACGAGCTCTACAAGACCTCGATGTCGGCCACCGTGGACCGGCTCGAGGCGGAGAAGGACGACATCACCGGTGTCGTCATCACCTCGGCGAAGAAGACCTTCTTCGCCGGTGGTGACCTCAAGAACATGATGCAGACCGGCCCGGACGACGCGCCCGCCATCATGGAGGAGCTCACCGTCATCAAGGGTGCGCTGCGCCGGCTCGAGCAGCTGGGCAAGCCGGTCGTGTCCGCGATCAACGGCGCCGCCCTCGGTGGCGGCCTGGAGATCACCCTGGCCACCCACCACCGCATCGCCGCCGATGTCAAGGGCCTCAAGCTCGGCCTGCCCGAGGTGAAGCTGGGTCTGCTGCCCGCCGGTGGCGGTGTCACCCGCACCGTGCGCAAGTTCGGCCTGCAGACCGCGCTGCTGCAGATCCTGCTGCAGGGCAACGAGTTCGACGCGAACAAGGCCAAGGGCATCGGCCTGGTCGACGAGGTCGTCGGCACCGTCGAGGAGCTGGTCCCGGCCGCCAAGGCGTGGATCAAGGCCAACCCGGACAAGGGCGTGCAGCCCTGGGATGTGAAGGGTTACAAGATCCCCGGCGGCACCCCGTCCAGCCCCGCGCTGGCCGCCAACCTGCCGGCCTTCCCGGCGAACCTGCGCAAGCAGCTCAAGGGCGCGAACATGCCGGCGCCGAAGAACATCATGGCCGCCGCGATCGAGGGCGCCCAGGTCGACTTCGACAACGCCTCGCTGATCGAGTCGCGCTACTTCGTCAACCTGCTGACCGGCCCGGTCGCGAAGAACATGATCCAGGCGTTCTTCTTCGACCTGCAGTCGATCAACAACGGCGGTTCGCGTCCCAAGGACGTGCCCAAGCGCGAGATCCGCAAGGTCGGCGTGCTGGGTGCGGGCATGATGGGCGCGGGTATCGCGTACGTCTCGGCCAAGGCCGGTTTCGAGGTCGTGCTCAAGGACGTCTCGCAGGAGGCGGCCGACCGCGGCAAGAACTACTCGGAGAAGCTGGAGGCCAAGGCCCTCTCGCGCGGTAAGACCACCGAGGAGAAGTCCAAGGCGCTGCTGGATCGCATCCACCCGACCGCGGACGCCAAGGATCTGGCGGGCGTCGACTTCGTGATCGAGGCCGTCTTCGAGAACACCGAGCTCAAGCACAAGGTGTTCCAGGAGATCGAGGACATCGTCGAGCCCGACGCGTTGCTGGGCTCGAACACCTCGACCCTGCCGATCACCGGTCTGGCCGCGGGCGTCAAGCGTGAGCAGGACTTCATCGGCATCCACTTCTTCTCCCCGGTCGACAAGATGCCGCTGGTGGAGATCATCCGCGGCGAGAAGACCTCGGACGAGGCGCTGGCCCGGGTGTTCGACTACACCCTGGCGATCCGCAAGACCCCGATCGTGGTCAACGACAGCCGTGGTTTCTTCACCTCGCGCGTGATCGGCACGTTCGTCAACGAGGCGATCGCGATGCTGCTCGAGGGCATCGAGCCGCAGACCATCGAGCAGGCCGGTCTGCAGGCGGGCTACCCGGCCGCGCCGCTGCAGCTCTCGGACGAGCTGAACCTCAAGCTCATGCAGAAGATCGCCAAGGAGACCGAGGAGGCCGCGCAGGCCGGTGACACCACGATGGGTACCACTCGGCACCCGGCGCTGGACGTCATCGACTACATGGTCGCCGAGGGTCGTCCGGGCCGCCTCGAGAAGGCCGGTTTCTACGAGTACGACGAGGACGGCAAGCGTCTGGCTCTGTGGAACGGGCTGCGTGAGCACTTCAAGACCAGCACCGAGGACAAGGTTCCCTTCCAGGACCTGATCGACCGGATGCTGTTCGCCGAGGCCATCGAGACGCAGAAGTGCTTCGACGAGGGTGTGCTGACCACCACTGCGGACGCGAACATCGGATCGATCTTCGGTATCGGTTTCCCGGCCTGGACCGGTGGTGTGCACCAGTTCATCGTCGGCTACCCGGGTGGACAGGCGGCCTTCGTGGCCCGCGCCGACGAGTTGGCCGCCAAGTACGGCGACCGCTTCCAGGTGCCCGCCTCGCTGCGCTGATCGGATGAGTTCCGGCGGTGACCAGCCGCCGGGAGTTCCTACGCACGGCCCGGACCCCCGTTGACGCGGTGGTCCGGGCCGTCGTCGTCGGTGGGTGAATCGTTGCCCGGGGGGGTTTGTTCGTGCGGGGCGCGCGAGAGGTGGAATTGCGGACGCGCGCCGCCGCGGCGAGCTACGTTGGACTCAGCGCAGGCATCGAGGACGGTCCTATGAATGCACGCAGGGACAAGGTCCGCGGTACTCCCTCGGAGTCGGACACACAGCAGTATCAACCGGTGAACATCGCCGAGGAGCTGGCAGCCATCGGCTTGTCCGATGCCGAGGAAATCGGCCGCGGGGGCTTCGGGGTCGTATTTCGCTGTGTCCAGGAGACGTTGAGCCGCACCGTCGCGGTGAAGGTGCTGTCCTCGGAGATCGATGCGGAGAGCCGCGAACGTTTCCTGCGTGAGGAACGTGCGATGGGCCGGTTGTCCGGCCATCCCAATATCGTCGACGTGCTGCAGGTGGACGTCACGGCAAGTGGATTGCCGTGTCTGGTGATGCCGTATGCCGTGCACGGTTCGCTCGAACAGCTGGTACGCGACAGCGGACCGTTGAGCTGGGCCGATACGTTGCGCGTCGGGGTGAAACTGGCCGGGGCGATCGAGAGTGCGCACCGGGTGGGGGTGCTGCATCGGGATGTGAAACCCGCCAATGTGCTGTTGAGCCGTTACGGCGAACCGCAGTTGACCGATTTCGGCATCGCCCGGATTCCGGGCGGTTTCCGGACTTCCACCGCCATGATCACCGGTTCGCCCGCGTTCACCGCGCCCGAGGTGCTCAAGGGCGAGGAGGCCACGGTCCTCTCGGACGTCTACGGGCTGGGTGCGACGTTGTTCGCGCTGCTCACCGGGCATGCGGCGTACGAGCGGCAGTCCGGGGAGAAGATCGTCGCGCAGTTCCTGCGGATCACTACCCAGCCGGTGCCGGATCTGCGCGCGCAGGACATTCCGGCCGATGTGGCCGCCGCGATCGAGCAGGCCATGTCGACGGATCCGGCCGAGCGTCCGGTCTCGGCGCTGGCCTTCGGTGAGCTGCTGCGCGCGGCACAGCACGATCACGGGCAGCCCGCCGACGAGATGGCGCTGCTGGATTCGGGGCCCGATCCGGATCTGCCGAGCGCGCTGGAGAACATGCCTTCGCGCACGGGTGTGCTGTCCAGCGGTCCGCGCACCGCGCTGACGCTGCGCTCGGACGGGGCGCTGAATCCTGTCGGGGCGTTACCACCCACTGCCGCAACGAAATTCCGGCCGCCGACGCTGACTCGCGAACCGGTGTCGCGGCCGCGGCTGCTGGACATCCTTCGGGCCGGTGGCCGACGGCGGCTGGCGGTCGTCCACGGCCCGGCCGGTTTCGGCAAGAGCACGCTGGCCACGCAGTGGCAGGCCGAACTCGTCGAGCACGGAAATGCGGTGGCGTGGATAGGAATCGATCGCGACGACGACAACGAGGTGTGGCTGCTGGCCCATCTGGTGCGCGCCATCCGGCGGGTGTGCCCGGATATCGGGGCCGGGCTGGAGCAGGTGCTCGAGGAGCGGTCGGACGAGGCGGTGCCGTATGCCATATCGACGCTGATCGATGAGATCCACGCTGGTGGCCGGACGGTGGTGGTGGTCATCGAGGACTGGCATCGGATCACCGACGCCGGGGCACGGCGTGCGATGGATACGTTGCTGGACAACGGATGTCATCATCTGCGGTTCGTGATCACCACGCGCGAGCGGTCCGGTCTGCCGATGAGCCGACTGCGGGTGCGGGACGAACTGGTCGAGATCGGCACCGCGGAGCTGCGGCTCACGCAGTCCGAGATACGGCAGATTCTGGTGGAGCGCAACGGATTCGAGTTGACCGATGCGCAGTTGGAGCGGATCGGCCGGGCCACCGACGGCTGGCCCGCGGCGATCGCGCTGGTGAGCCTGTCGCTGCGGGCTCGCACCCAGGCGGCCGGAAAGGGCGATTCGGGCGATGCGGTGTCGGAGGTCGACACCGATCAGCTGATCGGCCATCTGTCCGAGCGCAACGAGCCGATCGGCGAATATCTGGCCGAGAACGTCCTGGACACCCTCGAACCTCGGATGTTGGCGTTCCTGATGTCGCTCTCGGCGACCGAGAAGGTGTGCGGATCGCTGGCCGCCGCGGTCAGCGGGGAGGCCGACGCCGAGGAACTGCTCGAGGAGGCGTGCCGCCGCGAGCTTTTCGTGCGCCGACTGGATCACGATCCCGTGTGGTTCCGATTGCAACCGCTGTTCGCCGAACAACTGCGCACCCGCCTGGAACGCGAATCGCCCGGTGCCTCGAAGAGTCTGCACCGCAAGGCTTCCCGCTGGTACGCCGAGCATCAGCTGCTGCGCAAATCGGTGGATCACGCCCTGGCCGCGACTGATCTGAAGTTGGCGCTGGACCTGCTCGAGGGCGGCGGGATGGATCTGATCGACACCTCGAAACTGGCCACCCTGCTCGGTTCGGTGTCCAAACTCCCGGTGCAGCAGGTCGCGACGCGTTCGAAACTGATGCTGGCGCTGGCGCGGGCCAATATCAATCTGCAGCAGTCCAGCGCCGCGCGCACCGCCCTGGGCCGGGTGAGCAGTATGTTGGCCCGCAACTCGCCGACCGACGCCGACACCATGCGGCAGCGCTGCGAGGCGGATGTGCTGGCCGCGGCCGACATGGTCGCCCGTGACCGCACCGACGGTGTGGCGGAACGGGTTTCGGACACCCTGGCCGCCGCCGACGAACTGCCCGCGTGGACCGTGTCCACCGCCGCGAATCTCATATCATATGTGCGGCTGTGCGATTTCGACTACGACGGCGTGCGCGAGATGCAGGATTGGGCGGCTCCGTACCACGCACGATCCAAGGAACCGCTGGGCGAGGTACTCGGGCTGTTGAATCTCGCGGCGGCCGGCTACGAGCAACTCGATATCGCCACGGCCACACGGTGTTGCGAGCAGGCGTGGCAGGTCGCCCGGAATCGCTCGGGTCCGCGTTCACATGCGGTGCGCGCGGCCGCGGCACTGCTGGGCGAGGTGCGGTACCGGGCCGGTGACCTCGATGCCGCCGATGAGCTGCTCGACGAGAGTCATCAACTGGTCGCCCGGGTGGGGCCCGCGGATTTCATGATCACCACATTCGTGGTGGGCTCGCGGGTGAAGTCCGCGCTCGGCGATACCGAGACCGCGGTCGCGCGGCTGGCCGAAGGTGCCCGGTTCGCCGCCGACCGCCGACTGCCCCGGCTGGGCGCGCACATCCGAGCCGAACAACTGCGGCTCGGCCTGGCCCTGGATGCGCCGACCCCGTTGGGAGATCCGGGATTACGGCCGATCCGGCACCTGAGCGGGACCGCCGCGCTGACCGCCGAGGCCGAGGAGATCGCCGCGGTGCGCGCACTGCTGGCCCGCACCGCCGCACACGGCGGCCTCGATCCGTCGCGAGGTTACGACCCGTACTTCGGCAATGCCGATTTCGCCCCGCTCGGCGTCGACGATTCGGCCGTCAAACGAGCCCGCGCGCTCCACAGCCGGATCGTCGAACAGCAGCGTCCCCGTGCGCAATTGGACGTGACACTGCTGCTGGCCGAATGCCTCTCGGCCGCGGGCTGGACCGGGGAATCCATCGCCACCCTCACTCCCGCCGTGGTCCGTTGCGCCGAATTGGGCTGGCGCAGACCGCTTCTGGATGCCGGTCCGGGAGTGTTCTCACTCCTGCACGCCATGCGCAACGAAATGCTCCTGGGCACAGAACATTCCGAGGTCACCGAGGAAACTCACCGATTCCTGGATTCGCTGTAGTCGGAATCGACTCGGGCCGCCGCCGGTGGCTGTACTCCACCGGGCGGCGGCCCGCATCGGTTGTAACTGGGGATCAGGCGTTCCACCAGGGGCGCAGCGGGACGTCCCAGGTCTCGTTCGGGCCCAGCTTCATGCCCAGGACCTGATGCAGCTGAACCACGTTGCGCTCGAAGCCGAGTCGGCTGCCCGCCATGTACAGGCCCCAGACCTTCGCGGTGCCCTCGCCGACCTCTTCGACGCAGGCATCCCAGTTCGCGACCAGGTTCTTGCACCATTCGGCGAGAGTCAGCGCGTAGTGCGGACGCAGATTCTCCTCGTGCACCACTTCCAGTCCGGTGTTCTGGATGTCGGAGATGATGCGACCCGAGCCGATCAGCTCACCGTCGGGGAAGACGTAGCGGTCGATGAAATCCCCGGCCCGGGTGGTGCGGGTGTTGTCCGGACGGGTGATGGTGTGGTTCAGGAACAGCCCGCCATCGCGCAGCTTGCTCTTGATGAAACCGAAGTACGACGGGTAGTTCTGCACACCGATGTGTTCGGTCAGGCCGATCGAGGACAGGGCGTCGAAATTGGATTCGCGCACGTCGCGGTAGTCGGAGTGGCGCACCTCGGCCAGATCCGACAGCCCCTCCTCGACGACCTTCTTCTGACCCCACTCGGCCTGCTCGGCGGACAGCGTCGCGCCGATCACCCGCACGCCGCGCTTGGCCGCGTAACGCACCATTCCGCCCCAGCCGCAACCGATGTCGAGCAGCCGGTCGCCCGCCTTCAGGTTCAGCTTGTCGAAGACGAGGCGGTACTTGTTCTCCTGCGCCTGCTCGAGCGTCTTGCCCTCGTCCTCGTAGCACGCGCAGGTGTACGTCATGGACGGGCCGAGAACGTATTCGTAGAAGGTGTTGGAGACGTCGTAGTGATGGTGGATCGATTCCGCGTCGCGCGTCTTGGAATGCCGCAGACCTTCCATCGCGATGCGCCGCCAGCGCGGCACCGTCTCCTGCGGCGGCGGCGCGATCGGCTTGAGCGCATCCCAGCCGAGCGAGCGGGCGATCGTCACCAGCGCCAGCGCAGAGGGCCGCCGGAACTTCAGATCGCCCATCGCGCGCAGGATTTCGTACGGATCGCCCGGATGGATGCCGTCGGCGGCCATGTCACCGGCGATGTACGCGCGGGCCATACCGAGGTCGCCGGGGGCGGTGGCGATGTAGTTGATACCGCGCGGGTTGAGGATTTCCAGACCGAATGTCGAATCCTTCGGCCCGGTGCTGCTGCCGTCATGTGCGGAGAAGCGGATCGGAACCTCGCCGTCGACCAAGGTTTCGAAGATCTCGGCGATGCTGAGCTTGGTTCCCAGCTCCGCGAAAACATCGGAACGGTCCCTGAATGTGGTCATTTGCGTTGCACCGCCTTCGAATACAAGTCCAGCAAACGCTGATCTGGGTCATATCGCTTTTTGAGTTCGGTATAGATGTCGCCGCCGTAGAGTTCGGCGAACTCGTCCTTACCGTAGTAGGAATCCGAGTACAGCGACTTGTGGCCGTCCAGTTCGGAGACCTTGTTCTCGATGGCGCGATTCGCCGCGCCCTCGGGCTGACCGGGAACGGCCGGCACAGCGGACCAGAATCCCACGTTCACATAGGCGCGTTCGGGTTCGAGCGGATACAGGGGCCACGGCCGGGTGCCGGATGCGCCGTCACGAAGACGCAACGGGCACAACCACAGCGGCTCGATGGGTATCTCGTCCAGGAACCACTGCACGAATTCCGCGGTGCGCTCGATCGGCACCTCGATATCCTGCACGACGCGCTCCTGCGGCGGATTGCCTTTGCGCGCTTCGAGTTTGTCGGCGATATCATATTTGTGGTCCAGCGCGATCAGCTTCCAGTAGAAGCTGGATCGGCGGTACTGCTTGGGCCACATCCGGCGAATGCGCGGATTCTGCGTGCCGAATGCGCGTGAGCACCAGAACCAGTCGGTGTCCCAGCGCCAGATGTAATCGTGAATGGTCAGCCGGTCGCGTTTGGGCCGATCCGAATCATGCTGGATGGAGCGGTAGAAGATGTCCATTCCGGTGTAGTCGCTGACCGGGCCGGGTTCGTCGGTCTGCCGGCCCAGCACCAGATAGCTCTCCTGCGCGGTGAACACCACGCCGTCGAGATAGTCGACCCGCTCGCCGTCGTAGGACCGGTCGGCGATGATCCGCGTCATCGTGGACTGGAGTTCGCCCAGATCGTGGAATCGCACGTGCCGCAGCGCCACATAGGGCAGCACGGATTCCAGCTCGATCTTCAGTCGTGTCGAATAACCCAGCGTCCCATAGGAATTGGGAAAACCGCGGAACAGGTCGGCATGCTCGCCGTCGGGCGTCGCGGTGAGAATCTCACCGGCGCCGGTCAACACGTCGATCTCCAGGACCGATTCGTGCGGCAGGCCGCTGCGGAATGACGTGGACTCGATGCCCAGGCCGGTGACCGCGCCACCCAGGGTGATCGTCTTGAGCTGCGGCACCACCAGCGGGACCAGTCCGTACGGTAGCGTCGCGGCGACCAGGTCCTCGTAGGTGGTCATTCCCGCGACGTCGGCCGTCTTGGCCGACGGGTCCACGGAGATCACCTGCGTCAGACCGGAGACGTCCAATCCGGGCGCGTTGGACTTGGCCCTCGCACGGAACAGATTCGAGGTCTTCTTGGCCAGCCGGATGTTCGCGTCCCGGGGGATCGCGCGGTAGCTGGCGAGCAGACGATCGACTCCTGCACGGTGCGCGGCAAAACCTGACTCGCGTGCGGCCGGCGCGCGGCCGGCCTTCCCCAACAGACTCACTGCCACACCCAGACGCTATCGCGCAAGGGTTCAGGGGGCTACCGGGAGGGTGCCCCGAAACCTGAATTTTTCCCAGGCCGTCACATTGCGTCGATGTTGCTCGCCCGGTTCGCTCGCGTCGGCGTATGCACTGGTAGTCGTCATAGTTCCGGTCGGAAACAACTGGCAGCCGGGCGCACCGCGATGCGCGCGACTGCGCCGCCGCGCCGGTCGGCGGTTTTGCGACAGTGATCACAGCGCAGCCGGAAATACCGAGCTACGAGGCGTATGCGGAGAATGCGTTCCGCATCATTCGGCCGATGACGGATCGCCCGGATGCCACGCGGATGCTCGCGGCGTGTGTTCGACTCTCGCCGACGCCCGTTCCGGCCGGAACGCCTTCTCGATGACGGCTGTCCGGTTTGCTGGGGACGCCCGGGGTGAGCGGATCCGAAAGCAGATGTGATTCATCGCCGCGCGGACGAGCCCATAGCTGTCGCCATGTCCAGGGTGATTCGGGCAACTCCGATACTCCGGCGCGGGCCGATCGCGGCGTAGCATGTCTCGGCGGCAGTCGCCTCCGCGGACTCGAATGAAGGAGCTCATTGTGGGACAGGTCAGCGCATCCAGTTCGATCGTCGTTCCGGCAGATCCGCAGCGCACGCTCGACGCGATCGCGGATTACGAGACGGTCCGCCCGCGCATCCTGACCTCGAACTACCACGACTACAAGGTGATCGAGGGCGGTAAGGGCGCCGGAACCGTCGTCGACTGGACCCTGCAGGCCACTCAGAAGCGTTCGCGCAAAGTGCACGCCACGATCTCGGTCTCCGATTCCATCGTGACCGAACGGGATTCGAATTCCACCATGGTGACGACCTGGACCGTGACGCCCTCGGGCTCGGGCTCGCTGGTCACCGTTCGCACGAGCTGGAAGGGCGCGGGCGGAGTCCCCGGATTCTTCGAGGGCATCTTCGCGCCGTTGGGGCTCAAGAAGATCCAGGCCCAGGTGCTGGAGAACCTCGAGCGTGAGCTGGGATAGGAGCCCGCTCGCCTACGGGTAGGTGAGTACGAAGGTCAGCAGCAGCGTGGTCTGGAAATGCCCGCGCCACCACGAATAGCCGAACCACACGTTCGGAGTGACCTCGCGGATCTCGTCCAGGATCTGCGGGGTGATGGACGGGCCGTAGTCCAGGAGCCAGGCCGGGCGCTTGTCGGTGATGGCGGGCCCGGAATAGACGTTGGCGGGCCAGCCGGGGATGTTCGCGCCGGTGATGCGGTTCATCAGGGTGCCGCCGTCGGGGCCGGTGTCGAACGTCTTGCCGATCCAGAACGGCGGCGCGACGACCTGCATGAACTGCGGACTGGTCACCCAGCCGTTGGTGACGCCGTGGGGTGCGTCGCCGCGCTCGGCGGCGGCGAAGATCTGCACCTGCTGCTCGATCGAACAGCTGTTACGCAGCGAATCCACCGTCGCCGCAGGGTTGTTCGGATAGAGCACGCAGGCGCCGCCGAAGCTGGTGTCGGCCTGCGCGTCGGGCGCCGCGACCGTCACCGGGACCACGGTCATCACCGCGAGCAGGCCCGCCGGGGCCAGGAACTGTGCGAGGGACTTACGCCAACGCTCACCGGTCATCCTCATCGCAACCTCCACCCGTACAACCGATCATCTCGATGGTAAGTGGCCGACACCATGCCGGTAGGGCGGTAGACCGAACCGTGACTACGCTGGAGCCCACTTACTCCCGCAGAGAGGACAACCTCGTGCAACCCGGTGAACAGGTAGATATGCAGGCGTTGCTCGCGCAGGCGCAGCAGATGCAGCAGGCCGTGATGGCCGCCCAGGAGGAGATCGCCGCGGCCGAGGTGCCCGGTGAGGCCGGTGGCGGTCTGGTCAAGGTGACGATCAAGGCGACCGGTGAGGTGACCTCGCTGCAGATCGATCCGAAGGTCGTGGACCCCGAGGACGTGGAGACGTTGCAGGATCTGCTCGTCGGCGCGCTCAATACGGCGATGGCCAACGCGCAGCAACTGGCCGCGGAGAAGTTGGGCCCGCTGGCCGGCGGGATGGGCGGCGGCGGCATTCCCGGCCTGCCCTTCTGACGGGGGACGGCGCAGGTGTACGAGGGTCCGGTTCAGGATCTGATCGACGAGTTGGGCAAACTGCCCGGCGTCGGTCCGAAGAGCGCGCAGCGCATAGCCTTTCATCTGCTCTCGGTCGAGCCGCCGGAGATCGACCGGTTGCAGGCCGCACTGCAGAAAGTGCGCGACGGGGTGCGGTTCTGCTCGATCTGCGGGACCGTCTCCGATGGGGAGACGTGCCGCATCTGCGCCGATCCGCGTCGCGACCGCACCATGATCTGTGTGGTCGAGGAGCCCAAGGACGTTCAGGCGATCGAGCGCACCCGTGAGTTCCGCGGTCGGTACCACGTGCTCGGGGGTGCGCTGGATCCGCTGTCCGGAATCGGACCCGATCAGCTGCGCATTCGGGAACTGTTGTCGCGCATCGGAAATCAGGTCGACGGTGTGGATGTCACCGAGGTGATCATCGCCACCGATCCCAATACCGAGGGTGAGGCGACGGCCACCTACCTGGTGCGGATGATGCGCGATTTCCCGGGTCTGTCGGTGACCCGGCTGGCCTCGGGCCTGCCCATGGGCGGCGATCTGGAATTCGCCGACGAGCTGACTCTCGGCCGCGCCCTGTCCGGGCGACGCGCGCTCTGAGGCCGGGGCATCGTCCGGCACCGGATCACGTAGCGTCACCGAGGTGAGCTACGACCACATTCTGTTGCCGTCCGGCGCCGCGGCCTCGCCCGCCGAGGCCGACGCCTATCTGACCGCCCAGCAGGGCAGGCCGGAATCCGACGTGGCGGCGCAGATCGCCGCCGAGGTGAATCGGCGCAACGAGGAACTGCCCGAACAGGACAGTTTCCTGAGCGTCGCGCCGATCGACGCGCACGGCGGCGCACTGCACGTGGCGAGTCCGTACGACGCGATCGGGCACGTGCGCGCACTGCTGTTCGAACTGGCCACTCCGCACGATTACGCGGTGTACGACCCGCAACTGGCCTGGTTGATCGATCCGGCCGGGCACATCCCGGTGACCGTCACCCACGGCGGCGCGGGCGAGTTCCCCTATCTCACTGAATCACTTGTGCACCAATGGATTCCGGGACTGTCCGAGCCGGGCCCCTACCTCATCGTGGAACGCGAGCCCGAGGTCTACATTCAAACCTTCCGTGACGACCAGGACAGCTACATCCTGGAGTATCGCGACGGTTCCCCCGACAAGCATTTCGGCACCCACCTGACCGGAGCCGATCGCGTCGCGGACCTCATCTGGGACTGGACCGTCGGCGACCGGACCCGACTCGAGGCGCTCGCCTGGGACAAGGTCGACCTCTGAGATTTGCGCGCTGGCGCAACAGGATTCAGCAGTCGCAGCAGCTTTCTCCGCAGCAATCGCAGCCCTCGCATGCGCAGCAGCAGCACTCTTCCTCGCAGCGGCAGCATTCGCAGCAGATGACGCCCTCGCAGAAGGGCAGGCAGAAGCCGCTGCGGCGGCGGGGCGGGGGACCGTAGCCGTAGCCGGGCGGGGGATAGCCGCCGTAACCCTGTGGGGGATAACCGTATCCGGGCGGAGGCGGTCCGTATCCGCCGCGACGCCAGCGCCGGTTGACGACCCTGTGGTCGGTCCGGTGATCGACGCGGCAGCTCTCGTGGCCGGAATGTCCGAACGTGCGGCGGATCGAGCGGCCCAATTCCTTGGTCAGCAGGCGATGGACCAGTCGTCCGTCGGTGAATTCGACTTCGGCCAGCGCCAATTCGATGCCGAGCAGGGCATCGGTGCACAGCCGGTGCGTCTCCTGTGCGGGAGTTCCGGTGGCCGCCAAGGGATTCCATTTGCCGTGCGCGAGATCCTCGTGCAGATCCTCCACGGCGTCGACCAGATGCGCGACGCGGCCGAACAACCGGCCTGCCTCGGTGAGCGCCGCCTCGTTTCCGGGACGTCCGGCCAGCAGCGCGGTGTGCCCGAACGCCGCGGCGGTGGCGGCCTCGGTCGGCTCGGTGAGTTCGAGCAGGGTGGTCTGCGGTCCGGCGGCCGATTCGACGGCGATCTGTCGATCCACCGCCTCCAGCAGGACCGCGGTGTCGAAGCCCAGGCCCGCACCGGTTTCCGCACCCTGTCGCGCCCAGCGCTGGGCGATCCGGCGCGCCGCCGGACGGATGCCCGCGGTCCCCGCGACGCCGTCACCGTCCTCGACGTGATCGCGCACCTTCGCTGCGGCCAGGACCAGGGAGACGGTCGCGGCCAGCCGCACACTGTCACCGGTGGCGACATCCGCGGTGCGCATGGCGCGCAGCGGGCAGGGCCCGGCCGATCGCCTGGTGGTGGCCGGGGCCTGCGCGTCGACCAGCGCGGAAATGATCAGACCGTCGTAGTTGGTGGCCATGCGAGCGGCTTGGCCATGGTCGTCGCGCAATGCCAGGCACAGCCCGCACAACTGTGCCATCCACGCCGAACTCAACTCTTCGCCCAACCGGTGCCTACACGGGCGGATGATGCCGAACACGCCTCGACGGTAATCGAACCGACCCCGGTGCGCGCTGTCGTTTCGCTGTGAATTCCCTAAGGGCACTACATTTTCGGCGAAACTGCAGATCGGCGGGTCACGGCCCTCGCCTCGGGGTCGGTGGCGGTGCGGGTTCGCTGTGTAATGTCGCAGGTACTCAGCCTGGAGGTGCTTATGACGACGTCCGCGGAACCGGGCACGGTGGATATCAATCGCTACGATCCCGAGCGTCGGCGCTGGCTGGCCGAAGCGATAGCCAAGGTTCGGGCCGATGCGCGGAGGTCGTCCGATACGCATCTGCTGCGGGTGCCGTTGCCCGCGCTGCCCGGGGTGGATCTGTATCTGAAGGACGAGTCCACCCATCCGACCGGATCGCTGAAACATCGGCTGGCGCGGTCGCTGTTCCTGCACGCGCTGTGCAGTGGTTGGGTGCGCCCGGATCGGCCGGTGATCGAGGCGTCCAGCGGGTCGACCGCGGTGTCCGAGGCGTACTTCGCGCGGCTGATCGGGGTGCCGTTCATCGCTGTGATGGCCCGCGGGACCAGTCGGGAAAAGGTGCGGCTGATTGAATTCCATGGTGGCACTTGTCATTTCGTGGACAGTGCGAATGCGGTCTACGAGGTCGCGGCGCGGCTGGCCCGCGAGCGCGGCGGGCACTACATGGACCAGTTCACCTATGCCGAGCGCGCCACCGACTGGCGCGGCAACAACAACATCGCCGAATCCATCTTCGATCAGATGGCTCAGGAACGTTTCCCGGATCCGGCCTGGGTGGTCGCGACCGCGGGCACCGGCGGCACCTCGGCGACGATCGCCCGCTACATCCGCTACACCGGCCGCTCGACCGGCCTGTGCGTGGCCGATCCGGACAACTCGGCCTTCTTCCCGGGCTGGCGCGACGACGACGCCGAGGTCACCACGGAGATCTGCTCGCGCATCGAGGGCATCGGCCGCCAGCGCGTGGAACCCAGTTTCGTCGCCTCGGCCATCGACCGGATGATCCACGTCCCCGACGCCGCCGCCATCGCCGCGATCCACGTGCTCGAGGAGGTGATCGGCCGCAAGGCCGGCGCGTCCACCGGAACCGGCCTGTGGGCGGCGTTCCACATCATGTCCGAGCTGGCGCGCGAGGGCCGGGAGGGCAGCGTCGTCGGCCTGATCTGCGACCCCGGCGACCGCTACATCGACAAGTACTACAACCCCGACTGGCTCGTGGCCCAGGACATCGATATCGAGCCTTACCAGGCACGATTACGGAATTTTCTGACCACGGGTGAGTTGTCGACCCGACCGGTACCGCCAACAAGTCCGACCTGAGCGCAGGAGCGAAGCGGGGGAGCGGAGGGAGGGGAGAATCGGCCCTCGGGGGCCCCGGCCCCGCCGGAGCGGAGCGGAGGCCATATATACTGGCCCACATCATGCAGCGGGCACTCCTCCTCGGCCGCCGCGACGGGGTCTGACACGGACCGGCTCCCGTCGCGGGGTTCAGCTGTGCCGGTCGACCCATTTCCCTGGGATACACCAACCCACACTTCACGGAGAATTGCATGCCATCCGCTGACGCCTTCGTAGCGCGCACCATCACCGCGCCGTCCAAGCCCGCCCCGGCCGACCAGCCCGCGTGGAACGTACAGAAGAACTCCTCGATGCCGACCTTCCGGTATCGCCCCTTCGCCGAGGAGGTCGAGCAGATCACGCTGCCCGACCGCACCTGGCCGAACAAGGTCATCGACCGCGCGCCCGGCTGGTGCGCGGTGGACCTGCGCGACGGCAACCAGGCGCTCATCGATCCGATGAGCCCGGCCCGCAAGCGCCGGATGTTCGATCTGCTGGTGCGGATGGGTTACAAGGAGATCGAGGTCGGCTTCCCGTCGGCCAGCCAGACCGATTTCGATTTCGTCCGGGAGATCATCGAGGAGAACGCGATCCCCGACGACGTCAGCATCCAGGTGCTGACCCAGTGCCGTCCCGAGCTGATCGAGCGCACCTTCACCGCGTGCCGCGGCGCGGCCAACGTGATCGTGCACTTCTACAACTCGACCTCGATCCTGCAGCGCAAGGTGGTCTTCCGGGCCGACCGCGCGGCCGTGCAGAAGATCGCCACCGACGCGGCCACGCTGTGCAAGCAGATCGAGCAGAACTACCCGGACACCAACTGGCGGTACGAGTACAGCCCGGAGTCCTACACCGGCACCGAGCTGGAGTACGCCAAGCAGGTGTGCGACGCGGTCTCGGAGATCATCGCGCCCACCCCCGACAAGCCGCTGATCGTCAACCTGCCCGCGACCGTGGAGATGGCGACGCCGAACGTCTACGCCGACTCCATCGAGTGGATGAGCCGCAATCTGGCCCGTCGCGAGTCGATCGTGCTGTCCCTGCACCCGCACAACGACCGCGGCACCGGCGTGGCCGCCGCCGAGCTGGGGTATATGGCCGGTGCGGATCGCATCGAGGGCTGCCTGTTCGGCAACGGTGAGCGCACCGGCAACGTCTGCCTGGTCACGCTGGGGATGAACATGTTCTCCCGTGGCGTCGACCCGCAGATCGACTTCTCCAGCATCGATGAGATCCGTCGCACGGTCGAGTACTGCAATCAGCTGCCGGTGCACGAGCGTCATCCGTACGGCGGCGATCTGGTGTACACCGCGTTCTCGGGTAGCCATCAGGACGCGATCAACAAGGGTCTGGACGCGATGAAGGCCACCGCCGACGCGGCCGGTTCGGATGTCGCGGACATCACCTGGGAGGTGCCGTACCTGCCGATCGACCCGAAGGACGTCGGGCGCACCTACGAGGCCGTGATCCGGGTCAACTCGCAGTCCGGCAAGGGCGGTGTGGCCTACATCATGAAGACCGATCACGGGCTGGCGCTGCCGCGGCGGCTGCAGATCGAGTTCTCCCAGGCGATCCAGAAGATCACCGACGGCGAGGGCGGCGAGGTCAGCCCGAAGGAGATGTGGGACGTCTTCGCCGAGGAGTACCTGAACCCGATCCTGCCGCTGGAGCGGATGCGGCAGAAGGTCACCGCCGCCGAGACCGACACCGGGACCGATGCCATCTCCGCGGTGGTCAAGGTGGACGGCGTCGAACAGGAGATCGCCGGCACGGGCAACGGTCCGCTCGCGGCGTTCGTCGACGCGCTGGCCACGATCGGTTACGACGTGCGGGTGCTGGACTACTCCGAGCACGCCATGTCCTCCGGTGACGACGCACAGGCCGCGGCGTATGTCGAATGCGCGATCGGGGATTCGGTGAGCTGGGGCGTCGGCATCGCGACCTCCATCACCACGGCCTCGCTGCGGGCGGTCGTCTCGGCGGTCAACCGGTCGCGTCGCGAGCGGAAGTAGTTCGCGCGGAACCGCGTGTCGGGCACCGGTTCCGGCGCGTCGCGGTAGTTGTCGTACGGGGAGTTGTCCACATGTGGACAACTCCCCGTCGCATGAGGTGTCACCTGCTCTGTGGCACTACGAGCATCCGGACAGCGTGCTAGCGTTGAACAGCATCAGCGCCGAGCTCACTGCTCGAAAACTCCCGAGCAGATGGGGGATACGTGACGACCAACGACAACTCGAACTCACCGGCTTGGCTGCAAGGCCAAGGCACGGATACAGCCACCGAGCAGGACGACCCGAAAACGGCAGCGGCGCACGAGGACGCGAAGGCGGACGAGGACGCCGTGAGCGCCGATACCGGATCCGAGCCGGGCGACCACGATTCGGCACCTGACCAGGAGCAGGCGTCGGGGATCTTCCCGCCCGTGCCGGATTCCATGGACGAACAGCCACCTTTCCCGCCGGGCCCGCAGCCCGGTCCGGACGGGCAGTTCGCTCCGGAGCAGAACTTCGGAGCCGAGCCGCACCAGTTCGTTCCCGGGCCGCCGTTCGGCCAGGAACAGCAGGGCCCGTTCGCCCCTCCGGGTGCGCCGCCGCAGATGGGTGGGTTCCCCCCGCCGCAAATGCAGTACGGCCCACCGGGAGCCGGGCAGTTCCCGCCCGATCCCGGTTTCCCGCCGCCGGGCAACTTCTCGGCACCCGAACACGGCGGTCCGTTCGCGCCGCCCGGCGGTCCGGGCGAGCCGACCTCGTTCGCGCCGCCGAACTTCGGCGTGCCGCAGCAACAGCCGTTCCCCGAGACGCCGCCGCACAATTTCACCGAGCCGCCCGCGCCGAATTACGGTGAGGTGCGCCAGGAAACGCCGTACGGCGAGGTCCGGCAGGAAATCGGCAGCGACGGCATGGTCCGGCGGACGTTCGACGAGGAGCCGCAAGGGCCCGAACAGTCTCCCGCGGGTCATGATCCGGCGCAGTTCACTCAGGAGCCGCACAGCTGGGCGCCGCCACCGCCGCCGCAGCCGCAGATGTATCAGCCGCCGCAGCCGCAACATCCGCAGCCGCCGCAACAACAGCAGCCGCAGAACGCAGGTTGGCAGAACGGTCCGCTGAGTCAGCCGAATCATCCTGTGCAGCAACAGCATCAGCCGCCGCAGCAGGGATTCCAGCCGCAGCCGATGCCGCAGCTCGGTCAGCTGGGTCCGGGCGGTCAGTCGGTCAACGATCTGAATCTGCTCAAGCGGGCCCGGCGTTCACCGCGCGGTGGCTGGCGTCGTGCGGTGCACAAGATGTCCGGCGGTGCGATCAATCCGGGTGAGTCCTCGGCGGACGTGCTGCTCCGCGAGATGACCGAGCGGGTGAATCAGCCGGTGCGCGGCGACTATCGGATCGCGATCCTGTCGCTGAAGGGTGGCGTCGGCAAGACCACGACAACGGTCGGCCTCGGCTCCACTTTCGCCTCCGTGCGCGGTGACCGCGTCATCGCCATCGATGCCAACCCGGACCTCGGCACGCTGGCCCATCGGGTGCCGCGGCAGACGCGGTCCACGGTGCGCAACCTGCTGGAGGATCAGCGCATCAGCCGCTACTCGGATGTGCGGGCGCACACCTCCCAGGCGCCGAGCCGCCTGGAAGTGCTCGCCAGTGAACAGGATCCGGCCGTCTCGGAGGCGTTCAGCGAGGCGGACTACCGGCGCGCGATCAACATCCTGCAGCAGTTCTACAACATCATCCTGACCGACTGCGGTACGGGTCTGATGCATTCGGCGATGTCCGGTGTACTGGACATGGCCAGCTCGCTGATCCTGGTGACCTCCCCGGCCATCGACGGTGCGCGCAGCGCCTCGGCCACGCTCGACTGGCTCGAGCACCACGGCTACAACAAGCTGGTGGAGCGAACCGTGGTGGTGGTCAACGCCTCTCGCCGCGGCGCCTCCACGGTCGACCTCGACCAGCTGCGCAAACTGTTCCTGGACCGCACCCGCGCGGTACAGGTGGTGCCGTTCGACGACCACCTCGCCGAGGGCGCGGAGATCGATCTGGAACTCGTCAGCAAACCGACCCGGATTGCACTGCTCGAACTGGCCGCCATGGTCGCCGATGATTTCGCGTACAACATCCCGACCCCCGCGTTCCAGCCCGTCCAATCGCACTACCCGGGCCCGCAGAACCCCCCGTACCCCGAGAACCCTCCGTACTCCGGCCCCCAAACCGGGCAGTACGGCATCCCGGACCAGTACGGTCGCGACCCGTACGGCCGCTAGTTCCGCTCTGCGGCACCGCATCTCGCCCGACCGGGACGAGTTGCGGTGCCGCACAAGCGGATACGCCCGGAGTGCTGGTGACCGGTGGTGTCGCACTCAATGGGGTGCAGCGTCTTCGTCGGCGTGCGCAGGCGTCACAGTCGCAGGGATTGTCCGCGGATTGATAGCAGCGACCACTTCGTCTGCGGCAGTGCGGAAGGCGGCGAGGACGGCGGCTATGGCCGGGCGGCGGGCAGCGTGCGGGCGGGTGGCCAGGTCGTACATGCGACCGGCTCGGACGCCGGAGAGGCGCAGGACCGCCAGGCCGGGGTGACGGACGGAGTACCGGGGCATCAGGGCTACGCCGTGGCCTGTTGCGACGAGTTCTTCGATGACTCTGAAGTCGTTGAGGCGCTGGGCAATTCGCGGTTGAACGCCGGTGACGGTGGCGATCGTGCGCAGTACGTCGTCGACGGGGAAGCCGCCGCGTTCGCTCAGCCAGGTCTCCTCGGCGAGTTCCTCGGCGGTGACCGATTCTCGATCGGCCAGGTGATGGCCGGGGGCCACGACGATATCGATCGGCTCGCGCAGCAGCGCCTCGGCGTGCACCCGCGGTCCGGCGACCGACGGTGCGTGCTCGTCGCGATTGGTCAGCACCACGTCGTAGTCGGCGAGCAGGCGCGGGACCTCGAACGGTGGCACGTCCTCATCGCTGGCGGCGATGTCCACGCGGCTGTCCGCGAGCACGGTGAGCACCCGCGGCAGCAGCAGCGCGGCCCCGGACGGGAACATCGACACCCGCACCCGGCCATGTGACGCGCCCCGGTACAGCGCCATCTCGGCGGCGGCGCGGTCCATCGCCGCCAGCACCTCGTCGGCGCGCACGACCAGCGCATGTCCGGCATCGGTCAGCCGCACCCGCCGCCCGTCTGGCTCCAGCAGCGGCACACCGGCCTCTCTGGCGAGCACCTTCAACTGCTGTGAGACCGCCGAGGGCGTCATCGACAGCGCCGCGGCGACGCCCGCGACCGTGCCGCGGTCGGCGAGTTCGCGCAGGATGCGCAATCGGTCGACGGACAGCGGCACCGGATTCGGCATAGGTAAGTTCTACTACATTATCCATGCATAAATATTCGATTGTTCTTATTCTTTGACCTTCGCATGCTTGACGATGTGACTAACCGTGATCGTCTGCTCGGCCTGGCCGTCGTCTTGTTGTGGGGATTGAATTTCCTGGCTCTGCACATCGGGGTGGAACATTTTCCGCCGCTGTTCTTCGCCGGGCTGCGGTTCGTCGTCATCGCCGTCGCGGTCGTGGTGCTGGTGCCGCGCCCGCGGGTGCCGCTGCGCTGGCTGCTGCTGTACGGCCTGGGCTTCGGGGTGGCGCAGTACGCCTTCCTGTTCATCGCGATGCGGGCGGGTATGCCGACCGGGCTGGCCTCGCTGGTGGCGCAGTCCTCCGCGCCGTTCACGGTGCTGCTGGGAGCGCTGTTCCTGCGCGAAAGGCTCAGGGCCACACAGATTCTCGGTCTGGTGACGGCGGTTCTCGGGATGGCGCTGATCGGCTGGGACCGGGCGCGGCACGCGGCCCTGCTGCCGGTGCTGCTGACTTTGGCCTCCGGTTTGGGGTGGGCGTTCGGCAATATCGGTTCCCGCTTGGCCGTCGCGGGCGGGAAGTCCGGCGAGAAGGTCGACCCGTTGCACCTGAGCCTGTGGATGGCGGTGATCCCGCCGATCCCGCTGTTCGCCCTGTCCTTCCTGACCGAAGGTCCGGCCGCGGCCGCGCACGCCCTGCTGGCAGCGTTCTCGGCTACCGGCTGGCCCGCGCTGGCAGCCCTCGCCTACACGGTCCTGCTCGCCACGGTGGTCGCCACGGGACTGTGGACCTATCTCATGAGCCGCTATCCCGCGGGCGTGGTGGCCCCGCTGTCGTTGATGGTTCCGGTGGTGGGCATCACCTCCTCGTGGATTTTCCTCGGCGAACGTCCCACGGTGTTGTCGCTGGTCGGCGGCGTGATCGTGATAGCCGGCGCGTTCGCGGTGACCTCGGGTGGCCGGGCACGCGCCACCGCGTCGCACACCGTGGCCGAGACGAGCGGGACCGATGCCGCGCAGGCTCTCCGCGAGCGCCAGGCCCGAGCCGCGGAGCCGGTGCCCGAGGATGTGCGCGCCGCCGGCTGACGCGTCCGCCGCGCACGATGTGAGCGAAATCTCGGCAATCGGGGTCGTGATCGGCGATGTTCCGCCCGTGCACGCACGAAGCGGTGTGACCGCTTACAGTGTTGCGCGGCGTGGAGGTCCGGAACGATGGTTGAGCAGTACGGGAAGGTTTCGCGGAGATCGGTTCTTCGTGGGACGGCCCTGGCAGGTGCGTTGACGGCGAGTGCGCTGAGTGTGCGGGCGGTTCCCGCGGCGGCGGCGACCGGGCGGCGGGTCGCGGTGTTCGGTGGCGGGGTGGCCGGTATGACGGCGGCGCACGAACTGGCCGAGCGAGGCTTCGAGGTCACCGTGTACGAGCCGCGGGCGTTGGGCGGTAAGGCGCGCAGTATCGCGGTACCCGGCAGCGCGCGGGGCGGGCGTCCGGATCTGCCCGGGGAACACGGATTCCGGTTCTTTCCCGGCTTCTATCACCACATCCCGGATACCATGCGGCGAATTCCGTTCGCGGGCAACGCGAATGGCGTCTGGGACAATCTCGTCGCGGCGTCCGAGGCGCGTTTCTCGCGCAGCGGCGGACCGGACACCATCGTGCCGATGGGACTCGGCAAGTCGTGGTCGAATCCGGACGATTTCCGACAGAGCCTGTCCTCGGTGATCGCCACCTCGGCGAAGCTGCCGATGAGTGACGCGGCGTATTTCGCCGAACGGCTGCTGGTCTTCATGACCAGCAGTGACGCTCGGCGGACCGGGCAGTGGGAGAACATGGCCTGGCGTGATTTCATTGGTGCGCAGCGACATTCGCCGGAATTTCGAGTGCTGATGTCTCGTACGCTGACAACGCTGCTGGTGGCGGCCAAGGATGATCACGCCAGTACGCGCACGATCGGCTCGATGGGCGAGCAGTTCCTGGGCAACCCACTCCAGATCGGCAACGACGGCCCGCTGGATCGGCTGCTGAACGGGCCGACCTCGCAGGTCTGGATCGAGCCGTGGACGCGGCGGCTGGGTGAGCTCGGGGTCCGGTTCGTGACCGCGCGGTTGCGTCGGCTCGAGGTGCGTGATCGCCGGATCTCCGGTGCTCGGGTGGCCGATCCGGCCGGACGCGAAAGTGCCGTCGAGGCAGATCATTTCGTGATGGCGGTGCCCGCCGACGTGGCCCGGCAGTTCTGGACGCCCGATATCCTCGCGGTGCAACCGGAGTTGGCGGCGATGGACCGGCTGGTGGTCGACTGGATGTCCGGAATCCAGTTCTATCTGCGACGTCCGTCGCGGATCGCCCGCGGTCACGTCGCCTACGTCGACTCACCGTGGTCGCTGACCTCCATCGCGCAGAACCAATTCTGGTCGCGCACACCGCTTTCCGGTTACGGCGACGGAACCGTCCAGGACTGCCTGTCGGTGGACGTCTCGAATTGGAACACGCCCGGAATCCTGTACGGCAAACCGGCCCGCGAGTGCAGCCACGAGGAGGTCGCCCGGGAGGTCTGGGCGCAGATCCAGGCGCATCTGGGTGGTAAGTCGGCGCTGCCCGATGCCGATCTGCATTCGTGGTTCCTGGACTCCGGCGTCACGTGGGACGCTGCGCGCCAACACAATACGAATGCCGACCCGCTGCTGATCAATACCGTCGGCTCCTGGTCCGCTCGCCCGCAACCACACGGCGCGCTGGAGAACCTGTTCCTCGCGGGCGATTACGTGCGCACCACGATCGACCTGGCCACCATGGAGGGCGCCTGCGAATCCGCGCGCCGAGCCGTGAACGCCCTCCTGGACACCGTCGGCTCGAATACCCCGCGCTGCAAGCTCTTTCCGCTCTATCGAGCCCCCGAACTCGAACCGTTCCGCCGAATGGATGCCGTCCGCTACGCCGCGGGACAACCGAACGCCTTCGACACACCGACCTGATCCGGTGTATCCGATGTCGGACACACCCTTTGCTTGCCGGATCCGGGACGCAATCAGAGTGTTCGGCCTGACGCGGGCGGCGATTCTGCCACCGTTACAGGGCATCGTCCGTCGGCTCGGCGAGTCCGGATTCGTTGCTCGGCGGTGTGATCATGCGGCCGGTGCGAGACCTCCACGCGTGCCGGATCGCCCGGCGGCAGCGGACTGTGACCCACGTCGCTACCCGTGATGGCGCTCCCGGGAAGTGCGGCGAGCCCGCCGGGCAATAAACTCGCGGGGTGGCAGACATCTCGATGCGCGGACGGGTCGCGTTGCGTGCGGCGGCGGCTGCGGCCTGGGCCTCGCAGCGGGCCGGGCGCGGTAAGGGGTCGATGATCGGCGGGCTGATCGCCCTGCAGATCGATCCGACGATCATGACGCAGCTGGGGCGCGGTCGGCGCACGGTGCTGGTGACCGGCACCAATGGCAAATCGACCACCACCCGGATGACCGCGGCGGCGCTGGGTGCGCTGGGACCGGTGGCCACGCAGGCCGACGGCGCGAATATGGATGCGGGCATCGTGGCAGCACTCAACGCTCATCGTGACGCGCCGGTCGCCGCCATCGAGGTGGACGAGCTGCATCTGCCGCATGTCAGCGATGCGCTGAATCCGGCGGCGGTGGTGCTGTTGAACCTGAGCCGCGATCAGCTGGACCGGGTCGGCGAGATCAATATGATCGAGCGCAAGTTGCGCGCCGGCATGGCCCGGCATCCGGACGCGGTCCTCATCGCCAACTGCGATGACGTCCTGATCACCTCGATCGCCTACGACCATCCGAATGTGGTGTGGGTGGCCGCGGGCAGCGGCTGGGCGGTGGACGCGACCAGCTGTCCGCGCAGTGGTGAACCGATCGTGTGGGAGGGTGCGCACTGGCGCAGCACCGGCGCGGATTTCCGGCGTCCGGAGCCGGACTGGTGGGTCGACGAGGAACATCTGCTCGGTCCCGACGGGGTGAAAATCCCTCTGCACCTTGCCCTTCCGGGGCGAGCCAATCGCGGTAACGCCGCGCAGGCGGTGGCAGCGGCGGTGGCGCTGGGCGTCGCGCCGCAGACCGCGGCCGATGCCGCCGCGACGGTGCGCGAGATCGCGGGCCGCTACCGCACCGTCCGGGTCGGCGACCACGACGCGCGCCTGCTGCTGGCCAAGAATCCGGCGGGCTGGCAGGAGGCGTTGTCCATGATCGACCCTGCCGCAACGGGTTTGGTGATCGCGGTGAACGGTCAGGTGCCCGACGGCGAGGATCTGTCCTGGCTGTGGGACGTGCGTTTCGAACATTTCGAGGGCACCCAGGTGGTGGCCGCGGGTGAGCGCGCCACCGATCTGGCGGTCCGCCTGACCTATGCCGGTGTGGAGCACACCACGGTGTCGAATCCGTTGCGCGCCATCGCTTCCTGTCCGCCGGGACAGGTCGAGGTGCTGGCCAATTACACCGCGTTCCGCGATCTGAACCGCGATCTGGAGGCCCAGGCATGAGCGAGTCGACCGTGCGGATCGGGCTGGTGCTGCCCGACGTGATGGGCACCTACGGTGACGGCGGCAATGCGGTCGTGCTGCGGCAGCGGCTGCGGATGCGCGGCTACGACGCCGAGATCGTCGAGATCACCCTGAACGACCCGGTTCCGGACTCCCTGGACGTGTACCTGCTCGGCGGCGCCGAGGACTCCGCGCAGCGGCTGGCCACCCGCCACCTGCAGCGTTATCCGGGGATGCAGGCCGCGGCCGAGCGCGGTGCGCCGGTGCTGGCGATCTGCGCGGCCATCCAGGTGCTGGGCCACTGGTACGAGACCTCCGGCGGCGAGCGCGTCGACGGCGTCGGCATGTTCGACCTCACCACCTCGCCGCGGGCCGAGCGCGCGATCGGCGAGGTGGCCACCGTCCCGCTGATCCCGGGCCTGTCCGAGCCGCTCACCGGATTCGAAAACCACCGTGGCGGAACAACTCTGGGGCCCGACGCCACCGGACTGGCCCGCGTCACCCGCGGCGTCGGCAACGGCGTGGGCGACGGCCTCGAAGGCGTGGTCCAGGGCTCGGTCATCGGTACCTACATGCACGGCCCCGCGCTGGCCCGTAATCCCGAACTCGCCGACCACCTCCTGCGACACGCGCTCGGCGTGGGCGAACTCGCCCCGCTGGACCTTCCCGAGGTCGATCAGCTCCGCCGAGAACGCCTGCGCGTCTAGGCGCAGCGGTCCTCGGCGATCGCCGCCCTGCACAAGCGGCCGAAGAGAGTAGCTCATTGCGGCCGATTGCACTAGATGTCAAGGGCGGGAAGATCGTTCAGTTGAGGCAACCTCTCTGAGCGGGTAATCTCGCGCGCGGCCATGCGTGATGAGGAGGTGGCCGCGTGTACAGGCGTGCGTTCATGAAGGCTGCGGGTGCGGCGATGCTGCTGGGGGCGGCGGGCTCTGCCACCGCGGGCGTGAGTGGTTCCACTCGCGCGTCCGCCGGGCCGATATGGGACGACCTGTTCCGGCACTGGGTTTCGGAAATCTTTGCGCCACTTCCTGATCCGCCTGATCACACCGAGGCGATCATCGTCGGCTCCGGTTTCGGCGCGTCGATCACCGCGCTGCGCCTGGCCCAGGCCGGAGTCACCAACACCGTGCTCGAACGTGGTTCGCGCTGGCCCAACGATCCGCACCGGGAGATCTTCACCGGCGACGACCTGCCCGACGGGCGTGGTTTCTGGCATCGCACCGAATTCACCGGGGTCACCAAGGTGCCCATGCATTTCGCGGATTTCGGCGGCGTGCTGGACGTGACCTCGTTCGACGGTATCGACGTGTGGCGCGGTGCGGCGGTCGGCGGCGGTTCGGTGGTGTACACCGGCGTGATGATCGCGCCCGAACGTCGATTCTTCGACCAGATCTTCCACGGCACAGTCGCTTTCGACGAGATGGATCGGGTCTACTATCCGCGGGTGCGGCAGATGCTGCGGTTGGACCCGATGCCCGGGGACATCTACAACTCCGCGCCGTTCACCCATTCGCGATGCTGGGATGCCCAGGCGCGCAAGGCCGGATACACCCCTATACGCAACGACTCGGTCTTCACCTGGGATGTCCTGCGCGCTGAACTGGCCGGGAAATCGCGAGCTTCGGCCACCGCCGCTCGGAGCAATCTGGGCAACTCCAACGGCGCGAAGTTCGATCTCAACCAGAACTATCTGAAATACGCGCAGGCGTCCGGTAAGTCGAAGGTCTTCGCCGGGCACCGGGTCGAGTCCATCGCCCAGGAATCCGGCGGCCGCTATGCGGTGACCGTCACCAAGATCGACCCGACCGGTGCGGTCCTGCGCAGACGCACCCTCACCTGTGATCGGCTGTTCCTGGGCGCGGGTTCGGTGGGCACCTCCGAACTGCTGGTGCGCGCCCAGGCCACCGGCGCACTGCCGCACCTGAACGAGCACATCGGCGACGGCTGGGGCACCAACGGCGACGTCGTGCTCGCCCGGGGCGAGAGTTCGCTGTGCGGGCTGGGCACGGGCGTGCCCAGCGCCAGCCGCATCTTCGACGACTCCGGGATGCCGCTGAGCCTGGAGAGCTGGTACATCCCGGGCATTCCGGTGGAGACCGGCGCACTGGCCTCGCTCGGTCTGGTCTTCGATCCGACCCGGGCCCGCTTCGGCTACGACAAGGCCCGCGACGCGGTCGGGCTGCGCTGGCCCAAGCAGGCACAGGATCAGGTCACCGCGGCCGCCCACGCGGTCGATCACCGCATCGCCGAACGCGGCGGCTCGATGGTCGAATACACCGCTCTGGGCTACGACGCGAACGCCGTATTCACCGCGCACCCGCTCGGCGGCGCGGTGCTGGGCCAGGCCACCGACAACTACGGCCGGGTGATCGGGCATCGCGGGCTGTACGTCATGGACGGCGCGGCGGTGCCCGGCAGCACCGGTACGGTGAATCCGTCGTTGACCATTTCGGCACTGGCCGAACGCAATATCGAGAACATCATTCGCGCAGGTCACTGATCCCCCGGACGCCGACGGGTTAGTCTCGGCGGGATCATTTCGCCGCCAGAAGGGGTCCGTCGTGCGGAAGAACATCGTCGTGTCGGCGCAGGAGTATCCGCGCAAACCACCGGTTCTGTGGACCGATTACCTCATGCTCCTCGTGGCGTTGGTCTCGGTGGCGCTGATCTTCTGGGTGGACATCCTGCCGGTGCCGCATCCGGCGGTGCAGCCGATCGTCATTGCGGACTACGCGACCTGCGGAGTCTTCGCGCTGGAATTCCTGTGGCGCTGGCGGCGCGAGGACTGGTCCTGGAACTATCCGTTCCTGTACTGGTACGAGATCCTGTGCCTGATCCCCGCGACCGCAACGTATTTCGCCGACTCCCATGTGGTGCGGATCCTGGTGCTGCTGGTCCGGCTGCTGCGCGTGGCCGATCGCGCGCTCGGCGACCGGGTCACGGTGGCGATCGTGAATCGGGCGCTGAACGCGATCGTCGAGGCGATCAAGCGCCCGGTGACGATGGCGGTGCTCGAGGAGGTCTCCGAGGTGCTGCGCGTCGGCCAGTACACCCGCAACATCGCCTTGGCGCTCGAGGAGAACCGCGCCGAGATGGACGAGATGATCCTGGATCTGATCGAGAAGGATCCGGCGCTGGGGCGGGTGCGCTACCTGCCGTTCCACGAGGACATCATCCGCGGTATCGCCAGCACCAGTTTCCGCATCGTGTTCCAGGTGCTGGCCGATCCGCGCACCGACGAACTCGTGGGAGATGTGTTGCGCGAGAACGTGCATCAGATGCGTCGCGCGGTGCACGAGGGCGTGCGCGTCGAGGAGACGGTGGACAACAAGGCGCAGTAATCTCGGCCCCGCTTCGCTCCTCCGCTCCGGTCGGTCCAGAATCGACCCGGGCCGCGGCCTTGGAGTTGGCGTTGTTCAGGGTGGGCGGGCCTGGGTGTTCAGTGCGCTGTGCCGTGCCGCACGGCATCGCGCGGCTCCGCGTAACGCACTGTCTCCCAAGCGATCAGCACACCGAGCACGGCGCACAGCAGCGCGAGCGCGGCCATCGCGGGCAGTATCGAGGCCAGCGGGATGAGCGCGAGAACGACCACCGCTGCCGCCAGCCGCGGCCACAGCACGACTCTCGTTGCGTAGTGCCGGAATCCGACCAGTGCGAGCAGATATCCGGCCGCACCCCCGTACAGGGCGAACAGCGGAATCCCGTGCAGCGCATCGTGCAACGTGTGTTCCTCGGCCCCGCCGACGTACTCGAGCACGTTCTTCAGGCCCAGCGACATCGCGATGATCGCGACGACCATCGGGAAATGCCAGTAGGTGTAGCAGTTTCGGGCGATCTTGATCTGCTGCGGCCCGCTCGCGCGGGCCAGGTGCTCCTCCACCACGGCCGCGCCGACGTCGAAGTACGCCCACCACAGCAGACCCGAAACGGCAAGTCCCAGAATCGATCCCACAGTAATCGGCCAGGAGATCGGCAGCCCGGACACGCCGACGCCGATGGAGACGACCGATTCGCCCAGCGCGATGATGACGATCAGGCCGTGCCGCTCGGCGAAGTGCGAGGTCGAGTTGACCCGCCATTCGTTGCCGGAGAACAGGGTCCAGGCCATATCACCGGCGACGGCCGCGATCCACAGCCACAGTTGGGCTGTCCCGTGGTTGAGCGCGGCGATGATCAGCAGTGTCGTACCGATCGTGATCGACCCGACCGCCCAGCGCGTGACCTGTCCGCGCAACTGCGGGTCCTGTGCACTGGCGCACCAGAACATCACCAGGTGCACCAGCCGGATGAACAGGTACGCCAGGGCGAAGACCAGCGGTCCGTACCAGCCGCCGGGCATGTCGTGGAATGCCTCGGGGATGGTGATGGCCACGATCAAGGCCGCGCCCATGGCCCCGAACATCGCGAGCCGGGCGATGCCCTCGTCGGCCTTCACGACGTTGCCGAGCCAGGCGTAGGCGATCCACACCCACCACATGATGGCCAGCACCAGGAAGGCGCGCAGCATGTTCAGCGCGGTGGACTCGTGGGCGGCCAGCTCGTCGACCTGGGTGAAGGCGAACACCAGCACCAGGTCGAAGAACAGTTCCAGCTGCGTCACCGAGGACTGCTCGGTGACGGCCTGCATGCGGGATCCTCTGCCGCGAGTCACGCGAATCATGAGCACCATCGTGACAGGTCGTCGACCAGGTCGCCCGGATCCTCCGGGCGCGATGGGAACTCAGCTCACCTCGTAGTTCTCACCGAACTGGAACTTCTCGATGAACTCGATGAGATTCTGAACCGCTTCCTCGTTGACCTTGGCCAAACTGCGTTTCATCAGGATGCCCGGAACCGGAATCGGCAGATAGACCTCGGAGTGGTACCAGACCTCGGTGCCCTCGGGGGACTGTTCGAGTTCGAACCAGCCCTTACCGCCGCCGCCCGCACCGCTCTCGACGACCTTCCAGGAGATGCGTTCGCTGGTGCAGTCGTATTCGAGCACTTGTCGGTCGGAGTTGCCCATCGGGCTCACCGTGGCGTACACACGCTGTGGGCGCCCGTACGCGTCGTGGGTTGCCACGCGCACATCCTTGTGCGAGGGGGACCAGTCGGGGATCCGCTCGACCGCGAGCAGTGCCTCCATCACTTGGTCTGGATCGACATCGACGATGAATCGGTGGTCGGTCTTCGTGCGCATAGCCTTGCCCTCCACCCCCCGAAATACTCGCCCGATTGTCTCCGCGGTCACATGCGGTCGTCAACCATGGCGCGGGCTCCGGATGTCACAGACCGTCCAGTATGCACAGCTGGCTATCGAACCGCCGGAAGCGTCCGCCGCTCGCGTCGGTTCGGTCGGTGGCGCAGCCCGGCTGTGCGGTACGGGGTGCGCGAATTGTGCTCAGTGGCGCTGAACGACCCAGTCGGGCCCGGGGAACACCAGGCTCTCGTGGCCGTCGTCGAATCGGACGATGTACGGCGGCGCGCCGTCGGCCCCGCGTACCTCGAGGATTTCGCCCATCCGATCCGGCATCCCGACCATGTGGCTGTGCACAGATAATCGATCTCCGACCTTTGCCTGCATGATTCGAATTATCCGTCGGACGTGATGAACGTCACAAGGTATATGAACGTTTCAGATTACCCGATCGCGTGGGTTGCGACACATTCGGGGGTACTCCGGTGGCTCCGCTCGGCAGGCGTCTAGTCCGCTTCCCGCAGCATGGCCGTCACTCGCAGGGACGTGTCGTGCAGCCGATCGAACACGCCCAGTATCAATTCGAGTTGTTCGGCGCTGTAATCACCCATGACCCTGCCGAATTCGCGGGCCAGCGGCTCGTAGTGCCGGGCGATCTCGCCGGTGCGGTCCGCGGACAGCGAGATGATCACCCGGCGGCGATCGTGTTCGTCGTGCGCCCGGGTGACGAAGCCGCTCTTGATCAGTCGGTCGATCAACCGGGTGACCGCTCCGGTGGTCAGTCCGGTGCGGGCGGCGAGTTCGCCGGGGGTGGCCGGGCCGCCCAGGCGCAACAGGTTGAGGCAGCGCAGATCGGTGACGTGCAGTCCGAGCCGGTCGGCCACGGCCTGATGCAGCATCACCGCGTCGGTGGCGTTGCGCTGTGCGGCGATCGTGAGTTGTCGCCCCAGGTCGGTTGCTGTCGCGGTGGCACGTCGTGTCATCGGCGCTGTTCTCCCGTCTCGTCGCCTTACTCGTGCAACTGTTGTGTGACACAACTAGTGCCGCTTCAAACCTCGACGCGGATAATGTGACATTCCTGGCTTCCCGGGACCGGGGGCCACGAGGTCATCCAGGCATGTCACGCGCCGCTGACCGCCCGATTCGATGGATGAACGACGTCCCGACCGCGGCTCCGGATTCGAGGTGTCCCGTTAACTTCCTGGCTCGAGTCGGTACTGTGGGGTGCTGGTAACAGCAAGTAAGTCGATTTTGGAGGATCCCTCGTGGCTCTCGTCGTCCAAAAGTACGGAGGATCCTCGGTGGCCACCGCCGAGCGCATCCGGCGCGTCGCTGAGCGGATCGTCGAGACGAAGAAGCAGGGCCACGACGTGGTCGTGGTCTGCTCGGCGATGGGCGACACCACCGATGAGCTGATGGACCTGGCGCAGCAGGTCTCGCCCGCCGCACCGGCGCGCGAGATGGACATGCTGCTGACCTCGGGTGAGCGCATCTCGAATGCACTGGTCGCCATGGCGATTCATTCGCTGGGCGCCGAAGCGCGCTCGTTCACCGGCTCACAGGCAGGTGTCATCACGACCGGTGCGCACGGTAAGGCGAAGATCATCGACGTGACCCCGTCGCGCCTGCGTGAGGCGTTGGACGAGGGCACGATCGTGCTGGTCGCCGGCTTCCAGGGCGTGTCCCAGGACAGCAAGGACGTGACCACGCTCGGTCGCGGCGGCTCGGACACCACCGCGGTCGCGCTGGCCGCGGCGCTCGAGGCCGACGTGTGCGAGATCTACACCGACGTGGACGGCGTGTTCACCGCCGACCCGCGGATCGTCTCGGACGCGCAGCGCCTGGAACAGGTCTCCTACGAGGAGATGCTGGAGATGGCGGCCTGCGGTTCCAAAGTGCTGATGCTGCGTTGTGTGGAGTACGCGCGCAGTTACAACGTGCCCGTGCATGTGCGCTCGTCCTACACCGACAAGCCGGGCACCTACGTTTACGGATCGATGGAGGACATCCCCTTGGAGCAAGCAATCCTCACCGGCGTCGCGCACGACCGCAGCGAGGCCAAGGTGACCGTCGTCGCGATACCGGACGAACCGGGCTACGCCGCCAAGGTGTTCCGCGCGGTCGCCGATGCCGAGATCAACATCGATATGGTCCTGCAGAACATCTCGAAGGTGGAGACCGGCAAGACCGACATCACCTTCACCATGCCCAAGACCGACAGCGCCCGCGCGGTGGAGATGCTCACCAACCGGCAGAGCGAGATCGGCTTCTCCCAGGTCCTCTACGACGATCACATCGGCAAGGTGTCGCTGGTCGGCGCCGGTATGAAGAGCCACCCGGGCGTCACCGCGACCTTCTGTGAGGCGCTGGCCGACGCGGGGATCAACATCGATCTCATCTCCACCTCGGAGATCCGGATCTCGGTGCTGGTCAAGGACGATGAACTGGACCAGGCCGTGCAGGTGCTGCACCGGGCCTTCGATCTCGGCGGCGACGAGGTCGCGGTCGTGCACGCGGGAACGGGGCGGTAAGCATGGGCGTACGCGTAGGAGTCGTCGGCGCGACCGGACAGGTCGGCGCCGTCATGCGAAAACTGTTGCAGGAACGGAACTTCCCTGCCGACGAGGTGCGTTTCTTCGCGTCCTCGCGGTCGGCGGGCAAGACGCTGCCGTGGCACGACGGTGAGATCGTCGTCGAGGATGCCGAGACCGCCGATCCCAGCGGCCTGGACATCGCGTTGTTCTCGGCCGGCGCCACCATGTCGCGGGTGCAGGCGCCGCGGTTCGCCGCGGCCGGGGTGACCGTCATCGACAACTCCTCGGCCTGGCGCAAGGATCCCGAGGTGCCGCTGGTGGTCAGCGAGGTCAACCCGGAGCGGACCCGCAACCTGGTCAAGGGCATCATCGCCAACCCCAACTGCACCACCATGGCCGCGATGCCCGTGCTCAAGCCGCTGCACGACGCCGCGGGCCTGCAGCGCCTGATCGTGTCGACCTATCAGGCCGTCTCCGGTAGCGGGCTGGCCGGTGTGGACGAGCTGGCCTCGCAGGCGCGCGCGGTGATCGACGACGCCGAGAAACTCACCCACGACGGTTCGGCCGTGGAGTTCCCCGCGCCGAACAAGTATGTCGCGCCGATCGCGTTCAACGTGCTGCCGCTGGCCGGTTCGCTGGTGGACGACGGCTCCGGGGAGACCGACGAGGATCAGAAGCTGCGCAACGAGAGCCGCAAGATCCTCGGCATTCCCGAACTGCTGGTGAGCGGCACCTGTGTGCGCGTGCCGGTCTTCAGTGGTCACTCGCTGTCGATCAATGCCGAGTTCGCCCGGTCGCTGTCGGTCGAAGAGGCTCGCAAGCTCCTGGCCGACGCCCCCGGCGTGAAGTTGGTCGAGGTGCCCACCCCCTTGCAGGCCGCCGGTGTCGACGAATCCCTCGTCGGCCGCATCCGCCAGGACCCGGGCGTCCCGGACGGCCGCGGCCTGGCCCTGTTCGTCTCCGGCGACAACCTCCGAAAGGGCGCGGCGCTCAACACGATTCAGATCGCCGAGGTCCTGCTCGCCGACCGCTGAGTCGATCGCTCGGAACGGGCCGTCGGATTCCTGAGGGGAATCCCACGGCCCGTTCGGCATTCGGGACCAGGACCGCGGCCTGTGTGGTCGGCCCCGGTTCAGCGGGGGCGTAGGCCGTCGAACAGGACCGCGAAGGTGCGGCGGCGTTGTTCGGCGTTCGCGCCGGTGGTGTGGGTGGCCAGGAAGCCGCCCTTGAGAATTCGCATGAGGTCGTCGATGTCGATGTCCGTGCGGGTTGCGCCGGCGGCCTGGGCGCGGCGCAGCAGGACGTCGATGGCGGCGAGCAGTTCGACTGTGGGGCCGGGGTTTTCGAGGCTCTCGTGGCCGCCGACCGCCTCGGCGAGGTCGCGTTTGACCCCGGCCTCGACGACCATCACGTCGAGGTAGTCGTAGAAGGCGCGGCCGGGATCCGCGGCGTCGGCCAGGGCGCTCGCGTGCGCGACCATCCGTTCGACGCGGTCCAGCATCGCCGCGTGGAACAGCGCCTCCTTGGTGGGGAAATGCCGATAGACCGTACCGGGGCCGACCCCGGCACGCCGGGCGATCTCGTCCAGCGGGACCGAGATGCCCTCGGCGGCGAATGCCTCCTGGGCCGCGGCCAATACGCGTTCACGGTTGCGGCGGGCGTCGGCGCGCAGTGCGCGGCCCGTCCCGGAGGTCGTGGCCGCCTTCGCCTGTGTTTCGGTCACGGCGCGAGTCTACCCGGAACACCATTGACAAACGGGGCGTGCGTTCCGGATCATAAACGGGGCATACGTTCCGATTCTTCAGGGGTAATCATGACAGCAGATCAGGACCTCACGCCACGCGCGCTGGTCGAGCAGTTGTTCACCGGCCTGGGCACACCCGACGCCGACGCCTTCGCCGACGTACTGGCCCCGGACGTGGTGTTCGAAATTCCGTGGACCGTTCCCGGCATGCCCGAACGACTCGAGGGCCGGGAGGCCGTGCGCGAACATCTCGCCCAGCGTTGGGCGAATCTGACCCGCCTCCAGGTACACGGGGTCTATCCGGAGGTGTACGAGACCTCGGATCCGGGACTGTTCTTCGTGGAGAACGAGGTCGACATGACCCGGCCCGACGGCGTGCGCTCGCGCGGGCGGACCTCGGTCAACGCCGTTCGAGTCCGGGACGGGAAGATCGTGCTGTTCCGCGACTACATGGACACCGGACGGCTCGCGGCCCTGGTCGAGCAGTGAGGTCCGCCGCCCTGTCCGGTCAGCGCGCCGGACAGGGCGGTCAGCGGATGCCGGGCGTACGCGGATCGGGTCCGAGGCAGGTCAGGATCACGCAGCCCGGCGGCGCGTCGGAGAACGGCGGCCGCAGCGGAGTGTTCAAGCAGGACAGCACATTACAGCCCGGATAGGCATCGGGTCCGATGCCGAACAGAGCCATGGTGATGTTCGGGTCGAAATACGCGCGCGGATCCAGCGGCAGTGGCGGTTCGACGTAGGGCCCCGGATCCGGGATCGGTGGATGAACGAAGGCCGCGAGCAGTTTGCGGAAGAATTCGTGGGACAGCTCACCCATGTTCTGCAGGGTGCCGGGCAGCCCCTCGGTGCTGTGATTGCCGAACGCTCCGGTCCACTCCACCGTCAGATCCAGGTCCGGAACGACGAACACGTCCTGTAACCCGATGCCGGACATCTGATAACTGCCGGGCAGGAATCGGGGTACCTCCGCACATCCGGGACCGACCCAGAACAGATATCCGTAACAGGGGTTGGTCGCCGAGGGCCGCCGCGCGGCGTGCAGATACGTCGAGGAGACGATCTGCCGGTTGCCCCACCGCCCCGAATTACTCAGCAGCAGACCGAGTTTGGCCAGATCATCGGGCGGAATCAGCAGGTGCGCATAGCCGTAGGTACGTCCGGAACGGTCCCGCGCCCAGTAGTAGTCGCCGCGCTCGATGCCCAGTGGGTCGAACAGCTCGCGCTGGGCGAACTGCTGAAGTGGCTCCCGCACAGCCAGTTCCACGACATAGGTCAGCAGATCCACATTGCGCTGGCTGTAGGCGAACGCGGTGCCGGGCGGAGTGTCGAACGGCACGCCCAGCGCCTGCACCGCGCTGTCGGGGTCGATCGGGATGACGCCGGTGGCGCCCTCGTTCACCGCGCCCACGTGCAGTCCGGAGGTCTCGGTGAGCAGATCGGTGACGGTGACCGAGCGATGTTCCGCATCACCCAGACCGGGCGGCAGATAGCGGCCGATGGGTGCGCTCAGGTCGAGTTTCCCCTTGTCCGAGGCGATTCCGACGATCAGCGACACCACGCTCTTGGTGACGCTCCAGACGTTCCACGGGGTGCCGCCGGACCGGTCGTCGGCGGGGGCGGCGCCCACGAGACAGTTGTGCCGGAAGACCTGGACGTTCAGGCGGTTTCGGCTCATCGCGAAGGCGAGTGCCTCGGACAGTCGGGCGGGATCGAATCCGGCCTGTTCGGGGGTGGCCCGCGGGAAGGCCCGCCCGGAGCTCACCCCGCAGTGGAGTTGGGTATCGGTCGTCGCGTGGGCGTATCCGGGCGCTACACCGATCGTCGCCAGGATCGCAATCGTCGCAAACCACCCCAGAATGCGGCACATAGCTGTGAGGCTAGCGGTTGACCGGCGACCCGGAACGCAGAACGCCACCGGTTCCGAGGAATCCGGCGGCGTTCGTTCTGCAGCACTACTGCAACACGTTCGCGAACGCCACGCCAGCCTCGCGAACCAGGGTGCCGATGCCCAACATGCGCCTCTCGGCGAGTGGTCGCTCGTAGCGACGAATTGTGCGGCCCGGGGCTGTCCCGGCATCGGCAATACGAGTCAACCGCGCTGGGACGGGATCTATTCCGGGTTCGGGGATGTGAGCTAGCGCATACTGCCGCAGGCCGACCGATCAGGCATAACGCCTGGTCATGCCGTGGTGCCACGGGATAGCATCGCAGGAGTCTGCCGAGCGAGGGGGAGTTGTGACCGACGATCCGGTTCTGAGCGAGATGCTGCGCATACTCGAGACCAATCCGGAACTGCTGCCGGTGCGGATCCGGGTGATCGAGTTGCTCGCGGACCGATCGCGGCATGCCGAGGCGCTCCCGCACTGCGCCGCCGCGCTCGGCATCGATCCCGGAAATGCCGTGGTGCTCGCACTGTTGCAGCGCTGTACCGCCGCGCTCGCCGCAGGTGCGGGTTCGCCGCAGGCGGAAACGCAATCCGGGCAAATTCCTGGCACACCGTCGGGCAGCGTCGCGAACGAGACGAGCGCGAACGAGACGAGCGCCGAGGAGACCACGCCGGATCCGGACCCCGCACCGCCCGCCCACTTCGACTGGGCCGCGGCCGAGCGCGAGGTCGGCGACATCATCGCTCCGGCCTTCGTGGACGAGGGCGAACGGTCCGAGGGGGAGCTGTCCCTGAACGAAGACGGTGAGCCGGTCGCCCACGCCGAGGGCGATGTCGGACTGTTCGAGCGCCCGAGCGTCGCGCTGGCCGATGTGGGCGGGATGGAGAACGTCAAACAGCAGCTCGAGCTGTCGCTGCTGGGTCCGCTGCGTAATCCGGATCTGGCCAAGGCGTTCGGCACCAGCGCGCGCGGCGGACTGCTGCTGTACGGGCCGCCGGGATGCGGCAAGACGTTCATCGCCGCGGCGGTCGCCGGTGAGCTGGGCGCGAACTTCTATCCGATCGAGATCGCCGACATCCTGGACATCTACACCGGCTCGAGCGAACGCAATCTGCATCAGGTCTTCGAGGTCGCCCGGCGCAACGCACCGTGCGTGCTGTTCATCGACGAGGTGGATGCGCTGGGGCACAAGCGAAGTCAGATGTCCGGTTCGGCGACCATGCGCACGGTGGTGAATCAGCTGCTCACCGAGATGGATTCGGCCACCGCCGACAACGACGGCGTGTATCTGCTGGGCGCGACGAACCATCCGTGGGATATCGACGTCGCGCTGCGCCGCCCCGGCCGCTTCGACCGGATGATCCTGGTGACCCTGCCCGACCGCGAGGCGCGTCGCGCGATTCTGCGGCACCACCTGAAGGATCGCCCGGTCAGCGGCATCGATCTGGCCGCGATCGCCAAGCGCACCGACGGTTTCTCCGGGGCGGATCTGGCGCACGTGTGCACCTCGGCGACCCAGCTGGCCATGGCCGACTCGATTCGCAGCGGGACCGTGCGCCCGGTCACCATGCGCGATATCGAGGGCGCGCTCGCGCAGGTCAAGCCCAGTGCGGGGGCCTGGTTCGAATCCGCCCGCAACGTCGTGGAATTCGCCAACAACGACGGCACCTACGACGAACTCGCCAAGTACATGCGCGAGAAGAAGCTCCGGTGAGCCGCCGGGATCACCGTCGCGATCATGGCTGATCTCGAGCGGGCCAAGGTCCTCATCGAGCTGCGTCGGCTGAGCGAGGCCCGGGAGCAACTGGCCGCGGTACTGGCCGCCGAACCCGATAATGCCGAGGCCGCAACCTATCTCGCACAGGCGGCCTATCTGGATCAGCGGTATCGCGAGGCCGCCGACCAGAGCGCCGCGGCCCTGCGGATCCAGCCGCGCAACCAGTTCGCCATGCGCATTCACGCCCTGGCGCTGCTCAATACGGGCGACGCCGGGCGATGGCAGGCGCAGCAGGTGGCCCGTCAGGTGGTGGCGCTGGGGCCCGAATTCGCCGAGAACCACCGGATTCTGGCGATCGTGCTGCGCGAATGCGGGCATCTGCCCGAGGCGTTGGCGGCCATCGATCGGGCTGTGGAACTCGATCCCGACGAGGCCGACATCCACGTCGCGCGCGGTTCGATTCTGCGCCGAATGGGGCACTGCGGCAACCGGTTCCGGCAGGGGCCCGCCGCCGAGGCGTATCATGCGGCACTGCGTCTGGAACCCGAGAGTGCCTATGCCGTGCACGATCTCGCGATCGTCGAACTCAACGGCCGTCGTCTGCGCAGCGCCCTGCGGGGCGTCCTGAACGCCGCCACCATGGATCCCGGCTTGGGAAATCTGGTGCGCACCAACATCGCAACGGTCATCCGGCACGCCATCCGTCGCATGCACTGGGTGCTCGTAGTGGTTGCCTTCGTGGAGCTGGTCATCGGTGAATTCCATGGTCCGCAAACCGCCGTCCCGCTCGATTCGAGCTATGCGCAGGCGGTCCGCGAATGGCATGATTCCCCTGCGCCGCAACTGGTTCCGATGGGAGCCGGGGCGCCTGCTGCGCAATCGGCCACCCAGGCTCCGGTCGCCGCGCCGCCATCGATCCCCGGTGTCGCCATTTCGGCCGGGACCGGTCCGGAAACCTCGGTGGCACCGGCTCCGGGGAAGCCCGCGATGACGAATGCACCTGGTGGGCAGGGTAATCCGACGACAACCGCGGCCCCGTCGACGCACAGCGCTGCGAATTCGTCGACGACGTCCGATTCGAGACGGCTGGGGACGGTGGGCCGAGATCTCGGCGCGACCGGGCTGGGGCTGATCGTGGTGATTTCGCTGTGGTGGCTGGGTGTGGTGCCGCGGCGTCGGTGGCGGTTCGTGCTGCGGGCGGCGTGGTCGAGTCCGCCCACGGCCCTGCGGCTGGTGGTGTTCGGCGCGGGGATGCTCGTGTGCGTGCTGGGTGTCGCGACCGGGCTGCGTGTATTCCTCAGCGTCGCGGAGCCCGCGCTGCTGGCCCTCGGGATCATCCTGCGTCGTATCGCCTGAGATCGCCCTGCCACTCGGGGCGGGACTCAGGGCCAGCTGTGACGGGCCCGAACGGCGGCGATGCCGAAGGCCAGGTCGGCGGCGATCTCGAACAGCGCTGCGAACCAGGAGAATCCGGTGACGTTCGCCGCCGCGGGCGGGTTGATGAAACTATCGCTGAGCGGGCCGAACCAATAAGGTCGAGACGGTGCTCATCCCGCGGCGCAGATGGTCGGCGGCGTGCACGAGCAGTGCGACGGCGAAGATCACGGTGATCAGGCGCAGGGTTGTCGGCGCGGCCAGCGCCGAGCCGGGCCGCCGGGTCGTGGATTCGATCATGGGCTGCTCCCGTCGGCCGGGGCCGATAGTTCTACTATGGAGTGTAGTAGAAGTGTCGCGGCAGCGGGCCCGTTCGAGTTAGAGCAGACCCCACCAATACACCAGGCAGGCCAGCGCGAAGACGACCGCAGTTTCCATCGTCGCTCCCAATCTAGTCGGCGTCGTCATCACCCATCATTCCCCAGGGTACGGCGACGTGCCGGGGACCAAGATCACAAGGGAACAACGGATACGCCCGCCCGAGCCTGTCACGCCTCGTGGACAGGCCCGGAAGCGCCGAACACGACGATGCCGCCGCAGGCTTGCGGCGGACTCGAGCAGAGCTTGCGAAAGATCGCGGAGGGGTCAGGGAAGTTCGGGGGAGTCCACGATGAGCACGATCAGCTGTCGCTGGCGATGACGGCCGTGATTGCGGGCCTTGGCATCCGAAGGCGCGGTGGGCCCGCCACACCAGGTGATCGGGCGGCGGGCATCGAGCTTGTCGAGCACCTCGGGCAGCGAGGAATCGATCTGCGCGGTGCGGACCACGCAGATGTGGCATTGGGGCGCGAGAGGGCGATCGCGGAACCCCTGACCGGGCCCGCCGTCCAGCACTACCGCGCCGGCGTCGGCGACCGCACCGGCGCAGGTGGTCACCATCGCGTCGGCGTCGTCCAGTTCGCCGCTGGTGAAGTGGGAGTCGTCGGTCAGGATCTGATTGTCCTGTTCCTTCGCCCAGAGCTCGAGCCACTCCTCTGGCAGGCCGTGCGGTGCGACGACGGTGGTGGCCCGCTGGGCGCGCAGGGCCGCGTCCACGGCCTCGGGAATTCCGGATTCGCTCACCCGGGCGATGCGTGCGCCGTGGTGTTCGAGACGTTCGACGAACAGTTCGACGATCGTGCTGTCGGCGGGGGAGAGATCGGCCGTGCCGCGCCGATTGCCGGGGAAGAGGGTCACGGTGCGATCGTCGTCGGGCAGCGCCTTGAGGCCGTCGCGGACTCGGCGCAGGAATTCCTCCCGTGACATCAGCGGCACCCGCCAGGGGCACATCGGCCGGTCGTATCGCTGGGCGTGGACTGCGGATCGGTGCCACGGATGACGAGCGCCGTGCGCATGTGGCGGCCCCCTTTCTGACCGGCTGCGCAGCATCCTGCTGCACCGGGATCCGGGGCGTGAAGAGCTGTGCGGGTGGTGCTGGGCGCACACCCGTGTGGGCGGGCGCTCTGGTGAAGATCTTGCCCACAGGCTACCCGGGAGGGGCGACGCGTTTGCCCGAGGGACGCTCGGCGGATCGGTTCCGAAACGCTGGTGTACCTGAATCCGCTGGTCGCGATCAGTGCGCGGCGGTGCGGATCTGGGTGAGGAATTCGGCGTTCGTCTCGGTCTGCCGCAGGCCGGTCAGCAACAGGTCGACGGCCTGGCCGGGATCGCGTCCGGCGAGGGTCTGGCGCAGCGAACGGGTCGCGACGAGTTCGTCCGGGGTCAGCAGCAGCTCCTCCTTGCGGGTGCTGGAGCGTTCGATGTCGACCGCGGGGAAGGTGCGTCGATCGGCGATGTGCCGGTCGAGTTTGAGCTCGGCGTTGCCGGTGCTCTTGTACTCCTCGAAGATGACGGTGTCGGCGGTCGAACCGGTTTCCACCAGGGTGGTGGCGATGATGGTGAGCGATCCGCCGTTCTCGATATTGCGGGCCGCGCCGAGGAACTTCTTCGGTGGGGCCAGGGCTCCGGCGTCCACGCCGCCGGACAGGATGCGGCCCGATCCCGCGGCCGCGAGGTTGTAGGCGCGTGCCAGCCGGGTCAGCGAGTCCAGCAGCACGACGACGTCGCGGCCGGTTTCCACGAGACGTTTGGCCTGTTCGATGGCCAGTTCGGCCAAGGCGATGTGATCGCGGGCGGGCAGGTCGAACGTGGCCGCGGCGATATCGGCGGGCACCGCGCGGGACAGGTCGGTGACCTCCTCCGGACGTTCGCCCACGAGTACCAGCATCAGCTGGCATTCCGGGTGATTCTTCGCGATGCCGTGCGCGATCGATTGCAGCACCGAGGTTTTGCCCGCCTTGGGCGGTGCGACGATCAGGGCTCGCTGGCCCTTGCCGATCGGCATGATCAGATCCGTTATCCGCGTGGTCATCTCGTGCGGTTCGGTCTCGAGGCGCAGGCGATCCTGTGGATAGATCGGAGTCAGATCGGCGAAATGCGGCCGCCGCCGGGCATTTTCGGGCGGCAGGCCGTTGATCCGATCGACGCCGGTGAGCGGGGCGAATTTGGCGCCCTCGCGCAGCGGGCCGGCGGTTCCGCTGACGGTGTCGCCGCGGCGCAGGTCGTATTCGCGGATCAGGCGCGGCGGGACGTGGATGTCGTTCGGGCCGGGCAGATAGCCCTCGACCCGCAATGCCGCGTGATTTCCGGTGATGTCGAGGATGCCGGTCACCGATGTGCCCGGCTCCTGGGTGTGAATCGTGTTGTCTTTCATGGTCTTCTACTCCTGAAGGAAGGAATGCGTGGTCTGGTGGCGGCCGATGCGCGCATCGTGCGGGCAGCGCTTCGCCGAGAGAGCCCGTACCGGTTCGAATGTGGCGGATCGGTATGCGTTCCGATCGGCATGAATTCGGTGAAGGTGCGGGGATCGAGAATTCTTGTGGGAGGGACCGTGTCCACCTACATCCACAAGCTGCGAACGATGCCAACCATAGCCCCACTCTGCACAACACGCAATGGTCCGTCGTTGTTCCCGGCGTGGCGGATCGGATCGCGGGAACGACGAAGGGCCCGGACTCGCGATGTTTCGAGTCCGGGCCCTTCGAATCGGGGTGGGGTTGTATTACCTTGCGGCCGTTAGGTATTCGACGTCGCGGAGTCGGCGGTCCGCTCCGGCGCGGTGTGCCGGAAGCGGGGCGGGCGGCGACGTGACGTGGGACGCTGATCACGCAGTGTCAGCACTCGTTCGCGGTGATGTTCCTCGTGCAGATCCCGGCGACGGGCGTGCAGCAGCTGTTCGAACGCGATCACCCCGAGTAGGCGGGTGGGTGTGCCGCGATCGACCACCGGCGCGTAGGTGACATCGGCGGTGGCCAGTTTGTTGGCCACCTCGCGCAGGGTGTCGTCCGGATGCACGACCGCGAGCGCGGGTACCGCGGCCGCCCCGACGTTCCCGTCCGCACTCGATGCCAGTCGGTTGCGAGTGGTGACGCCGACCAGTTGCTCGGACGGGTCCAGCACCGGATACAACGTCGCGAAACGGGTGCGCGGCAACGCTTCCGCGATCGGATCGCCGGCCGCGAGCACCACCGGATCGGTATGCATCACCTCGTAGGCGAAGAACGTCTCCAGTGGATCGGTGGTGTATTCGCGGGTCAGATGCAGTCGTCGGCGGGCGATCTTCTCGGTCAGCACCGAACGTTTGAGCAGCAGCACCGACACCGCGTAGGCCGACACCGAGGCCACCACCAGCGGCATCAGATCGTTCCAGGCGTGGGTCAGCTCGCAGGTGAACACGATGCCGGTCAGCGGCGAGCGCATCACGCCGCCGACCACCGCCGCCAGACCGCACATCGCCCAGAGCCCGGCGGTGACGTGCGGCAGCAGGCCGCCCTCGGCCGCACCCAGTGCCGCACCGATCATGAACACCGGCGCGAGCACGCCGCCGGATGTGCCCGACCCCAGCGAGATCGACCAGATCAGCGTCTTGACCACCAGAATTCCGATGATCAGCGAGACCGTGCCCCGCCCGGTGAGCAACTGGTCGATGACGTCGTATCCCACACCGAGCGCACGCGGTTCGATCAGACCGCCCACACCGATGATCGCTCCGCCGATCGCGGGCCACCACATCCAGTGCACCGGCAGCCGCCCGAAACCGTCCTCGGCGAGATAGACCAGCGCGGTCGCGGCGATGGCCAGCAGGCCGCCGGTGACGCCGGGTATCAGGGCCAGGCCGTCGGCCAGCGCGCCGGGTGTCGTGGTCGATGTGGGCACGGCGAACACCGGACTGTTGCCCAGCAGCAGCCAGCGGCACATCGTGGCGATCACGACCGCCGTGGCCACGGGAACGAAACTGCGCGGCCGCCATTCGAACAGCAGCAGTTCCACCGCGAGCAGGATCGAGGCCAGCGGCGCGTTGAAGGTGGCGGCCATGCCGCCCGCCGCGCCGGCCACCAGCAGGGCCTTGCGTTCGTCGGCGGTCAGTTTCAGCAGCTGCGCCATGATCGAGCCGATCGCGCCGCCGGTCATGATGATCGGTCCTTCGGCGCCGAACGGCCCACCCGAACCGATGCTGATCGCCGAGGACACCGGTTTGAGGATCGCCACGCGCGGAGCCACCCGGCTGCCGCCGGTGAGAATGGCCTCGATCGCCTCGGGCATGCCGTGGCCGCGGATCTTCTCCGATCCGTAGCGGGCCATGAACCCGATGATCAGACCGCCGAGGATCGGTGCGATCAGGACCAGCCACCACGGGTGATGCTGTGCGCCGGGCGCGACCATCTCGGTGCTGATGCGTTGGTAGAAAACGAGATTCGTGATCAGCCCGATCAGCTTCAGAAGTCCGTAGGCCGCCAGGGCCGCGGCCGCGCCGACCGGGATCGCCAGACCGGCGATCGCCAGCATTCGCGGTCCGACGTTGAAGTCGCCCAGATGCGCCGCGTGCTCGCGCGTCGCGCGACGTGTGGAACCGTGCCGGAAATTCACAACGCACCCACCAGACTCACCGAGGTCTCGGCGGCGGCACGCACCAGATCGTGTGCGGCCGCCGTGACCGACTGCCGTTTCTCTTCCGGCAGCTGATCGAGGATGATGCGGAATGCGGCATGGCGGGCTTCGAGCACCTCGTCCACGACCTGCTGTCCCGCCTCGGTCACCTCGACGGTGACCACGCTGCGGTTGTGCGCATCGGCGCCGCGGCTCAGAAAGCCGCGGCTCTCGAGCTTGTCCGCGAGCCGGGTCACCGATGAGGCGTTGACGCCCAGCGCCGTTGCCAGACGTGAGCACGGCACCCGGCCCAGGGTTTGCAGAACCAGCAGCAGCCGCATCTGCGGGAAGGTGACTCCGGGTGGGGCGACATGTGCACTGTCCCAGGCGATTCCGACCAGTGTCCGTGTCAGGACCTCCAACGCCGCCACGTCCGGGCGCGACTCGCCACCCGGTTCCTCGTCAACTTGCACTCAACAAGAGTTGCCAACAGCAAATGTTCGGTCAAGGAAAGTTGCCGGATTGTGTGTGTAGTCACACGTGTGCGAGACCGGCTACCGGCCTGCGTTCGTCCCGCACACAGCAGCGGACCCGGGCTCGCGAGGTGTGCGGGCCCGGGTCTGTGCTTGCGCGAATTACTGTCCGGCGGTGATGAACTGGGCCGCCATCTCGCCGATCATGTAGCACGGGGCGTTGGTGTTGCCGCCGGTGATGCTCGGCATGATCGAGGCGTCCGCGACGCGCAGACCCTCGATGCCGTTGACCTTCAGCGTCGGATCCACGACCGCGCGCTCGTCCACACCCATTCGGCAGGTGCCGACCGGGTGGTACACCGAGTGGATGCGGTTGGGCAGTTCGGCGCGCAGCGCGGTCTCGTCCATCAGGTCCCGGCCGGGCGAGTACTCCTCGGTGATATCCCCGGCGATGGTCTTGTTCGCCATGACCTCGCGGATCAGCCGGATGGCCTCGATCAGGAATTCGGTATCGGCCGAATCGGACAGATAGCCCGGGTCGATCAGCGGCGAGGCCAGCGGATCGTTCGAGGCCAGCCGCACCTCACCGCGGCTCTTGGGGTAGATGAGCGTCGGGAACACGGTGAGCGCGGAGCGCTTGTCCACCATGTGCAGCTTGTCCTCGTCCTGGTTCGGCACCGGATAGCTCCAGGGCAGGGCGTGGATCTGCATATCGGGCACGTCACCGGTGGCGAACTTGGTCTTGACGAATCCGGCCACCTCGAACACGGTGCGGCCCATCCAGGAACTGCCCGGTTTCATCAGCTCGCGCATGATGCCGCGGGCGAAATAGGCCGGGGTGCCGTGGTGGATGGCCTTCTTGGAGACGAACGTCATCGGCACGAACAGGTGGTCGTGCAGGTTCTGGCCGACCGGCAGGTCGGCCTCGACGTCGATGCCGACATCGCGCAGGTGCCCGGCCGGGCCGATGCCGGAGAGCATCAGGATCTGCGCCGAGGCCATCACGCCGCCGGAGATCACGACCTCCTTGGCGGCGCGGATGATCCGGCGGCCGCCGTTCTTGTCGATGACCTCGACACCGGTCGCCCGGCCCTTCTCGATCACCACCCGCGCCACGTGCGTGTGGGTCAGCACGGTCAGGTTCGAATTCGGCCGCTCGGTGATGAATCCGCGAGAGGAGCTGTAGCGCAAGCCGTTTCGCACGCTCTGCTGGAAGATGCTGATACCCTCCTGCGATTCGCCGTTGTAGTCGGCGATGCGCGGGACATCGAGGGTCTCCGAGGCGGCCTGCATGAACTGCTGCGAGATCGGGGTCAGATCCTGCTGCCGGGTGACCTGGATGGGTCCGCCCGAACCGCGGTATTCGCTCGCGCCCTCCTCCCAGTTCTCCAGCTTCTTGTATGCGGCCAGGACGTTCTCGTACTCCCAGCCCGCACAGCCCTCGGCCGCCCAGGAGTCGAAGTTGGCCCGGTTGCCACGCACGAACAGCATGCCGTTGACCGAGCTGGAACCGCCGAGCACCTTGCCGCGGGTCATCGGGACCTTGCGGTCGTTGGCGTACTTCTGCGGAATCGAATACTGGCTCCAGGTCACCCGATGCTTGAGCTGGGGGACGGTGTGCACCATCGTGATCATGCCCGGACTGGTCACCAGTCGGGTGTTGTCCTTGCGCCCGGCCTCCAGCAGGATCACGCGAGCGCCGTTCTCGGCCAGGCGGCTCGCGACCACGGCACCGGAGCTGCCCGCGCCCACGACGATGTAATCGGCCTCGCTGGTTCCCGCGCTGTGCGGAGAGTCGGTCATGGTTCGTTACCTCATCCTCGAAGTAGTCGTGGGCATATCAGGGCACCTGCCTGAGGCCACTGTAGAACAAGTTCTAGTTCCGGTGAAGATCCGGTTTGTCGAATTCATCGAGGCGGGATCGATCCGGGGCGCGTGATCACTGTCGGGGAAACCTGCCCGGATGCCTGCGAAGAAGGCCCGCGAAGTGCTTCAATCGTAGAACTCGTTACATTTCCACCCCGGTTCGCGCAGTCGCGAACGGTGAGGAGGGGCCATGCCCGAGCCTTCGATTCCGGCGGGATTCGACTTCACCGACCCGGCCCTGTGGGAGGTGCGCAGCCCCGTCGCCGAGTTCGCCGAACTCCGGCGCACGGCCCCGGTCTGGTGGAACGCCCAGTCACCGGAATACGCGGCCCCGTTCGACGACGGCGGCTACTGGGTGGTGAGCCGTCACGAGGACATCCGGGAGATCTCGCGTCATCCGGAGACCTACTCCTCGCAGGCCAACGGCGCGCTCATCCGGATCGACCCGAACGGTACGCCCGAGGAGCGCGAGGTGGCGAACACCTCGCTGATGCTGAACATGGATCCGCCGCGGCACACCAAACTGCGCCGGATCATCTCCCAGGGATTCACCCCGCGCGCGATCGAGAGCCTGCGGGCGGTGCTGACCGAACGTGCCGAGCGAATCGTGCACGCCGCCAAACAACTCGGCGGCGGCGATTTCGTCCAGCAGGTGGCGTGCGAGCTGCCGTTGCAGGCCATCGCCGAACTGCTCGGAGTGCCGCAGGAGGATCGGTTCAAGCTGTTCACCTGGTCCAACGAGCTGCTCAGCGCCGACGATCCGGAATACCGCGACGGCAAGCTGGCCACCGTGGAGCTGATCGGCTACGCGTACGGCATGGCCGATCAGCGGCGGGTGCATCCGCTCGACGACATCGTCAGCCGGCTCGTCACCGCGGATGTCGACGGTGAGTCGTTGAGCTCGGACGAATTCGGATTCTTCATGATGCTGCTGACCGTCGCGGGAAACGAGACCACCCGCAACGCGATCACGCACGGGATGAAGGCGTTCGTGGACCATCCCGAGCAGTGGGAGCTGTACCGGGAGCGGCGTCCGGTCACCGCGCCCGACGAGATCGTGCGCTGGGCGACTCCGGTCAGCGTGTTCCAGCGCACCGCGACCCACGACGTCGAGCTGGCCGGGCAGCGGATCGCCGCCGGTCAGCGGCTCGGATTGTTCTACAGCTCAGCCAATTTCGACGAATCCGCCTTCGCCGATCCGTTCACCTTCGACATCCTGCGCGACCCGAATCCGCATCTGGGCTTCGGCGGGACCGGCACGCACTACTGCGTCGGGGCGAATCTGGCCCGGCTGGAGATCGATCTGATGTTCAACGCGATCGCCGACACCATGCCGGAGCTGCGGGAACTCGAGGAACCGGTGCGGTTGCGGTCGGGTTGGATCAACGGAATCAAACATTGGGCTGTGGATTACGGCAGATGAACACTTGTTTCCGAGGTGAGCGGACTCGGTGGGGCCGGGTGATTGGCAGGTAGCCTCGGGTGTTGTGAGCATTCGAGAGATTCCCGTCAAAACACTTGCCGACGAGCCCACCACCTTGGCCGCACTGGCCGGGGACAAGGCGCTGCTGGTCGTCAACGTGGCCTCGAAGTGCGGCCTGACCCCGCAGTACACGGGCCTGGTCGAACTCCAGCAGACCTACGGTCCGCGCGGATTCAGCGTGGTCGGCGTGCCGTGTAATCAGTTCATGGGGCAGGAGCCCGGTACGGCCGAGGAGATCGCCGAGTTCTGCTCCGCCACCTACGGCGTCGATTTTCCGCTGTTGGAGAAGGTCGACGTCAACGGTGCGGCGCGGCATCCGCTGTATCAGGAGCTGGTGCAGACCGCCGATGCCGAGGGCGAGGCCGGTGACATCCAGTGGAACTTCGAGAAGTTCCTCGTCGATGCGCAGGGCAAGATCGTGGGCCGGTTCCGGCCGCGGACCGAGCCGAAGGATCCGGCGGTCGTGTCGGCGATCGAAGCCGTTCTGCCGCAGTAACTCTCGGTAAATACAGCGCGGGCCACACCGGATTCGGTGTGGCCCGCTGTCGTTTTCGGGGTCCGCCTCAGCGACGTCGGCGGCGGTAACGCACCGCGCAGGGCTGCTGGAGCTGCACGACCATCTTGGAATGGTCGTTGCGGTAGCTGTCCGAGGGCTGAGCCATCTCGAATTCCCAGTCCCGCAACAGGATCGAGAAGATCGCCTGCAACTGCATGGTGGCGAACGCCGCACCCACGCAGCGGTGGCGGCCCGCGCCGAACGGGATCCAGGTCCAGCGATTGATCAGATCCTGCTGGTTGGGGTCGATGTAGCGGCCCGGATCGAAGTCGTCCGGATTCGGGAAGTCCTCGGCGATCCGGTTGGACACCGCCGGGGTCGCGGCCACCAGATCGCCCGGGGCGATGAGGTTTCCGCACACGTCGAATTCGTCGCGGGCCACGCGCATCAGGATGATCAGCGGCGGGTGCAGCCGCAGCGTCTCCTTCAGGGTCGCCTCGAGCTGCGGAATCTGGCGCAGCGCATGGAAACTCACGTCCCTGCCGTCGGCGTAGAGCTCGTCGAGCTCGGTCACCACGCGGTCGAGCTGTTCGGGGTGGCGCAGCAGTTCGATGACCGTCCACGCCGCGGTGCCCGAGGTGGTGTGGTGTCCGGCGAACATCATCGAGATGAAGATGCCGGTGATCTCGCTGGCCGAGAAGCGCAGATTGCCCTCATCGTCCTCGATCGAGACCAGGACGTCGAGCATGTCCCGATCCTCTTTGCCCGCAGGGGGATTCGCGATCCGGCCGTCCATGATGCCCTGCACCAGCTCGACCAGTTGCGTGCGCGCCTCGTCGCGGCGGCGGAAGCTGTCGATCGGGGCGTAGGGATCGACGTAGCACAGGGCGTCGGTGCCCTGCTCGAGTTCGTGATACAGATGCGCGAAGCGGCCGTCGAGTTCGTTGCGGAACTTCTTGCCGATCAGGCAGGCCGAGGAGGTGTAGATGGTCAGCTCGGCGAAGAACTCCAGCAGATCGATCTCGCCCTCGTCGTCCCACCGCTCGACGATCGCATTCACTTCGCGCGCAATGGTTTCCGCGTGACCGCGCATATGCTCGCCGCGCAGGGCCTGATTGTGCAGCATCTCCTTGCGGCGTTCGGGGCTCGCGTCGAAGACCACGCCCTCGCCGAAGATCGGCTTCATGAACGGATAGGCCGCACCCTGGTCGAGGTCGGTATCGCTGGAGCGGAAGAAGAATTCGTTCGCCTCGGACCCCGACAGCAGGATGACGCGCTTGTCCGCGAGCCGGAACGACCCGACATCCCCGCACTCCGAGCGCACGCGCCGCATCAGGGCGATCGGGTCGGTGCGGAACTCCTCGAGATGCCCGTGTTCATGCTCGCCACCGGACACCTGCCGCGGCTTGACCAACGTCATCGTCAACACCCTTCCGACGTACCGAGCCCATCCTCATGGACACGTGTCTGGACGCTACTACAGAACTGTGAGCGGGACAACCCCGGCGCGGATCGCCGCGAGCCGATTTGACCCTTCGGGGGTGTTTTCCTGGGGATCTCGCACCGAATCCTCACTGGGAACCTCAATGGCAGGGTCGAAGGTATGACTCCGGATGGCATCATCGAATTCCTCGGCGGCCTCGACAACGTGCTGACCATGCGCCCCGGTCCGGGCGACGGCTCACCCGAGATCAGCTGGGGAGATACGTTCTTCTACTACACGGGCGACGGCAGTACGCCGAGTTCGGCGCAGCCCTTCGCGACGATCGTCACCAAGAACTATCCGGGTGACGAGGCGTCGCACCTGGACCGGCCCGGCGCGTTCCGGGTGAACATCGCCGCCGGGCGTGCGGAGTTCACCCGCCGGGTCGGTCGGACTCCGCGCGAGATCGGTGATGTGCCAACCGATTACAGCCTCGAGGACGCCGTGCTGCCGCATCCGGTGTACGGCTCGGCGGGCTGGCTCGCCGTGGTGAATCCGGGAAGCCGGTCCGATGCGGCGACTCGCGATCTGCTGCGCGCCGCCCATGCGCGCGCCCGCGCGCATCACGAACGGGACCGATGAGTTTCGGAGCAGGAATCGGGAGTGCGATCGGATTCGGCTCGACCGGAATCGGCCGAGCGATCTCGTCCGGTGAATTTCCCGGTGAATTCTCGGGTGCGGAATCTCAGTCGGTGAGGACCTGGAGAGCGGATTTCTCGAGACGGTCGGCGATTTCGGCGTAGGAGGCATAGCCGACGCCCGCGCGGACCAGCGCGCCCGCGTAGAGCAATTCCAGGGTTTCCACGATATCGAGGTCGGCGTCGGGACCCAGAGCCTCGAGGAGCCGTTTGCGAATTTCGGTGCCGATTCGGGTGCGCAGATGCGCGACATCCGGATCGGTGCCGAGCAGGGCGCTGGTCACCGCGCCCGCGAGGGCCGGTTCGTCGGCGACGAGCATGGCGATCTGACGCAGGACCGCGACCACGCGCCGGACCGGATCGGTGAGATCGGCCAGGGGCGGTTGGGTCGCGGCCAGGCGACGCCAGAACACCTCGGCGACCAGATGTTCCTTGGAGGAGAAGTACGTGTAGGCGGTGGCCGTGCCGACGCCCGCGGTGGCCGCGACCATACGCACGGTCAGACCGGCGAAACCCTCGCGTGAGAGCACCTCCAGCGCGGCCCTGGTCAGCCGGTCGACGGTGTCGGCCTGTTTCTCGGTGAGACGGCGGCGGGTAGCCTCCATATTCACCGCGGGCGGCTCTGCGGAAAGGGGATCGGACACGTGTCCGGATGCTACTATGGTGCCGCTTCGAGGGCAACTCGCACCGCCGCGGCAATCTGCACGCCGGCTTGCCGACAGAAAGGTTCTCCGCTGATGACTCGTGCCCATTCGGTGATTTCTACGGATACGACGCGATTGTTCGACATTGCCGAGCAAACAACCGGTTTCATGCCGCCCGAGGAGGGGCGCGCGCTGTACGAGGCCGCGCGTCGCTACGCCGGTGACGGAATTATCGCCGAAATCGGCACCTATTGCGGAAAGTCGTCGATCTATCTCGGCGCCGCCGCGCGGGAAACCGGTGCGACCGTTTATACGATCGATCACCACCAGGGTTCGGAGGAACATCAGCCGGGCTGGGAATATCACGACAGCTCACTGGTCGATCCGGAAACCGGGAAATTCGACACCGTCACCGAATTCCGCCGCGCGATCGTGCGCGCCGGACTCACCGATACGGTCGTGGGCGTTCTGGGCTCCTCGGTCACGGTCGCGAAGATGTGGCGCACCCCGATCCGGCTGCTGTTCATCGACGGCGGGCACACCGAGGAAGCCGCCCAGCGCGATTACGACAACTGGGCGCTCTGGGTCGCCGCGGGCGGCGCGCTGGCGATCCACGACGTCTTCCCGGACCCGGCCGACGGCGGTCGCGCTCCGTACAACATCTACCGAAAGGCGTTGGACGGCGGGAAGTTTCGCGAGGTGTCGGTCACCGGATCACTGCGAATCCTGGAGCGCGACACCGGTTGCGGCGGCCGTAACCGGTAGCGCGCGGTTCGCGCCGCGGATCAGCGGCGCGAACCCACACAGTCGCAGGCGAATCCGTCGGTGATATCGATCGGAGCGGCCAGTTCGCGGAAGATCCCGTTACCGGGCGTCGTGCGGGACAGCGCGTCGGCGGCCAGGATCATCGCCGCCCCGGTCCAGGTGGTGCGCTCCTCGGGCCAGCGTTTGCCGTCCGCGAAAACCAGTCCGGTCCAATAGGATCCGTCCTGCTCGCGCAGATGCTGCATGGCCGCGAGCAACCGGAGTGCGCGGTCGCGATCACCGAGCCGGTCCAGCGCCAGCACCAGCTCGCAGGTCTCCGCGCCGGTCACCCAGGGCCGATCGGCCACGCAGCGGATGCCCAGGTCGCCGACCACGAAATCGTCCCAGCGCGAATCGATGCGGACCATCGCGTCGGCGTCGTCGTAGGCGCCGCACAGGACCGGGTAGTACCAGTCCATCGAATACCGGTCCTTCTCGCCGAACGCCTCGGGATGATGCCGGATGGCATGCCCGAGCCGAAGCGCCGCGACCTCCCATTCGGGCTGCGAGATCCCCAGCGACTCGGCCAGCGACAGCGCGCAGCGAATGCTGTGGAACATGCTCGCGCAGCCGGTCAGCAGTGCTTCGGGCACCACGCCCTGTGGCCCGCGCAACCAGTAGATCTCGCCGTTGCGACCCTGCTGGAGCGAGGTGACGTAATCGATGGCCGCGCGCACCGTCGGCCACATCCGGGCCCCGAATCCGCGATCCCCGGTACTGCAGACGTAATGCCAGACCCCGGTGGCGATGTAGGCGCAGAAGTTGGTGTCGGCGTCCTCGGTGGCCACCACTCCGGCGCGAAACTCGCTGGGCCAACTGCCATCCGGACGTTGGGTGCGCTCGGACCAGGCGTAGGCGGCGTGGGCGGCGTCCAGCAGCCCCGCCGACGTGAGCGCCATGGCGTTCTCCAGATGGTCCCACGGATCGGTGTGCCCGCCGGTGAACCAGGGCAGCGCCCCATCGGATTCCTGTTGTGCGGCAATGGATTCAGCGGTTCGTCGAATCTGGTCGGCGGTCAGCACGCCGGCGATCGACGGCAGCTCAGAAGCCGCCACGCCGCACCGCCGGTTTGGTGAAGTACAGCGCCACGCTCTTGCCGATCAGCGGATCCAGCGCGGATTCCGCGGTCCGCGTCAGCCACGGTCGTTTCATCATGTCCCACACCAGCATTCGGTGATAGGAGGTGACCGCCCAGTGCTTCTCGTTGGATACCCCGGCCAGGCACTTGAGCCACCAGTACGGCGAATGCAGCGCGTGCGCGTGCGCGCTGTGGATGAATCGCATACCGAGACCGGCGATCTTGCGCCGCAACTCGTCGGCGCGGTAGATCCGCACGTGCCCGCCCTCGTTGGCGTGGTACTCGTCCGAGAACAGCCAGCAGATCCGCTCGGGCAGCCAGCGCGGCACCGTCACCACCAGCGCGCCGCCGGGCGCGAGCACCCGCACCAGCTCGGCGATGGCCCGCTCGTCCGACGGGATGTGCTCGAGGATCTCCGAGGCGATCACGACGTCGAATTCGCCGTCCTCGTACGGCAGTGCCAGCGCATCGCCCTGTACCGCCTCCGCGCGCGCGTGCTCGGGGGCCTCGCCCGCCTCGGCCATCGCGCCGAACATGACCTTGACCTGGGCCAGATCATCGGCACTCTGATCGAACGCGACGACATCCGCGCCGCGACGATACGCCTCGAAGGAATGCCGCCCCAGGCCCGCGCCCACATCGATGACCCGGGTGCCCGGTCCGACGCCCAGCCGGTCGAAATCGACGGTCAACATCTAGCTGCTCTCCTCGTCTGTGCGGTATCTCGCGATGGCCTGCTCGTACACCGAAACAGTCTGCGCGGCAACGGCTTCCCAGCTGTATACCGACAGTGCCCGGCGTCGCCCGGCGGTGCCCAGTTCGTCGAGCCGGCGGCGCGAATCCAGCAGACCGCCGATGGCCCTGGTCAATTCGTCGACATTGCCCGGTTCGACGAGTTCGGCACAGTCTGCCACCACCTCGGGCAGTGCGCCGGCCCGGCTGGCGACCAGCGGTGTGCCACTGGCCATGGCCTCCACGGCGGGCAGTGAGAAACCCTCGTACATCGAAGGGATGCAGGAGATCTCGGCGGAACTGAGCAGTTCGGCGAGTTCGGTGTCGGACAGTCCGCTGCTGACGGTGACGATGTCGGCCAGGCCCAGTTCGGCGATCAATTTCTCGGTGGGTCCGTCGGGATCCAGCTTGGCGACCAGTTGTAGTTCCACATCGTGTCCGAGGCGCAACCGCGAAACCGCCTGCAACAGATGGGATATGCCCTTGAGCGGCTTGTCCGCGCTGGCGACCGCGACGATGCGGCCCGGGATGCGGCCCTCGCGCGGGCGGAACAGTTCGGTGTCCACACCGAGCGGCACCACGCGCAGCTGACCGGGCGCGACCCCGAAGTCGTCGGCGATATCGGTGGCCGAGGACGAGGAGACGGTGATCAGATCCGGAATCTTGCGGGCCACCCGCTGCTGCATGCCCAGGAATCCGTACCAGCGCTGCACGAACAACTTGCGCCGCCAGGGCGCGGCGGCCAGATCCACCGCGCGGTCCCGGGTGATGGGGTGGTGGATGGTAGCCACCACCGGCAGCTGCCGGGCGATGTCCAGCAGCCCCGAACCCAGGCACTGATTGTCGTGCACCACATCGAAATCCGCTGCACGCGTTCGCAACAGCTGTGCCGCGCGGATGCTGAACGTGCGCGGTTCCGGGAAACCCGCGGTCCACATGGTGCCCAGTTCGAGCAGATCGATCCGATCGCGGATCTCGCTCGGCCGCGGCGTGCGGAACGGATCGTCGTCACGGTACAGATCCAGGCTGGGCACCTCGGTCAGGCGCACCCGCGGATCGAGCAGTTCGGGATAGGGCTGCCCGGAGAAGACCTCCACCTCGTGGCCCAGTTCGGCCAGACCCGAACTCAGGTACCGCACGTACACCCCCTGTCCCCCACAGTGGGTCTTGCTGCGGTAGGACAGCAGGGCGATGCGCACGCTAAGGTCTCACTCTCGAGCAATCGGGCGGGGATGTCAGGCCGGCAGACCCAGTGGCGCCAGTTTGGCAGACAGCCGGTCCAGGTAGGCCAGCACGTCGGCCTCGGGCTTGTCCGGCAGGCCGAACAGCACATCGGTGACCCCGGCCTCGGACCAGGCCGTCAGCTGCGCCGGATCGGGTTTGCCCGCCAGCGCGACCACCCGCGGGGTGTCGGTGCGCTCGGCCTCCTGCCACACCTTGCGCAGCAGTTGCAGCCGCTCGAGCAGCAGGTCCTGCTCGTACGGGGTGGTGATCCAGCCGTCCGCCGAGCGGGCGATCCAGCGGAAACCCTTCTCGGTGCCCGCGGTGCCGATCAGCACGTCGATCTTGTCCTGCGTCGGCTTCGGCCAGGCCCAGCTGGGCCCGAACTTGACGAATTCACCGTCGTAGGAGGCTTCTTCCTCGGTCCACAGCGCCCGCATCGCCTCGATGTACTCGCGCAGCGCGGTGCGGCGCTTGGCTCCCGGAATGCCGTGATCGGCGAGTTCGTCGGTGTTCCAACCGAATCCGGCGCCGAGGCTGACCCGTCCGCCCGACAGGTGATCGAGCGTGGCGATGGTCTTGGCCAGGGTGATCGGATCGTGCTCGGTGGGAAGCGCTACCGCCGTGGACAATTCGATGCGCTCGGTGACCGCGGCGGCCGTGCCCAACGCCACCCACGGGTCCAGGGTGCGCGTGTAGCGGTCGTCGGGCAGGCTGGCATCGCCCGTGGTCGGATGTGCCGCTTCACGTTTCACCGGGATGTGGGTGTGCTCGGGCACGAAGAACGAGGCGAATCCGCGATCCTCCGCGCCCTTCGCAGCCGCGGCCGGGCTGATGTTGCGATCGCTGGTGAACAGGACGATGCCGAAACGCATGGGCCCGTACTCCTTTCAGTCTTGGGTGGCAGCCGCGGCGGCCTTACCCGCGCGACGTCCGTAGAAGCTGCCGTCACCGAGGGAGGTGCCGCTGGCGTAACCGCCGGTGCAGACGCCGGAGGTGCATCGCCCCGCCGCGTACAGTCCGGAGATCGGATCCCCGGACACGTGCAGTACTCGCGAATCCAGATCGGTCTTCAGACCGCCGAGCGTGAATCCGCCGGTGTGTTCGCGCAGATCGAAACCGGCCAGCGGCGTGCCGATCGGCTTGACCCACTCGGTCTTCTTGTCCAGCAACGGATCCGAACCCTGCGCCGCGTGCTTGTTGTAGACCTCGACGGTGGTCTGCAGGGTGCCCTCGGGCAGGCCCATGTCGGATTCGAGTTCCGCCACGGTCTCCGCGGCCCACTTGGGCGGCTGCCGGAAGAAGGTCACCGAGCTCTCGGTGGCCAGCGCCGCCTCGAGCGCCTGCTCGTCCATGATCAGATAGGCCTTGTTGTCCTGCTGGTTCAGGGTGGCCTGGCCGACCCGGCCGCAGTACGTGTCCTCGGTGATGTAGCGCTGGCCGCGGGCGTTGACCATGATGCCCCGGGCCACCATCTGCGGATCAACGAAGAACGCCACCTCGGCCGCGTCCATGTGCGCGACCTGCGCGCCCAGGGCCTGCGCGACCCGGATGCCGATGCCGTCGTGCTCCTCGATCGAGGCGGCGGGGCGGTTGAGCAGCCGCGGCACGTAGGCCTCGATCATCTCCTGGTTGTAGGCGAAGCTGCCGGTCGCCAGGACCACGCCGCGGCGGGCGCGCACGTGCACGAGATCGCCGTAGCGCTTGGCGACCACCCCTACGACGCGGTCGTCCTCGTCCACGATCAGCCGCTGAATGCGGATGTCGTATTCCGCACGCACACCGAGACTTTCGGCGGTGTCGATCAGCGGCTTCATCAGCATGTAGCCGCCGCCCTTCTCACCGATCCGCTTGTTCTCCATCTGCGGCAGGTGACCGCGCGGCGCGGGGGTGGCGATGTCCTTGAACGGCGCGGAGTTCTCCCCGCCGGAGTACATCAGGCCCTCGTCGTGCGCGGGCTCCCAGCCGGGCTCGCCCCAGAACTCCTCCTTGAACGGAACGCCCTGGGCGACAAGCCAATCGAAGTGTTCGACACTGCCCTGGCAGTAGTCGTGGATCTTCGCGGCGTCCACGCCGGGCCCCAGGGCCGCGGTCATGAACTTCTCCATGTTCTCCGGTGTGTCCTCGAAGCCCAGCGCCTTCTGTAGTGCGGTGCCGCCGCCGAGGTAGATGAATCCGCCCGACATCGAGGCCGCGCCGCCCCAGCCGCCGGTGCGCTCGAGCACCAGCACGTCGGCGCCGGCCCGCTTGGCCTCGATGGCCGCGCAAGCACCCGCGACGCCGTATCCGGCGATCACCACGTCGGCCTCGAAATCCCATTCGGTGATCGCGTTCGCGCGCTGCGGTCGTACGGTGGTGGTTTCGGACATGAGTGCAATTCCTGTCTGGTTCATTTCGCCGGTACCGGACGGTCGATCCGGGCGGTTCGATCCTGCTGCGTGTGGACCGGAATCACCGGTCACCTGCTCACTCCGTGGGATTCTCCGCGGCGCGCGCGGCCTGCTTCTCGTGCCGCGCCACCACCTTGCCCACCACGCTGTCCAAACTGGTTCCCGCAGGCCAGCCTACGTAGTGACACAGGAACAGTGAGATCTCCCGCAGCTGCGCCGGGGTGAGTTCCCCGTTGCCCAGGGCCGAGCCGATCTGGATCTCGGCGACGTCGAACAGGCCCTGCGCGGTGAGCGCGCCGAGCAGCAGCAGCCGGCGATCCCGGATGCTCAGCTCGGGGCGGGACCAGATATCGGCGAACAGGTGGTCCGCGGTCACGGCGAAGTGCTCGCCGGGGCCGTCGGCGAAGTCCCAGCCGTACACCTCGGACATCTTCGCCAGGCCGCGGGCGCGACGTTCGGCGGCGGTCTCCTCGCTCATGCTGTTTCCCTTCCGGCATGAGCGGGGGCCTGCGTGGTGACGCTTCGCTGCCGCCTCCGGCCTTGACCGCTCATGCCTGCTCCTTCGCGATGTCGCCGGGGCCCACGCCCAGGCCGGTGCCCAGGCCCTGCAGGGCCAGTCGAGCGAACGGTAGTGGAACCTCGAGCCGATCGCCGACCGCCAGCGCCAAGGCGAGATCCTTCTCGCCCAGGCCCCGGACGTGGGTCAGGATCGAATGCCAGAAGTCGTCTTCCGTGACCGGTGCGGTGGTGTCGCGCAACATGATCGCGCCCGCGCCGCCGGTGATGGCGTCGGAGTGCCGGACCACCTTGCCCAGGTCGGTGATGTCCAGGCCCGCGGCCTCGGCGAGGCGCTGCGCCTCCGCCGCGGCGGTGAAGGAGACGAAGTGCAACAGGTTGCGCGCCAACTTCATTCGCGTTCCCGCGCCGACCTCGCCGGCGTGCACGACCAGTCCGGCGAAGTGGCCGAAGGGTTCGCGGACCTTCTCGTAGGCGGCCTCGGTGCCGCCGACCATGATCGCGAGGTTGCCCTCCTTGGCTCCGCCCGCGCCGCCGCTGATCGGGGCGTCGACGAATTCCACACCGTGCGAAGCGCATTCCTCGGCCAGCTGGACAGCGGTCTCGTCGCTGATGGTGGAGTGCACGGCGACCACGGTGCCGGGCCGGGCGGTGCTCAGGATGCCGTCCGGCCCGGAGACCACCGAGCGCACCTGCTCGTCGTTGACGACCACGATCGAGATGACCGCGGCCTGTTCGGCGACCTCGGCGGCCGTGGCCGCGGCTTTCGCGCCGCGCGCCACGAACTTCTCGACCGCCTCGGCCCGCATATCGCAGACCACCAGTCCGCCGGGCCGATCCAGCAGGCGCTTCGCCATGGGCGCGCCGATATTGCCCAGGCCGATGAACCCGACAGGGGTGTCGTTCCCGGTCATGAGCGGATGATCTGTCCGCCGTCGACGTTCAGGATGTGGCCGGTCACCCAGCTCGCCTCGTCCGAGAGCAGGTACAGGCACGCGCCGACCAGGTCTTCCGGAGTTCCCATGCGCTTCAAGGGAAGTCGGCTCACCATGTCCTTGACCATATTGCCCGGGGTGACGGTCTTGGTGGCCTCGGTGTCGATCGGGCCGGGGGCGATGGCGTTGATCCGGATCTTGGAGCCGCCGAGTTCGGTGGCCAGCTGCTGGGTCAGGCCGTTGACCCCGACCTTGGCCAGGCCGTAGAAGCCGGAGTACAGCCAGGCGGCGGTGGAGGACTGGTTGACGATCGAGCCGCCCCCGTCCTTGGACATCGGCTGCCACACCGCTCGCGTCATGTTCAGCGCGCCGTCGAAGTTCACGCTCATGAACTTCTTGTAGTAGTCCCACGGGACCGTCAGCAGCAGATCGAGCTTCATATCGCCGTAGATGGCAGCGTTGTTGACCAGGTGGTCGATGCCGCCGAATTCGGCCACGGTGAATTCGGCCAGTGCGGTGGTCGACTCCGGATCGGACACGTCGACGCTGTGGAATACGGCGGTGCCGCCGTCGGCGACGATCTGCTTGGCGACCTCCTCGCCCTTGTCCGCGTTCAGGTCCGCGACGACGACCTTCGCGCCCTCGGCGGCCAGCGCCTTGGCGTAGACGGCGCCGATACCCTGTGCGGCGCCGGTGACGATCGCGGATCGTCCGGTGAAACGGGCCATGGTGAAAACTCCTCTGCGACAGATTGTTCGGCTTGTTCGGCGGTCGCGATCAGTGGTGCTCGGCGGACATTCCTCGAATCCGGCGCCTGGAACTCACGGGCGCGCGGGCGCCTGTCCGCGCACGTCGCCCCCTCGCCGGTGCCGTGCGACGTCGGACGCACACCCGCGTCGTTCGCTCGCTCACCGGTAGCTCCCATGCTGTCTGGACACGTGTACGGACTATATGGTCGAAGTCGCTGCCAGCGCAAGAACCTGTTGCAGTTTGGTTGGGTGGGGGTGAGGGTCGGGGCTGGTGTTCGGGGTGTACGGCGTGGTGAACGAGGCTGGGGCGGGATCAGGGGAGCGATGGACTCCGGCGATTGGATAGCCCGTGAAGTAAGGTCTTCCAGAGTGCGATGATCCAGAAGACACTCTGAGGAGGGGCGCGATGGGGGACGCGGACGCGGGGGTGTCCACGGCGAAGAGCTTGTATCAGCAGGCTGCGTCGGGGACGTTCACGATGGAGGAGGGGGTCGCGAGGAAGTGCGCCGAGGCGTATCAGCGGCTGGTTACGAACACTATTGACCCGCAGTTGGAGGCCGCCAAGGTCCTCCATGATCTCGACGGGTTCGGCACTTTCGCTTCAGCTCAACAGCTCAAATCTGGATTCGAGGGTAAAGCTGCTTCACTGGTCACGGTGTTGGAAAGTGCGAAGGAAGCGGCTCTCGAGATGGCTGCTGCGCATCTTTTGGCTGCCAAACAGATTCAGGAAGCAGACGAGATGCATAAGCAAGCGATCAAGGTCGCGACTGAGGGAGTTGGCAAGTGAGGGTATCTGCTTGGGTGTGTATCTGCGCGGCTGTGCTTTCGGCGACGGTCGGCTGTACGTCGAGTAATAGTGATGATTCGAGTGCGGATACGAGTGGCGCCCAGTCGGCATCGTCAACTGCTGAAACCACGGCGGCGCGACCTACGCTAACGAATCCGAAGATTCAGCCGCCATCGCAGGACAATAACCAGTACTCGAACGGGCTCCCCAGGGTAGTTTTCGATCCGTGCACCTGGGTCAGTGATCAGGCCATTCAAAAAGCTGGTTTCGACCCGTCGTCGCGCCACAGAGTAACAGATTTCGTTGCGGAGCAAACCTTCCTGACATGTGGATTCAAAGGCGCGCAAAAAGGGCTGAGGCTGATCTCTGGGAATGTGCCCTGGGATCAGGATCTGCAGAAGGTTGCGGGTAGAAATCAGCCGACCACGGTAAATGGTCGACAAGCTATGTGGGTTAGCGACCCGCAATTCCCGGAGACTTGCGAGATCGACCTCAGGACCAAGGCCGGTTTCGTTCAGGTGCTCACTGACCTCAATTTGCCAGGAGAGGTGAAGGAGACGCCTGCCTGCGATGGCATGGTGAATACTGCAACGCTCATCGAGGCGGAGATCGGGAAGGGTAACTGAGCATGACCAACCCAGGGGGCGGCTCGCCGAATTCCGCGCTGACCCGGCTTTTCGGAGTAGATCCCAGGGCTGGCTCTGCGATAAGCGATGCGAATACGGCCAGGACTGGTGCGCAGAGCTTGCAGAGCCAACTGTCGTACAACGACACCGAGAATCCTTATATTAATGACCTCGAGAACTGGGCTGGCAAATCTCATCAAGAGATCTATTCCGGCGCTCAGTCGCTGCTGCCCGGCATGCTGCAGGCTCACGCAACGCACTGGAACAACATCGCCACCAATCTCGGTGGTGGTCTGTTCGGTTCGAATCTCGCCGTTCAGAACGCGCTCGCGGCGGGAGCCAAGGGCCAGATCGCCAATGCGGCAACGGATGCCGCGCGGACGTTCTTCCATCAGCTCACGCAGATCCAAGATGTGATCACCGCGGTAGGCGCGCGAATTCGATCGGCCGCGGATGCCGCCGAAGCGGTGAAGTTGTCGGTCCCGGCTCCGAGCAATGCGGCGGCCGTGCCAGCCCCTACGTCACCCGGGGTTGCTCAAGTCGGTGCTCTGATCGGAGTAACCGCGCCGAGTAACGTGATGTCAGGCGGCCGCTCCGAGGACGAACTCCACCAGACCGCGATTGCGGCGATGAAGAACAACTACGACCCGGTATTCGCCCCTGCAGGCACCGGTGTACCGACATTTGTGTCGATCTCGAAGCCCGGCAGCAACAATGACCAGAACCCGTCCGGTCCGGCATCGAGCGGGCCGTCGGCCAACGCCAATCCCGCGAGCAACAACGCGCAGAATCCGAACAACTCGCAGCAGAAGGACTCGCAGCAGAAGGATCCGTCGAATTCGGATCAGTCCCAGCAGTCCCCGAGTTCGGCGAATCAGGGCACGTCGAGTTCGAACACCACACCGCAGTCGGCGGATGCGTCGAGTTCCAACCCGTCGGCCTCGACCGGGACCGCCGGCTACAACGGGGGCATGGGCTCCGGCGGTGGCCTCGGCGGACTGGACAGCGGGACGACCGGCGGCGGCTCCGGCGGTGCGGGACAGAGCATTCCGGGCACCGGCAACGGGAATGCCGCTGCGGCAGCGGCTTCGACGAACGGTGCCGCGAAGACGACCAGCTCCGGAACCTCGGGTATGCCGGGGATGGGTGGCGCTGGGGCGCGCAAGTCGGAAGACGAAGAGCGCGAACACAAGACGCCGGACTATCTGATCATGGATCGCGAGGAAGAACTGATCGGCCGGCTCGATCCCGCGTCGGGCGGTGCGCTCGGTGCGGATTTCCCTGCGGCGCAGACGCAGCGGGACAATGGTGAGGGCAATTATCGGTGAAGTGGGAGTTCACTCCCGATGAGTTCATGCATCTGTGGCGGGAGACCGACAAGGATCGGTATCCCTTTCCGCTGCGGCTGATCTCGTCGGTGCAATGGCAGAGCGAAGCGGCGAAGGCCACCGAGGAACTGCGGGCGCGATTTCCCGCCGGGGGTGATTCGGACCTGTCGGCCGCACTGCGTGTCGCGGCGGACCCGGAGGTGTCGGCGGCACTGCTGGGCAAGCGCCGCCATCGACTGCGCGTATACGGGGCGATCGACGGCAGCATCGGCGTCACCCTGTTCCAGCGCCCGGGACAGACCGATGAGTTCGGCGGCAACGTCGTCATCGAAATCGGTTCTCCCGCAGTGGTTTCGAACGTCTTCGCCGCAGTCGTCGGCTCCGTTCCCGCAGGCACCGGGCCCGCACTCGTCGAATCGGTGGACCGCATCGAGGTGAGCCTGGAATCCTGGACCGGCACGAAGGAGAACACCGCTCAGCGAATGCGCAATCTCCTCACGGTGCGCCGCGCAGGCTGGGGCCACATCGAGGTCCGCGCCGCTCTGCGCGACCGCCGCCCATTCCCGCCGCAGTACTTCAGCTGGGTCGACGTGGACGGCGACGGCTGCTACACCTTCCGCGAGCAGTACAACGACTTCCACGTCGAACCGTGCTCGCGCCAGATGGTCGCCCGCGAGGTAGCGCGAATGGCGTTGAGCTGGCGCGACTGACAGTCGCAACCTGTCGCGCCGTCTCCGCGAAAGCCTGTGAATGTCAGCCGCTCAGGTGTCCTCGACGGTGCGCATCTGACATCATCGGAAGATGCGGCGCACCCCGGAAGCGGTGTGCCTGTGGATGTTTGCCGAGAGGTGAGGAGGGGGAGCGATGCTGTTCGTTCCACATGCTGTGTCGGACATGGCCAAGAAGATGGAACCGCACGCGGAAGCGATGAAGGCGCATGCGACGGGGATCGCGAACGTCGGGTTCGAGGCTTCTCATGCTGGTCAGGACTACCAGGAGCAGGGTAAGAAGATCGCCGATGGTGTCGATGGCGTCGTGTCGATGCTGCATTCGTGGTCGGAGGCGTCCAGCTCTACGGTAGATGTATTCCGGACCGGAGTGTCCATGCATACCAGTGGCGATCAGCAGAGCGCATCCCAGATCAGCACGGCGACAAATGCATTGGGTACGGCGTGACGAATAATCCGCAGCAGTACGGGACTGCCTACTACAATGAGCAGCTGACTGCGCAGAACAATCTGACCCGGTGGCTGGCCGAAGACGATACCGGGAAATTCACCAACACGATCTGGAATCCCAAAGTCAACGTCTCCGGTGCGACCGCTGATGAGCTGCTGAATGGGGCTGTTCCCGGGTTGGAGTGGTTCGAACGGGCATTGGTTCGATACCACCGGGTCCATGACGTGTTGAACCTGGATGAATTTTCCAAAATTGAAATCCCTGCCGATTCGAGTATCGATTTCGTGGGTTGGACCATCGATGCCGCGAAGGAGCCCCTGGGTGAGGGCGGGGAGATGTATCGAATCGAGGGGAGGTGGTTCGATCAGCAACGAAAAATGAGCGTCGAAAGTTTGCGGGGTTTGGCTGACAAGCTGAAAGCTGCGGCGAGTGGTTCGGACGTTTCGTTGGACACGGTAACCCAGGAGGTCGCAGGGGTTGCCAATGCGGTACCGGAGGTGTGGCAGGGGCCGTCCGGCGATGCCGCGCAGGATCATATGGCCGGGTTCCACTCTTATGCCAGCCAGCAGAGTCAATACGTGCAGGCGTTGGCGTCGGCACTGGATGGAGTGCCGGAAGTTATTCTGGAGATCGTCAGAGACAAGGCGGTTTTCATCGCGAAGTTCGCCAGTGATCAGATGCCGGTTGCTGGTCATGCGATGAAACTGGGGGGTGGATCCGAGGATCCGGTCAGCCAGATCATCTCAATTGCAACTGGTTGGGTAAATACGGGGGAAACGAATGAGGTGGTCCAGGACCAGTTTCACACTACAATTACAGATCATGCATCAGACACCTGCAAGAAATGGCTGCAGGAACATTTCGGCCCAGCAGTCCGTGAAGCGTTCATTGCTTTCGTGCATCAATGCGCGGCAGCAGACTATTACATCAAGAAGGCGTATCAGCCCGTAACGGATCTGCTCGATGGCAAGGACACGACCACCGTCCCGAAAGTCCAGGAGCAGCCCAAGAGCGGCGATCAGAAGCAGGGCTCCGGGACAGACCAGAACTCCAACTCGAACACGAGCACCGCAAGCGTGGATCAGAGCAAGGTCCCGTCCACGTCGACCACCCCGACATCGGTGAATCCCAGCTCGTCCCAGAGCAATCCGCTCTCGACGCTTCTGAGTCAAGCCGAGCAGACCCTGCAGACGGCGTCCTCGGGAGTGAGTCAGCTGACCAGCGCATTGCAGTCCGGTGCGAGCCAGCTCTCGAGCGTGCTCCAGTCCGGGATGAGCGGAATCTTCGGCAACACCACCGCGGCCGCGTCATCTACGAACGGTTCGAAGAACCTGGCGAGCTTCAACATCGGCGGCGAAAAGCTCTCGATGACACAGGGGTCCGACGGCTCGATAACCACTACGGTGACCGGTCTGGACGGGAAATCTCAGAAGTACACGATGGGGATCAAGAATGGTGTCCCGTACTTCACCCCGGGTGGCGGTGATTCTTCGACACAGTCGTCCACCACGCACAATTCGACGTCCTCCACCGGCAGTGGGACGGGCACGGACAGCGCTGGGAGCGGGAGCTACTCGACATCCGGGACAGGTGGCGGATCCGCGACCCAGTCGGTCACGAGCGATTCCTCGCAGCAGTCCGGTTCGTCGGTGCCGAGCACGGGCTCGTCCACGACGACGACCACGTCTGCCTACGACTCCTCGACGACGGCATCCTCGTCGTCCTCGGGGACGTCCTCGACCGGTTCGATGGGCCACATGCCCTCGACCGGAGGGGGTGGCGGAAAAGGCTCCGAGGGCGAGCACAAATCCACCGGCGTGGTGCAGTCCAAACCGATGTGGACCAAGAACCCCGGTTCCGATCGCAAACCTGTGATCGATGCCGCCGCACCGCAAACCTCCGGCGGAAAGTTCGGTATCGATGATCTGGTCGAGCGGTATGCGCCGAATCTCGATTTCGAGCCTGCGGCGGTGTACGAGCTGGATCCGGCAGCATCTCCGAATCCCCGGCAGGGTCGAGATTCCAGCCACCAGCCGAGCCCGCCGCCCGCCGCGCCGGTCCCGGCACCGACTCCCGCGCCGGCCCCCGCACCGACCGCCGCGCCACGTACCGACGGTGTGAAGATCGAAATCGACATGGGTGGTTGAAGATGAAAAACTATGCGGCACATATGGACAACCTTCTGGATGAGTACCGCGCACACTCCCGGTCGACCCAGCAGAGGTTCTTCATAGCCGACGCCCGCACCACCCGCGCCGGCTCGGCGGCATTCGACGAGCTCCGCGGGCAACTGGCCGAGCAGGCCCGCCAACAGGAGATCGAAACCGCCCGGGAACTGGCCGCTCGCCGAGAACGCGAGGAACGTGATCGTCTGGCGCGCTTGGAAATCGAGCGAGCCCGCCTGGCCGAAGAACGCGCCCGCCCCGCCACCTACAGCCGCAACGCCATCGTCCAGCCGACGGACTGGACCGACGAGGACGACGCGCTGGAAGCGGGAGCACCGATATCGTGGCTGTCATGACGCGGTGGTGGCGAGAGTCGTGCGAGGCTCGAATGAGCCGTCCTGCTTCGGAATCCGGTGGTGAATGAGCATGCAGGATTGGGAACGCGACGAAATCCGTTCGGCCAACGACGGTGTGAAAGCCGCGATGGAGCAGGTCCAGGCGGATTTCGATCGTGAGCTGGGCGAAGCGGGCGAGGTGTACCGCAGATTGCAGGCGATGAAGATCAAGGCGACGAGCCCGAACAACCTCGCCCGAGTGACGGTGAACTCGTCCGGCGTCGTGACCGAGATCGTGATCGCCGATGACGCGTACCGGCGCAGCACACCGCAGAAACTGACCGAGGACCTGAACGCGGCGATTCACGGCGCCGCGCAGGCCGCCGCGCAGGCCCGTGCACAGGTCGTCGCTCCGATCCAGTCCATCGTGGACTCCATGCCCGACGTGAGCGAATTCGTCCCGGGCGCACCGAGTCTGCGAGATCTGCAGGCTCAGCTTTCGGGCGCGGTGGATCCGCCGGAGCAATCACAGCAATCCCGCTGAGCGGGGGACATTTTCGAGGAACCTGGAGGCACGTCCGTGCGTCCAAGGGAGAGAACCGGTCGTACGGGAGGTTGTGGACTGTGGGAGATTTCTTTGCCGATCCTGATCAATTGCGTTCGATAACACCGCATTTCGAGCAATTGGGCGAGGATGTGGAGTCCGCGCTGGAGCTGTTGAAGGCGGGAATCACCAAGGAGGGCAAGTGCTGGGGCTCCGATGCCCCGGGCAAGCAGTTCGAGGAGAACTACCCGCAGGACGAGACCAAGGACGGCAGTGTCGGCAAAGGGTTGAAGGCGCTGGAGAGTTTCGCGGCGGCATTGAAGGCGACCGGGGACAACATCACCACTGTCGCCAACAAGGTACAGAGTCAGGACGAGGACAACGCGGCCAAGATCCGCAAGGTGTAACGGGGCGTTCGGATGACGTTGTGGTTCCCGCACTTCTCGGGACCTGTGGGGTGGATCGAAGACTTCCTGCTCGGTCATTGGCCAGAGGGCGACGAGGACGCGATGCGGCGCCTGTCGAAGCACTGGTCGGATATGTCCAAGGCATTGACCGAGCTGAAGGATCCCGCCGACAAGGCGATGAGCAATGCGCTGACCGCGATCGACGGCAAGACTCACGATGCGATGTCCACGTACTGGCAGGATGTCGCCGGCGGGGACGGCAGTGATCTGAACAGCATCATCGCGATGTGTGACAGCTTCGCGAAACAGTTGGAGCAGGGCGCCACCGATATCGAGCACACCAAGATCGTCATGTACATCTCGGTGGCCACGATGATCGCGATGGCATTCATTCCCGGGATCGGCGAGGCCGTCGACGCGGTGGCCTCGGCGGCGGTGAAGGTGGCGATCCGCAAGCTCGGGCAGGAGCTGATCGATAAGATCGCGATCAAGGGCGCAACGGCTCTGGCCGAGCGGACCGGATTGAAGATCGCGACGAAGGTCGCCTCGAAAGTCGCTCTCAAGACGACGGAGAAGGGGGCGCAGGAGCTCGGGGAGGGTGCTGCGGCGAAGTTCGCAGTCAGCACATTGGCACAGGGGGTGACCGGGGCAGCGCTGGGTGGTGCGACGGACTTGGCGGCCAACGTTGTTCAGGCCGCCGAGGGGGAGAACGTCAACTGGAACAGTTCGTTGCAGGCCGCCGGGGCAGGGGCGATTGCGGGGACTGTGGGTGGGGTTGTCAGCCATCCCTCCAATCTGGGCATGGCGAAGGTCGCGAAGAACGTCGATCTCGGCTCGAATTCCGCCAAGGCGGTCATCGCGCGAGGTGTGGCGGCTGCCCCGGGGAACGTCTTGGGCAATGCGGTGTCGACCGTGGCGACCGGGGGAAAGCTCGATCAGGGGGTGCTCGACGGGGCCGGGGGCGGACTCGGCAGAGTGAAGCCCGGGGAGGGCGGCGCGCCTACGACCCCACATGTGACCGAGACCTCGCACACCACACCGCAGGTCGAATCGCACGACACCGCGACCACGCCGAGTGCCGAACACTCCGACAGCGCAACGCAAACCACAACCGCGAGTGACTCGTCGGCGAGTGATGCCGATACGAGCAGCAAGCCGGCATCGGTCGCCGCTCCGGACAACGCGAGCGTCGCACCGTCTTCCGGTGTCGAAAATGCGAGTTCGACGCCCGTCCAGCAAGATTCGGCAGGGGCGAACTCCACACAGGACGCCCGGCCGACTGCGGCACCCGAGACTCAGTCCGCATCCAACACCGCGGGACCGGCCGTATCCGATCGAGCGAGTACGCAGAACCCTGCGGCGCAGGGAACGACAGCACCCAACACAGATCGCGCCGCAACGCCCGCATCAGCGGGTAGCCAGGCCCCGGCCACCCCGTCCAACCGTGACGTGGTGTCCCCGGCGGACCGTTCGGCACCGGCGACCCCCGCCCGCCCGGCTGCGGATACACCGCAACGTCCGGACAGCCCGCAGCGACCGGATACACCGCAACGTCCAGACAGCACACAGCGACCGGAAACCGCTGCGCCGCAGAATGATCGCAGCACGACAGCGAATTCGTCCGCGACCGAGACATCACGCGCGTCCGAGCGATCCGATACGACCGATCGAAACTCGGCGTCATCCAGCTCCCGCGATTCGAGCGACAGCACGCCGCGCAACGCGGAACCGAGCGACCGCACCACGACGAGCGCGCGCGACGCGCAAGTCCGAGAACCCCGCCCCGTCACCGAGGACTCCGGCCGTCGAACCTCCGACACGTCCGACACCCATCCCGAACCGTCACGAGAGGCTCGACGTCCGGACAAGCCGACCGGACCCACGGCCGATCGGAAGAACCCGACCGAATCGTCTCGGCAACAACGGGATTCCACGCAGCAATCGGACCGTCCGCCGACACCCGGCAATTCCCGGACGCCCACCCGCGATTCGACCCCGCGTTCCGCCGAAGCAGCGGACCGGCCCCAGCGTGACCAGCGCTCCGAGCCGACACCCGACCGGAATATGTCGGATCGCACTGAACCCACTCGGGAGTCGATTCACTCGGATCCGCAGGATTCATCGGTTTCGCCGGCTGAACGCTCCCCTCGGCAGGACGAGTCCGAGGCACCCCGATCGCCCGCCGATCAACCGGCCGAGAACGCCGAAAACCTCTCCCACACAGGTGATTCGGCCGAAGCTGACGAGTCGCTACCGACGGACACGCTGGGTTCCTCGGAAGGCTCTGCGGATGATGTGCCGCCGGTTACCGAGTTCGACAATTACCTGGAGAACGGTCAGGGAGTCGTCTACCGGCCCGACAGCACATCCATCGGTGACGATCCCCGTACCCATCGGGTGCGAGAGAACACCCTCAACGAGGGTGAACACGACGTCATCGTGCACGGGAGCCCCGAGGGCGCGCCGATTCCCAGCCTGGGCCCGGAGGTTCATCCGGAACAGATCGTCGATGCGATTCTCGGAAATCCGAATTACGAACCAGGCACGCCGGTTCGGCTGCTGTCCTGCTTCAGCGGTAACGATATGGGCTGGGCGCAGCACGTGGCGGATCGCCTCGGCGTACCGGTGCGCGCCCCGTCGGATGCGGTCGGTACCGCGCGAAAGCCCAACTCTCCCGCGGCGGTTCGCGGCGACGGCGAATTCCGCACCTTCCATCCGAATTCGGACGAGGCACATCCCGGCCGGGAGAATCCGCTCGACCCCGCGGGTCAGTTGCCGGACGAGCAGCCGCACACCTCCGACAACCGCAGGTCCGCCTACGATGATCCGCCCGGCTGGGATTTCATGGGGGGAGACGAGGATGCCGGTACGCGCGAATCCAGCCTGACCGGTCTACCCGATCAACCGGATCGGCCGGAGGCGGGGACGCACGCGAATGGACTGCGAGGTCTGGATCTACCCGGTATCGAGTCGCGGGAGACGCAATCCGGCGCGGTTGTTTCCGGACGATCGGAAGCTGTTGAGCCGCAGCATGAGCCGACTACGGACAGGTCTCGTGGTGATACCGGCAGTCTCGGCAACTTTCATGGTGATGGCCGACCTGCGCATCAACCGGACCTCACTCGGGCCGAGGTCATACGAGCCCTCAACGAGAATTCGTCGTTGGTCATACCCGATGATGTCGGGTGGTTTGCACGAGACAAATCTGCCTTGATAGGGCGCCCGGGGCTGGACCCCGTCGAAGTGCACTTCGATGTCCGGCCGATAGACGGTGGTGCGGTCGCGGAATTCCATGTACGGGAGGATGGGAAGACATACGACGTCCATATTTCGCCGCGCGCCCGTGATGAGGACATTGTTCGAGCACTGGCTCATGAAGTCGCGGAGATCAAACTCCTGCAGGACCCGAAAGTCTCGGCGGAGCCGTCCCTCGATCACGCCGAAGGTCTGACGCCTCGCCTCGGCGGGCAGTTGGCCGAGGTAAAGGTTGTGACGGCGCATATCGAGCGTGCTGAGCTCGACCCGCAGCGAGCGCACGAACTGCCTGGACTTCGTCGAGATCTGGCCGACCTGCTCGATGGGCTCGGTATGCGCGACCCGGGCAATTCGCAAGCGCGATGGCGTCTGCTGAACGAAACAGATGCACGGATGGCGCCTCGGCTGGAACGTCAGCTCGACCGAATCCCCGCTGGCCTAGATGTGGTCGGAGAGCATTCCGGAGAACCCCGTGCGCGATCAGAGCTGGACGAGCGCGCTGATCGGAATGCCGAGGTGGCGCGGCATTCCTCGAAAACGGATGAAACGCCACGTCGTTTCGAATCTCCGCATGATGGTGCGGAATATGGTGAGCAGAACCTGGGGCATGTCAGGGATTCGTTGTCGCCGGATCGAATCGAAGCGGTGCGCCGATATGTCGAGGGATCATGGATCAACGATGTTCTGCGAAGCCCTGATCCGGGTGGGATGCTCGATCGGCTGGTAGCCGACCGTAAAGCTTTCGACGCGATAATGAACCACGTTGATGGCCCGGAACCGACCCGCGAAACGGTCAAGGAGTTGGCCGAACGTCCTGATCTGCATCCGGATGTGCGAGCCGCTGTCGAGCACGTTATCGGTCACTGGCAGTCGGAAACTCGACTCGAGGAGATGGCGGAAAACGCTGGGAGGGGACGCTATATACGTGACACTCTGGGGGGAGTCGACCCGACTGTAGATGTGGTAGCCGACTACATCAGAAACCTGGATTCGGCCGTGGACAATCCCATTTCGGAATCAATGGTGGTAGTTCGCGGGCTGAAGAGCGTGGAACATCTTGTTGTCGATGACCATGGTACGCCGTTGGGTGCGGGTGACATTTGGAAGCTGAGGAATCAGGTTCAATCCGAGCCCGGTGCGATGTCCACAGCTTTGAGTGATCGGTCCGGTTTCGGAAAATATCAACTCGAACTCGAGGCGCCGGCCGGTACCAAAGGCTTGTGGATCGGCAACAAGAACAACAGCGGTGACGAGTTGAAACTTGGTGGCGAGAACGAATTTCTGTGTGAGCGTGGCCTGAAATATGTGATAACCGATATCGTCGATGCTCCAGCCGAATCCGGGTTGACATATATTCTCAAAGGAAAGATCGTCCCATCCGATTTCGCACTCGAGCCCGGCCCTCGAGCCGAAATCGGCGGGAGCGGAGCGTCACCTCGATATGACGGCACAACCGAGGCGGTCTCCGACAAGACTCTGCGGACCGAGAGTTCGAACGCATCCGAAGTTCCGCCGACCAGCGTGGAAAGCGGCGGTTTGCACGGGTCTCTCACACTGCCCGATGCGGTACATGCATCGCCACCGCACACTTCGGAACCCGAAGAGCCTCGAGTCGGTTCACCGACAGAACCGACGAGTACACCGGAACCGACACCGGACGAATCTTCCATGCAGCGGCCCCAGCCGGAGCGGGATCCCCGGACAGCGAACAATCCACGCGATCCGGTGGAGCCGGATCGCGCTGGGCAGCAGAATTCTTCGCGTCCACGCGAGTCCTCACCCCTCGAGCCGCAACGGACGTCGACGCCGCCGAGCCGAGAGTCTCCCGCGCCCGCCCCGCGAAAACCGGATCACCAGGAGACGCCGCGCCCCGTCGATGGACGCCGCACATCCGATCACGGTATGGCGGTACCACCGGATCGGCAGGTTCCGCGAACGCCTGAGGTGCCGCGTAATGCGTTGCAGGACCACGTTGCTCGGCAGTCCCCTCGGCCCGAACAGTCCTCAGTTCCGGTACCGCAACAGCGTGAGCGTCCGCAAGCGCCCGAATCGAATCGGCCGCAACCTCGGCAGCCGGATCGGGAGCATCCTCCGACGCAGGAGCGTCCTCGCACCGACCGCGAGGAGCCTGCCGATCGGCAAACCCCCGAGCAGCGGGCACCGAACAATGGACCGGAGCGGGATCCGCGAGGCGCGCAGCGTGATCCGAGGTCCATGCGCCGCGATGAGCTACCCCCGCGCGGTCCGTCGCAGGATGATGTTCGCCGCGCGCAGCACGCGCGCCGGTGGCGTGATTGGCTTCGGCCGCATCGGCCCGACGCGAATCGGGTGGTGCCGGTCACCACGAAGTCCGAGCCTAATGCCAAGCCCGCGTTCGACATTCGACGGTATGCGAATACGCAGGGCGGCCCGGTCGCGGTCGCGCGGATCAAGGTTCACGTGACCGCGGATCCGAACATCCATCCACAGTGGCTGAACCACCTGTGGGAGAATGCCCAGAAGGCAACGGATTTCGGTTTCAATCACGAACATCGGCTGCTGTCCGGTGATCGGATGTTCGTCGATCTCGTGCACACCTCGGATCCGGCCGAGGCGAATCTGCACATCAACGTCGGTGAGGGCCCCGGGCAGTGGCGTCCGGACATGCCCGTCGATGCGATCACCCGGCAGTTGCGCGACCACCTCGGGCTGTTGCCGCCGGATCCGAATCATCCGGGGCTGAACCCGCACGAGATCCGGCAGCTGAGCAACGATGTCGCGCATGCCAATACACCGACACGATTCGACAACCCGTCCGAGAGTCGTGCGGTCGGGGTACGACGGTTGGACGAGGTGGAGCGGCCCGAATATCAGGCTGCGGTAGAGGACGCGTTGCGTGACGGCAATCGATTCCTCGTGGGCGCTGATCCGCGGACCAACGCATACGGAAAGTTGATCAACGACGGCGGTCTCGAGATTCCGGGTCGGGCCAACAACTGCACGGACTGCTCGCTGTCGGCGCTGTCGGCGTTCTATGGAAATCCCCAGGTCAGTGCACCTCGATGGCCGGATCCGATACCTGGCGGGGTGGACATTCGAAGCGGCGAGCGCGGTGGTCCGGAACGTGCCGCGCAGTGGCTCGGTGACGGTCTGCACACGATCGGCGGAGGCCATCCGATCCCGAATCAGTTCGGTCACCTGCACAATCTGGTCGACCGAATGGGCCCGGGATCTTCGGCGCTGGTGGTCAACGAGTGGCAGGCCCGTGACGCGAATACCGGTGAACCGCTGTACAACCCGGACGGCACACCACGTCGAGGCGGTCTGCACGCCACGGTGATCGTCTATCCCCACGACGCCGGCGGACCGGTGTGGTGGGATCCGCAGGCAGGGACCATGTCGGATCACCCGCCGCAAAGTATGGCGTACGGGTCAACAGGTCTGTGGTACACACCGATCCCTTCACACCCAGGAGAAACATATGGCGGAATGCCGCACTCGGGAACAGGTCGAGGTGTACCTGGCTCAGATCTTCAACCCCGACAGGAGGTTTCAGCCGTATCCGATCGGGGAGATCGGATGGCTGGTCCTGCCGGAACAGAGTCCGGAGGAGATCAACCCGGGCGGGACGAATCTGGTGATCGACGCGGAAACCGGGGTGGTGATCGAGTACCCGAGCTGGAGCACGACGATGATCGCGGACGACTTCCGGGAGGCCAAGGCGACGGGCCGGCACCCCGCCGGGGGCCAGATCTATCCACCCCTGTGGCGGTTGAGTATCCAACGCACCCAGGAAACTCCGGAGACGATCGGATACCGAGTCCAAGCCCTGTCCCAGGCGAATCCGCCGGAGGGGAGCGAGGAGTACGAGATAACGATCGACAAGCAGACACTGCGGCGTCGGGGGTACGGGCAGAGAGCGGGGAGCGCGGTGGCCCGGGCGGAGTGGCAGAGCAGGCAGGACGGGAGCTGGCCGGAGCGGCTGACCTGGGAGGAGTAGAGCACCCGTACCGATCCGAGTCCGGCGAACCGGGACGTGCGGAGCGATTCGAAACTCCGACCGATGAGGCACCGCAGGCCGATCACCGGGAGACTTCCCGCGCCCCGGAACCCGAATCACCGCGCGACCCGTCACCGGCGCGACGCGCGGATGGCCCTGATCGTGAACCCCCGCCGCATGAGGCGCCGGAGCAAGGCGCCCCCGCGCGGGTGCGCGAGTCGGACGGAACGCCGGACGAGCCTCGGGACCAGACCGGCGAGCGGGACAGCCCGGTCGCAGCCGTCGAGCCGGAGGAACTCGACCGGATATTCCACGAGGAGATCATCCCCGGCCTGCTGTCGGACGCGGCGTCGGTGCCGTCTTCCGAGAAACCGGAATTGGTGGTGGTGGGCGGCCAGATGGGTGCCGGAAAATCCACCATGATCGCGGAGATCAAGGATTCGTTCGCCGATCGCGGCAGTGTCCTGCACCTGTCCGGTGACGATTTCTTCCGATTCCATCCGCGCTACGAGGAGTTGATGGCGCAACGCGACCCCGACGCGATCCGGCACCTCGTGCGGGATTCCGGGCGCTGGTTCCGCATGGCGCGGGAGCATGCCATCGCCAACCGACAGCATGTGATCCTCGAACTGGCGATGGGTGATCCCGCGAAGGAAGCGGGCATCATGCGGGAGTTCGCCGACAACGGCTACACCGCGCGCGCCGAGGTGATGGCGGTTGCCGAACCGCAGAGTCGGCTGTCGACCATCGGCCGATACCTCGACGAGCGGATCGATCACGGCGTACACCGCTACACGCCGCCCCGACTGCACGAGGCATCGTTCACCGGGTCGCAGGAGATGGTGGGCCATCTGGAGTCGGCCGATCCGCCGGTCCGCATCGAAGCCCTGACGGTCCGCAGCCGCAGCGGCGTGCTGTTCGAGAACCGTCGTGGTCCGGACGGGCAATGGGCACATGTGCCGCGCGCCGCGGAAGAAATGGCGCACGAACGCGACCGTCCGTGGACCGCCGACGAAAAGCGCCGTTATCAGGAGCAATTGGCGGACGTACGTCGCCGGATCGCGCAGCTGGCAGAGCTTCGGCCCGAAGAATCGGCGACCCTGACGATGCTCGGCCAGGAACTCCGTGAAACCGAGGCCCGAGAGGCCGGGCGGCTGGCCGCGATGACGGGTACCTCGCCGGTGGTGCATCAGATGATCCCCGGCATCGAGTTCTTCGACCAGGTCCGTCCGCCCGCGGATCGGCAGACGAAGCGGATGCTGGTGTTCGGCCGGGCCGACGACCCGGTCAAGGGGGCGATGCAGGCCGCGGAGATGGTCAAGAAGCTCAACGAGCAGGGAATCGACGTCGATCTGATCGTGCGTGGAGTGCCGGTAGACCAGATGCGAGCGCAACTGCGTTCGCTTCGGGAAGCGGCGGGCCGTGACGTGGACGTGCGGCCCTATACGCTCGAGCGCGATGAAATCCTCGCCGATATGCGCGATGCCAATGTGGTGTTGATGCCTTCTCGTGCCGAGGGATTCGGGCTCGTCGCCACGGAAGCCGCAGGAGCCGGGGTGCCGATCGTCGTGCCGAGTACCAGTGGCGCCGGTCGATTCTTCGGCGACCCCGACCTGTTTCCGAGCAACCTCACCGCCGGAATGCTGGTCGAACAGGGGTACGAGGACCCTGTTCCGGTCGACCGCTGGGTCGATGCTCTGGCACATCAGTTGTCGGATCAGGACGCTGCCTGGGATCGGGCATTGGACCTCCAGCAGACTCTGCGCGACCGACAATACACATGGGAATCCGCAGGAGCCGCGCTCGTGGACGCCACCGGGATGGTCCCGCCGCGCGAGCATCCGGAGGCCGGTATCCCGAGCGATCATCGCGAACCGAGCACATGACCGGTATTCGTTGTGGGGCAGGATTGACAGCGGCCGCCATCCTGGCCCGGACAACCGTCGGATTTTCGAGGAGTGTTGCGTGAACAGCTACGAGGGCGAGCCCGCGGGCGACGACGGGGCCGATCGCTGGTTGCGGAATGCCGCGATCAGTGCCCTCGATGTCCTCGCTGTGCCCGATTCGAGCGGGGAAGCGCGGACCGCGGTCCTGGCCGATCTCGACCGGGCACTGTCCGGTTTGCCCCCTGCTACGGGCCATCGTGCCGAGCCGGTTCTGGACCCGGCTCTGCACAGCCTCGGGGCGATCGACTACCTCGGCACTCGGGGCAGGCCCATCCCGCTCGAACAGCGAGCCCTCGATATCCGCGCAATGCTCGAAGCGAAAAGCCAAGTCCGGGACCCCGTGGTCATCACCTCCATGCGCGGCATAATCATCGCTGATCTGCTGAAGGAGTTGGCGAGTCGCCTGGCGGCGGGCGAGGCGTTCGGTATCGGTGACGCCGGGAAAAATCTTGCGATCGCCGCACGTGACATCGCCGCCTGGCTGTACGACTCTCAGTCCGGTTATACCGAAATGGATTGGGCGAAGAGAAGTCCGATGCCGTTGCCTACCGAGGTCGATCCGGTCGTCATCGCCCGGCAGCTGCGAGAGGCGGCCTCGGCTGTGCTGCAGGCGCACTCGGGCGATTCTCGCGATCGGGGCGACGCGCTCGTCGTCCTGCATCAGGCGGTTCGCGGCCCGATACCCGAGTTGGAGGTGCGGCCCGATCGCGTCCCGGGCGACCCGTCCCACCACCTGCTGTGGGCACTGGAATCGGCGGCCATCGGGAAGGAACCGCCGACCACTCTCCTCGAGGAAGCCGAACATTCCCGGCGCAGTCTCGCCGGGGACCGTGATGTCCGCGAACGCCGGGACGATGACTACAACATCGATTTCGGTGAGCCGCGGGCAATGGCCTGTGTCGCACTGCTCACCGAGCTGTCCTGCCGCTTGCGCCCCGGAGCGGCGTTCGGGCCCGGTCGCGAGGGGATTCCGCTGGCCATGGTCGCCGAGGAGCTTGCGCAGAATCTGTTGTCCCAGACCGTGCTTAGCTGACGCTGTTCTCCACCGAATCAGGAGTTGTCTTGTCGTCGTCCGTTCCGCCCTTGATGATCATCGCCTTCGCGCAGGCTGAGGATTCCCGCGGCGGTGCCACCGAGGCCGCTCGTATCGTGCGGGGCCTCAACGAACGCGGCTTCGACGTCGCCCTCACCGTGCGCGGGGTCGATCCCAGCGTGACTGCGCCGGTGCGGCAGACACTGTCGACCTTGGCTCACCGCGAGGTGACAGTGCTCCCGGCCGTCGAGGACGACAGGGCGACCTTCATCGCGGACCTCGAGGCCGCGGACCTCCTCGTCATGCCCGGCCAGACCGGTAAATTCGGGTTGCTGGGCCTGGAAGCAGTGATGCAGGGTGTGCCGGTGATCGCGCCCGTCGACAGCGGGATCGGCATGTATCTGGCCGACCCGGAACAGTTTCCGCAGGAACTGCGACCACCGCTGGTGCCCGAACCGTTCCGGCAGCCGATACCGGTCGACCTGTGGGTGGACCAGGTGTCCGAGGTGCTCGCCGATTGGCCGGCCACGCAGGCCCGTGCGCTGCGACTGCAGCAGTATCTGTTGCAGCGCAACAAGACCTGGGAAGGCGGCGCTGCGACGCTCGCCGCGATCGCGCGTTACACCGATGCTGTCGCAGATCTGATCACCCGATCACAACAGCCCCGCACGACCTCGCCCGCGCCTTCCGAGTCGCGCGGCCCCTACGATCCGGTCCTGTATTACGAAGCGGCCGTGGATATTCTGGGCAGCCTGATGGCCGCGTCCTCGGCGGCGGAGTGGATCGCCGAACACGGCGGTCCCGCCGATCTCCGCACACCCGAGGCCACGGTCGGGCTCCGGCGGGATTACCTGTCCGCCATGCGAAATCTCGATCCGGCGGACCGGAGTGCGATCACCGACGCGATCCACACCCACGGGGAGCAACTCGCCGCCCTCGGTGCCACGTCCGCCGTCCTGCCGCGCGAAGACCCCGATCGGTTCCGGCTCGCCCGCGGCGATCACCAGTGGGTGTTCACCCACAAGATCGTTCCCGAGCTGTACGGAAATCTCACCGCCGCAACCGATCCGACGGCGATCATCGTCACCGGCCCACCCGGGTCGGGAAAGACCACCACGATCCGCGACCTGCACGTCGCGCGGCCGGGCGCCGTGGTGATCGACCCCGAGTTGCTGTTCGCCTACCACCCCCGCAGCTGGGATCTGACCCTCGCCGACGATCCGCGGGCAGGCGATGTCGTCATGTGGGATGCGCTGGGCTGGACCGCGCTGGCGGCCGAGCACGTGGCACTGGCACGAGCGGACATTCTGCTCGAACTCACCTCGGACCGGGACACCGAGGAATTCGCGGCCACACTGCGCGACTGGGGATACCGGGTCGAGGTACAGGTGATGGCCGTGCCCTCGGAATTGAGCACCCTGCACGCCACGCTGCGGTTCCACTGCCGCCACGGGCAGTGGCGGGCGCTGGTCACCGAGGCCGGATAGCGCCGCGTTCGAGTGAGCCTGATACGTCTGCGCCATTTTCGTCGGTCTGGCTGATCACCAGTTCGCCAGTGAATCCGCATACGCTTCCCGGACAGCTTCGAGCCGGAATCTGTCGAACCGTCCGGGCTCCTCCTGGTAGATCATCCGTCCTCCGGACGACCAGAATTCCGACTCGGGCACCCGATCAGCTTGTGGTGGAATGAATTTCAGTACTTCGTCCAGCGCGGCCACGGCCGTCTCCAACGTATGTCTGGCGGTTCGGCGGGCCTGCTCATCCAATCCGCTGCTGTCCATCGGTACCTGACTGCTGCAGATGTCGGAGTATCGCAGCCAGATCGCGGGGTCGAGAAGTACGGACGGTTCCGCACCGCCGAACAGAACCCCCTCGCTCGGCGGCGGCAAAGGCTGCTCCGGCAATCGGAAGTCGTACTCGAAGGGGTTCTGGCAATGGTCACATGTGCCGCGGTACCGGCCGATGAGCAAGCCGCCCGACCTGATGACCGAGCTGCGATATGTCGCGCCGCGTTTACCGCATCGAGCGCACTGTTTGAGGTCCACGAACAATCGGGCCTCGGCATTGGTCCGCGCCAACGGGGGAACATTACTCACAGTCGAACATCCTCTATCAGCACTCGGTGTTGCCTACCGCTGGATATTGTTATTGGCCTCGGATCGTGCGAAGTGCTCACCGGCCGCGGTAGCCCGAGCGATTCCGCAGGTCCTGAAGGCTCGCGATGCGCTGTTCGGTCGCATCCGGTTCGATCCGGCCGAAGGTGTCTTCCGCAGGATTGCGCAGAATACGCATCCGGCGCAATGCGGCCAAAGGGGTCAAGCCCTCCGAATATGCGCCCATCAGCCGTGACCGCCACAGACCACCGGCGACGACACCGTCCGGCCCGGCCTCGGCCAGAGGTAGCCACCCGGCGGCATCGTCCGCCGCCGCAGCCCACACATACCCGATGACGGAACCGCGGAGTGAGGCTGTCAGAAAGACGAGTTCGCCGACTGCTTCGTCCGGATAGGTAGAGATCGGCATAGCCGGTTCGGGTGGATGTGCGCGCGAACCGTCCGGGTACTCGCCATCCTGGATCAGGGGTTCGTAGCTGGGGTCGGGGTCGAACGGTACTGTCGGGTTGAGTTGATTCCACAGTTCGGCCGAACTATCGGCGGTCGATTCTCGGGCGTTGGCAGCGACCCCGCCGTACGAAGAATGCTCGGATTCCCCGATCCAGTGCCGAATTCCGTCCCGAGGAAGCAAATCCTGCTGAAAAGACTCCCGCAGCCGGTCAGCCCAGAATCCGGTGCCCATCAATCGGCTGATGTCGTCTCGGAAGATCTCCTCATCGATTTTGGGGTGGAACCCCGCTGACAGACCATCGTCGGCGGCTGACGCCCACAAATAGCCGACCAGTCGTCCTTCGCAAGTCACGGGCAGGTAGATGACCGGTTTCCTGGTCCGGGTGCCGTACCGAGTCTGCCCTCGCGAGTAGGGTCGTCCCCGCACCGGTTCCGTCATTCTGCGCCCTCCCCATCCTTGTCCGGCTGTACTACTTCACCACGATATCGGTTGTCCGCCAGTCGAAGTGCTGTCCGCAGCGGTCCGGTCCGGCAGTTGCGGGATGTTGGTGATGACACCGAATTCGCCAGCCCCCTCGCTTGTCGTCCTCCCTGCCCGGATCCTTCGGGAGAACACCGTCCGATCCTCGCACATCTCCGTGTGCGGTGGTGCGAGTCCTGGCCGTCGGCGGAGCCATCACGCACCTGTGTCGGCACATACAGCGCACACGATAAGGTGATCACGGCAATGATCCGCTGCACGATCGCTCCGGGGGCGAGACACTACCGATGACAGAGCTGAAGACGGTCGGGATGTACCGGGAGATGTACGCCGATCGGCGCAAGGGGCGGCACGACGAGTTGCCCTCGCTGGCCGAGTCGTTCACCGATCGTGTGATCGAGGATCGTGCGGAGATCGCCGCCTATATGCGTTCTGCGCCTGGGGTTTTCGATGTGTTGGACGTGCTGACCGATCTGGTCGGCGGGACCGAGCGGATCATGAGTGCCTCGTCGCTGATCTCGGATGGTGAGTGGATCTGGCGGGTCGATTCGGTGCATTATCTGGCGAATTACGGGCTGGATATCCCGGAGGAGTTCCTGCGGCACGTGCGGGGGCGGAAGTACACGCCTCCGACGGAGGTCGACGACAGCGACGAGTTCGATTCGGCTGTGCTGCAATACTTTTGAGCTGACAGTTCGCAGGTGTGTCGCCGTTGGGCTGCCGCGTCTCCCGGCCGGAGTTCGCGCCTGTGTGGATACCTCGGCGAAGCCTCGTAGGCGGACTGTGCTGATTGTGCGCAGTCGAGCCGATGACACAGCGGTGAACTGGGCTACACGGATGCCGGCGGTGCCGCCCTTCCATACCCGGACGGTGTAGATCGGCTCGGCGTCGACTGTGTTGCGTGTTGACGCCACTCGTGTGGCTGTCGCACCCGGTGTCCGGCAGGTCGATCGTGTTGTGCGCCTGGGTGTTGCCGAGTGCTACCTCCGATGCGCCCGGCAAGTGTGTGCGGCCGCTGCGGTCGGCCTGTCAGTGTGTGAACTTGTTGCAATTCGCCTGATAGGCGCGCCCCGGCCGGTGGTGGATGCGTGGTGCGGCGTCCACGCCCGACCGCTCCCGGCGACACTCCCGCTGAATGGCTGAACCCCTGCCCCGAACGTCCGAACCCTGGGAAAATCGAAGAGACATTGTTCAAGGGCCCTGCCGGTGGTACGGTCCAGACACATGTCCAGCTACGTGTCTCCCAAGGCGGCCGGTGGTTGTCGCGGGGGACTGAACGCGTTCTCGAATCGGAGGTGATGGCGATGACGGACGTTGCGGCGGAGCCGCTCACCTTCGACCCGTACGACTACGGCTGCCACGAGGATCCGTACCCGCTGTATCGGCGGTTGCGGGCCGAGGCGCCGCTCTATCACAATCCCGAACTCGGGTTCTGGGCGTTGTCGCAGCACGCGGACGTCGGGGCGGGATTCCGGGACAACGCGCGGTTGTCGAGTGCGAACGGGGTGTCGCTGGATCCGGCCGCGTGGGGGCCGCACGCGCACAAGACGATGTCCTTCCTGGCGTTGGACGATCCGCGGCATCTGCGGCTGCGGCAGCTGGTGTTCAAGGGGTTCACCCCGCGCCGGGTCGCCGCGATGGACACCCGGATCCGGGAATTGACGTTGCAACACCTCGAACCGGCGCTGGCGGCGGGCAGCTTCGACTGGATCGAGCAGGTCGCGGGCAAACTGCCGATGGACGTGATCTCCGAGCTGATGGGCGTACCCGAACCGGATCGCGCCGAGATCCGGCGACTGGCGGATCTGGTGGTGCACCGTGAGGACGGCGTGCTGGACGTCCCGGTCGCCGCGGTCGAGGCGACCTTCGAACTGGTCGGCTACTACGCCGAGATGATCGCCCAGCGCCGCCGCACCCGCACCGACGACCTGACCTCGGCGCTGCTGGACGCCGAGGCCGACGGGGACCGGCTGACCGACGAGGAGATCCTCGGGTTCATGTTCCTGATGGTGATCGCCGGGAACGAGACCACCACCAAACTGCTCGGCAACGCCCTGTTCTGGGCCGCGATCAACCCCGGGCAGTACGCGAAGGTCGCGGCGAACACCGAGTTGGTGCCGGACTGGGTCGAGGAGACGTTGCGGTACGACACCTCGAGTCAGATCCTGGCCCGCACCGCCGCGGTCGACCTGGAATTCCACGGCGGCGCCGTGCCCGAGGGGGCGAAGGTACTGCTGCTGGTCGGTTCGGCGAACCGCGACGAGAACGTCTTCGCCGACCCGGAGATATACGACATCGAACGCCCGGACAAGGGCGGACTGCTGAGCTTCGGGCGCGGCGTGCACTTCTGCCTCGGGGCGCATCTGGCGCGCCTGGAGGCTTCGATCGCGTTGCGGGAGTTCGCCGATCGGGTCCGCGCCTACGAGGTGGACCTCGCGGGCATCGAACGCGTGCACTCCACGAACGTCCGAGGTTTCGCGAAACTCCCTGTGACGGTGCAGGTTCGATGACACGCCATGATGCGACCACTGCTACAGCCGACGAGGTGAGCCACTGATGCCCAGATTCGAACCACACCCGCAGCGCCGTCCGGCGCTGATCGCCGGAGCCTCTTCGGGAATCGGCGCGGCCACTGCCGTGGCCCTGGCCGAACAGGGTCATCCGGTGGCCCTGGGTGCGCGCCGGGTGGAGGTCTGCCAGGAACTGGCCGAGAAGATCCGTGCCGACGGCGGCGAGGCATTCGCCCACCGGCTCGACGTCTCGGACAACGCCTCCGTCGAGGAGTTCATCGCCGAGGCCGAGAAGGCTTTGGGGCCTGCGGAAATCGTCGTCTACGGCGCGGGCGACCTGGAGTTCGGGCACGTCTGGGACATGAACCCGGACGAATTCGGCCTGCAGGTGCAGGTGCATCTGCAGGGTGCGCAGCGGTTCGCGTATCACCTTCTGCCGCAGATGATCGAGCGACGTCGCGGTGATTTCGTGGTGATCGGCTCGGACTGTGTGGACGTCCCGCGTCCGGGTGTGGGCGCGTACAACGCTGCCAAGACCGGACTCGAGGCGATGGCCGTTCAGCTGCGAAAGGAACTGGAGGGCACCGGAGTTCGTGCCTCCATCGTCCGTCCCGGCGCGACGCAGACCGGTATGGGCATGAACGCGAAACCCGAGGTCGTCGGGCCGCTGCTGGAGGACTGGGTGAAATGGGGCTTCGCCCGGCATCCGTATTTCCTGCGGGCATCGGATCTGGCCGCGGCCGTCACCGCGGTGGTCGGCACTCCGCGCGGAGCGCATCTGGTGCTGGTCGAGGTGCAGCCCGAAGCCCCGCTGACCGAGCCGAAATCCGATGGCGAACAAGGGAGCCGGTGATGCGCATCGTTGTGGATACCGATCTGTGCCAGGGGCATGCGGTCTGCCAGGCCGAGGCCCCCGAGCTGTTCGAGGTGCCCAAGGCGGGCACCGTGCAGATTCTGCGCGAGGATCCCGGCGCGGATCTCGAGGCCGCGCGCGCCGCGGTCCGCTACTGCCCGACCCAGGCACTGTCCATCGTCGACGACTAGATCCTTCGGGCCTCGCGCCCCTCGACAGCCCTGAGAACAAAAGGAATTTCGGATGGCAGGCTATTCCCGCGACGAACTCGATCAGATGATCGAGCGCTGGGTGCAGGAGAACAAGAACTGTGAGGCGCAAGGGGATTGGCGTCCCCTCGCGCAGATGTACACCGCCGAGGCCACGTACGGCTGGAACTATGGTCCGCAGCAGGAATTCATGGCGGTGGGCCGAGACGAGATCCGCGATCTGGCGCTCGGGCAGGAGATGGCGGGACTGGAGGGGTGGACCTACCCCTACCAGGAGTTCGTCGTGGACGAGCGGTCCGGCAGCGTGATCGGATTCTGGAAACAGATCAACGAGCGCACCCGCGCGGACGGCAGCCACTACAGCCCGGAGGGGATCGGCGGCAGCTGGTTCCGCTACGGCGGCGACTTCCAGTGGTCCTGGCAACGCGATTTCTTCGACTTCGGCAATGTGGCAGCGCTTTTCGTGGAGATGATGTCCGCGGACGCGCTCTCACCGGGGATGCAGAAGCGGATCGCCCGATCGATGTCCGATGAGCCGCTGCCCGGGTGGTACCGGATCGGCGAGTCCCCGGTGCCGCTGTGGTGAGCGCGAGCCGGTTCGCCGAGCTGAGCCGGGAACAGCTCGCGATTCTGCTGCCGGAACTGCTGCTGTGCGGGCATCTCATCGACCGCTCCGGCATGGCGCATTCGATCGGCGCGTTCGGTCGCGAGGGTATGGCCGAGGTGGCGATCGAGGAATGGCAGCTGGCCAGCCCGGTCTACACCCGGCGCATGCGCGCGGCGCTGAACATTCCCGGGAACGGCGTGGAGACCATCTTCAAGGGGTTGCAGCTGGATATCGGCGCGCCCCCGCAGTTCATGGACTTCCGCTTCCGGATCACCGACGACAATCACGGTGAGTTCTGGCTCGATCACTGCGGCGCGCTGGCCGACGTCGAGCCGATGGGTGAGGATTTCGTGGTCTCGATGTGCCACACCATCGAGGACCCGACGTTCGATGCCACCGCGCTGGCCACGAATCCGCAGGCACAGGTGCGCCCGATCCACCGGCCGCCGCGGGTGCCCGCGGATCGGGTTCCGGTGTGCGCGTGGACCGTTGTCATCGATCCTTCGCACGAGCCGCCGCAGATTCCGGTGCACACTCCCGAGATCGAGGCCACCGCCGCGGCGAAACTCGAACTCGCGCCGGTGGATTCGTCCGACGAAGGGAACGGCGACTACGCCGGTCCGCTGCTGAGCGATCTCACCTTCGGTGACTTCTCCAAATCCGCGCTGGTGCGGATGGCCGATGAGGTCTGCCTGCAACAGCACCTGCTGACGCTGGGCTTCCTGATTGCGCTGCGTGATCGCGCGAGCGCGGAGCAGGCGACCGAGATCGCCCGCAAGCAGTTCACCGGTATCGCCGGGCTGACCTCCGAGCGGTTGCGCAAGGCGCTGGGCCTGGGGACGGACGCGGCCGCGCTGGCGCAGATCCTGGGGTTGCATCCGGCCTGGAATCCCTTGCCCTACACCGATATCGACATCAGCGTCGAGCAGGATGCGGTGGTGTTGCGGCTGCGCCGGAACTGCCCCGGCGTCATCGACGGCGGCTGGCCCGCGCTGGTGGACGCCGAGCATCTCGAGCCGATCAACGCCATGGCGCGCGGTGTGAATGCGCACTTCGACACCCGGGTCCGGACCGCAGGAGACGACGAGTTCGTCTTCGAGATCTCCCCTGCGGCAACGTCTTTCAAGGAAATTTCGGAAGTGGCGATCACCCGGTTCAGCACCGGCGCCGACTTCGGCTTCACCGAGCGGCGTTCGCTGCCGCTCACCGTCGTATGAGACCCTTTCGGGTCGTTCGCAGCGAAAGGGCCGAAATATGCCGAACAACTTCGCCGATCTGTTCGAACATTCCGTCGACATCATGCCCGACCGTGTGGCGGTCATCCAGGGCGATCGCCGGGTGACGTTCCAGGAATTGGAGAATCGCGCGAATCAGCTTGCGCACCACTTCGATTCGTCCGGCATCGGCGTGGGCGACCATGTCGGGTTCCAGATGCACAACTCCGTGGAAACCCTCGAGACGCTGATCGCCTGCTTCAAGGTGCGGGCCGTGCCGATCAACATCAACTACCGGTACGGCACCGAGGAGCTGAAGTACATCTACGACAACGCGGATCTCGTTGCGCTGGTGCATCATCGGTGCTACTCGACAACGGTCGAACCGGCGCGCGAAGCGGTGCCCTCGATCCGCCACGCCCTCGTCGTGGAGGACGATCAGGGCGGCGCTGATCTGCCGAGCACCTCGACGCCGTACGAATCGGCTTTCGAGAACACTTCCACGGCAAGGGATTTCGGCGAGCGCACCGCCGACGACCTGTTCATGATGTACACCGGCGGCACCACCGGCATGCCCAAGGGCGTGATGTGGCGGCAGGAGGACATGTGGCGGGTGCTCGGCGGCGGTATCGACTTCTACAGCAACGAACCGGTCACCGACGAATATCAGCAGTCCCGCGTGGGCGCGCAGGGTGATCCGAGCAAGTGGTTCGTGCTGCCGCCACTGATCCACGCCGCGGCGATGATGCCGACCTTCACCGCGTTGTGGTCGGGTAACGCCGTGGTGTTCGAGCCGCGCTTCGATCCCGACCGGGTCTGGCAGGTCATGGCGACCGTGCAGCCGCACATCCTGGTCATCACCGGCGATGCGATGGCTCGTCCACTGGTGGAGTCGTACCGCGCGAATCCGGTCGACGCCTCCTCGCTGCTGGCCGTCGGGTCGGGTGCGGCGCTGCTGTCGCAGTCGGTGAAGAACGACCTGATCGAACTGCTCCCGACCACCGTCATCACCGATTCCATCGGTTCGTCCGAAACCGGTTTCGGCGGAATCGGATTCGCGCAGAAGAACGACGATCCCAGCCGCGGTCCCCGGGTGCAGACCGGGCGCGGCGCGCTGGTGGTGGACGAGCAGGGCGCTCCGGTCGGCCCCGGCGGTGAGGGCTGGGTCGCCAAGACCGGTTCGGTGCCGATCGGCTACTACAAGGATCCGGTCAAGTCCGCCAAGCTTTTTCAGACCGTGGACGGCGCCCGGATGGTCGTCACCGACGACCGCGCCCGGGTCGAGGAGGACGGCTCGATCACCCTGCTCGGCCGCGGCAACATGGTGATCAACACCGGCGGCGAGAAGGTCTTCACCGAGGAGGTGGAGGCCGTGGTCAAGGCGCACGACTCGGTCTTCGACGTCCTGGTCATCGGTGTTCCGCACGAGCGCTGGGGTCAGCAGGTCGCGGCCGTGATCTCCGCCGAACCCGGCGCGACGGTCGATTTCGAGGCACTGCGCAAACATGTGCGCGTCCATCTGGCCGGATACAAACTGCCGCGCCGGATCTGGGTCGTGGACGCGGTGGTCCGCGCACCCAGCGGTAAGCCCGACTATCGCTGGGCCAAGGAGTACGCCGCGGCGCACGACCCGGACCACGAGGGCTGAGTACTGGTGGGGCCGGGCCCGAACGACCCGGCCCGTCCGCCGCGACGCCTTCCGCACAAAATGAGAACGTGTTCTAATTGGGGGATGGCGGCGGTGCATTCGATTCTCGGTGAAAAGGTCACGATGCCGGTCGAGATCCGCGTCGCGGACGCGGCCTCGGCCATGTTCCTCGCGGATGCCGACGCGGCGCGAAACATCTTGGGCGGCACCGGATTGGAACCGGTCACGATCGCCGGGCGCGCGATCTGCACACTGGTCTTCGTCCGCTACATCGACGGCGATCTGGGGCCGTATCACGAGTTCGGCCTGGCCGTGATGGCGCAGCTGCCCGGCGACCGGTCGAGTATCGGCATCTACATCTCGTGGCTGCCGGTGAATCAACCGTTCACGTTGGCTGCGGGCCGCGAGATCTGGGGTTTTCCGAAGGAGATGGCCGATATCCGGATCACCTCGCACGGTCGCGGCAGACGGTGCGAGGTGCTCATCGACGGTCGTCTGGTGGTGGCGCTGGAGACCAGCGGGGGCATCCCCGCGCCCGCGAAACTGGGCGGTGCGTCGATCGCGGCGTACACCGATCTCGACGGCGTCCTGCGCAGCACGCCGTGGGTGATGAATCCGTCCGATGTGCGAATGCGGCCGGGCGGGGCGCGGGTCGAACTCGGCGAGCATCCGGTCGCCGAGCAGATGCGTGCGTTGGGTCTGCCCCGGCGCGCCCTATTCACCAGCGAAATCGGCTCGCTGCAAATGACTTTCGAGGATGCTCGCGAGATTCACTGAATCCTGCAGCGAATGACCGGCGGGCGCTCGAAGCGCCCGCCGGTCTGGTATTTCCGGCCGAGTCGCTCAGCGACCCTTGAACTCCGGCTTGCGCTTCTGCGCGAACGCCCGCGGTCCCTCCTTGGCATCCTCACTGGCGAACACCGACAGCCCCACCTTCGCGTCCAGCTTGAACGCCTCCTCCTCGTGCATCCCCTCGGTGTCGCGGATGGTCTTGAGGATGGCCTGCACGGCCAGCGGGCCGTTGGCGTTGATCATCTCGGCCAGTTCGAGGGCCTTGTCCAGCGCGGTGCCGTCCGGGACGACGTGGCCGATCAGGCCGATCTCCTTGGCCTCGGTCGCGGTGATGTGACGTCCGGTCAGCAGGATCTCCGCGGCGATGGTGTACGGAATCTGCCGCGGCAGCCGAACCGCCGACCCGCCCATCGGATACAGGCTCCAACGTGCCTCGGACACACCGAATTTCGCGCTCTCACCCGCGACCCGGATATCGGTGCCCTGCAGCAGTTCGGTGCCGCCCGCGATGGCCGCGCCCTCGACCGCGGCGATCAGCGGCTTGCTCAGCCGGTATCCCTTCAGCAGCCCCGGAATGTTCGAGGCGTCGAATTTGCCGCCCTCGCCCATGGCATTGCTCGGATCGTTGCGGCTCATCGCCTTGAGGTCCGCGCCCGCGCAGAACGCGCCACCGGCGCCGGTGAGGATGCAGCAGTGCAGGTCCGGATCCTCGTCCACCCGCCGCCACGCGTTCAGCATGATCTCGAGCATCTCGCCGGTCAGCGCGTTGCGGGACGCGGGCCGGTTCATGGTGATGATCAGCGTCCCGCCGCGCTGTTCGACCAGCGCGTGTGGCTCGGTACTGCTACCGGTTTCAGTGGCTGCCGTGGTCATCGCCGACTCTCTTCTCTCTCGTGGATAGGGGCAAGCTACCCCGGGACGTTGTCCTGAACAATAACGTGTTCTAGTTTAGAGGAGGTGACCGCCGTCACGGGGCGGCAAGTGAGGGAGAGTGCGGATGGAGACAACCACGCAGAGCGGGGCGACCACGCTGCCGCCGCGGATCACGAAGACGCTCATCGACCGGCTGACCGCGATGGTGACCGCGGGCACCGCCGGTGACAAGCGCGAACCCTACGAAATGATCGAGGTGTACACCGGCGCGGTCGTCGGTGAACTGCCGCAGTCCTCGCCCGAGGACGTCGTCGCGGCCGCCGCCCAGGCGCGCGCCGCGCAGAAGGAGTGGGCCTCCTGGTCGGTCGGCCGTCGCCTGGAGGTCTTCCAGCGGTGGCACGAGCTGATCCTCACCGAGATCGAGACCATCGCCGACCTGATCCAGATCGGCTCCGGCAAGACCCGCCGGATGGCGATCGAGGAATCCTGCGATCCGCCGATGGTGATCAGCCACTACCTCAAGACCGCCGAGCGGGTGCTGAAGCCGGTGCATCGCGGCGGCTACATGCCGGTCATCTCCAGCTCGATCCAGCAACACCGGCCCAAGGGCGTGGTCGCGGTCATCGCGCCGTGGAACTTCCCCTTCGCCATCGCGATGTCCGATTCCACCCCGGCGCTGATCGCGGGCAACGGCGTGGTTCTCAAGCCGGACAACAAGACCGCGCTGTGCACGCTGTTCGGAGTGGAACTGCTGTACCAGGCAGGTCTGCCGCGCGGGCTGATGCAGGTCGTCTGCGGCGGCGGTCCCGATGTGGGCCCGACGCTGATCGAGAACTCCGATTACGTGATGTTCACCGGATCCACCGCCACCGGACGCACCATCGGCGAGCTGGCCGGGCGCAATCTGATCGGTTGCAGCCTCGAGCTGGGCGGTAAGAATCCGATGCTCGTGCTGGACGACGCGAACCTCGACGACGTGATTCCCGGCGCGGTGTTCGCGGTGTTCGGCAATACCGGTCAGGCGTGTATGCATATCGAGCGCATCTACGTGCACGACCGGGTCCACGACGAGTTCGTGCGCCGATTCGTCGCTGCGGCAGAGGAATTGGGCGCCAAGGCGGGTGCGTCGTACGGCACCGATCCGGAGTTCGGCTCGCTGGTGTCGCCGGATCAGCTCGCGCGGATATCCGAGCATGTCGAGGATGCGCGCGCCAAAGGTGCCACCGTGCTGACCGGAGGAAAGGCGCGTCCGGACATCGGCCCGGCGTTCTACGAGCCGACCGTGCTGACCGGGGTGACCCCGGAGATGACCCATGCGACGATGGAGACCTTCGGGCCCGTGGTCACCATCTACAAGTTCAGCTCCGAGCGCGATGCGATCGAGCAGGCCAACGCCACCACCTACGGCCTCAATGCGAGCGTGTGGAGCCGCAATCTGGCTCGCGCGGAGAAGATCGCAGGTCAGCTCGAGGCGGGGAACGTCAACGTCAACGACGGTTTCGTGGTCACCTACTCGTCCAAGGCGACGCCCTCGGGCGGACTGAAGCAGTCCGGCGTCGGCACCCGGCACGGTGACGCGGGCCTGCTCAAGTACACCGATTCGGTCAACATCGGTGTGCAGAAGCGGCAGGTGATGGCGGCCCGCGCGGCCATGCCGTACGCCAAGCAGCTGCAGACCACGTTGCTGACGTTGCGGATGATGCGGCGTTTGAAGCTGCGCTGACGCACCTTCCCGATCACCCGCGCCACGTCTGCGGGCCGGTTCCTCGCCGACCGGTCCGCAGACGTGCGTTGGCGGGCGTTATTCGGAAGGGGTTACGGCCCAGCGCTGCTCGACCTTCGCGAGCCGCCAGTACGTCACCGCGGAAACCCACGCCAGCACGAACAGGCCGACGATGGCGAATCCGACGTTGTTCAGGTTGATGCCGGAGATCCAGTCGGTGACCGGATCGGTGAGCCCGACGTCGTCGTGCAGCACCGTGACCAGTTCGATCGAGCCGACCAGGATGGCGACCGCGATCGAGAGTCCGGTGATGGTCAGGTTGTAGAAGATCTTGCGGACCGGGTTCGCGAACGCCCAGTCGTAGGCGATGTTCATGAACAGGCCGTCGACGGTGTCCATGAGGCTCATGCCGGCGGCGAACAACAAGGGCAGCACCACGATCGCGTACCAGGGCAGTCCGGCGGCGGCTCCGGATCCGGCCAGGGCGAGCAGCGCGACCTCGGTCGCGGTATCGAATCCCAGGCCGAACAGCACGCCGACCGGGTAGACGTGCACCGGCCGGGTGACCATCCGCATCACCGGGCGCAGCAGCCGGGCCAGGAATCCGCGCGCGTCCAGCGCCGCCTCGAGTTCGGAGTCGTCGAACGCGCCGCTGCGCATCTTGCGGAACACCCGCCAGATGCCGACCAGCGCAACGATGTTGAGCAGTCCGATCAGGTACAGGAACGAGCCCGAGGCCAGGGTCGATATGGTGCCCAACGTCTTTCGTGCGGGCGAGTTGTCGTCGACCAGTGTGCCGACCACCCGGGCGCCGACCACCACCAGCGCCGCGAGTGCGAACACGATCGTGGAATGCCCCATGGCGAACCAGAATCCGACCGCCTTGGGCCGCTTGCCGTCGGTCATCAGCTTGCGGGTGGTGTTGTCGATGGCCGCGATGTGGTCGGCGTCGAAGGCGTGCCGCAGCCCGAAGGTGTAGGCGGTCAGGCCGAGTCCGACCCCGAAGACCTGGGTGCCGATGTGATAGCCGTGCGGTGCGATCGCGCCGAACAACAGTCCGAATCCGATCAGATGCATCACCACGACGACGCCGAGCAGGGCGGCGGCTTCGAGCCGGTCGCGGCGATTCCAGTCGTGCAGGACGTCGCGCAGGACACGTCGGGTGGTCGCTTCGGGGGCCATGGCGGGCACCACCCTTCTGGGGATCTCGCGTCCCCGTCCGTGGTACGCGACGAGTCGGGGTCTGACTCCCAGCAAGCTGGACACAGTGGCGCGACCGCACCGGATTCACACCGGTTTCCCGTTCTCGTCGCGAAAGAACTTCGATGGAATATAGCTCAGCCGCCGAGCAGCCCTCCCGTCACCTGCGGTTCCCCGGTATTCGCGGGCTATTCGCCGACTGGCCGAATATGTCGATTTTCTGGCCGCGAGGCTCTCGTTCGATCTCGCGCGGCCTGCCTATGGTGTGCAGCTATGACAGGGAAGTGGGGCGCGCGTGCCGATCCTTTGACGGTTGTGTGTGCGCATCGGCCTCCTTGTCGGTGCCAACGGATACGTTCGTGTGGTGCAGCTGCGTTACAACTTTCGTCTCTACCCGACACCAGGTCAGCAGATAGCGCTGACGCGGGCTTTCGGGTGTGCGCGGGTTGTGTTCAACGACGGGTTGCGTTTGCGGCAGCAGGCGCGCGAGTCCGGATCGCCGTACATCAAGGACTCGGCGCTGCAAACAATGGTGATCACCGAGGCGAAGAAGACACCCGAACGTGTGTGGCTGGCCGAGGTCTCATCGGTGGTGCTGGTTCAAGCACTGGCCGACCTGCATGCCGCGTACCGGAACTTCTTCGCGTCGGCGAATGGCAAACGGAAGGGGCCGAAGGTTGCTCCACCTCGATTTCGTTCGCGGAAGGACAATCGTCAGTCGATTCGGCTCACCCGCAACGGGTTCGGTCTACGCCCGAACGGCAAACTGTATGTAGCGAAGGTCGGGGAGGTGAGAGTTTCCTGGTCGCGGGCCTTGCCGTCGGTGCCATCGTCGGTGACCGTCACTGTGGATTCGGCTGGGAGATACTTTGCGTCTTTCGTGGTGAAAACCAGTACCGAACCACTGGTTCCGGTGACTTCCGAAGTGGGGATAGATCTGGGGCTGACAACGTTCGCGGTCCTGTCGAACGGAAAGCGGATCGAGTCTCCTCGATTCTTTCGTCGGGCCGAACGGAGGCTCCGCAAGGCGCAAAAAGTGTTGTCGCGCAAAGAAAAAGGGTCGGCGAACCGGGCGAAGGCTCGTCTCGGTGTCGCCAGAGCTCATGCCGGGGTCGCCGATACTCGACGCGATTGGGCGCACAAGCAATCCACCGCGATCATCCGCGAGAACCAAGCGGTATTCGTCGAGGACTTGTGTATCAAAGGTTTGGCGCGGACCAGATTGGCGAAGTCGATCCACGACGCCGGTTGGGGTGTGTTCACCCGCATGTTGCAGGAGAAGGCCGTTCGATACGGCCGCATATTCGGCAAAGTGGATCGATTCTTCCCATCGTCTCAACAGTGTTCGGCGTGCGGTTGGGTCGATGGAGCGAAACCGCTGGGCGTCCGCGAGTGGACATGCTCGTGCGGTGTAAGCCACGACCGAGACCTGAATGCTGCAAGAAATATCTTGGCCGCCGGGCGGGCGGACAAGTTCAACGCCTGCGGAGGGACGGTAAGTCTTTCCGCCTAGCGGAAAGCGAGTCCCTGTGAAACAGGAACCCACCGAGGCGCCGCAAGGCGCGGTAGGAATCTCCGGCCGTAAGCCCGGGGAGGACGTCAAGCATTACGATGTGCTGGTCATCGGGTCCGGCTTCGGGGGCAGTGTCACGGCTCTGCGGCTGACCGAGAAGGGGTATCGGGTCGGCGTACTCGAGACCGGCCGTCGCTTCGCCGACGACGAGTTCGCGAAGAACTCCTGGCATATGCGCCAGTATCTGTGGGCGCCAAAGCTGGGCTGCTTCGGCATCCAGCGGATGACGTTGCTGAACGACACCTTCATCATGAGCGGATCCGGGGTGGGCGGCGGTTCGCTGGTCTACGCCAACACCCTGTACGAGGCCCCCGAGCAGTTCTACCGGGACAAGCAGTGGGCGCACATCACCGATTGGCGCGACGAACTCGCCCCGCACTACGACCAGGCCCGCCGGATGCTGGGCGTGACCACCAACCCGGCCACCACGCCCTCGGATCGGGTGCTGCTGGAGGTTGCGGAGGATCTGGGCATCGCCGACACCTATCGGCGCACCCCGGTCGGCGTGCTGTTCGCCGGCGAGGGCGCCCGGCCCGGTAACGAGGTCTCCGATCCGTACTTCGGCGGCGCCGGGCCGCAGCGGCGGACCTGCACGCACTGCGGCGAATGTATGACCGGCTGCCGGCACAGCGCGAAGAACACACTGGTCAAGAACTATCTGTACCTTGCCGAAAAGGCAGGCGCCACAGTGCATCCGCTGACCACCGCGGTCACCGTGCGGCCGCTGCCCGAGGGTGGCTACGCGATCGACACCGTGCGGACCGGGCGGTGGATTCGTAAGGGGCGCAAGACTTTCACCGCAGATCAGGTGGTGTTCTCCGCGGCCGCGCTGGGCACCCAGCAGTTGCTGCACAATCTGCGCGATCGCGGTGTGCTGCCGAACATCTCGCCGCGGTTGGGGCATCTGGCGCGCACCAACTCCGAGGCCGTGCTCGCCGCGCGTTCGCGGCGCAAGGACACCGATTTCACTCGGGGCGTGGCGATCACGTCCTCGATCCACCCCAACGACCACACCCATATCGAGCCGGTGCGCTACGGCAAGGGTTCCAACGCCATGAGCCTGTTGACCACGGTGCTGGTGGACGGTCAGGAGGGCAAGCGGCGCTGGGTGCTCGGCATGCGCGAAATGGTCAGGCAGCGAAGGGATCTGGCCAGGCTGCACAATCCGCGGCACTGGTCCGAGCGGATGATCGGCCTGCTGGTGATGCAGAATCTGGACAACTCGATCATCACCTACAACAAGCGCGGACTGTTCGGCCGCCGGATGACCACCAAACCGGGTTCGGGTCAGGCGCCGCCCGCGTGGATTCCCGAGGGCAACGACGTCACCCGGCGGGTCGCGGAGAAGATCGACGGCATCCCGCAGGGCAGCTGGACCGAACTGGCGAACGTCCCGATCACCGGCCACTTCATCGGCGGCTGCGCGATCGGCGATTCGCCCGAGACCGGCGTCGTGGATCCCTACCAGCGGCTCTACGGCTACGAGGGCCTGCACATCGTCGACGGCTCGACCATCTCGGCGAACCTCGGCGTCAACCCGTCGCTGACCATCACCGCCCAGTCCGAGCGCGCAATGTCCTTGTGGCCCAACAGGGGTGAGTCCGACCCTCGCCCCGCTCTCGGTCAGCCGTACCGCCGCGTCGAGCCGATCGCCCCGAAGTCCCCGGTCGTTCCCCAGGCCGCCCCGGCAGCCCTGCGCCTGCCGATCACCCCGGTCTGAGCACCGCGAGATCCGTCGCACGAACGAAGGGCCCCGGCTGATGCCGGGGCCCTTGTCGTATCCGTGGTCGCTCCGGCAATAGTCAAGTGGCTGCTTGACTATTGCGCGGCTCGGCGCAACACTTAAGTCTGTGCTTAACCATGCCGAGCGAATCGATCGGATCTTCCGCGCTCTCGCGGATCCCACGCGGCGGCAGCTGATCGAACGGCTCGGTGCCGGTCCGGCGGCGGTCAGTGCGCTGGCCCAGCCGTTGGACATGTCGCTGGCGGCGGTCGTTCAGCACGTGCAGGTGTTGCAGGAGGCCGGGCTGGTTCGGTCCGAGAAGGTCGGCCGGGTCCGCACCTGTCAGCTGGTGCCCGATGCGCTGGGGCCGATTCAGGAATGGATCGCCGCGCGCCGGATGCCGTGGGAGAGCCGTCTCGATGCGCTCGGTGAGGTGCTCGCCGAACGTCCAGGAACCGATCAGGAGTAGTGATGTCCGAACAGTCCGTCGTCAATGCCACCTTCACCCTCGAACGCGAATACCCCGTCGCCCCGGCGGCCGTCTTCGCCGCCTGGGCCGATCCCGCGACCAAGGCCCGCTGGTTCGCGGGCGGGAATTCCGATCACGAGCTCGACTTCCGGGTCGGCGGCCGCGAGATCGCGCGCGGCGCGGTCAACGACACGGTGATCACCTTCGAGACCGTCTACCGGGACATCGTCCCGGACACCCGCATCGTCTACACCTCCTCGCTCAGCGAGGGAGAGATCCTGTCGACCGTCTCGCTCACCACCGTCGAATTCGCCGCCACCGATTCGGGAACCCGGCTCACCCTCACCGAACACGGCGCCTACCTCGACGGCCGGGAACAGCCCGCCTGGCGTGAACAGGGCACAGATGACCAGCTCACCGCGCTGGCCGAAGTCCTCGCCGCCGTGGTGAAGTAGCCCGCCGGTCACCGCGACTCCCGTCTGGACCGATGCACAGTTGGATTCGCCGACCGGCTGGGGCTGTGGCAAACTCGGAGACAGCGATAGCAGAGTCCCCTGGGAGGGGCGGTGACGAAGAGTACGACCTCCGTCGTGCAGTTGCGCGCCGGAGACGAGGACTCCGGCGGGGACCCCGCAATGGCGCGTCGCCTGCTCGGTACTCGACTGCGGACTCTGCGGGTGGCCGCAGGTCTCAAGGGGTATGACGTCGGGCGCGCGATCGGCGCCTCGCATTCGAAGATCAGTCGGCTCGAGTCCGGATTGTTGGGGTTCCGGCTGCCGGATCTGGAAAAGTTGCTGACGTTGTACGGGGTCGGCGATGCGGCGCGGCGGACCGAGTACGTAAACCTCGCGCGACAGGCCAATGCGCCCGGACACCGGCACATCGATGTCGAGGTCGCACCGCGCTGGTACGAGCCCTACCTCGCCTTCGAGGATTCGGCCACGCTGGTGCGGAGTTATTCGCCCGGCGTCGTCCCCGAGCTGTTGCAGACCCCCGAGTACGCGCGGGAACTGCTGAGCATCGCCCGTCCGGGCGCGCCCGATGATCCGGGGCACACCGAACTGCTGGAACGGCGTCAGCGGCGGCTCACCGGGCCCGATCCGTTGCGGTTGTGGGTGCTGCTGGAGCAGTCGGTGCTGCGCCGCCAGCTCGGCAGTACGCAGGTCTGGCGGGATCAACTCGGGCATCTGGGCCGGGTGGGCGAGCTGGTGAACGTGACGATCCAGATCGTGCCCGACCATGTCTGCGGTCCGGTGCTGAGCGCGGTGCCCTTCAGCCTGATGCGGTTCGGCAATCCCGATCTGTCCGACATCGTGCACCTGTATCACGCCACCGGTGCGCAGTTCCTCGACCGGCCGGGCGATCTGGATGCCTACCATTCGATCTGGGATCGCTTGTGCGTCAAGGCACTCGAGCCCACGCGGTCGACCCGGATCATCGAAGGGGTCGCCTGCGGGGCTGCGGTCTGATACCGCACGTCGCTCGGCTCACGGTTTACGGGCGACCGCGCCGTAGGCATCGAGTGGTTCGGTGGTCCCGATCCGGCGTACCGGCCGCCAATCGGTGATCCGCACCATGCCCGGTTCCACCATCTCCAAACCTTCGAAACAGCCGGCGAGCTGTTCCGGACTGCGCAGGATGTACGGTGCGCCACCGGCTTCGACCAATTTGCGACCGCCTTGCTCGACCGCGTCGCCGGTCGCGGTGCCGTCCCACAGCACCAGATGGCTGTCCGTGCTCATCGGCGCCATCAGACGGCCGACGATATCGCGCACCACGGCGAGGTCCGGTTCGTAGCCCATGACGCCCATGAGCAGTACCGCCGTCGGCCGCGACAGGTCCAGGACCCGAGCCGCCTGTTCGAGTATCAGATCCGGATCGTGGTAGTCGGCGGGGAAGTAGGTGGTGAGGCCCTCGGGGCTGGTGTTGGTCAGCAGTGCGCGGGCGTGGGCCAGCACGAGTGGATCGTTGTCCACGTAGACGATTCGGGATTCCGGCGCGATGTGCTGGGCGACCTCGTGCGTGTTCTGCATGGTGGGCAGCCCGGTGCCGACGTCGATGAACTGCCGGATCCCCGCCACACCCGCCAGATAGCTCACCACCTGGATCAGGAACTCTCGCGACAGCCTGGCCATCCGCACGATGTCGGGGTATACGGCGGCCACCGCATCACCGGCCGCGCGATCGGACGGGTAATTGTCCTGCCCGCCCATCCAGTAGTTCCAGATCCGCGCCGCATGCGGCGTCTCGATGTCGATCTCCGCGATCGGCTCGCCCTGGTCGCCCATCCTGATCCCTACCTCGATCATCGACCCTCGATGTCGATGGTACGAGCGTCCGCCATTGCCTCACAACGGATCTGCCCGAGTGCGCACGCAGGCGAAAGGTGTGCTCGACCAGGTGGATTTTGATCCACGGTAAGCGACGACTTTAGTCCCTCGTCCAGTTCAGGCGGGCGGCAGTAACCTTGTAGCATCCTTTCTCCAATGCTGTGGAAAGGATTCCCGCCCATACAACTTGGTGATCTTGGATCGTTCCGACACAGGTTGTGCCGGGGCGAATTCGACAAGGCGGGCACCTCGATTGCATCAGGGCGGCCCGGGAGCCCGGCCGGTCGGCCACCGGCCAGGCTCGCAGCTATCTAATAGCACTCATCGATCGACCAGGCATATCGAGGTATGAACCATGTCAACGAAAATGATGAAGACCGTGGCCGCCACGGCAATCGCCCTGCCGCTGTTCATCGCAGTAGCTCCGGCTGCCTCCGCGGCCGCGCCGGTCGCCAAGTCGACAACCTCCGCGTCGGTGCGAACCGCAACACCGGTACGCGGGTCGGTGAACCTGTGCTTCCCCCTCGGCAGCGTCGTCTTCTGCATCTGATCGAGCCCGACCAGGCAAAGAGTAAGGCCCCTGACCGTGAAGGTCAGGGGCCCTGTCGTGTCTCCACACACGAGTCGGGGTGGCGGGATTTGAACCCACGACCTCTTCGTCCCGAACGAAGCGCGCTACCAAGCTGCGCCACACCCCGTGATGTGAACCTGAAGTAGCTTACAACAGCGGGGGCTCAGACGTTAAATCGGCAGGTCACTTGGCCTGTAGGGGCCGAATGCTGGCGAGGATCTTCTGGGCGGTGGCGCGGTCGATGGAGCGGGCCACGCCGGTGTCGGCGGCGATGGTGATGACGAAATTGCCGTTCTCGTTGGGGAAGGCGAAGGTGTAGACGGCGTAGGTCTTGGCGCATCCGGGAGCCGGTGGCTTGAATGTGCCATCGGTTTCGGCGAACGAGCCGTGCAGCTGGCCGTCCAGCGAGGTCAGTGGCTCGGCCTTGCCGGGGGTGGTGCCGGTGGAGGTGGCCCAGCCGATCTTGGCCAACCGGGTGCCGATGTCGACCGCGGCCGCCGCGGGATCCGGTTTCGCGGACATGGTCAGGAACGCGTTGGTCCGGATGTAGTTGGGGCAGTAGCCCTTACCGTCCTGAACAAGTCCGGCGATCTCGACGGTGTCGGGTGCGGTTCCCCAGGTCTTCGTGCCGCTGGAGTCGAGCTGCCACTGTTTGGGCACGTCGAACGCCGCACCCCGCTCGGGCACCTGGACGACCTGATAGCCCGGAATCAGTGGCGCCAGACCGGCGATGGTGGGTGGTGCGGTGGTCTCCGCCGGAGTGGCCAGCGGCGCGGCGCTCGCCCCGGAGCTCAGCGCGCTCACCATGGAGCTGGAATTGTTCGAATGGCTGCCGGTCAGCAAGAGGGTCGCTCCGATGCCGAGGATCACGACGGCCGCCGCGCCGATCCCGGCGAACAGCCACCGCTTGCGCTCGCGTGCGGACAACGGGCGGTCGGCATGTTTGGTCGCGGCGTCGGCGGGTTCGTCCTCGGCGGGCTTCGGGCGGGATTCCGGCGCATCCTTGCGAGTCGAATCCGATTGCCGCGCAGACGCGTTCCCGCCAGCACTCGCGGCGGCCTCCGAACGCGATCCGGCCTGCTCCGGCGTCCCCAACTGCCAGGCCTGCTCCGGCTGCCGCGCACCCTGCTCCGCGAGCGGTTGTCGCGCAATCGGACTTGTCGGACCGCCGTGCGGGCGGCCCCTGCCGACCGGCTGCGGCGGCTGCGCGGGCGGCGGGCCCACATCCTTCGCGGTCCCGGACCGAGGTCGACGCCCTGACGAAACCGTCTGCTGTGGAATCGGATTCGTCCGAGCGTCGGAACCGTCCGGGGCGTACTGCGCGATCTCCGGTGACAGCGCGAGCGGCTGCTTGCCTCCGGGCGGTCCCTGCTGACCGAAACTCAACTGATGGAACGCTTCGGTCTGCGCCGATTCGGACGGAACATCTTCTCGTCCAGAGGGATTCGACTCGTTGCGGGGCGGCTGGGCGCGGGGTGCGTCCGGCTGTGCGGCATGCGGTTCGGCCTGTCGGATCACCTCGGTGCGTGAGTCGTCGGCCCGTGGCCCGGCCTGCGGAATCGCCTGCGTGCGCGCATCACTCGCCGCACGCATATCGATCATCTCGGTATGCGTCGTATCGGCGGGTGAGGTTGGATGCGGAAGATCCAACCCGCGCAGCACCGACGCCTGCTGTGATCGGGGACGGTCCTTCGAGGAGGACTGCTCGCCGGACTCACCGCTCGTCGAACTCATAGATCACCCTCGCCCCTGACGTATCGGATCGGCGCGAGCAACCCTAACGCGCCACGGCCTCCGAAGCCGACACCCCATGGCCACTGTCGGCGGCGGGACGCTGCGGCGGCGCCGCGACCAGCGTCAGCAGGGTGGCCTCCGGACGGCAGCAGAACCGGTACGGCGCCCACGGTGAGGTGCCCAGACCGGCCGAGACGTGTAGCCGGGTGTGTGCGCCCCAGCGCGAGGCGCCCTTGACCCGGGAACGATCGATCCCGCAGTTGGTGACCAGCGCGCCGAATCCCGGCACACACAGCTGCCCGCCATGGGTGTGCCCGGCCAGCACCAGGTCGTAGCCGTCGGTCGCGAATCGATCCAGCACGCGCGGCTCGGGGGAGTGGGTGAGTCCGATGCTCAGCTCCGCCAACGGATTCGGCGCACCGGCGATGGTCTCGTACCGGTCGCGCCGCAGATGCGGATCGTCCACACCGCCGGTCGCGATCTTGATCCCGCCCACCTCGACATCGCGTCGCACATGGGTCAGGTCGTGCCAGCCGCGTTCGGTGAAGGCCGCGCGCAGATCCTGCCAGGGCAGCGGATCGCCGTAGACGCGCTTGTGGTTCTTGTTGAAGTACTTGAACGGGTTCTTCGGCACCGGCGCGAAGTAGTCGTTGCTGCCGAACACGAACAGACCCGGCCGCGACAGCAGTCCGGACAGCGCCTGCACCACGGCGGGAACCGCCCGCTGATGAGCGAGGTTGTCACCGGTGTTGATCACCAGATCCGGGTCCAGGCCCTCGAGTTCGCGCACCCAGGCCTGCTTGAGCTTCTGGCCGGGCGTCATGTGCAGATCGGACAGATGCAGCACCCGTAGACTCGACGAGCCCGGCTGTAGCACCGGCAACGTGGTCTCACGCAGGACGAAGGCGTTGCGTTCGATCAACGTGGCATAGCCGATTCCGGCGACTGCGGCCCCGGTGGCCCCCAGCGCGGCTCGTCGGAATGCGGCAGACGAGAGTACGGGCATTCGATCAGGATAGGCGACACAGGTGTGGAATACCGAGTGTGATTCCGCACAGCGTCACATCCACGCCGCGGCAAAAGTACTGGGAGTAGCTCGCCGGACCCGATAGCGTGTGCGCTATGTCGGAACTCAAATCGAAGCTTCGGGCCGATCTGACCACCTCGATGAAGGCCAAGGACGCCCTGCGCACCAACACCCTGCGCATGCTGCTGGCGGCCGTGCAGACCGCCGAGGTCGCCGGTAAGGAAGCACGCGAGCTCTCCGATGCCGACGTGGTCGGGGTTCTGACCAAGGAGGCCAAGAAACGCAACGAGGCCGCCGTGGTCTACGAGCAGGCCGGTCGCGGTGAGCTCGCCGCCAACGAGCGGGCCGAGGAGCAGATCATCGACGAATATCTGCCCACCCAGCTCACCGACGCCGAGGTCGCCGATATCGCCGACACCGCGATCGCCGACGTCGCCGAAGAGAACGGCGAGCGGCCGGGGATGCGGCAGATGGGTCAGGTCATGAAGATCGCCACCACGCTGGCCGCCGGCCGCGCCGACGGTTCGCGGCTGTCCGCGGCGGTCAAGTCCCGGCTGTAATTTCGGCCTCCGCTCCGCTGCGGCGGTTCGCGGCCCCCTGAGTCTCACCGCTCGGCCCCGTGTCGGGCACTCGTTCCTCGCACCCGCCACGCGTCCGAGCGGCGAGACGGGCCGCGAACTGTGTTGGATTGCCTCCGCTGTGCTTCAGCGTGTACGCGGCCCTCGGAGTCTCGTCGCTCGGCTCTGTGTCGGGTATTTGTTCCTCGCGCCCGCCGTGTGTCCGAGCGGCGGGACGGGCCGTGAACTGTGTTGGATTGTCTCCGGTGTGCTTCGTCTGTTCGCGGCAGTCGGAATTCCGTCGCTCGGCCCTGTCGGGTATTTGTTCCTCGCGCCCGCCGTGCGTCCGACCGGCGAGACGGGCCGCGAATGAGGTGTCGGCATTGTCCGCTCCGTCGATTCGCAGCGGTCGAGTATCGGCTTCAGCTCGGCCGCCGACATACTTCGGGCGGACCTCCTGATCCGGAGGTCCGCCCGAGATGTTTCCGAACGCCTATCTGGGCAGCGGAATCGGGATGGGGATCGGTGGCAGCCGCGGAATCGGAATTCCGGGCAGGTTCGGCACCTGCGGCGTACCCGGCTGCGGCACCTGGCGTTCGGTGCCGTCGCTGAGGTACAGCGTGATCACCGAACCCGGGATCGCCGACCCGTTGGGCGTGGTGCCCTGGACCGTGCCCTTGGCGGCCGAACCGGGCTGGGTCACCGCCGAAACCTGGAAGCCCGCGCCGACCAGCGCCGAGGTCGCCTCGGCCTGGGTCATGCCCATCACGTCCGGAATCTGCGAATTGTTCGATCCGCGAACGTATTTGTCGTCCAGCGGCGGTAGCACCGACGGCGGGAAGTTGCCGAGCACCGGTCTGATGCCCAGGAACCAGCTGCGGGCCGGTTCGTTACCACCGAACAGGTTTCCGCTGCCGCAGTTGCGCAGCGGGAACGAGCAGATCTCGTCCGGCGTCGGCGAGTCGCCGTAGATGTAGGCGGCGCCGGCCAGCGAATCGGTGAAGCCCAGGAAGGCCGAGGAGCGGTTGGTCTCGGTGGTACCCGTCTTGGAGGACACCGGGACGTTCCAGCCCGCCACGTGTGCCGAGGCGGCCGCGGTACCGCCGGTGGCGTCCTGACTCAGCGCATTGGCGAGGGTGCGCGCCAGACCCGGATCGATGACCTGCTCACACGCCTGCTGGGTCAGCGAGACGGGTTTGCCGTTGCGATCGAGGACCTGCTTGATCGGCGAGGGCGGGCACCACTTGCCGCCCGAGGCCAGCGTGGCGGCGACATTGGACAGCTCCAGCGGATTCACCGCGACCGGGCCCAGCGTGAACGAACCCAGATTCTGCTGTTTGAACATGTCGGCCATGCTCGTGTTGCCGTGCCCGGAGGTCCCGGCCTTGGTGTAGGACCGCAGGCCCAGGCGGATGGCCATATCGACGGTCGGCGTCACCCCGACGGCCTGGATGAGCTTGACGAACGCGGTGTTCGGCGACTGGGCCAGCGCCTCGGTCACCGACATCGGCGAACGGTAGTTACCGGCGTTCTTGACGCAGTACGTCATCGCCGGGCAGCCCGGCGTGCCACTCGAACCCATGCCCTTGGCCGCGTAGAACGAGGGCACATCCAGTTTGGCGTTGATGCCCAGGCCCTTCTCCATCGCCGCGGCCGTGGTGAAGATCTTGAAGATGGAGCCCGCACCGTCACCGACCATCGAGAAGGGTTGCGGCTGAACGGTTTGATGGATGTTCGCGTCCAGGCCGTAGGTGCGGCTGGACACCATGGCCAGCACGTTGTGCGAGTCCTGACCGGGCGCGATGATGCTGGAGACCTCGGCGATATCGGCCAGGGTCGGGTTGGTCATCGAGTCGACCGCGGCCTTCATCGAGTTCTGCACGGCCGGGTCGAGGGTGGTGCGGATCAGATAGCCGCCCTTGTCGAGCTGATCCTTGCTGATGCCCGCGTCCTCCAGGTACTGCATCGCGTAATCGCAGAAGTAGCCGCGGTCGTCGGCGGCGATGCAGCCGTTGGACAGGCCCTTGGGTTCGGGCAGCACGCCCAGCGGGGTCGCCTTGGCGGCACGGAATTCCTCGGCGCGGGCGGGGATGTTCTGGATCATCGTGTCCAGCACGGTGTTGCGGCGCGCGAGCACTTCCTTCTCGTTGGTGTACGGGTTGAAGTGCGAGGAGCTCTGCACGATGCCGGCCAGCATCGCCGCCTGCGGGACGGACAGATCCTTGGCGTCCACGCCGAAGTAGGTCTGCGCGGCGTCCTGGACGCCGTAGGCGCCGTTGCCGAAGTACACCAGGTTCAGGTAGCGGGTGAGGATCTCGTCCTTGGTGAGCTGCTTGTCCAGCGTCAGGGCGAGGCGGATCTCGCGCAGTTTGCGCGCGGGGGTGGTCTCGATGGCCGCGCGACGTTCGGCGTCGGTCTTGGCCACGACCAGGAGCTGGAAGTTCTTCACGTACTGCTGGTCGATGGTGGAACCACCCTGCTGTACCTCACCGCTCGAGGTGTTGCGCAGGAATGCGCGGAAGGTGCCCTGCCAGTCCACGCCGTGGTGTTGCAGGAAGCGGCGGTCCTCGATGGAGACCTGGGCCAGCTTCATGTTGTTGGAGATCTTGTCGCTGGGGACCTGGAACCGACGCTGGTCGTACAGCCAGGCGATCGGTGCTCCGGTGGCGTCGACCATCGTGGAGACCGCGGGCACGGTGCCCTCCAGCACTTCCGCCGAGACGTTGTCCACAGCGTCGGCGGCGCGGTTCGAGATATACCCGAAACCACCGGCGAGCGGGAACAACAGCCCGGCGATCAGAGCGGCCGCCAGGATGCACGCCCCGGCCAGTCTGGCGAGCGTTTGTGAGATCGGCACGCTCCAAGACTAAATGCAGTCCCTCGGGACGAGCGTTGCGCGGTGCGGGCCGCCGCTTTCCGCCCTGCTCGGGGCGTGCATCTCGTCACATGTGGGCGCGTCGTGCCGAGAAAAGCCCGGCGTGTCGCCCAATTAGTTCAGACTGCCCGGTTTTATGTCGCTTTTGCATGGACGGGCGTACCAGAAATTCCAGGGACGGTCTTGCGCTCCGCCCATACCTTTACCTAGATTGAGAACCCAGTGTGATAGAGCTAACACTCAAAGTGGAATGTGGTGCAGTTCGCAGCGGGGTTGGGTTGCTGCGAACTGCTCGCGATTCCGGAGCGCCGTTGACCCGGTGTTCGGACTGCAAAGGGGCACACCAAATGCATATGACTACCCCCATCGCTCGATTGGACGTGGAGCAGGCCGAAGCAAGGATCGCCTGGGTCTCCCAGGCTCGATGCAAGGAAGTGGACCCCGACCAGCTGTTCGTACGCGGTGCAGCGCAGCGCAAAGCGGCGACGATCTGCCGACACTGCCCCGTCCTGATGGAGTGCGGTGCCGATGCCCTGGACAATCGAGTGGAGTTCGGTGTGTGGGGTGGGATGACCGAACGGCAGCGGCGTGCGCTGCTCAAGCAGCATCCGGAGGTGACGTCCTGGGCGGAGTTCTTCCGCGCCCAGCGGAACCAGAAAATCGCGATCTGAGGATCTTGCCGACAACGGACCGAGCCCGCATTCGCGGGCTCGACCCGTTTCCGGGGTCGGTCGGCGTCCCGCTCGAGCGTCGACCACCCGGTTGCCGAGGCGGAGTCGAGTGTGCAGCTCAAGCGGTGTGGGCCCCGGTCGAGTCGAAGAGTTGATCGGCGACAGCGCGCAGCGCCCGCAGATCCGAGACCTCGAACGGCAGCGCGGTCACCGCGACGATCGGCACCCGGGGGTGCGCGCCGGTGAACCGATGCAGCAGATGCTGTTCGCGCTTGGCGGTGCTGGCGCGATGCGCGTGGATGCGAAGTACGTCCGCCGCCAGCGCGCGCGGATCGGAGGTCGCGTCGTCGTCGGATTCCGCGCTGACGGTCCCGCCGGGCACGCCGTTGCCGCTCGCGGGGGCGAGCCGGTCGGCGGCCGCGGCGGCCTGCTCGGCCGACAGCGAGCACAGCGCCGGATGGGTGCGATTCAGGACCAGCCCGGCCAGCGGCATCGCATCGGTGGAGAGCCGATCGACGAAGAACGACGCCTCGCGCAGCGCATCGGGTTCGGCCGCGGCCACCACCAGGAAGTGCGTCCCGGGCCGGGACAGCATCGCGTAGGTGCGATTGGCGCGATCCTGGAAGCCGCCGAACATCGACTCCAGCGACTGCAGGAACAGCGACGCGTCCTTGAGCATCTGACCGCCCACGATCGTGGACACGCCGCGCACCGCCAGGCTCATCGCGCCGGTCACGAACCGGCCCACGCCGCGTCCGGGGGCCATGATGACGCGAATCATGCGGCCGTTCAGGAAGTTTCCGAGTCGTTTGGGCGCGTCGAGGAAGTCCAGCGCGTTGCGTGAGGGCGGGGTGTCCACGATGATCAGGTCCCACTCCTTGCGACCGACCAGCTGGCCCAGCTTCTCCATCGCCATGTACTCCTGCGTACCGCCGAAGGACGAGGCCACGGTCTGATAGAAGGGGTTCGCGAAGATCTGCTCGGCCTTGTCCGGGGTGGTGTGCTCGAGCACCATCTCGTCGAAGGTGCGGCGCATGTTCAGCATCATCGCGAACAGTTCGCCCGTCGCCTCCGGGCCGAGCTGCACGCGTTGCGGGCTGTTGCCCAGATCGCTCACGCCCAGCGACTGGGCCAGGCGCCGGGCCGGATCGATGGTCAGCACGACGACCTTGCGGCCCGATTCGGCCGCTCGCAGGGCGATGGCCGCGGCCGTGGTCGTCTTGCCGACGCCGCCGCTGCCGCAGCAGACCACCACGCGGGCCGACGGGTCCGCGACGATCGTCGAAATATCGAGCGGGACTGCGGTACTCGGAACGGTCATCAGCGAACTCCCTGAGTGCTCAGATGCTCGGCCAGCTCGTACAGTCCGCCCAGGTCCATACCGTCGGGCAAGGCGGGCAGATACAGCCGGGAGATGTCCACCCGGGACAGTTCGGCCGAACTGTCGTCCTGGGCGCGCAGGGTTGCGCTGTGCTGCACCGTCTCCTCCACGATCCCCTGGAAGTCCTTGTCGGACAGGATGATTCCCGTATCGTGCAATCCGGTGCGCAGGGCTTGGACGTCGAGGTCGCCGTCCGCGGCGCGGGCACGCATGGTGGCGGGCAGATAGCCCTCGGTGGCGCGATTGACGATCACCGTGCCGATCCGGAAATCCGCCTCGGTCAGTTCCGCGACCGCGTCGGCGGTCTCCTGCACCGGCAGCGCCTCGAGCAGCGTCACCAGGTGCACGACGGTCTGCTCGGAGTGCAGCAGATTCGACACACCCTCGGCCTGCGAGGCGATCGGGCCGCCCTTGGCCATATCGACCATGGCCTTGGTGACGTCCAGGAATCCGGCGATGCGGCCGGTCGGCGGCGCGTCGACCACGATCTCGTCGTAGACCGGGCGGGTCCGGTTACCGGACTTCTCGGTGCGCACCACGCATTCCTTGATCTTGCCGGTCAGAATGACGTCCTTGAGGCCCGGCGCGATCGTGGTGACGAATTCGATGGCGCCCATCCGGCGCATCGCCCGGCCCGCGAAGCCGAGATTGTAGAACATCTCCATGTATTCGAGGAAGGCGTGTTCGATATCGAGCGCCAGGGCCATGACCTCGCCGCCGCCGTCGGCGGTCGCGATCTTGGTCTCGGTCGGCGGCAGCGGCGGCAGATCGAACAGCTGCGCGATGGATTGCCGCCCCTCCACCTCGACCAGCAGCACCCGCCGCCCACCCGCCGCGAGAGCCAGCGCCAGCGCCGCGGCCACCGTCGACTTCCCGGTGCCGCCCTTCCCGGAAACGTAGTGCAGCCGGGCCTTGTCCGCCCGCTCCGGCCAACCTAACTCGGGCCCCGCTTCACTGGAAACGGGCGCTGCTATCGGTGCTCCCACGTTCGCGAGCCTATAGCCCGTTGTGAAAATCCCACCAAGCGATCCACCAACTGTCTGGTACACCACAGTGTCTTTGGCCTCCGCTTCGCTCCGGCGGGTTCGCGGCCCCCTGAGTCTCGCCGGTCGGCCCCGTGTCGGGTACTCGTTCCTCGCACCCGCCACGCGTCCGACCGGCGAGACGGGCCGCGAACCTCGGTGTCGGCGTTGTTCGAGGTTGGTGGAACGAGGTGTGTGGGCGCTTGTGTCGAGTGTCGGGGCATCGAATTGGGGCGAGCCCAAAGGTTCTCGGGGGTGGGGTGCACCTATACGCTCGGGCGCATGAGTGATGTGACGCAGTGGGAATACGCGACCGTGCCGTTGCTGACGCATGCGACCAAGCAGATTCTGGATCAGTGGGGTGCGGACGGCTGGGAGTTGGTCACGGTGCTGCCGGGGCCGACCGGTGAGCAGCACGTGGCCTACCTCAAGCGGGTGAAGGGCTGATGGGGCAGCTCTGGCGGGAGAATCTGAGCCGGCTCGGGCTCGGGCTGCCGGCCGTGGCCGCCCCGGCGGGCGCCTACATCCCGGCGCTGCGCAGCGGATCGCTGGTCTACACCTCCGGTCAGCTGCCGTTCGTCGGCGGTGAGCTGTCGGCCGTCGGCAAGGTCGGCGCCGAGGTGAGTCTCGAACAGGCCAAGCAGGCAGCCCAGCTGTGCGCGCTCAACGCGCTCGCGGCGGTCCACGACCTGGTCGGGCTGGACTCGGTCGTGCGGATCGTGAAGGTCGTCGGATTCGTCGCCTCCGCACCGGGATTCAACGAGCAGCCGCAGGTGATCAACGGCGCCTCGGAACTCCTGGGCGAACTGTTCGGCGAAGCCGGTACGCACGCCCGCTCCGCGGTCGGCGTTTTCGAGCTGCCCAGGAACACTCCGGTCGAGGTGGAACTCATCGCCGAGGTGAGCTAGATCGTGGTGCGGCCCTGCACGAAATGCGGTAAGCAGGAATGAGGTTCGCGTGCCAAGCGAAGCAGAAGGACACAGCATGACGCTCACTCATCCGGCTTACGGGCAACTGCGGACGGTCACGCCGACCGCATCGGTACTGCTGGCGAACAACCCCAACCAGATGACCCTGCAGGGCACCAACACCTGGATTCTGCGTGCCCCCGGACGATCCGATTGCATCGTGATCGATCCGGGGCCCAAGGATCGTGAGCACAGCGAGGCGATCGCGCGGGAGACCGGCGGAAATATCGCCCTCACCCTGATCACGCACCACCATCACGACCACACCGGCGGGATCGATCGGCTGACCAAGCTGACCGGCACCACGGTGCGCGCGGTCGATCCGGAACATCTGCGTGGTTCGGTCACACCGCTGACCGATGGTGAGGTCGTCGAGGCGGCCGGGCTGCGCATCACGGTGCTGAGCACCCCCGGGCACACCACCGATTCGGTGAGTTTCGTCCTCGACGACGCCGTCCTCACCGGCGACACCGTGCTCGGCAGCGGAACCACCGTGCTCGAATCGCGCGACGGCGCGCTGGGCGACTACCTCTCCTCGATGGACCGCCTGCTCGAGGTGGCCCCCGGCCGGGCCCTGCTGCCCGCACACGGCCCCGACCACCCCGACGCCGAGCCCGTCCTGCGCTACTACATCCAGCATCGCCAGGAGCGCCTGGAGCAGGTGCGCGCGGCACTGCGCGAACTGGGCCCGAACGCCAAGCCGCTACAGGTCGTCGCGAAGGTCTACGCCGACGTCGACAAGAAGCTGTGGCCCGCGGCCCGCAGCTCGGTCAAAGCCCAGCTGGCCTATCTACGCAGCCAACAGAACTGAGTGAGCCATCCGGGGCTCGAACAACCCCGAACAACCCCGGACAACGCCGACGCCCGGTGAACCTCGTTCCAAGACCTTGGACAACGCCAACTCCGAGGTTCGCGGCCCGTCTCGCCGGTCGGACGCGTGGCGGGTGCGAGGAACGAATACCCGACACGGGGCCGAACGGCGAGACTTCGGGGGCCGCGAACACGCCGGAGCGAAGCGGAGGCCGAAATTACCGTGCGCGGCGGGCCAAGCGCTCCGAATCGGAGATCAGCACGCTCTTGCCTTCCAACCGCAGCCAGCCGCGGTGCGCGAAATCGGCCAGGGCCTTGTTCACGGTCTCGCGGGAGGCGCCGACCAGCTGGGCGATCTCCTCCTGGGTGAGGTCGTGGGTGACGCGCAGCGCACCGGCCTCCTGCGTGCCGAACCGCTGGGCCAGCGTCAGCAGCGCCTTCGCCACACGTCCGGGGACGTCGGTGAAGATCAGGTCGGCCAGGTTGTTGTTGGTGCGGCGCAGACGCCGGGCCAACACGCGCAGCAGCTGCTCGGCGATCTCCGGGCGCTGATCGATCCATGCCTTGAGCGCGTCGCGGTCCATGGTGACCGCGCGAACCTCGGTCACGGTGGTGGCGGTGGAGGTGCGCGGACCCGGGTCGAAGATCGACAGTTCGCCGAACATGTCCGACGGACCCATGATGGTCAGCAGATTCTCTCGCCCGTCGGGCGAGCGGCGGCCGATCTTCACCTTGCCGGAGGTGATGATGAACAGCCGGTCGCCCGGCTCACCCTCGTTGAAGATGATGTGTCCGCGGGGAAAGTCCACGGGCTGTAGTTGTTTGGCGAGAGCTGCCACTGCGGTGGGCTCGACGCCTTGGAAGATGCCTGCTCTGGCGAGGGCCTCGTCCACGAATGTGCTCCTTATGGGAATTGACGGTGTACTGGCGGCGCCAGCGGGTCCCTACGTGGTGACGACGCAAGCTGCCGCCTGCGGGCCCGTCGCTGTCGCCCCGGCTCGTGCCGAAGCGGCCGACAGTGCAGTCTACTTTGCATGCGGACAGCGTAGTGACAGACACCACGTAGATGCGGTTGGTGAAACGACCGCGATGCCCGAATGGTTCCCGCCGCACCCGTGTCGCGTCGGCGCGGCGTGCCGGATCAGCTCGCCTGTGCGACGTCCAGTTCGTCGCCGCGGGTACGTCTGCGGCCGGGATGAGCCGCGGCGGCCGGTACACCCAGCTTCGCGAGCTCGTTGACCTCGGCATTGCTGGCACGTTCGAGGTATTGCTGGACCTCTTCTTCCGGTTCGAGCAGTTTGCGAAGCCGATTTTCGACGCGTTCCATGAACAGCGCGAACAGCATCAGCACCACCGGGAAGAGCACCACAGCGAGTCCTTGCATATCGAGGAGTAAACACGGAGAAGGTCTCAGATGGAACACGGGAGGCATTCTCTGTCGCCTCGATCACGCTGTGAACGTGGCTGTCGCACCCGCGATCGAGCCGATTTCCCCGGGTCGCACGACTCATTGACGGGCTGTTGTCGGAGGGGTTCCGTATGGTGGACGAGTGCGTAAACCCGCCGCCACCGCTCCCAGCGCCGCCGCCGAACCGCGGCGGCGCGACACGTCCGCTTCTCGTACGGCCAAATTCGCTGCCGAGACCAGGCTCGGCCTGGTACGCCGGGCGCGTCGGATGAATCGGACACTCACGCTGGCATTCCCGGATGCGCACTGCGAGCTCGATTTCACGAACCCGCTCGAATTGGCGGTCGCCACAATCCTTTCCGCGCAATGCACCGATGTGCAGGTGAATATGACCACGCCCGCGCTGTTCGCCCGCTACCGTGATGCGCGCGGCTATGCCGAGGCCGATCGCACCGAACTCGAGGAGTACATCCGCCCGACCGGCTTCTATCGCAACAAGGCGTCCTCGCTGATCGGTCTGGGCCAGGCTCTGCTGGAACGGCACGACGGCGTACTCCCCGGAAATCTGGACGAATTGGTCAAATTGCCGGGAATCGGTCGCAAGACTGCGAATGTCATTCTGGGCAATGCCTTCGATGTGCCGGGTATCACGGTGGACACGCATTTCGGGCGGCTGGTCCGGCGCTGGGGCTGGACCACCGAGGAGGATCCGGTCAAGGTCGAGCACATCGTCGGCGAGCTGATCGAGCGCAAGGAGTGGACCATGCTCTCGCACCGGGTGATCTTTCACGGTCGCCGGGTGTGTCATGCCCGCAAACCCGCGTGCGGCGCCTGCCTGCTGGCCAAGGATTGCCCGTCCTTCGGGACCGGTCCGACCGATCCGGTCGCCGCGGCCGCGCTGGTCAAGGGACCGGAGGCGGAGCATCTGCTCGAACTGGTGGGCCGGTGAGGTCGATTCCCACGGCCTGGCGATGGACATTCGTCGGTTTGATCGTGATCGTCGCGCTCGCGGTGGCGCTGTGGCCTCGCGGAGTCCACGAAAACCGTCCCGGCGCAACGGCGACCGCCGCGAAGGTGCCCGCCGCAGTGAGCAGCGGGCAGCGCTCGGCCGCTGCCCTGGCCGATTGCCCGACGACCACCGCGCCGGGTCCGGAGAAGGGGCCGCTGGCCGGTATCGGCCTGGACTGCCTGGCGAACGGCAGGCAGGTGGATCTAGGCGCCGCGCTGGCCGGTAAACCCGCCCTGCTGAATCTGTGGGCGTACTGGTGCGGGCCCTGCGCCGAGGAACTGCCCGCGTTGCAGCAGTTCGCCGATCGCGTCGGCTCGGCGATGACGGTGCTCACCGTGCACAGCGATCCGAACGAGTCGATGGCCCTGGCCCGGCTGCAGGATCTGAAGGTTCATCTGCCCGGCGTGCAGGACGGCGACGGCCGGGTGCGGACCGCGGTCGGCGCGGTTCCGGCGCTGCCGATCTCGGTGCTGGTCCGTGCCGACGGTTCGATCGCGAAGGTCGTATCGCGCCCGTTCGCCGACGTCGCGGACATCAGCGAGACGGTCGCCACCGAACTGGGGGTGCGTGCATGACCGACCGCGATCGGGGTGGCCGTCGCGCGCACGGTGTCGGATGCGGCTACCGTGCTCGAGACCGGTCCGATACGGCTGCCGCGGGCAGCCCGGCCGCCGCGGGCGGTGATCACGGCGACGAGGCCGGAGGAGGCAAAGTGCGCGACCGCGAGGGGCGCGAGGAGTCCGGCGCGCGCCCGGATCTGGTGACCGAGGGTATCCCGTTCTGGCTGCGCGGCGTCGTCGAACGCAAACCGGCCGACCCGACCGGGACCAACCCGGTGCTGAATCGGACGGCGATGAGGCAGGTCGCGGCCGCGGCGATGCGCCCGCGTCAGGCGTCGGTGCTCGTCCTGTTCGGCGGTTCGCCCGAAGCCGACCCGTCGGCGCCCGGTGGACTGCCCGCCGATGCGGATGTGCTGCTCACCCAGCGCGCGGCCACGTTGCGCCAGCATCGCGGCCAGGTCGCCTTTCCCGGCGGCGGCGTGGAATCCGGCGATCGCGGCCCGGTCGACACCGCGCTCCGCGAGGCATGGGAGGAGACCGGTCTGGATCGCGCGGGCGTGGATCCGCTCGCGGTGCTGCCGAAGATCTTCGTGCCGCCCTCGCGGTTCGACGTGACGCCGGTGCTCGCGTACTGGCGCACGCCCGGCGAGGTGCGGGTGGTCAGCGAGACCGAGGCCGCGCGGGTGGCGCGAGTGCGGATCGCGGACCTGATCGATCCGGCGAATCGGTTCGTGGTGCGACATCCGCTGGGGTACATGAGCCCGGCGTTCGAGGTCGACAGCATGCTCGTCTGGGGATTCACCGCCGGTGTACTGGCCGGTCTGCTGGCGGTTTCGGGATGGGAGCGCGAATGGGATCCGCACGACGTGCGTGATCTGCAGGCCGCGCTCGAGGCAGTTGGGATGACGTTATGAGTCGGTCGGGTTCGCGGCCGGCAGGGCTGCGGCCATCGGCGGCAGTGGGGAGGACACGATGACCTCGTCGGACTGGCTCGATATCGCGGTTGTGATCATCGCGCTGCTGGCCGCCTCCTCGGGCTGGCGGCAGGGTGCGGTGGCTTCCGCACTGGCCTTCCTGGGCGTGATCCTGGGCGCGGTGGCGGGCATCCTGATCGCGCCGCACATCCTGATCCACATCGCCGAGGGCCGCAAACGCGTCCTGGTCGGCGTGGTGCTGATCGTGGCGCTGGTGATCGTCGGCGAGGTGGCCGGCATGGTGCTGGGCCGCGCGGCCCGCAGCGGGATGCACAACACGTTCATCCGCGCCGTGGACAGCGTGGTGGGCGCGTGCCTGCAACTGGTCGCGGTCCTGGCCACCGCCTGGCTGCTGGCGCTGCCGCTGGCCTCCTCCTCGCAACCGGCGATCGCGGCTGCGGTGAACGGTTCGCGGGTGCTCTCGGAGGTCAACAAGGTCGCGCCGAACTGGCTGCGCCGGGTGCCCAACGAGTTCTCCCAACTGCTCAACACCTCCGGACTGCCGGATGTGATCGGTCCGTTCAGTCGCGCGCCGATCGCCGCGGTCGCCCCGCCGGACGGGAGCGTGCTCGACAGTCCGGTCGCGGTCAACCTGCAGCACAGCGTGTTGCGCATCCGCGGTGTCGCGTCGAGTTGTCAGCGGATGCTGGAGGGTTCGGGTTTCGTCGTCGCCCCCGAGCGGATCATGACCAACGCGCACGTGGTCGCCGGAACCAATTCCCTGCAGGTGGATACCGCCAAGGGGCCGCTGGATGCCACCGTGGTGCTGTTCGATCCGTCCAAGGATGTGGCGGTGCTGGACGTGCCCGGTCTGCAGGCGCCGGTGATTCCGCTGGCTTCGGGTGCCGCGACCTCGGGTGAGAGTTCGATCGTGCTCGGTTATCCGGGCGGCGGACCGTACACTGCCAGCGCGGCGCGCGTGCGCGAGACGCTGAATCTGACCGGACCCAACATCTACAAGAGCGATACCGTCGAGCGCGAGGTCTACACCGTGCGCGGCAAGGTCCGGGCGGGCAATTCCGGTGGGCCGCTGGTGGATACGCAGGGTGACGTGCTGGGCGTGGTGTTCGGCGCGGCCGTCACCGACGAGGACACCGGATATGTGCTGACCTTGAAGGAGGTCAGGTCCGATCTCGACGCCGCGGCAGGCCGCACGGCCGCCGTGGGCACCGGCCAGTGCGTCCTGAGCTGAGATAGCCAGGGCGAGATCGGTTGTCGCCCTTAACGGTTCAAGATAGGAGTTTTGCCAGTTCGGCGGTGACTTCCTGTGGTCTCTCCTGATGGGCGAAATGGCCTGCGCCGGTGAGGGATACGATTCGGCGGTCGGGGGAGAGGCCTTGGCCGCGGCGCATGGTGGCGTCGAGGATGTAGCCGTCCGATTCGCCGTGTAGGGCCAGGACCGGGATGCGGACCGGTTCGCGCATCGCGGACATGAACCGGTGGCCGTCGGGACGCCACTGGCTGCGGAACGCCCAGCGCTGATATTCCAGGGCACAGTGCGCGGTGCCGGAGATGCGGATGGCCGCGCGCATCCGGCGGGCGGTGTCGACGAAATCTGCCGATCCGGCCCAGTCGGTTCCGGCCCGCTGCCGCAGCAGCCGTTCCACCTCGAATCCGTCCCGGGTGGTCAGCAGACGTTCGCCGTAGCGCGGCGGTTGATAGCGCAGGAAGTTCGGCAGCCACATCCGGCGCTGCCGTCCGTCGCGCAGCACGGCCTGTTTGAGCGCTACCGGATGCGGCGAGCTCACCACCGCGATCGAGCGCACCAGCCGCGGATGCAGGACCGCGGTCGCCCAGCACACCAGTCCGCCCTCGGCGTGGCCGACCAGGGTGGCGTCGGTGTGGCCCAGCGCGCGGATGAGTCCGGCGACGTCACCGGCGAGGGTCCAGCCGTCGTAGCCGCGCGGTGGCTTGTCCGAATCGCCGTATCCACGCAGATCGACCGCGACCGCGCGGTACCCGAGGTCGGCCAGGCCGGTCAGCTGATGCCGCCAGGACCACCAGAAATCGCCGAATCCGTGCAGCAGCAGAACCAGCGGGGTATCGGTCTCCGCCGTATCGTCTCCGCGCACGCCGGATCCGGAGGTGGGCGCCGCCTCGGCGATGTGGAATCGAATGCCGTTGGCATGCACGTCCTTATGGATCCACGGTCCGTCGTAGCGGACGCTCGACGGATCCGGACTCGGAATAGACGACACGCCGGAAAGCGTAATCGGCGCGCTAGCGGCCGGACGTGTCGACCGCATCGTTGACATCCGACGCATGTGCGCCGAGTCCCTGCGGCAGCACGGTCCGCGTCTCCTTCAGCGATTCGATGGTCTTGGCCGGCGCCCGAAGTTTGCGCACCTTCATGTAGCCGAGCACCGCGAACGCCACGGTGGCCACGATCATCAGCGCGAACACGATCAGGAAGGCCGCCCAGCGGTAGAGCCACACGTCGAGCAGTTCGGCGAGGAAGAAGAAAAAGAAGAAGGTCGAGAACAGCAGGATCGTCAGCGCGACGATGAAGAAGACGCTGCCCTGCAGACCCTTGCGGATTTCCCCGGTCACCTCGGCCTTGGCCAGCGCCACCTCGGCGCGGACCAGGGTCGACATCTGTTCGGTGGCATCGCGAACCAGGTCTCCGATGCTCGCGGTGCGCGTGGTGTCGACCTCGGACAGCGGAATAGAGGTAATGGCCCGGCCACTTTCGGCGCCCTGCCCGTTACCGCCCTGTGTGAAGCTCAATGCTCGACCCTTCTCCCTGTCCCTGTGCTGTCCGGCCTAGGCTCTGCTCAACGGCAGCTCGCGGTTGCGTCCGCGCCGCACTCCGTCGAGTACGCCCGCCGCAACACTAACGCCGAACCGTGCGGACGAGCCGCCATTGCCGTCGCCAACACGGCGGCGTCGTGCGAGTTCTGCCACCCAGAAGGCTAGCTGTATCTTCGGCCTCGGTATTTTCGGCCTCCCGCTTCGCTCCGGCTGTTTTACGGCGCTGCATTCAGCGGCCGCCGCTTGCTCCTTCGTCGCGTACACGACAGCCGCCGAACGGCGAGCCGCGCCGAAAAAGCTTGGGGTGTTGTGGTTTTGCCTATCGCTTCGCGGGCAAGTTCCGGCGGACGGAGACGCTTCGCCGCTGGGCGCGTTGGTGGTTGCGCTCAGTCGTTCGGATACGCGACGGCCCGGAGTGCCGAGGCGCTCCGGGCCTGCGGATTCGGATGTGGTGTTACCAGTTGGTCTTCTGGGTGCGGATCGCTTCGAAGAC
>NZ_BAGB01000005.1 GCF_000308615.1 Nocardia jiangxiensis NBRC 101359
AGTTCGCGCCAGTCAATGCCATCCCGGCGCCGACCCCGATGATCATCAATCCGCCTGTGCTGCCGATGGTTTCGAGGCGACGGGGCGAACGAGCGAACCAGGAGCGCGCCGTTGCCGCCAGCAGTGCCCAGGTGCCGTCCGAAAGCGCTTGGATCGCAAGAAATACCGCGCCCAGAGTCAGCAGCTGCGCGGGCAGTGCTCCTCGGCTCGGTTCCGCGAACTGTGGAAGGACGGCGGCGAAGAACACGATCGTCTTGGGATTGGTGGCCCCGACGACGAATCCCTGCCGGAAAACCCGGCGGCCGTCGGCGCTGGGGGCCTTCGATTGCAGTGCCGCCGCGAGCTTCTTGCGCTGCCGGATCGTCGTGATGCCCAGGTAGATCAGATACGCGGCCCCGACGACCTTCACGATCAGGAAGAGCATCGCCGAGGCCATCAGTACCGCGCCCAGACCGAACGACACCGCGACCAGCGGCACGAACGATCCGCTGACACCACCGGCGACCGACAGAACCGCGGACCGGCGGCCCAGACTCAGCGCCCGGCCGATGGCGAACAGCACGTTGGGGCCGGGAATGATGATCAGGATCGAGGCGGCGACCGCGAAGGCGGCGATATGCGACAGCGGAACCATCTCCAGGAGCGTAGCCGCGGCCGACCGGACTCCGCGGCGGAATCCGGTGCGGCCGAGCAGCGTCGGCGGGAGCCGCTCGGGGTCAGTTCGCCGCGGCGGCGAAGGTGCCCGGTTGGTAGGAGCCGCCCTTGGTCCGGGTGATCACCAACAGCCGGTTGGCGGCGTTGATCATGGCGACCAGGTAGACCAGTGCGGCGATCTGATCGTCGTCGAAGTGCTCGCGCACCCGGGCCCAGGTGTCGTCGCTGACACCGTGGTCGGCATCGGCCATCCGGGTGCCCTCTTCGGCCAGGGCCAGCGCGGCCTGTTCGGCCTCGGTGAACACCGTGGCCTCGCGCCAGGCGGCGACCAGGTTGATTCGCACGGCGGGCTCGCCGCCGGCGGCCAGCTCCTTGGCGTGGGCATCGACGCAGTATCCGCAGCCGTTGATCTGACTGGCGCGCAGCTCGACCAGTTCGATCAGGGATTTCGGCAGCGGCGACCGCATGATCGATGCGCTGGTGTTGGCGAAGCGCTTGCCGATCTCGGCGCCGAGCTGGTTGGCATTCAGGTCGAAACGGGGTTCCATCGGGTGTTCCTCACTTGCGGTGTCGGATTGGACGACCACAAGACGGCGACCGGCCGACCGGCATAACGGCGTCGCGGTGTGAGGTGGACCACGCCGATTTCCTGTTACGACGCGGCGGTGTCCGGCGTCGGATGGGGGAGACCGTCCAGAGAAAGCAGCAGCCATGGCAGACACGACGCGCACCACATCGCACGATCCCGACAGCCGCCGCCCGGACCTGGCCACCGAAACCTTTGTCGCACACCGTAATCTGCTGTTCACCGTCGCCTACGAACTGCTCGGCTCGGCCGCCGACGCCGAAGACGTCCTACAGGAGACCTGGCTGCGGTGGACCGGCGTCGACCTGGACACCGTCCGGGACCAGCGCGCATATCTGATCCGGATCACCACCCGCCGGGCACTGGACCGGCTGCGCACCCTCGGCCGCCGCAAGGAGTCCTACGTCGGCCCCTGGCTGCCCGAACCCCTGCTCACCGCACCCGATGTCGCCGAGGATGTCGAACTGGCCGAACACGTCTCGATGGCGATGCTGCTGGTCCTGGAAACGCTGCTGCCGATCGAGCGGGCGGTCTTCGTACTGCGTGAGGTGTTCGATCTGGACTACGAGGAGATCGCCGAGGCCGTGGACAAGACCCCGACCGCGGTGCGCCAGCTCGCCTACCGGGCCCGCTCGCACGTCGCGGCCCGCCGCCCGCGCGGAAACGTGTCCGCCGCGGACACCCGGGCCGCGCTGGCGGCATTCCAGCGCGCGGTCGACACCGGCGACCTGCAACACCTGCTCGACATCCTCGCCCCCGACGTCGTATTCCTCGGTGACGGCGGCGGCGTCGCCCGAGCCGCCCTGTCTCCCATCGTCGGAGCCGAAGCGGTCACCGCCGCGCTTGCCGCCGGACTGGGCAATCTGGCCGCCCGAGCACCCGAACCGGCTCACATCAACGGCCACCCGGCACTCCTGCTGCGCATCGATGGCCGGATCGACACCGTCCTGGCGCTGCGCCTGGACGACGGCCTCATCACCGGGCTCTACTCCGTGCGCAACCCTGGCAAGCTCGCGCGGCTACAGCACGAAACCGCCCTGCACCGCTGAGACCGGAGCTGCTTCGGCGCACCTTCGATTCGGCATGCGCTGAGGCGTGTGGTCGATCTCGTGACGTGCCGGATCCAGGGTGACAGGTCGAAGCCGGACGGGTGTTCGACTCGGAAATTTCCCGGGGTTGATCACTTTTCTGTGAGGCAAAATATATTGCGGTAGTGCGTCTTCGGCTAGCGCGTGAAGGTGCGGCGGTAGGTGGTGGGGGTGGTGCCGAGGGCGCGGCGGAAGTGCAGGCGCAGGTTGGCGGCGGTGCCCAGGCCGCAGTCGCGGGCGATGTGATCGATGGGGTGATCGGTGGTTTCCAGGAGTTCGCGGGCGCGGCCGAGACGGGCGTTGAGCAGCCATTGCAGCGGGGTCGTGCCGGTCTCCTCGGCGAAACGACGCATGAGGGTGCGTTGGGATACACCCGCGTGCCGGGCGAGTAGGCGCAGGGTGAGTGGTTCGCCGAGACGTTGCAGGGCCCAGCCGCGGGTATCGGACAGCGACGTCTCACCGGCCACCGGAACGGGTGCGGGGACGTACTGGGCCTGACCGCCTTCACGATGCGGTGCGGCCACCACGCCGCGGGCGATCCGATTGGCCGTCACCGCGCCGAGATCGCGACGCACGATGTGCAGGCACAGGTCGATACCGCAGCACACACCGGCGGAGCTGAGCACCTCGCCCTCGTCCACGTACAGCACGTCGCGCTCCACGCGCACCGCCGGGAAGTCCTGTTCGAAGTCGTCGATGTACTGCCAGTGGGTGGTGGCGCGCAGCCCGTCCAGGATGCCCGCGGCGGCCAGCGTGAACGCCCCGGTGCAGATCGACACCATGCGTTTGCCCTGATCACGGACCTGCGCCAACATCTCGATCGCGGCCTCGGGCGGGCGGCCGGGTGGTTCGCAGCCCGGCACGATCACGGTGTCGGCGGCGCGCACCTGCGCGGGACCTCCCGCGGCGGCCACGGTGAAACCGACGCTCGTGCGCACCGTCGGTGTGAGAGCGCACAGCGTCATCTCGTAGGGCGTCTCCGAACGGGCACTGAAGATCTGCGCCGGAATCGACAGGTCCAGCGGCGTGACCCCGTCCAGCGCCAGCACCGCGACTCGATGCACACCCATGGCAATATCCTAACCAAACGGGGCAAATTTGCCACTCGCCAGGTCAGGCCGATGAACGGCAGGCTGGAGATCATGACCGACCCGGCCCGCGACCTGATCGCACTACCGCGCACACCGCTCGCCGATGCCGTCGTGCACCTCATCCGCGCGGCGGAATCGACCTCGGTGTTCAACCACAGCATCCGCACCTATCTGTTCGCCCGGCTGGCGGCCGCGCGCCGGGCCCTGGCCGCGGGCCGCGACTACGACGACGACCTGCTGTTCGCCGCGGCCACGATGCACGACCTCGGCGTCGCCCCGGACGGCCCGCACATCCAGCGGTTCGAGGTCGAAGGCGCGGACCGGGCCGCGGCATTCCTGCGCGAACGCGGTATCGGCGAGACCGAGGCCGATCAGGTCTGGCAGGCCATCGCCCTGCACACCTCGCCGGGTATCGCGGAACGTCGCGGAGTGCTGTGCGTGCTCGTGCGCGAGGGTGTCGCCGTGGATTTCGGCGGTCCGCTGGGCGCGGAACCGCTCGCGGATCTCACCGAGGAGCAGGCCGAGATCGTGCACACCGCCTATCCGCGACTGGACATGGTCCGCTCGCTCACCGACGCGATCGTCGCGCAGGCCGCGAAGAATCCGAAAAACGCACCGCGATACGCGATTCCGGGCGAATTCCTGCGCGAACGCGAAATCTTCGGCCGCACCAGGCTGGAGCACTCCTGCCGAACGTCCCGATGGGGCGACTGACGAAGAAGGGAAGTATCACCATGACCATTCAGACCGTCGAAATCCCGGAGGGCACAGAAGCTTTCGGGAAGACCATCGATGCCTTCGCGCGCTTCGGCCATTCCGCCGCGGTCCGCGCCCACGGGCTGCTGTTCATCTCCGGTCAGATCGGCCGGCGCCCCGATGGAACCGCCGGTGAAACCGTCGAGGAGCAGACCGAACTGGCCCTGCGCCGCATCGAGGAGATTCTCCGCCAGGAGAACCTCGACCTCACCGCCCTGGTCGACGTCACCAGTTATCACGTCGACATCCGTCACAATCTGCCCGAATTCCTCACCGCCAAACAGCGTTTCATCGACGCGCCCTACCCGTCCTGGACCATCATCGGCGTCGACGGCCTGGCCAGTCCGGAACTCCTCGTCGAAATCCAGGCAACCGCAACATATCCCGAGAACGGCTGACGTTCGGAGGTCGGCGGCGAACTCGGTCCGGCTTCGAAAAGCGTTGCGCCGGAACCGGTGCGCCGCCGACCGGCGCGGGCGTCGAGAATCAGTCGGTGGGCTTGCCGAACCAGCGGGACAGGTGGTCGTTCAGGTCCTGCTGGTTCTCGCCGATCCAGGCGATGTGGCCGTCGGGCCGCAGCAGAGCGGCCGGAACATCCAGTGCCGCAGTGGGATCCGCGATCAGGTCGATCCGGTCGGACCAGCCGTCGACGGAGAGGGTCTCGGTGCGGTCCAGGAGCAGTCCGCGGCCCCGGTGCATCCGGTCGTAGAGACGGCCCTGTTTCAGATCGATATCGCGCAGGCGGCGGCCGAGCAGATCGGGGCCCTCGCCGAAGTCGTAGCGGATGCCGATCGCGGTGATCTTCTCGATGAGGTAGCGGTTCACCTCGTCGAACTCCATCAGTTCGGTGAGCAGTTTGCGCACCGCCTGCGGCCCCGGTTCGGTGGACAGCAGTTCCATCTGGGCGCGGGTGTTGTTCAGCACCTCCGCGGCGACCGGCCGACGTTCGGCCTCATAGGTGTCCAGCAGGGTTTCAGGAGCCCGGCCGCCGATCTGCGCGGCCAGTTTCCAGCCGAGGTTGAACGCGTCCTGAACGCCCAGGTTCAGGCCCTGACCGCCGGTGGGCGGATGGATATGCGCGGCGTCACCGGCCAACAGCACCCGGCCCACCCGGTAATGCTCGGCCAGCCGGGTGGCATCACCGAAGCGGGACAGGAAGCGCGGGGAGTGCACGCCGAAATCGGTTCCGGCGATGGCGCGCAGCCGCTGTTTGAAATCCTCCAGGGTGGGCGGTTTCTTGCGCTCGCTGACCTCGAGGTCGGGGACCACGACGCGATAGATCTGCCCGTCGCGGGTGCCGAGGCCGAATCGCTTGACGGTCTCCCGGATTTCGGTCACCTTGGCGGTGACCTCCTCCTGCGGCACTCCCACTTCCATCTCGCCCAGCAGCGTCTCGGTGCGCGCGGGTTCACCGGGGAAGCCGACGCCGAGCAGTTTGCGCACCGTACTGCGCCCGCCGTCGCAGCCGATCAGATACTTCGAACGCAGCCGCTCACCGTCGGCCAGTTCGACTGTCACCCCCTCGTCGTCCTGCTCGAAACCGGTCACGGTACAACCGCGCCGGACCTGCGCGCCCAGTTCGATCGCGCGTTCGGTGAGCAGTTGATCGATGATCGGCTGCGGAATGCCGAGCACATAGGCGTGCGCGGAATCCAGGCCCTCGGGCGCGGGTCTGGTGATGGCGGCGAAGAAACCACCGGTCGGATGCTGTTTTCCGCGTTCGAGAAAACGATCCAGCAGCCCGCGCATCGCCATCAGTTCGATACTGCGAATATGCAGTCCGAGTGCGCGCACGAACGGCACGGGCTCGGGTTCGGACTCCACGACGAGTACCCGCACCTCGTGCAGCCGCAGTTCGGCGGCCAGCATCGCGCCGGTCGGTCCGCACCCGGCAATGATCACATCGAACATGAACCACCCATTCGCCCAATTCTCACCCACCCAGTCGCCGTGCGGCCCCGTCGTCGGGCACGGCAATACGCCGCGCTGATTCCGGATTTCCGCAGGTTCTGGCTTCGGCCGCCTATTCTGCGGCACCCCCCGGGCCTTGCCGCAAGCCCCGGGGTGCGATATATGTTGAAAGGGGAGGGGGAGTTCAGCGGGCCGCGAATTTCGCGATGGCCGCCTCGGTGACCGGGGTGAAGAGGTTGACCAGATTGCCGTCCGGATCGCGCAGCAGCAGCGCCCGATTTCCCCACGGCATGGTCGTCGGCTCGTTCACGAAATCCGCTACCGCAGCGCGCAGTCGGCGATATTCGGCGTCCACGTCCGGGACCAGGAATTCGATGATCGCGGTGTGATTGTCGGCCGGGCGCGCGCTGCCGGGCCCGAAAAGCGCCACGGTTCGGGTGCTTCCGAGTGCGAGCGTTCCGGCCGGAGTCACGATCTCCGCGAAATCCGGCGTGGCCCAGGCGGCTTCGACACCGGTCACCAGTTCGTAGAACTCGGCCAGTCGGCGGACGTCATCGGTGATGAGGCGGATCGAGACGAGGTTCACGGCAGTGCCCTTCCGGTCGGCGTCGGAGGCGGATCCCCCGGCTTCTGCCAGGCTAGGGATGAAACCGGACAGGTTCTGTCCGCAGAGTTCGGGGGATCGTGGGCGTACGGTGGAAGCTCGTGGACCTACGGATCTTTACCGAACCCCAGCAAGGCGCAACCTACGACGATCTCCTGCGGGTCGCCAAGACTACCGAGGACGCCGGATACGACGCGTTCTTCCGGTCCGATCACTTTCTGAAGATGGGCGAGGTGTCCGGGCTGCCCGGCCCCACCGACGCGTGGATCACCCTGGCGGGCCTGGCCCGCGAGACCTCCCGGATCCGGCTCGGCACCCTCGTCACCGCCGCCACTTTCCGCCACCCCTCGGTGCTGGCCATCTCGGTGGCGCAGGTCGACCAGATGTCCGGCGGACGAGTCGAATTCGGCTTGGGCGCAGGCTGGTTCGCCGACGAGCACACCGCCTACGGCATCGAGCTGTACGAGGTGAAGGAGCGGTTCGACCGGTACGCCGAACAGCTCGAGATCATCACCGGCCTGTGGGAGACCCCCGAGGGCGAGAGTTTCGACTACGCCGGTAAGCACTACCGGCTCCAGGACGCCCCGGCCCTGCCCAAGACGACGCAGCGGCCGCGGCCGCCGGTGATCATCGGCGGCTCCGGCAAGAAGCGCACCCCGGAGCTGGTGGCCCGCTTCGCCCAGGAGTTCAATCTGCCGTTCGCCGACGTCGCCACGGCCAAGGCGCAGGGCGAGCGCGTGGACGCGGCGGCTCGGGCGATCGGTCGCGATCCCGGTGAGATCATCCGCTCGGTCGCGCAGGTGCTGTGCACGGGTCGCGACGATGCCGAAATCGCCCGTCGCGCAGCGGCAATCGGCCGCGAACCGGAGGAATTGCGGCAGAACGGCCTGGCCGGGTCGCCGGCGGAAATCGTCGACAAGATCGGCCGCTACCGTGAGGAGACCGGCATCACCCGGGTGTACCTGCAGGTGCTGGACCTCGCGGACCTCGAGCACATCGAATTCTTCGCGTCCGAGGTCGCGCCGCAGCTGGACTGAGTCGTCGACGAAATGCCGCGGCCCCGCACCCAATTCGTGAGTGCGGGGCCGCGGCGTTCTCTCGCGTGATCAGCCGACCGGTACGGGCTCGCGCTCCCGCGCCGCCTCGCGCTCCCGCTCCTGCAGCGCACGCAGTTTCGTGCCCTCGACGTCGATATCGGGCAGGATCCGATCCAGCCACTTGGGCAGCCACCAGGCCGAACGGCCCAGCAGCACCAGCAGCGACGGAATCAGCACCATGCGCACCAGGAAGGCGTCGAACAGCACGCCCGCGGCCAGCGCGAAGCCCATCGACTTCGCCGTCACGTCGGGCATCATGACGAATCCGCCGAACACCGAGATCATGATCACCGCGGCCGAGGTCACCACCCGAGCGCCGTGGTGGTAGCCCGCCACGACGGCCTCCTTCGGCGACCTGCCGTGGGTGTATTCCTCACGCATTCGCGAGACCAGGAACACCTGGTAGTCCATGGCCAGGCCGAATACCAGGCCGATCAGGATGATCGGCAGGAAGCTGACCAGCGGATGGGTCTCCTTGACCAGCCCGAGCTTGCCCTCCTGGAAGATCAGCACGGTCGCACCGAAGGTCGCGGCCATCGACAACAGGAAGCCCAGGGCCGCGGTCAGCGGCACCAGGATCGAGCGGAACACCAGCATCAGCAGGATGAACGCCGCCGCGGCCACGATCGCCATATAGGGCACGATCTTGCCGAGCAACGCACTGGACACATCGGCGTAGATCGCGGTGGTGCCCGTGATGCCGTATTCCATCCCGTACTGGGACTTGAACTGGTTCTCCGCGCTGCGCGCGTTCTTGACCAGATCCTGGGTGGCCTTGTCGTTCGGCCCGGTCTTGGGCACCGCCGACAACCGCGCACCCGTCGAATGCGTGTAGTCCGGAGCCTGGGTGGCCTGATCGACGACGTTGGTGGCCGCCGGGGTGACGAAATCCATCCCCGGGTAGCCGGCCAGCTTGTCGTGCAGCGCGGTCAGCGCGGCTTGGCGCTGCTCGGGTGCGACACCGCTCAGATCTGCGACGATGGTCAGAATTCCGTTGCTGCCCACGCCGAATCCCTCGGTGCGCAGGTCGTATGCCTTGCGCACGGTGCTGGTGGTGGGCTGGCTGTCCTCACCGGGCAGGCCCAGGCTCAGCTTGGCGGCGGGCAATGCGAACAGACCCAGCACGACGATGCTCAGCACCAGCGTCACCGCGGGCATCCGGCCGATCAGGCGGCCGAACCGCATGCCGTTGGTGACCGAGGAGGCGTCCTCGGGGTCGTGTTTGGCGACCAGCGGCAGCTTCGGCTTGAACAGGTATTTGCCGAACGCGCCCATCAGTGCGGGCAGCAGCGTCAGCGCGACCATGATCGCGAACGCCGCCGCGAGCGCGCCGCCCAGACCCATCCAGGTCAGGAAGCTGACCCCGACGATGCTCAGGCCGCACAGCGCGATGATGACCGTCAGGCCCGCGAACACCACCGCGGAACCGGCCGTGCCGATCGCGGTGCCGGCCGCCTCCTCGGGCGAATCCTGTATCGCCAGTTCGTGTTTGTAACGCGAGACGATGAACAGCGCGTAGTCGATGGACAGCGCGATGCCGATCATCGAGGCCAGAATCGTGGTGAAGCTGGGGATGTTCGCGATCGAGGTGCCGGCCATGATCAGCGCCGAGGCCGCGCCCACGCCGACGATGCCGGTCAGGATGGGTACGAAGGCGGCCAGCAGCGCGCCGAACGCGATCATCATCACGATGAAGGCCACGACGTAGCCGACCATCTCCGAGGCGCCGGTGTCGATGGCGTTGTTCTGCGCGATGGTGCCGTCCATCTCGACGGTCAGCCCGGCGCTGCGGGCGACGTCGGCCACGTCGTACGCGGCCTTGCGGTCGGCGGCGGTGATGTCGGAGAACTTCTTGATGCTGAACGGAACCTGCAGGTACGCAACGGTGTCCGCGGGTGCGGTGGAGCCGTCGCCCTTGCCCAGGACGTTCAGCGGGGCCAGGCCGCAGCGCGCGACGAACGCCGCGTCGGCGCGGTCGCCGGTGAGGCAGCCCATCTTGTCCGCGGCGTCGATCGGATTCATCACGGCGCCGGTCGGATTCATCGGCGTCTTGGTGTGGGCGACGATGTTCAGATCGCCCAGCTTCTGCACCAGTTCGGTGACCGCGGCACGGTTCGCGGGATCGGTGAGCTTCTGTCCGGCCGGTGCGCCGATCACATAGGTGCCGGTGACCGCGTCGAAGCTGAACTGCGCCGACATGCCGGGGAACTGTTTGTCGAGGATGTCCGTCGCCCGCTGGGACGGCAGGTTCGGGATGTTGAAATCATCCTTCACCGGCTGCTTCAGCCCGAGACCGAGCCCGCCGATGATCAGGAAGATCAGGAGCCAGACCGGTAACACGATCCATTTCCGGCGGTAGGCGAACTTGCCCCACCGGTAGAGGTATACGGACACGAGCGGTTTCTCCTAGCGATCGCTGGGTCGTGTGCTGGGCGAGATGTGTAGGCAGCCTTTGTGCGGCCGCCGTGCGTACCGCCTCCACGAGTTTTTCCTGCCTACCGTGCGGTAGGTAGACTACCGAGCCGTAAACGGAGCAACAACCTCGACTTGGCCACGTTCGCCCGCGCCGCGTAGGGGGATGAGAGGATCGCACAATGGCAACGCGCAGTTCTGCCGGATCGGTCGCCGCAGGTAGAAGTACCAAGGACGCGATTCGGGACGCTGCGATCCGCCTGTTCTCCGCCAAGGGATTCGATCAGACGAGCCTGCGCGAGGTCGCAGATGCGGTAGGAATCACAAAGGCGTCGCTCTACTATCACTACGCTTCGAAGCTCGATCTACTCCTTGCGGTCATCCGGCCGATCTTCGACGAACTGCGGGCCAACGTCGATGTCGCCGAGGGGCTCGAGCACAATTCGTCGACCGTTCGCGAGGTGCTCTCGGCCCAGTTGGGGGTGCTGTTGCGCAATCGCACCGCGGGCGCGATGTGCGTGCGGGACAGCGTCACGATCCTCAACGCGATCAGCGATCTCTACCCGGACATCATCGATAACAACCGGCGACTGTGTACCTGGCTGGCCGGTCCCGGTGCGGACGACGCGGCGATGCTGCGGGCCAGTGCCGCACTGGAGATGCTCACCTCGGTGTTCTGGTCGCGCGAACTCGCACCCGGCGCCGACGACGAGCTGATCGAACGAGTCCTGCTGAACGCGGCGCTCGGCGCCCTCGCCGGGGAGTAGGCCGTGCACATCTCGCCGCGGGTCGACAACGCCGTTCGGATACTCCTGGAGATCGCTCGAACGCAGTCCGATTCCCTTGGCACGCACCATGATTCGGTGAAGGCGGAAACCATCGCCGCGGCACAGGAGATACCGCCGAAGATCCTCGAGGCGACCGCCGCGCAGCTGCGCCGGGCGGGCCTGCTGACCAGTCGGCGCGGACCCGAGGGCGGTTATCGGCTCGCGCGCCCGGCCGAGCGGATCAGCATCGCCGACGTCATCCGTGCGGTCGAGGGGCCATTGGCCTCGGTACGCGGGCGACGTCCCGAGGACGTTCGATACTCCGGTGTGGCCGAACCGCTGCAACAGGTGTGGATCGCGTTGCGGGTCAACATCCGTGCGGTACTGGAAGAGGTGTCGATCGCGCAGATCGCCACGGGGCAGCTGCCGGAATTCGTCGACGCGCTGACCGCCGATCCGGGCGCCTGGGCCCGGCGTCCCTCCCTCGAAGGACCCGCGGGTACCGCCGAGCAGGACTCCGACCCGCGACCGAATCGGGTGTGAATCACACGTTCGTGCGGTGTTGCCGAACAGGCCGATGACGTGGGTGCGTCATCCGTGTCCGCCTCGGGAGAAACCTCGGGGACCGGGCCACCGAGAGACGGTAGCCTGCATCCATCATGTTGATCCGACTGCTTCGCACCTTCGCCGCACCGTATCGTGCCCAGCTGGCGGGTGTCGTCGTACTGCAGCTGGTCGCGGTGATCGCGATGCTCTATCTACCGACGCTGAACGCCGACATCATCGATAACGGTGTCACCAAGGGCGATATCGGCTACATCTGGCGCACCGGGCTGTGGATGCTGCTCGTCTCGGGCGTGCAGATCCTCGCCTCGGCGACCTCGGTGTACCTCGGCGCGCAGGCCGCGATGGGGGCCGGGCGCGATATGCGCGCGGCGCTGCTGCACCGGGTGGGCGCCTTCTCCGCGCGGGAGGTCGGGATGTTCGGTGCGCCCTCGCTGATCACCCGCAACACCAACGATGTGCAGCAGGTGCAGCTGCTGGTCGTGATGAGTGTGACCATCCTGGTGATGGCGCCGATCATGTGCATCGGCGGCATCGTCATGGCGTTGAAGCAGGCGCTCGGGTTGTCCTGGATCCTGTTGGTCGCGGTGCCGGTGCTGGCGTTGACCATGGCGGTGATCATCTCCCGGATGGTGCCCGGCTTCCGGGCCGTGCAGTCCCGCATCGACGGGGTGAATCGTGTTCTGCGCGAACAGATCACGGGCATCCGGGTGGTCCGGGCCTTCGTACGCGAACGGCACGAGACCGCGCGGTTCGACCTGGCCAACACCGATCTGACCAAGGCGTCGCTGTACGTCGGGCGCCTGAGCGCGCTGATGTTCCCCGCGGTCATGCTGATCAGCAATGTGACCACGGTGGCGGTGCTGTGGTTCGGCGGGCACGCCATCGACGACGGAACCATGCAGGTCGGGTCGTTGACCGCGATGCTGGCCTACATCATGCAGATTCTGATGGCCGTGATGATGGCCTCGTTCCTGGCGATGATGGCCCCGCGCGCGGCGGTCTCGGCCGAACGCATCTCCACGGTGCTGGAGACCGAATCCTCGGTGGTCCCGCCGCGACAGCCGCAGGCGTTCACCCGCGATCCCGGATCGGTGGAATTCGCCGCGGCCGAATTCACCTTCCCCGGTGCGGAGAAACCCGTGGTGCGCGATGTGCGGTTCCGCGTCGAGCCGGGCGAGACCACCGCGATCGTCGGTTCGACCGGTGCGGGCAAGACCACGCTGATCAATCTCGTTCCGCGCCTGATCGACGTGACCGGCGGGGAGATTCGCGTCGGCGGCGTCGATGTGCGCCAGCTCGACCTGGACGTGCTGCGCGCGCAGATCGGCCTGGTACCGCAGAAGGCGTACCTGTTCACCGGCACGATCGCGGACAATCTGCGCTACGGAAAACCCGAGGCCACCGACGAGGAACTGTGGCACGCCCTGGAGATCGCCCAGGCCGCGGATTTCGTGCGGGCCATGCCGCAGGAACTGCAGACGCCGATGGCGCAGGGCGGCACCACGGTATCGGGTGGTCAGCGACAACGGCTCGCGATCGCCCGCGCGCTGGTGCGCAGACCCCGGATCTACCTGTTCGACGACTGTTTCTCCGCACTCGACGTCGCCACCGACGCCCGGGTGCGCGAGGCGTTGCGTCCGGAGACCGCCGACGCGGCGGTGATCACTGTGGCGCAACGGATTTCCACGGTCCGCGACGCCGATCGGATCATCGTGCTGGAGGACGGCGCGGTGGTCGGGCAGGGGACCCACGACGAACTGCTGCGCGAGTGCGGTGAGTACCGCGAGATCGTGGAATCGCAGTACAGCCCGGAGGAGGCCGCGCGATGAGACCCGGTATGCCCGGACCGGGCGCTCCCGGAACCAAGGCGAAATCCTTCGGACCCTCGCTGAAGCGGTTGCTGCGCCGCCTGGCGCCCGATCGTGTGCTGGTCACGGTGATCCTGGCGCTGGCCGTGATCGCGGTCGTGCTCAACACGCTCGGCCCGCAGATCCTCGGCAAGGCCACCAACCTGATCTTCGACGGCGTCATCGGCAAACAGCTGCCCGCGGGCCTGACCAAGGATCAGGCGATCGCCGGACTGCGCGAGCGCGGCGAGAGCCGGATGGCCGACATGCTGGCCGGAATGGACGTGATCCCCGGCACCGGTGTGGATTTCGGCGCGGTCGGCCGGGTGCTGATGGTGGTGCTGGTGCTGTACATCTGCGCCGGAGTGTTCGGCTGGTTGCAGGGATATCTGCTCACCACGGTGATCAACCGCGTGATCAAACGGCTGCGCGCCGATGTCGAGGACAAGATCCACCGGTTGCCGCTGAGCTATTTCGACAACAATCCGCGCGGTGACCTGCTCAGCCGCGTCACCAACGACGTGGACAACATGTCGCAGAGCCTGCAGCAGACGCTGAGCCAGATGGTGACCTCGGTGCTGACGGTGATCGGCATCCTGATCATGATGTTCTGGATCTCGCCGCTGCTGGCGTTGATCGCGCTGCTCACCGTGCCGGTCGCGGTGGTGGTGACCGCGCAGATCGCCAAGCGGTCCAAACCGCATTTCATCGATCAGTGGAAGTACACCGGTCTGGTCAACGCCCAGGTCGAGGAGGCGTACACCGGGCACGAGGTGGTCACGGCGTTCGGCCGGATGAACGAGGTCGGCCGGGAGTTCGACCAGCGCAACGGCAAACTCTACGAGGCGAGTTTCCGGGCGCAGTTCATCTCCGGGCTGATCATGCCGGTGATGATGTTCGTCGGGAACCTCAACTACGTGCTGATCGCCGTGGTCGGCGGGTTGCGGGTGGCCTCGGGCAGTCTGTCCCTGGGTGAGGTGCAGGCGTTCATCCAGTACTCGCGGGGTTTCAGTCAGCCGCTCACGCAGATCGGATCGATGATCAATCTGCTGCAGTCCGGGGTGGCCTCGGCCGAGCGGATCTTCGAGATCCTCGACGCGCCCGAGCAGATCGCCGATCCGGCGCGGGAGGATTCGCGGCCGGTGGAGCGCGGGCGGGTGGCGTTCGAGGACGTCTCGTTCCGGTACGAGGCGGACAAGCCGATCATCGAAGATCTGTCGCTGGTCGCCGAGCCCGGACACGTGGTGGCCATCGTCGGTCCGACCGGTGCGGGCAAGACCACGCTGGTGAATCTGCTGGAGCGGTTCTACGAGGTGGACGAGGGCGTCATCACCATCGACGGCGTCGACATCACCCGGCTGACCCGCGATCACCTGCGGTCCCGGATCGGCATGGTGTTGCAGGACACCTGGCTGTTCGGCGGCACGATCCGGGAGAACATCGCCTACGGCAATCCCGCGGCGAGTGAGCAGGAGATGCTGGAAGCCGCCCGCGACGCCTTCGTCGACCGGTTCGTGCACTCGCTGCCCAACGGCTACGACACCGTGATCGATGAGGAGGGTTCGGGCGTCAGCGCCGGGGAGAAGCAGCTCATCACCATCGCGCGCGCCTTCCTGGCCAAACCGTCGATCCTGATCCTGGACGAGGCCACCAGTTCGGTCGACACCCGCACCGAACTGCTCGTCCAGCAGGCGATGGCGGCGCTGCGTCGAGATCGCACCAGTTTCGTTATCGCCCACCGTCTTTCGACGATTCGCGATGCCGACCTGATCATCGTCATGGAGTCCGGCCGCATCGTGGAACAGGGCACTCACACCCAACTGCTCGCCGCCCGCGGGCAGTATCACAAGCTCTACAGCGCCCAGTTCGCAGGCGCCGCAACGGATCAGGACCTCGAGGATACGCTCGACGCGGTGTAGTGCCCGCCGGTTTCCGAGCTGTGACGGCCACAGCCGCTCCGCGTCATCGAACAGCGGCGCACCTCGATGCGCACCGGGCGGCGAATGTGTTCTGCCTGCCTGGCAGTATTGCGGGGTGGCTGTTCCCGCTGATTTCTCGTTTTCCATCGGTACCCGGCTGGAGGGGCGGCACGGGCGGTCGGGGGTATTGCGGACGCCGCACGGGAGTATTTCCACTCCGGCGTTCATTCCGGTGGGGACGAAGGCGACCGTGAAGGCGGTATTGCCGGAGACGATGCGGGAGATCGGGGCGCAGGCGCTGCTCGCCAATGCCTATCACCTCTATCTGCAGCCGGGGTCGGACATCGTGGACGAGGCGGGCGGATTGAGCCGGTTCATGAACTGGCCGGGGCCCACGTTCACCGACAGCGGCGGATTTCAGGTGATGTCGCTGGGGGTCGGCTTCAAGAAGGTGCTCGCCATGGAAGCCGTCGGCGTGCAGAGTGACGAGGTGATCGCGAAGGGGAAAGAACGTCTCGCGGTCGTGGACGACGACGGGGTCACTTTCCGATCGCATCTGGACGGAGCGAAACATCGTTTCACCCCGGAAGTGTCGATGGGTATTCAGCATCGCCTCGGCGCGGACATCATGTTCGCCTTCGACGAGCTCACGACATTGTTCAATACCCGTGGCTATCAGGAGAAGTCGCTGGCGCGCACGCACGAATGGGCGCAGCGCTGCATCGATGAGCACGAGCGCCTGACCGTCGAACGCACCCACCGGCCGTATCAGGCGTTGTTCGCGGTCATCCAGGGCGCGCAGTACGAGGATCTGCGCCGCAAGGCATGTCGCGATCTGGAATCGTTGCGGGGAAGTGCCGGAACGGGATTCGACGGTTACGGTATCGGCGGCGCGCTGGAGAAGCACAATCTCGGCACGATCGTCGGCTGGTGCTGTGACGAACTGCCCGAGGACAAACCACGTCATCTGCTCGGCATCAGCGAACCGGAGGATTTCTTCGTCGCCATCGAGAACGGCGCGGACACCTTCGACTGCGTGAACCCCTCCCGCGTCGCCCGCAACGCCGCCATCTACGTCCCCGAGGGCCGCTTCAACATCAACACCAGCCGTTTCCGCCGCGATTTCACCCCCATCGACGAAACCTGCGACTGCTACACCTGCGCCCACTACACCCGCGCCTACATCCACCACCTGTTCAAGGCGAAGGAAATGCTCGCCGCCACCCTCTGCACAATCCACAACGAACGCTTCACAATTCGCCTCGTCGACGATATTCGCGCCAGTATCGACGGCGGCTACTACGACGAATTCAAAGCCGAGGCCCTCGGCCGCTGGCAGGGCCGCATCACAACGCCTACTACCTGAGTCGTCAACTCGCCCAGCATCTTCGGACTCGCGTCCATATTTCCAGGTGAGCGCATCGGCTCAGTTCACCGCAGCAGGATGGCGAGTATGTCGGGTGCGGTGAAGCGCCGGCCGTAGGAGCTGTCGTCGTACCGGCGAAGGACATCGGCGGCGACCAGTTGGGCGACCAGGGTTCTGGCGCGGGCTGGGGTCACGTCGAGGTGCTGACTCACGTTGCGAATGGTGAAAATCGGCTGGGCGAGTGCGTAATCAACCAGTCGCACAGCGTTTTCCGCGCGTAAACCGGCCTTGCGCACTCGAGTCTTCAGTTCGTGCTGCACCCGGATCAGGTCCGTGAGTTGCGTCGCGGTGGAATTCGCCGCCGCACCTACACCGGTTGTGAAGAATTTGATCCATCCGTCCCGGTCGCCTTTCGTGCTGACCGAGAGCAGGCGGTCGTAGTATTCGGCGCGGCGGCTTCGAACCAGGGGGAGACCGTCAGTGTCGGTTCCGACAGCACGCCCGACAGGTGCAGTTGCAGCACGATGAGCAAGCGGCCGATACGCCCGTTGCCGTCGTTGAACGGATGCAGGGTTTCAAACTGATAGTGCGCCATCCCCGCTCGCACCAGGGGGTCGATGGCGGCACTGGGGTGCATGAGCCAATCGATGCAGTCCCGCACCCGGCCTTCGAAATCGAACAATGAAAGCATATGCCCACTTCTGTTGCTTTCTGAGCGCACAATGCAAGAGAACGGCTACTTCTGTTGCGTTTCGAATCGATTTTCGCCCTGGAACGCAACACTGTGACGGCAGGCGCGAGGCCGACAGCCCGTATGTGGACCGGGATCAAGGTCGGGTGGTCTTTTGTAGCCCAGGAAGTATTGGGGCGCAACATCATTCGGACACCCGATCGCTCGGGTGTCCGAAATATATTGAACCTGAGTGGATTACCGTAGGCAGGACACTTGTCAGCTGTAGAGGGCCGGGCGGTCCAGCGGGGCGTAGCTCGGTTCGCGCTTCTTCAGGTAGGCGATGCAGCGGTAGCTGATCGGCATGACGATGACCTCGCAGAGGGTCTTCCAGATGAAGCCCACCAGAACGTAATTCAGGAATGCGCCCCAGGTGTTGATGCCGATCGCGGTGGCGGCGATGGAGCAGAAGACCAGGGTGTCGCCGAATTCGCCGGCGACGGTGGAGCCCAGCAGGCGGGCCCACAGGTGCTTCTCCTTGGTGCGTTCCTTGATCAGCACCAGCGTCACCGAGTTCAGGAACTGACCGATGACGTATCCGGCCAGACCCGCGGCGACCAGTTGCGGGGTGGTCCCGGCGACGGTGCGGAAGGCGTCCTGGTTGCTGTAGAAGTCGGCTGCGGGCAGGCCGATGGCGATCCAGAAGCACAGCACCATCAGCGCCAGCATGCCGAAGCCGTAGTAGATGGTGCGGCGGGCGGCCTTGAAGCCGTAGACCTCGCTGAGGATGTCGCCGATGACGTAGGCCAGGGGGAACAGGAAGAACGCGCCGTCGGTGGTGATCGGCAGGATCTCCAGCGGTCCGAGCGAGAGATGCTGCCCGCCGAAGAATTGCACGCCCTTGGTGGCGCAGATGTTCGAAATCATCAGTGTGGTGGTGAAAACCACCACGATCAGTGTGTAGGGACTCCCCACGGCTCGCGCGAACGACGCGTGTTCGGCCGCGGGGCGCCCAGACTCGTCGATTTCCGGCGTTTGTCTTGTTTCGCTCACGAGGTACTGACGATACCGGGAGTCGGGTGCCTTCGAATAGGCTGGACGAATGACGAATCCCGGCGATTCCGACGAGTGGTGGAAGCAGTACGGCGGCGAGGGTGTGTCGTCGGAGTCGGGGGGCCAGCCATCGGCGCCGCCGCCTCCGCCGTCCTACAACTCGGCTCCGCAGTATCCGGCCGCGCCGCCACCGCAGGCGCAGTCGTATCCGAGTTATCCCCAGGCGCCGATCCAGCCCGCCCCGCAGCCCTATCCGCCCGCGCCCGGATATCAGCCCTACGGCGGTTATCCGCCCGTGCGCAGTTCGAACGGGATGGCCATCGCCTCGCTGGTCACCTCCCTGGCCGGGCTCGCGACCTGCGGTGTCACCTCGATCGTCGGAGTGATCCTGGGGTTCATCGCGCTGAATCAGATCAAGGAGCGCAATCAGGACGGTCGCGGGATGGCGCTGGCCGGGATCTGGATCGGGGTCGGCATCATCGTCCTGGTCGTCGCGTACTTCGTCATCGTCTTCGTCATCATCGCGAACACTTCGTCGAACACCTATTGAGTGCCGGGAGAACGACGAGGGGCGCACCCGTGATCGGGTGCGCCCCTCGGTATTTCGCGGTGCTGCGAGTGTTCGGCCTCAGCCCTTGATCACCTGGGTGCCGCCGGCGATCCGGTCGTGCCAGCCCTGCTTGATCGGGGACTGCTCGATGGTGACCATCATGACGATGACGATGACCAGCGCGGCGATCGATCCGATGCACCACAGCAGGTTGCAGATCGCGTAGATGTTGCGGATGAGCGCCTGCTGGAAATCCGGCTTCGGCGCACCGTTGGGGCCCAGGGTCCGCAGACCGAGGATCTTCTTCCCGAGGGTGAAGCCCTGCGTGGCCTCCATCACCGGGAAGTACAGCGCGCCGACCAGGCCGAACAGCAACCCACCGACCAGCTGAGCGCCGAAGGACATTCCCATCGACATCTGGATGAGGAAGAAGAACAGGTACCCCGGGATGGACACGATGACCATGTCGATCAGCCGGGCGCCGATCCGGATGCCCAGTTCAGCGGGCTGCGCCCCCGGCGGCAGTCCCGGAACGCCCGGCATCCCCGGAAAACCGGGCGCACCCGGTGCGCCGTAGCCGGGCTGCTGACCGTAACCCGGCTGCTGACCGTAACCCGGCTGCTGACCGTAACCCGGCTGCTGTCCATAACCCGGCTGCTGACCGTAAGCCTGCTGCTGCCCGTAAGGGTCCTGCTGCGGATACGGCTGTCCGCCGGTCTGCTGTCCGTAAGGCTGCTGCTGTCCGCCGGTCTGTTGTCCGTACGGCTGCTGCTGTTGTTGTCCGTAAGGGTCCTGCGGTGCCCCCTGCGGATACGGCTGTCCCCCCTGCGGGTACGGTTGCTGGCCGTACGGCTGCTGCTGCGCGTAGTCCGGCTGGCCCGGGTAGGGCTGCTGACCGGATTGGGGGTATGGCTGACCGTACGGCTGGCCGCCCTGGGGGTATTGGTTGGGGTCGTACCCACCGCTTGTCATATTTCGTGTAGTCCTCGTAGATGTGGTCGTGGCTTCGGACTCGGCGTACGTTACGGATTCCGGCTCGGTTCCACCACATCACCAGACGCGAGGATCCACGGCGTGGTGGGCAACACGGCGGGCGCGAATTGCTCGAGCAACTCGTGCGGGTGGTTTGCCCGAAATCCCAGCGAGTCCGCGAGCAGTGCGAATACCTGTTGCGGTGATTCGCCGAGTGCGCGCCGATCGGCAAGTGTGACCGCGCCGTCGCGCTTGGCCAATCGTTTGCCGTCCTGATTGAGCACCAGTGGAACGTGTGCGTACCGTGGCACATTCGCGCCGAGCAGGGTGGCCAGATAGGCCTGACGCGGTGTGGAGGGCAGCAGATCGTCACCGCGGACCACCTGATCGATACCCTGATCGGCGTCGTCGACCACCACCGCCAGGTTGTAGGCCGGGGTACCGTCGCCGCGGCGCAGGACGAAATCGTCCACGATGCCGCGATACCGTCCGCGCAGTCCGTCGACGATCTCGAACTCGGTTGTCCGCGAGCGCAATCGCAGTGCGGCGGGCCGCCCGTCGGCGCGCCGGGCGGTGCGTTCGGCCTCGGACAGGTCGCGGCAGGTGCCCGGATACGCGCCCATCGGACCGTGCGGCGCAGCTGCGGCCTGCTGGATTTCCCTTCGGGTGCAATAACATTCGTAGGTCAGCCCGGCCGCGGTGAGCCGGTCGATGGCGGCGTGGTGCAGCGTGAGCCGCTCGGACTGCCGGACCACCGGCCCGTCCCAGTCCAGGCCGAGTGCGGCCAGATCGGCCAGTTGACGCTCGTCCGCACCGGAGCGTACGCGGTCCAGATCCTCGATCCGGATGCCGAAGGCGCGTCCGGTGGACCGGGCGAACAGCCAGGCCAGCAGTGCGGTGCGCAGGTTGCCCAGATGCAGATCGCCCGAGGGGCTCGGGGCGAATCGGCCCGCGCCGCGGTGTGTGCCCATGTTCAGCCCCGTAGACGAGGAATCAGATCATCCTCGGGAATCTCGCGTCCGGCGGCCAGATCGGTCAGCAGACGCTCGGCATGGGTGCGCAGACCTGGTCCGTCGACGTCGTACGGCAACGGCTCCGCGGCGTCCAGCCGCCCCACGGCCCGCTCGAGCAGTGTCCTCGCACCCTTCGGATTTCCGCGCTGGATGTGCGTCAGCCCGACCGCGTATTGGGCCAGTCCCTGCCACAGCATCCTTTCGGCGAACGGTCCGGACTTCCACGCGGCCTCCAGGACCTCGTGTGCGTTGAAGGCCAGACCGTCGTCCAGGAGTCGCTGTGCGTAGTCCAGCGTCTCGTTCGGGGGCAGCGCGAGATCGTCCGGAATCCGCTCGACACCGGGGCTGCCGGGCGGTAGCGGGCGCCCGAAACGGTCGCGGGGTCGGGCATTGCGGGCATGTCCGGCATCGTCTCGATCGCGTGGCACCACGGCTCCATGATCCACCGTGCTCGCGGCGGGTGCCGGTCCGGGCGGATCGGCGTGGCGGCACGTCCGTCGAATTATGTACCTAATAATGTTTGCCCGACTCGCGAAATATTTGCTAGCTATAATTGCGCAAACAATATTGATGGTTCCGGTCTGGGAAGATATGCATGGTTGGATTCGAAAAGAGGCCAGCGCAACATTGCGGAAACCTGCTAGTGTGCTCAAGGGGGCGAGCCCCCGCAAGGTGCGGAAAGTGGACACGCACCGCGAGTCATGCAGTATGCAGACTGCGCCGTGCAGGCGTAGTAACGGGGTTTTCCGTCTTTTCGAGGTGATCCCGCTGTCGGAACGAATGAAATCAGCTAATTCTCAGGCTCGAAGCAGTGAAGGAGTAAGTGCCGTGAAGGTTGATACGACCGATGCCGTGTGGTTCAAGAGCAGACACAGTGGTCCCGACGGAAACTGTGTCGAGGTGGCGTTTCTCGGCGACGGCAATGTCGCCCTGCGGGACACCAAGGATCACGGCCACGGTCCGGTGTTGGGGTTCACTCCCGGCGAATGGGATGCGTTCGTCGCGGGGGTGACGGATCGGCTGTCGGGGCGAGCCTGACCGGCCGATAGTAATCGACACATCAGGCCCCGGGCCGTGCGGCTCGGGGCCTTCGCGTGTGCGGATCAGTCCCCGTTCCCGGGCTCTCCGGAGTGCGGATCGAGGCGGCTTCGCAGCACCGCGAGTTGCTCGTGTTCTCGATTGCGGTTGTCCGCCTCCAGTTGTGCGGCCTCTACCTGCGGATCGGCGCGTAGGAAGCTGCCCGGGCCCGGTTTGCCGGAAAGACCCAATCGGTTCATTTTCTTCGGAATGGCCGCTCCCTGATATTCCAGCGGAATCGGATGTCCGTGTTCGTCGACCGGGCCCAGCGGCTGATGGATCTCGATGTATTCACCGTGCGGCAGCCGGCGCACGATTCCGGTCTCGATACCGTGCTCGAGCACCGCGCGATCGCTGCGCTGCAGGGCGATGCACATCCGGTAGGCGAGCAGGTAGGCCAGCGGCGGCGCGATCAGCAGACCGATGCGGAAGGCCCAGGTGGTCGCGTTGAGGGAAATGTCGAACTTCAGGGCGATGATGTCGTTGACGCAGGCCGAAGTGAGGACCAGATAGAACGTCAACGCCATCGCGCCGATCGCGGTGCGCACCGGGACATCTCGCGGACGTTGCAGCAGATTGTGTCGCGCGTGATCCCGGCTCAGGCGTTTCTCGATCCACGGATAGCCGATCAGCAGCCCGAAGATCACGCCCATCATCACCGCGACCGCGAACGGTCCCGGAACGGTGTGCCCGAACGGATACATCTCCCAGGCCGGGAACAGGCGCAGGAATCCGTCGGTCCACATCATGTAGAAATCCGGCTGGGTGCCCGCCGAGACCTGAGACGGGTTGTAGGGGCCCATGTTCCAGATCGGATTGATCTGCAGCATGCCGCCCATGAGTGCGACGATGCCGAGGGTGAACATGAAGAACGCGCCCTGATCCGCGGCGAACACCGGTACGATGCGCGCGCCGACGACATTGCGTTCGGTGCGTGCGGGTCCGGGGAACTGGGTGTGCTTCTGATACCAGACCAGGGCGACGTGGGCCGCGATGAGCGCCAGCATGATGCCGGGCAGCAGCAGTACGTGCGCGATGTACAGGCGCGGAATGATGATCGTGCCGGGGAAATCGCCGCCGAACATCAACCAGTGCAACCAGGTTCCGATCACCGGGGTGCTCATGGTGATGCCCGCGAACGCGGCGCGCAGGCCCGTGCCGGACAGTAGATCGTCGGGCAGCGAATAGCCGAAGAATCCCTCGAACATGGCCAGGATCAGCAGCAGTGCGCCGATCACCCAATTGGCCTCGCGCGGTTTGCGGAACGCGCCGGTGAAGAAGATGCGGCACAGGTGCACGATCATCGAGGCGGTGAAAAGCAGTGCGGCCCAATGGTGTACCTGCCGCACGAACAATCCGCCGCGCACGTCGAAGCTGATGTTCAGCGCCGATTCGTAGGCGCGTGACATGGCGACGCCGCGCAGTGGCTGATAGGCGCCGTGATAGACCACCTCGGTCATCGACGGGTCGAAGAACAAGGTCAGATAGATGCCCGACAGCAGCAGAATGATGAAGCTGTAGAGCGCGATCTCGCCGAGCAGGAACGACCAGTGCGTCGGAAAGACCTTGTTGATGGAACGTTTCGCGAAATTCGCCGCCCGATATCGCTGATCCGCCGAATCGGCCTGTGCGGCGAGTGTTCGGCCGATGCGCCCTTCTCGTACTGCCATGGCAGTCACCCCGCCCCGGGAGAGAGATTGGTTATGCTTCTACTACAGAGCGTAGCACTTCGGGATGTCGAGATCGATGGGGTTTTTCGGGCGAAATCGGCACTTGGATATCGTCGTCGGGTGAACTCGCTGGCGCCGCAGGATGCGACGAGATACTGGCTGTCCCGCAGGACGGTCAACGATCTGTTCCTGCTGTACGGCTTCACCGATGCCGGACATTCGTTCGAGCAGTTGCGGGACGAGATGCTGGGGCGTGCTGCGAACATCCCCGATCTGTGTGTGCGGCTGCGGGAACATCGGTTCGCGTATCCGGAGTGGGTGTCGTGTGCGGTTTCGGCCTCGCAGATCTCCGAACCTGTCCTGGCTGCCCCGGTGTGGTCGAATGTGGTTGCGGCACTGGAGGAAATGCTGTCACACGGCGTTCGAGCCGATGAGCATCCCTGGCGGCTGCACCTGTTTCGCGGCATTCGGGATGCGCCGGGTGGTGATGCGCCCGCGCTGGTCGCGGTCCTTCAGCTGTCGCACGCGCTGGCCGACGGGCGGCGTTCGGCCGAGATCGCGCGGGCGCTGTGGAGTGATGCGCCCGGACCGGGCTCGGCTCGGCGGCAGTTGGATGTCGCGAAATCCAGCGTTGCGCCGATCGGATTGGCGCGCAATGTGATCCGCCGCCTCGCAGCGAGATTTCGGTCCGTGGGATCGGTGGTCCTGCCGAGGATTTCGAGCAGCCCGGTGTGCGCAGTCGTTCGCAGGTTCGCGGGGCCAGGCGGGCCTCTGGAGGTTGTCGGGCCGCGGATGGGGTCGGTCGAACGGGTGCGCACGGATCTTCGCGGGCGCGAGGCATCAGTCGAGCCTGTGGTTGTGGCGTTGTCGAGGACGCCTGACGGTTCGGCTGTTCGGAGGTGTGTCGCGTCGCTCCGGCCGGTGGAAGTCGTTGCGCTGCTTGGGATGCCGATTGCGTTGGCCCGCACGGTGATTCGCGGACTGGGTGCAGAACGGGCCCGGCGGAGACTCGATGCGCTCACGGATCAGGGCGAAATTCCCTCGCCTGCAACAGAGTTGCCGCTGACCCGGATAAACCACCCCCCTGCGCCGAGGTCCCACGCGATCCGCATGCTCGTCCGCGAGGATCTGCGCGTCCCCGGCCACACCGTGACCGTGGTGGCCGCAACGGCGATATCCCAGGCCCTGTCCCGCTACCTGGCCCAACACGGCGAACCGAATGTGCTTCTCGGCGCGCAGGTCTCGATGGCCGTGCCCGCGGCCGATGCGCAGCCGACGAGATTCACGTTCCGGCGACGTCGGACTCACCCGCGCAACAACTACGTCGACCTCGCCATCGAACTGCCGGCGCACGAACCCGACCCCCACCGCCGTGCCGACCGCATCGCAGCCGACCTCGCCGCCCGCCGAACTCGCGCCCTCCACCCCCTCATGACCGCCCGCAACGCGGTCACCGAGGTGATCCCCGCCCCCGTACTACGCCGCGACATCGCCGGATACCCCCTCGACCTCACCCCCGAAACCCTCTCCGGCCACACCGTCATCTCCAGCGTCAACCGCGGCCCCGCCGACCTGACCTTCGCCAACGCCCCCGTCCGCTGGACCGCCGGATTCCCCGCCCTGGGAACGGTAATGCACCTGACCCATGGCATCCACGGCCTCGGCAGCACGGTAACCGTCTCGATCCACGCCGACCCGGACGTCATCCCGGACATCGACACCTACACAGCCCTACTCGACACCGCCCTCACCGAGACCACAACAGCCCTACGCTCCTGATACGTACCCCGATCCGGCGGGCCTCCCGCGCCGGCGCGACCGTACGGTTGAATCCTCCTGGGACTGGCCGACTGCGTTGCTCGACGGCCTGTCACGGCGACCATTACCGCCCAGACATCAGCCGACGACATCGGATTCCGTACCGACACAGCAGGATCCATCGCCCAGGCCATCACCAGCGACATCGGGGCCGACCATGGACGGTCCCGAGTTCACCAGCATGCAGGTGCCACCCGACGTGCGCACCGCGGCATGCGCGCGACATACTGGGTGAACTTCACGCCGTCCGGTAGCTCCACATCGACCGTCGACAGCCGGATGTGGCGGTTTTCGTCGACCAGGTTCTCGCCGTGGATCTTCCACTGGGTGCGCTTCACCACTCGACGGTATCGCGTCCGAGGGGCTCTCCGCGCTGCCCGTGCTTCACTTGTCGGCTCGCCGCACGGCATTTGCTCGCGCGCTTACACCTGCTCGGCTGTAGTGCGTTCGACCCATTCCGCGTAGGTGTCCGAGCACCACTCGACGGGAGTTGCCGTGATTTCGGGACTGTCCCACGGGTGCAGTTCCGAGATGCGCGAGGCGAGACGATCACGAACGGGTGTGGAGGTTCGGAGCGAGACGCGCCACTCTCGGCCTTCGTCGAGTTCGCCGTGGTGCCAGAACACCGATACCGCCGGTCCGGTGATCTCCGCTCCGGCAGCGAGACGTTCGGATACGGCGGCCTTCGCGATGGTCCGTGCGTCACCCTCGGTCGGGGTCGTGGAGGTTACCGTCCACACTCGCGCTGTAGTCACACCGGCCACTGTAGAAAGCGGCGCGGGACGGGACCGTCGATCCCCGTGAAATGGAAAACTCCCCGGTCTGAGGCCGATGTACGGCTTCCGACCAGGGAGTTCCTGGCGGAGGATAGGGGATTTGAACCCCTGAGGGCGTTAACCCAACCCGCGTTCCAGGCGAGCGCCATAGGCCACTAGGCGAATCCTCCGGTCAGCAATATACCGGTTGACCCCCTCGGCGCACCAAACCGGCCCGTCGGAGGGGGTTCGGAGTCATTTGTGCAGACCCGTGAGGACCTTCTTGAGCTGGTCCTTGCAGGTGGCCCCGGCGTCCTCCGTGCTGGGGGCGCTGTCGGCGTCGATGCGCAGCTCGATCTTCACCGAGACGTTGGAGTCCATCGCCGCGCAGGTGTAGTTGAGCACGTTGAAGCTGGAGTAGTTCCGCTGCTCGATCGCGTAATAGGCCTGCTGACCGATACCGGTGATGTCACCCGAGCTGCGACCGCTGCCGGTGGTCTTGGTGTCGGTGTCCTTCCACATGTTGTAGTCGGGCGAGCCGTACTTGCTCTGGAACTCGACGTTCAGGGACAGCTGGGAGCTGTCGGTGCTGTATTTGCCCGCGCCCTCGTACGAGCCGTCGCAGTCCAGCGAACCGCCGCCGATGCTGCTGTCGGGTGCGCGCTCGGTGTGCGTCGGGTTGGGTTTGGCCGTGGGCGCCCACTTGCTCAGCACCGTCAGGTCGACCAGGCTGCACGCGTTGGTGACGCTGGACATGCTGTAGTCGCCGTCGACCTTGTTCTTGCCGAGGATCGAGTTGGAGCTGTCGTCGCTGCTGGACACGGCCACGATGCCGATGACCACACCGATGACGACCACCAGACCCACCACACCGCCGATGACCCACAGCGCGGCATTGCTCTTCTGCGGCGGACGCGGCGCGAAGGACGGCTGCTGCGGATAGCCGCCGGTGAACTGCGGCTGTTGCTGCTGCCCGGTGTAGCCCATCTGCGGCTGGGCGACGGGTTGCGGCGTCGGCTGCGAGGGTGGCTGCGGGATCGCGGTCGGCTGCGCCGCCGACTGGGCGTAGGGCTGCGGGTTGTACGCCTGGGGGTTGTACGGCTGCTGGCTGTAACCCGAGGCGCCGTAGCCCTGGCTGCCGCCCATGATGGTCGGGTCGGTGCCGGTGAGCGGTGTGCTCGAACCGGTGCTGGCCGGTGTGGACCACCATTGATTGGAGTCGTTGGGCGGCTCGTCCTGCGGCGGAGTGTTGTCCGTCATTTTTTCCTTCCCTCCGGGTGTGGTAGCCGAAGCCCCCTCGGAACGTCGGACAGATCGTAGCGACTCCACCGCTCCCGCGTCTCCCGCGTTTGGCGGGGGCGCATGCGGACCGAATCCCGGCGAACCGCTACACTGGCCCACGGATCCCGCGCGGCGCGCATCCTGTGAACTCCCCCAGGGCCGGAAGGCAGCAAGGGTCAACGGGCTCTGCCGGGTGCGCGGGGTCCCCTTATTACTCGCCGGTTCGGTCCAACGGGGACCCGATATGGCGCACTCCCCGTAGCAAACCCTAGTAACGTGGACTGCTGGACCGGCGCGGGCCGCGTCCGAGAACAATCCCCCACGCTGCTTGGAAAGGCTGTTGAGTGATGTCCCGGCAAACGCAGATCGGTTTGATGAGCCATGCGGAACTCGTGTCCGAACACGAGACGCAGACCGCGAACTACGCGAAGCTCGAGACCGAGAAGCTGACACTGGATCTCACCCGCGGTAAGCCCTCACCGGAGCAGCTCGACCTGTCGCTGGACCTGCTCGCCCTGCCCGGCAACGAATTTCGCGATGCCGCCGGGACCGACCTGCGCAATTACGGTGGCCAGCAAGGGCTTCCGGAGTTGCGTGCGATCTTCGGCGAGCTGCTGGGCATTCCGGTGGCCAATCTGCTGGCCGGAAACAACTCCAGCCTCGAGCTGATGCACGACGTGCTGACCTTCGCCCTGCTGTACGGCACCGCCGATTCGGAGCGCCGCTGGGTGGACGAGCCGGTGGTCAAATTCCTGTGCCCGAGCCCGGGGTACGACCGGCACTTCGCGATGACGCAGGCGCTCGGTGTGGAGATGATCCCGATCGCGATCGGTCCCGACGGCCCGGACGTGCACGCCATCGCCGAGCTGGTGGCCGCCGACCCGCAGATCAAGGGTCTGTGGGCGGTGCCGAACTACGCCAACCCGACCGGTGTCACCTTCTCCGGAGAGGTTGTCCGGGAACTGGTTTCGATGCCGGCGGCGCCGGACTTCCGGCTGTTCTGGGACAACGCGTACGCGGTGCACCCGCTGACCGACACCACCGAACCCTCGCTGGATGTGCTGGGCCTGGCCGCTGCGGCCGGAAATCCCAACCGCCCCTATGTATTCGCCTCCACCTCGAAGATCACCTTCGCCGGTAGCGGGGTGAGCTTCCTGGGCGGCTCGACCGCCAACCTGGACTGGTACCTGAAACATGCCGGGAAGAAGAGCATCGGCCCGGACAAGATCAACCAGCTGCGGCACGTGAGGTTCTTCGGCGACGCCGACGGCGTGCGCGCGCACATGCAGAAGCACCGCGCGATCCTCGAGCCGAAATTCGCTCTGGTGCTGCGCATTCTGGAGGATCGTCTGGGCGCGTCGAAGATCGCGTCGTGGACCGAGCCCAAGGGCGGCTACTTCATCAGCCTCGACGTGCTCGAGGGCACCGCCGCGCGGGTCGTCGCGCTGGCGAAGGCCGCCGGAATCGCGCTCACCCCGGCGGGTTCGGCCTTCCCGTACGGAAAGGACGCGGACGACAAGAACATTCGCATCGCGCCGAGCTTCCCGCCGCTGGGTGATCTGGAGAAGGCGATGGACGGCCTGGCCACCTGTGTGCTGCTCGCGGCCACGGAGAAGCTGCTCGACAAGTAGATCCGCCGGAACGCGAATGGGCCGCCCGGATCCGGGCGGCCCATTCGTATTCGAAAAGTGTTGCGGCTATTCGGGTTTGTGGGCCAGGACCGCGAACATGGTCACCGACAGGTGGATGTCACCGGATTCCGCGCCCGCCTGCAGATCCGCCAGCAACTGCTCGCGCTGCTGCTCGGTGATCGCGCCGCGGGCCACGGCCATCGCGGAGATCCGCGCGACCAGCGCACCCGCGCCGATCCCGGCGTCCTGCACCAGCGCGTGCGAGCCGACCTCGTCGACGATCAGCCCGGCCTGCTGCAACTGTCCGTGCAGGCGACGTCCGGCGAACGGGTTGGTGGTGTTGCCGATCAGCGTTTCGATCACCTCGTGCACCACCTTCCGGTCGCCCGGATGCACGATCGCGGTGCCCCAATCGCTGTCGGTCACCACGACCCGGCCACCGGGCCGCAGTACCCGGGCGATCTCGGCGGTCGCGCGCGTGGGTGCGGTCAGGTGCTGGAAGACGCGTTCGCACAGGGCCGCGTCGAACGATCCCGCGCCGAAGGGCAGGCCGTACGCGTCGCCGGTGACGAACCGCGCGGGCGAGCCGGACTCGGCGGCATTGCGTTCCGCGGTGGCGAGCAGATTCGGGTCGGGTTCCACGCCGACGGCGTTGCCGTCCGGGCCGACCGCCTCGGCGAAGGCCAGGACCTCCGAACCGGTACCGGAACCGATGTCGACCGCGCTCTCGCCGGGCTGCAGGGCCAGGGCCTCGTGGGCCCAGGAGCGCAGCCGCGCGATACCGGGCAGGGCGGCCTGTAGATCGCGGACGTCGATGAGTTGATCGTGCCCCTCGCGGTCGAATCGATCCGGTCGACGGGCGGAATGCGTGGTGCTGTGTGTGGGCGCCATATAACTTGCCGTTCTGTCTTTCGGCGCCTTGTCCACTGTGGGGGGTATCACCAGAGTGTCAGGCATGCGCCGAGCCTACGCGGCGCATGCGGCTACTCGCCGGTTTCGATTTCGGAGGCGTCATAATGGCGTGATGGCCCCTCAGCTGTGTCTCGCGCAGGAACCCGAAGCGGATCAGCTTCTCTCGGCGGATCCGTTCGCACTGTTGGTCGGCATGATGCTCGACCAGCAGTATCCGCTGGAACACGCGTTTCGCGGGCCGCGCAAGCTCGCCGAGCGGATGGGTGGATTCGATATCCACAAGATCGCGCAGGCCGATCCGGCGGAGTTCGAGGAGTTGGCGGCCACGCCGCCCGCGATTCACCGGTACGGGCGGTCGATGGCGCGGCGGGCGCAGGATCTGGCTCGGTACGTCATCGAGAACTACGACGGGCGTACCGAGCGGATCTGGACCCAGGGCGATCCGAACGGCGCGGAGGTGCTGCGCCGGTTGAAGGATCTGCCCGGGTACGGCGATCAGAAGGCCCGGATCTTCCTCGCGCTGCTGGGTAAGCAGCTCGGGGTGCGGCCGAGCGGGTGGGAGAAGGCCGCCGGGGCGTATTCGGAGAAGAATTCGCGGCGGTCGGCGGCCGACATCGTGGACGGGGAGACGTTGCTCGAGGTGCGGGCCTTCAAGAAGGAACAGAAGGCGGCCGCGAAGAAGAAGGCGTGAGCGTCAGCCGACCGTGATGACGGTGCGCTCGTTGCGCACCTCGGGTGCGGGCAGTGCGGTCACTCGCGGTCGCGGCGCCACCAGTCGCATCGTGTACCAGGTGTGTTTGCGTGCGCCCGAGGCGATCGCGGCTACCGCGCCGCCGAATGCGGCTGCGCCGCAGAGCATCGCCGCGGGGTCCAGGCCCGCGCTGGCCACCTGATGGGTGCCGTACCGGGAGGTGCCGTCGCCCAGGAACATGTCCAGGAGGCTGCCGAGGCCGTCGCCGAATCCGTTGTTGCCCTGGACCATCGAGCGTAGTTCGGGAGCCTTGCCGCTGAGGTAGAGCAGGTCGGCCAGGACGAACATCGCGGTTGCCAGGGAGGCTCCGAGTACCAGATAGGACAGTGCGTCGGTGCGGATGCGCAGGTACATCAGGACGGCGGAGATGGTCACCACCGCGGCGAGTGCGGCCAGGACCGCCCAGACGCCGCTGATGCTCGGCTGGGTGTAGCCGGTCGTCAGCCAATCGGTGTAACCCCTTGTCGCGCCGTCGATTCGGCCGAACGCATCCGAACGCAGCCGCCCGTTCGGACCTGATGCGGTCAGCCACGGCTGGAACATCAGGATGAGGGTGAGCGCCGCCGCGACGGCCGCGGCCACATAGCCTTTGTCGGCGCGGACGGTCGAAATTCGTTGTGTCACAAGGCGGGTGTGCCGGATCGGCGGCGCGGGGAGGTTTTCCGAGTCGTCGTGAACATGCCAGGGTGTCGAAGAGGTCATTGTTCCAGTCGTAATTTTCCGCAGCGCGGATATCGCGATCCAATGATGCGATATGCCATCTCGTGAATGGTGCGACGCGTGTTCATCTCAATGGTTCGTGACAATGAGCAGCGGCGGCCATTGCCTCGTTCACGGTAGTTCGGTTCTCCTGCCGAGGCAACGTGGTTCGAATCCCAGAGAGACTCCGCGCACAGTAAAATCTTTTCGTTTCGGAACGCGTGGATGTGCTGGTGACGTGGTTGAATACTGTTGAAGATCAACATATTTCGCATGTCGACAGGTTGCCGAACGCGGTCGGCCCGCCCAACGCAACTGCTGCTGAACTCGAATTCCTGTGATCGATTAGACAGCATTCATGGCTCGGCGAAGTTGTTTATCGACGCGCTACCGAATTCGAATGTTCCCAATTCTGAGAATGGCGTCGAGTATGAGGTATCGTGCCATGAACTCAGCTATCCCGCGAGCCGCGAATACGACAACGGCGGCCGCTCGGGATGGGACGGCCGCCGCTGCGATATCCGTGCGCGACTCAGCTGCTGCTGGCCGCCGCCGTGGCGAACGGGGTGGTCGCCACGGGACGCACCCGGCGTGTGGGGTGCTTCCACAGACCGCGGCGCTCCAGGATCGGCAGCACACCTTCGCCGAACCAGTACGCCTCCTCCACATGGGGATAACCCGAGAGGATGAACTGCGTGATCCCCAGGCGCGAATATTCGATCAGCCGCTCGGCGACCTCTTCGTGCGATCCGACCAGTGCGGTGCCGGCCCCGCCGCGCACCAGCCCGACGCCGGCCCACAGGTTCGGCGCGATCTCCAGCCGGTCGGTGGCACCGCCGTGCAGATCCAGCATCCGGCGCTGTCCCTCGGACTCGCTCTTGGCCAGATTCGCCTGGACGCGTTCGATATCCGCGGGATCGACCGCCTCGAGCAACCGGTCCGCCTCGGCCCAGGCCTGTTCGGAGGTGTCCCGGGAGATCACGTGAATGCGCAGGCCGTAGTCGAGCTTGCGGCCGTGGTCCACCGCCAGGCGACGGATCCATTCGAGTTTCTTGCTCACCGCGAACAGCGGCTCACCCCAGGTCAGATAGGTGTCCGCATACTGCGCGGCGATCGGGCCCGCGGGCGCCGACGAGCCACCGAAGAACACCGGCGGGATCGGGTCCGGATGGTTGTTGAGCAGGGCGTTGCGGACCTGGAGGTGTTTGCCCTCGAAGCTGATCGGCTCGTGGGCGCCCCACAGCTCGCGCACGATGTGCAGGAATTCCCCGGTGCGCTCGTAACGCTGTTCCTTGTCCAGGAAGTCGCCGTACGCCTGCTGTTCGTGCGGTTCACCACCGGTGACGACGTTGAGCAGCAGCCGCCCGCGCGAATGACGCTGGAAGGTTCCGGCCATCTGCGCGGCCAGGGTCGGGCTGACCACACCGGGACGGAAGGCGACCAGGAATTTCAGCGTCTCGGTCGTCTCCACCAGCATGGCCGTGGTGAGCCACGCGTCCTCGCACCAGGCCCCGGTCGGGGTGAGCACCGCCTCGAAACCGTTCTCCTCGGCGGCCCCGGCGATCTGATTGAGATAGCGCAGCGACGCGGGCCGATCGCCCGACATGGCGGTGCCGTGACCGCCCGCGACCAGGTTGCGGGAATCGCCGTAGGTGGGCAGGAACCAATGGAAATTCAAGCTCATTCGAGCGCAACCCTTTCAGGATGGAGCACGGGCGGTCGACGCCGAACGGTCGGCGATCCAACATCCGATACTGCGCGGGGCGGGGCCGGGAGTCACCGGTTGGAATCTGGGTGTTTCTTAACCTGGTTCGAACACCGCGCGCTGTTCAGGCTTGCCCCAGTCGTTCGTAGTGCGTGCGAGCGGCTGTTCTTCGGCGAACTCCGCCGATATCTCGCGACGCCCGTCATGGATGTGGCCGCTGCCACACGGCGTCGCGATTCGATGATGAGGGAAACACCATGAAAATCAACAAGGCCGCGGTGGTCGCGGCTCTGGTCATCACGGCGCTGGGATTATCGACCGGCGTGGCTTCGGCCACGTCCGGCGGTTCCGACGGCGTGGTCGACTACAAGGCGACCACCACCAAGAATTCGACGATCATCTCCACCGATGCCGGATCGTTGGATGTGCACGACGGCGTATTCGCGATCAAGGCAGCCAATGGCAAGACCTTGGCCGGAACCGAATTGTCTTTCCGCGTAGATGATTTCGTCTTTCCGATCGCCGCGGATATCGCCGGTCGGACCGCGACGCTGACTCCGCAGTTCGACTTGCAACACGCGGTGTACAAGCCGGTGGATCTGCCGTATCAGAACACCGCGCCGTTCAAGACCCCGTACGACCGTGAGCTGGCGGCGTGGAACCGGTTGACGAGCACTGTCAGTGCCGGCGCCACCATCGGCACCCTGGTCGGCGGTTTGACCGGAGGGGCCGTGGGCTGCTTGCTCGGCGGTATCGCCGGTGCGACCGTCGCGGCCGCGGCGATCGTGGGTCTTTTCGGTGCGTTCATCCCGGCCGCTGCTGTCGGCTGCCTCGGTGGCATCATCGCCGTCGGCGCACTGGGTACCCTCGCTGGACAATTGCTGGTGACTGCCCCGGTGACGATTGCCGCGGCCATTCAATATTTCACAACGATCAACGCGCCGTTCACTCCGGCAAAGTAACGTTCGCCGTTATCGCGTCGCCGTCGAGCGCAACGACGACACGATCGGTGAATCGGACCCGGTGCTACCGCACCGGGGGGACACCGCTCCCACCCGGGAATGCAGACCCGGGTGGGAACGGGTCCGGAGTGAGCCTGTGCGTGGCTCCCTCAGGATTCCGTGCGCCGGGCGGATTCGTCCGAATAGGTGGATTTGCCCGAATGCCGAGGCGTTGCAGCGCCTCAGTCCTGTTGCTTGATGATGAGGGAAATATCAAAGTGAAGATGAGGAAGTTCGCGGTGGTCGCGGCTCTCGTGACAACTGCCCTCGGCGTGACCGCCGGGGCTGCCAACGCTGCACCGTCGCAGAGCGCGCCGGAGGCGATCAACTACAAGGCGTGGACGACTCCGACCGCTTCGATCGTGAAGACCGATGCCGGTTCGATGGACGTCGAGAACGGCGTCTTCAAGATCAAGGCTGCCAACGGAAAGACCGTTGCCGGAACGGAACTGAAGTTCCGCGTCGATGATTTCGAGTTCCCGATCGCGGCGAACATCGCGGATCACACCGCCACCCTGACCCCGCAGTTCGATATGCAGCACGCGGTCTACAAGCCGGTCGATCTGCCGTACCAGAACACCGCGCCGTGGAAGACCCCGTACGACCGTGAGCAGGCGGCCTGGAACCGCATGAAGGACACCATCGCCACCGGTGCCACCGTCGGCACCCTGGTCGGCGGTCTGACCGGTGGAGCCGTGGGCTGCGTGCTCGGCGGTATCGCCGGTGCGACCGTGTCCGCGGCCGCGATCGTCGGTCTGTTCGGTGCGTTCCTGCCCGCAGCGGTGATCGGCTGCTTCGGTGGCATCATCGCCGTCGGCGCGCTGGGCACCCTCGCGGGTCAGCTGCTGGTCACCGCCCCGGTCGCGATCGCGGCTGCGGTGCAGTACTTCCAGACGATCAACGCGCCGTTCACCCCGGCCAAGTAATTTCGAATCCGCAGGGCCCCGTCCGGAATCCGGGCGGGGCCCTGCGGCGTTCGCGGCGGTGGTGTTTCGATCCCGCTGCGCGTAAACCGTGAGCGAAATCCGTGTTCGGGCGATCGTTCGGATATGACCTCCACCGCACCACGCACCACCACCGATCGCGAGCTCACCGAGATCTTCGCGCCCGTCTTCGACCGGATCGCGACCGGAGCGCTGCAGCGCGAGATCGACCGCCGCCTGCCGTACGAGGAGGTGGGCTGGCTGCGCGAGGTGAAGTTCGGTGCGCTGCGAGTGCCCGTCGAATTCGGCGGCTACGGTGCGAGCGCGCGTCAGCTGTTCGGCCTGCTGATCGATCTGGCCGCGGCCGAATCCAATCTGCCGCAGGCACTTCGGGTGCACTTCTCCTTCGTGGAGGATCAGCTGCTGGCCCAGCCTTCTCCCGCGAGTGAGCAGTGGTTGCGGGCGGTGGCGGACGGGACGCTGGTCGGCAACGCGATCACCGAACCCGGTGTGGGCGCGGTGGATCGGTATCGGACCGCCCTGACCCCGGACGGGCCGGGCTGGCGGTTGAACGGCGTCAAGTACTACAGCACCGGGTCGCTGTACGCCGATCACATCCTGGTGGCGGCGGACAAGGCCGGTGAGCGGGTATCGATACTCGTCGACGCCGAGGCCGAGGGGGTGCGGCAGCACGACGACTGGGATGGTTTCGGCCAGCGGCTGACCGCAAGCGGCACAACCGAATTCGAGAACGTCGCGGTGGCCGAGGACCGGATTCTCGGACCGGGATACGGCGGGCCCGGGGCCACCTACGCCACCGCTTATCTGCAGCTGGTGCAGCTCGCCGTGCTGGCGGGTATCGCCCAGCGCGCCGAACTCGACGTGCGTACCTGGGTCGCCGAACGTACGCGCACCTACACCCACGCCGCCGCGGATCTGCCGCGCGAGGATCCGCTGGTGCAGCAGGTGATCGGTCAGCTCTCCGCCGCGGCGTTCACCGCGCGCGCCACCGTGCTGGCCGTCGCCGACCGTCTGGACGAGGTGTTGGATTCGGGCGCGAGCGATGAGAACGCGCTGGTGGCACTGGAACTCGCGTCCGCACAGGCGCAGCTGGGCGTGATCGATATCGTGCTCGCGGCCACCACCAAACTGTTCGAGGTGGGCGGCGCGTCCATCGTGTCCGAGCGACTGCGGCTGGATCGGCACTGGCGCAACGCCCGGACCATTTCGGTGCACAATCCGGCGATCCAGAAGGCCCGCGCCATCGGCGATCACCTGCTCAACGGCACAGAACTGCCGTTCGCCTGGAGTGCGGGCGCGCGGGGGCCGCAGGAGTCCGGCAAGTGACCCGGCGGATCCGGCTCAACGCCTTCGACATGAATTGCGTTGCGCACCAATCGCCCGGGCTGTGGCGGCATCCGAAGGACCAGTCGCATCGGTACACCGAACTGAGCTACTGGACCGAGCTGGCGAAACTGCTCGAGCGCGGCCGCTTCGACGGCATCTTCATCGCCGACGTCCTGGGCACCTACGACGTGTACGGCGGTGACGACACCGCCGCGCTGCGTCAGGGCGCGCAGATCCCGCTGTCCGATCCGCTGCTGCTGGTCTCCGCGATGGCCGCTGTCACAACGCATCTCGGCTTCGGCATCACGACCGGGACCGGTTTCGAACATCCGTATCCGTTCGCCCGACGGCTGTCCACGCTGGATCATCTCACCGGCGGACGCCTGGGCTGGAATGTGGTGACCGGCTATCTGCCTTCGGCCGCAAGGAATTTCGGCGAGGCGGATCAACTCGACCACGACGATCGCTACGACCGGGCCGACGAATACCTCGAGGTGCTCTACAAGCTGTGGGAGGGTTCCTGGGAGGAGGACGCGGTGGTGCGCGACGCCGACGCCGGGATCTACGTGGATCCCGACAAGGTGCACCACATCGGGCATTACGGGACGCATTACACGGTTCCGGGAATCCACCTGTCCGAGCCCTCGCCGCAGCGCACGCCGGTGATCTATCAGGCCGGCGCCTCGACGCGCGGTACCCGGTTCGCCGCGGAGAACGCCGAGGCGATCTTCGTCGCCGCGCCATCGAAACATGTTCTGGGGCAGACAGTATCGCGTATTCGGGAGGCGTTGCGCGAGGCCGGTCGCGATCCGTATTCGGCGCGGATCTACGCGCTGGCCACCATCATCACCGATGCCACCGAGGAGGCCGCCGAACGCAAGCACCGGGAATACCTGGAGTACGCGAGCGTCGAGGGCGGGCTGGTGTTCATGTCGGGGTGGATGGGGATAGATCTGTCCGAATACGATCTGGACGATCCGATCGGCCAGGTGCACAGCAATGCCATCCAGTCGGCGGTGTCGGCCTTCCAGGAGTTCGACGACGACGGCCGGGAATGGACGGTGCGTGATATCGCGCGCTGGGCCGGTATCGGCGGGATGGGGCCGGTCTTCGTGGGTTCGGGCGAGTCGGTGGCGGACCGGTTGCAGGAGTGGGTGTCCCAGACCGATGTGGACGGGTTCAACCTCGCCTATGCGATTACCCCGGGCAGTTTCGAAGACGTTGTGCAACATGTGATTCCGGTGCTGACCGAACGCGGCGCCTATCCCACGGAGTATGTGCCGGGCACGTTGCGCAATGCGTTGTTCGGCGCGGGGGACCGGCTGCCGCAGGAGCATCGGGGCGCGCGTTATCGCCTGGGCGGCAACGGATCCACCGCCTATCCGGCATCGGTGCGACGTCCGGATCTGACCGTCGGCGCACAGTCCTGAGTCCGGCCCGAATTGTGAAATTGAGGATTTCACAATTCGGGCCTTTTCGTCGTGACCGAGAATAAAGGAAACGGGTTCCACAGATTGGTTCTCGGTGATTACAACACTCTGCCTCCCATCGGCTCGATTGCAGAATTTCCTTATGACTGAACAGAATTCGTCTCGAACCGCAGCAATTATCGGAGCCGGCCAGACCGGCGTCACCGCCGCGCTGGGCCTGTTGGACGCGGGTTTCCAGGTCACCATCCACAGCGATCGCGATCAGCGGAGTCTGCGCGATGACGTCCCCGCCACCGGCACCGCTCTGGGCTTCGGCGAGGCCCAGGCGGCCGAGGCCGCGCTGGGCCTGGACACCTACGCCGACCGCGCCCCCAATCACACCGGGCTCAGTGTGCGTTTCGCCGGACCGGAGAACGCCGAATTGATCGGATTCGACGGTACTTTCGACGGATTCGTCGGCATCGCGGTGGACACCCGGCTCAAGGCCGACGAGCGGCTGACCGCGTTCCAGGAGCGTGGCGGGCGATTCGTCGTGGCGGAGGTGACCCCGGAGAAGCTGGATGCGATCGCGGCCGACAACGATCTGACCCTGGTCGCCACCGGACGCGGCGGTCTGTCGGATCTGTTCGCGATCGATACCGACCGTACCGTGTACGCCGAGCCGCAGCGCAAGCTGCTGACCGTCACGCTCACCGGATTGGGTTACGGCCCCGAGGTTTTCGCCCATCGCAGCACGGCAGGCGGTGCGCACAGCCTGTTCTCGATCTTCGCCGAGCAGGGTGAGGCGTGGTGGGGGCCGTATCTGCACAAGGATGTGGGTCCGTCGTGGGCCTTCCTGGGCTGGGCCCGGCCCGGCAGTGACTGGGACAAGCGTTTCGCCGCAGCCGATTCCGCGGCCTCGGCGCACAAGATCGTCAAGGAGATCTACCGCGACTACATCGACTGGGATCTGCCCGAGGTGCTGTCCACCCAGGTGATCGAGGAGGATCCCGAGTCCTGGCTGAAGGGTGCGGTGCGCCCGGTGGTCCGCAAGGCCGTCGGCGCGACGGCGAACGGACATCTGGTGGTCGCGATCGGCGATACCGCCGTCGCGTACGACCCGGTCGCCGGACAGGGTGCGCAGAGCGGACTGATCCAGGCACAGCGCCTGGTCGCGGCCGCGGCGGCCCACGAGGGTGCATTCGATCGGGCCTGGCTCGAGACGCAGTACGAGGACTTCCTGCGCTTCCGCTCGGACGCGGCGGCGAAGGCGACCCGGCTGTTCCTGAGCGATCCGGAACTCGCCGACATCAGCAACCGCTTCTTCCCCGCCGCCGCGGTGGACGAGAAGTTCGCCTCCGCGCTGGTCTCACTGCTGCACCGCCCGCAACCCTTCCTCGACATCGACTCGGTGGCCGCGGCCGACGCCTACATCGAGCAGGTCACCGGCGCCAAGGCCGAGGCGGTCCTGGCGAAGTTCGCCCCGGCGGGCCGCTTCGAGCGTTCGCAGTACAGCGCGGCCGCCGCCGTCTGAGGCGATGCGATCGCGACGATTCAAAACCTCGTGCCGGGCAGTTCGCGGTGCTGAAGTGAAGGGCACGCGAGGTGCCCGGTCAACGAGGGCGCAGGATCCGGCCGACACCACTGGGAGCAGGAGTGAGTACCGAAAAGATTGCCGAGCAGACTCGATTCGCCTACTGGGTGCCCAATGTCAGTGGCGGGCTGGTCACCAGTGATATCGAGCAGCGCACGTCGTGGGATTTCGAGTACAACAAGAAGCTGGCCCGCACCGCGGAGAACAACGGTTTCGAGTACGCGCTGTCCCAGGTGCGCTACACCGCATCCTACGGCGCGGAATTCCAGCACGAGTCGACCTCGTTCAGCCTCGCGCTGCTGGGGGCGACCGAACGGCTGAAGGTCATCGCCGCAATACATCCGGGGCTGTGGCATCCGGCGGTGCTGGCGAAATTCGGGGCGACGGCGGATCACCTGTCCAACGGGCGATTCGCGATCAACGTGGTCTCGGGCTGGTTCGCCGGAGAGTTCAAGGCGCTGGGCGAACCGTGGCTCGAACACGACGAACGGTACCGGCGCAGTGCGGAATTCCTCGAGGTGATTCGGAAGATCTGGACCGAGGACGCGGTCGATTACGGCGGCGACTTCTACCGGATTCGCGATTTCACGCTCAAGCCCAAACCGCTGAACACCCCAGAGCGGCCGAATCCCGAACTGTTCCAAGGCGGTAACTCGACCGCTGCCCGCCGCAACGGCGGACGTTTCGCCGACTGGTACTTCTCCAACGGCAAGGATTTCCACGGCGTCACCGAACAATTGGACGATCTGCGCAGCGTGGCGCGTGCGCACGATCGCGAAGTGAAGTTCGGGCTCAACGGATTCATCATCGCCCGCGACACCGAGAAGGAAGCCCACGACACCCTGCGCGAGATCATCGCCAAGGCGAACAAGCCCGCGGTGGAGGGTTTCCGGGACGCGGTGCAGCAGGCCGGGGCCTCCACCGGGGACCGCAAGGGTATGTGGGCCGATTCCACCTTCGAGGATCTGGTGCAGTACAACGACGGTTTCCGGACCGGGCTGATCGGTACCCCGGAGCAGATCGCCGAGCGGATCGTGGCCTACCGCGATCGCGGCGTCGATCTGATTCTCGGTGGATTCCTGCACTTCCAGGAGGAGATCGAGTACTTCGGGCAGCGGGTGCTGCCGCTGGTGCGCGAACTCGAGGCGCAGCGCCGTCCGGCGGCTGTGGCGGGCTGATGACCGCCACAGCAGCACAACGCATCACCTCCGCCGGGCACGCCCGGCAGGTGGCGCGGGATCTGGCGGCGGAGTTCGCCGTCACCGCTGCCGAGCGGGATCGCCTGCGGCAGTTGCCCTATGGCGAGGTGGAGCGGTTGGCGGCCAGTGGACTACTGGCCGTCACCGTGCCCGCCGCATTCGGCGGTGCGGATCTGCCGCCGAGTGAATTGGCCGAGGTGGTCCGGACTCTCGCGGTCGCGGACCCGAATATCGCGCAGATTCCGCACAGCCATTTCGTCTACCTGAATTTGCTGCGGCTCGCCGGATCGCCGGAACAGCAGCAGCGCTATTTCGCGCAGGTGCTCGATGGCGCGCAGATAGCCAACGCCCAGTCCGAGCGCGGTGGCGCGACGGTTGCGGAGGTGGCGACCACGTTGCGTCCGGACGGGCGGGGACTACGCGTCGATGGAACCAAGTATTACTGCACCGGTTCACTTTTCGCGGGAATTCTCGCGGTGCTGGCCCGGCTGGAAGATCCCGAGGAACGTGCCGGACTGGGCCCGGGAGAGTACGTGGCCTTCCTGCCCGCGAGCAGCCCCGGAGTCGAGATCGTCGACGACTGGAATGCGTTGGGGCAGCGCACGACCGGCAGTGGCACGGTGCGATTCGACGGCGTCCGGGTGCAGGCCGATCAGCTGGTGGCGCGGGACGCGGCGGTGCGTGCGCCGACCGGATACGGGGCGTTCGCGCAGTTGCTGCACGTGGCCATCGATACCGGTATCGCGCGTGGAGCCTTGAGCGCCGCAACCGAATTCGTCCGCACCCGCAGCCGCCCGTGGTTCGAGGCACAGGTCGAACGCGCCATCGATGATCCGCTGGTGATTCAACGCATCGGTGAGCTGGCCGTGTCGGTGACCGCTGCCGAGGCGACGCTGACCGCCGCCGGACTGGCCGTGGACGCCGCCACCGCGAGTACGGATCCGGGACAGGACGTCGTCGCGCGGGCCTCGCTCGCGGTCGCGGCGGCCAAGATCCTCGCCGACCGCGCCGCGACCGAGGTGTCCGCCGCGCTGTTCGAGGTCGGCGGAACACGCAGTGCTGCAACAGATCTCAACCTGGACCACTTCTGGCGCAACGCCCGCACCCACACGTTGCACGACCCGGTGCGCTGGAAATACCAGCACCTGGGCCGCGCACTGCTGCACGACACCCCGCCGCCCCTGCACGGAGTGCTGTAACTATGGCGTCTGCTTCGCTCCGGCGGGGTTTGCGGCGCCCGAAAGCCGCAAACGGCGGTGGTTGCGTTCGACGGCTCCGGTGAACCGCAGCCGCGAGTTTTTCGCTCAGAGAGGTACCCCATGTCCGAACTGCAGGAGATTCCCGCCGACGCCGCCGGTTTGCGCAGCGCCTTCGCAGCCTTCCCCAGTGGCGTGGTCACCGTGTGCGCCGAAATCGACGGTGCGCGTTACGGATTGGCGGTGAGTACGTTCGTGCCGGTATCGCTGGATCCGCCGCTGGTGTCGTTCTGTGTGCAGAACAGTTCCTCGACGTGGCCGCTGTTGTCGCAGGCCAGTCATCTGGGGCTGAGTCTGCTGGGCACCGATCAGCAGGCCGCGGCGCGGTCGTTCGGGTCCCGCACGGGTGATCGGTTCGCGGGGGTGGGGCTGCATCGCGGGACGGGGCATGCGGTATTCGTCGAGGGCGCGTCCGCGTGGATCGAGGGCACCGTGCATGCCCAGGTGCCGGCGGGAGATCACCAGGTCGTGCTGGTGCACATTCAGCGGCTGGCCACCCGCGCCGATGTCGATCCGCTGGTCTTCCACGGCAGTCGATACCGGCGTCTGCACACCGAGGAATTGCGCGCCGCCGGGTGAGCCGACCTGGCGTGTCGGCCTTCGTGTCGTCGGTGATATCGATCACGTGTTCGGGCGAATGCCCACAGGTGGGAAATAGTTTTCTCGGGAAACGTAAACCGGTGTGTGGTAGTGAATTCCGTCTCGTGCGGCCGGATCAGAACGAATGCGCGGGCCGGAAACACAGGCGTTCGCGCGGTCCCGCATCCGCGCGGGTATTGGTGACGACACCGGCCGCGAGTCCCCGCGCACTCAGGCCGTGCCGCTGCATGTCCTGACTGAATCCGTCGAGGTGAATGAGGGTGTGCCGGATCAGGTCCGCGGCGATACCGGCAGGTTCGGTGCAGGCCACGCGGTACGCGGCAACCGCCCGGGGATCCTCGGTCAACGCCGCGAGGGCGCCCAGACGCACGCGCTGCGTGAGGCTTTCCCAGAGACGTGCCTGGTCAGCGTTGTGGATGACGCGCCGACCGCCGCGGTAGTCCAGATCGCGAATGATGTTGTCTGCGGATTTGCCGAGCCGGGTTTCGCAGACCACCGCCCACAGGGCGCACAGCCAGCTCAGCCCGCGCAGGATGGTGATCCGCTCCTGTGCGCCGCGCAGGGCGAGATAGGCGTCGGCCGAAGCCTGGGTGGTGGTGTCCTCCCACTGGAACACCAGGGTTTCCAGCTCGATCAGGAAATCCCCGGGCAGTTCGGCCTCGTCGGGGCGGACGATCCCGACTGCCCGCTGCGACAACGGATCCCGCAGTTCGACCATCGCCGGATCCGCGGTGGGGATCCAGTCGTGCCCGTGCCCGGTCATCAGCGCAACCCTCAGGTCGATGCGGACGGGCGACCGGTAGGGGCCGCCCCTTCGCATTGAGCCACGAAATATCCGGGCGCGCAACGTCCCAGCGCAGAGCCCGCGACCTCGTGTCGAGATCGCGGGCTCGTGGGGTGGGATCAGGGCTTGCCGGACAGCACCGCTGTGACCGCGTCCATGAACGGCTGCCCGCCCATGGCGTATCCGCCGCCGATCGCGCCGATCAGCAGGCCGACGGGCCCGGTGAGCCAGCTCAGGAAGAAGAAGCCGCACACCGCGCCGATCAGGCCGCCGAGCACGCCGCCGATCACCACGCCGACGATGTTCTTGTTGACCTCGGCCATCAGCCGGGCCATCGAGCTGACCGGCTGCATCTCGCCGACGTCCTTGGCGCTCGGGGCCTTGGGCTCCAGCACGAGCCGGCGGCCGTCCGCGCTGATCTGCTGCGCGAGATGCACTGTGCCGCCGTTGATCCGGAACGCCAGCGGCACCTTGGCGAGGGCGGTGCCGTCAGTGTTCTTCAGATCGACCTCGGTGCCGTTGGCGGCCAGCTCGAAGCGGCCCTTGTCGACGTCGGTGGTCAGCTTGTGCGACAGGTCCGACAGGACCGAGTGATAAGCGACGCCGTGATCGACACCGGAGGCGGTGGTCTGTTTGGCCACTGCGGGGGAATGGGGTACCGATGGGCTCGCGGTCGCGGTCCCCGCGGCGATGCCCACCGTCGCAACCGCGAGAAATGCGGTTGCGGCGAACTTGCCGAACTTCATACAGATTTCCTATCGGAGCCTACCGCCGGCATGTGCAGCCGGACGGCGAATGACTGTACCGGGTCCGAAGCTTGTTGGCAGACATGGCTATACACGAGGGGGCGTTCGGCATCGTTATTCAATTGTTATATGTAAAGGTGCGTGCGGGTTCTGAGTAAAAATATGCAACTTCACAATTCGCGCAGGCCATCGTAGGTGGTGTATGCACTGTGTGATCGCAAAACACGTGTGTTCAAACTTGGAATCTCGCGATACGGGTTCGAAGTGTTACAGCTCTGGAGGACGGTTTCGTGCCGCGTCGTCGTGTCCACGCCGGAATCATCCTGGTGGGCTTCGTAATCGCTTCCGGATTGGCGATGGCGTGCCTGATCTTCGCCGCGCTGTCGGTGGGCGGCCATCACGTGAACGCCGCTGACGCCAGCGCCTCACAGACCTCGGTGCCGACGACCGCGGCCACCACCACGACGACCAAGGCGTCGCACGCGTCGAAGACGGCCGTCGCCAAGACGCCGGGCACGGCCAAGTCGACCACCATCCCACCGCTCCCGCCGCTGGCCGCCGCCTCCTCGGCCGCACCGACGCCGACCTCCGCGGCGCCGACCAACAACGGCGCGAATCAGCGCGACGCCGCGGACCCGGTCAGCGCGGGCGACTGCGTGGCAGGGGTCGGCTCGGACGGTTCGTTGACCAAAACCTCCTGTGGCAGTTCGAATTCCAGCTATCGGGTGAACAGCAAGGCGAGTTCGAGCGGGCAGTGCCCGGCCGATTCGGATCGTTCGGTGTCTCAGACGCTGCCCGGCGGCGCGAAGGACACGCTCTGCCTGGACACCGACTGGGAGGTCGGTCGCTGCATGGCGGTCTCGGGCAACACCGCGACTCCGGCCGACTGCGCCGACGCGGCCCCGGGGACGATGCGGGTGCAGGCGATCAACCGCAATACCGCGGATGTGAACACCTGCACCGATGCGAACCACGGCGTGGTCTACAAGCAGCGCAAGTTCGTCGTCTGCCTGGCCCAGATGTGATTCACCCGCGAATTATTCAGTGCGACACCGGAGTTCGCCGCTGAGCATCGAGCAATCGGCTGAACTGCCGGTTGGCCAGCCGCATCGCGATCTCGTACGGCAGGGCGAATTTGCGGGCGAACCAGTAGCCGATCCGGATATCCGCCGAGGTGTGCACCAGATAGCGGTTGTGCTCGACGCCGGACAGGATCCGCTCGGCCACCCGTTCCGGGCTCGCGGCATGTCCTTCGAACACTCCGGTCAGCCGCTTGACCCGGGGGTCGTTCCGGTCGACGCCGACCACCTGCACCGTGCCCACCAGTGGTGTGCGCACCGCGCCCGGGACGACCAGGCTCACCCCGATGTGATGCCGCTCCAGATCGAATCGCAGCACCTCGGAGATGCCGCGTAGGCCGAATTTGCTGGCGCTGTAGGCCGCGTGCCAGGGCAGGGCGAGCAGTCCGGCGGCCGAGGACACGTTGACCAGATGTCCGCCGTGCCCGGCGCGCACCATCGGCGGCAGGAAGTTCTCGATGACGTGGATCGGGCCCATCAGATTGACCTCGACCACGGACTTCCAGTGCTGGTGCTCGAGGTTCTCCACGGTGCCCCAGATGGCGATGCCCGCGATGTTCATCACGACGTCCAGGCTCGAATACCGCTCGTGGATCCGCGCGGCCCAGGCCCGCACCGCCTCGTAGTCGGCGATGTCCAGGGCCTGCGCGTCGAGTACCTCACCGCCCGTGGCGCGGATCTGCGCGACCGTCTCGTTCAGCCCGTCCTCGGCGATATCGGTGAGGAACAGGCGCATCCCCCGCCGCGCCGCCGCCACGGCGGTCGCGCGCCCGATGCCGCTGGCCGCGCCGGTGATCAGGCACAGGCGGCCGTTCAGGTCTTTCATGACGGACTCCCTCCGGCTTGTCCGAACAGCGTGGTTCTGCGAAGGAGTTCACGCTAGCTCATTGCGAACAACAGTGTACATAGAAAATTATGCGCCCCCGGGTTCGCCCGAGGAAGCACCCGCCAACAGTTCAATTCACGGTGAGCAGGAGTACCGACAGCCGGACGCCGCTGTTCTAGCTTCGAGGAAGCGGCATCGCCGCCGCCGGGTGCGAGCGCTACCGCCGGGATCGCTGGAGGAGTTCATGAGCACGGTGACCGCTGTCGACAGTCCGCCGGTACCGGAGGCCGATGAGGGGGCCCTGCCGGTCGCGCGCACCTGGCATCCGTGGCGCTGGCTCGTCGCCGCGCTGGCCCTGATCGTGGTCGCGCAGTTCGCGCACGGTCTGGTCACCAATCCGGGCTGGGACTGGCCGACCTTCGCGCGGTATTTCACCGCGACGTCCGTACTGTCCGCGATGCGGGTCACCCTCGAGCTGACCTTCTGGGGAACGCTGTTCGGCTTCCTGCTCGGCGTCTGGGTCGCGGTCGCGCGATTGTCGAAAATTCCTGTGCTGCAGGTGATCGCGTGGGCCTACGTGTGGGCGTTCCGATCGATTCCGCTGATCGTGCAATTGCTGTTCTGGTTCAACATCGCCTACCTGTACAAGCGGATGGCGATCGGGATCCCGTTCGGCCCGGCCTTTTTCACCTTCGACGTGAACGGCGTGATCAGCGGCTTCACCGCGGCGGTGATCGGTTTGGCATTGCACCAGGGGGCCTATTCGGCCGAGATCATCCGCGCCGGAATCATCTCGGTGGATCCGGGACAGTTGGAGGCGGCCAAATCGCTCGGGCTGCCGTGGCGGCGGCAGTTCTTCACCATCGTTGCGCCACAGGCGATGCGGGGCATTCTGCCCAATGCCGCCAACGAGGTGATCAGCCTGTTCAAGGGCACCTCGATCGTCTCGGTGATGGCCATCGCGGAGCTGTTCTACCAGGTCCAGGTGATCTACGGCCGCAACGGCCGGGTGGTGCCGCTGCTCATGGTGGCCACCGTCTGGTACATCGTGCTCACCAGCGTACTGAGCGTGGTGCAGTACTACATCGAACGACATTTCGCGAAGGGGGGTCAGCGGGATCTGCCGCCGACGCCGTGGCAGCGGGTCCGCGCGAAGGTCGAGGAGATCACGGGGGAGCGGCAGTGACCGAAGACGTGGATACCGCGCGCGCAGCGGCGGATCGGCTGGACGCATCCGCGAAGTCCGAGAGTGGATATGCCGTGGAATTACGCGGTGTCCGTAAGCATTTCGGTGCGCACGAGGTGCTGCGCGGGATCGATCTGGCGGTGCGGCCCGGCGAGGTGACGGTGATCCTGGGGCCCTCGGGCTCGGGCAAGTCGACGCTGCTGCGCACCATCAACCATCTGGAGAAGGTCGACGCCGGCACGGTCCGGGTCAGCGGCGAGCTGGTCGGATACCGCCGCAAGGGTGCGGTGCTGCGCGAACTGAACGAACGCGAAATCCTGCGCCAGCGTTCGAGGATCGGCTTCGTCTTCCAGAACTTCAACCTGTTCCCGCATCTGACCGTGCTGGAAAACGTTGCGCTGGCACCGGTTTCCGCGCAGCGCAGACCGCGCGCGCAGGCGCGGGCCGAGGCCGCCGAACTGCTCGAGCGGGTCGGTCTCGCGGACAAGGCGCAGGAATATCCGCGCCGACTGTCCGGCGGGCAGCAACAGCGGGTGGCGATCGCGCGGGCGCTGGCCCTGCGCCCGCGGGTGGTGCTGTTCGACGAGCCCACCTCGGCCTTGGATCCGGAACTGGTCGGCGAGGTGCTCGACGTGATCCGCGGTCTGGCCCGCGACGGCTCCACGCTGGTGATCGTCACCCACGAGATCGGATTCGCCCGCGAGGTCGCCGACACCGTGGTGCTGATGGACGACGGCCGAATCGTCGAGCAGGGCCCGCCCGCGCAGGTGCTGGACCAGCCGACGCATCCGCGCACGAAAGCCTTTCTCGCCCATGTTCTCTGACGCCATCGGCCCACTCGCGGAGGTCCGCCACGCATGAAGTTCCTGCTGCTGACCCTCATCACCCATCAGCCCGATCCGGTGACCGGCGCGACCGAGACCCCCGCGCAGCGCCTGCGCCGGGTGGTCGACAGTGCGCGGCTGGCCGAGGAACTCGGCTACGACGGCTTCGCAGTCGGTGAGCGGCACGAGGATCCGTTCATCTCGGCCGCACCGCCGGTGGTGCTGAGCCATATCGCCGCGGTGACCTCGCACATCGCGTTGTTCACCGGTGTCACCACCTTGAGCCTGCTGGATCCGGTGCGGGCCTTCGAGGACTATTCGACGCTGGACAACCTCTCGGGAGGGCGGCTCGAACTCGTCATCGGCAAGGGAAACGGTGCGGCGCAGGCGAAACTGTTCCACGTCACGCCCCAGGATCAGTGGGAGCGCAACCGCGAGGGGTACGAGCTGTTCCGCCGGTTGTGGGACAGCGAAAGCGTCACCTGGGCAGGTAAATTCCGGCCGTCGCTGACCGAGGCGAAGGCGCTGCCCCGGCCGCTGCAGTCCCGGTTGCGGATCTGGCACGGCAGCGCCACCAGCCGCGAATCGGTGGAATTGGCTGCCCTGCACGGTGATCCGCTGTTCTCGGCCAACGTCACCAATCCCATCGAGCCGTATGCCGAACTGATCGCGTACTACCGGCAGCGCTGGGCCGCACACGGTCACGATCCGGCCGAGGCGCTGGTCGGCGCCGGGACCGCCGGGTTCTACGTGACCCGTGATTCGCAGGACGCGCTGCGGGCGTACCGGCCGATCTTCGCTGCGCGCCAGAAGGTCGCGCGTGCGCACGGCCTCCCGATCGTCTTCGAGACCGTCGAGGATTTCGTCGAACGCAGCTCCGCGCTGATCGGCAGTCCGCAACAGGTGGTGGACAAGGTGCTGCGCTATCACGAGCGATTCGGGCACGAGGCGATCCACCTCAGCGCCGACAGCGACGGGCTCACCGCCACGGAGCATCGCGCGAGCCTCGAACTGTTCCAGGCCGAGGTCGCGCCCGTCTTGCGGGAGCGCATCGCGAGCCGCCCGCTGGGCGCGCAGCGATATCTCGCCGAGGAGGCTGCTCGATGACCCGATATGTCTTCTTGCGAGTGTCGCAGGCGATCGGTGTGCTGTGGGCGGCGTTCACCGTCACCTTCGGCGTGCTGTATCTGCTGCCCGCCGATCCCGTGCAACTCGCGATCGGGGCGAATCCGGGGGTGCAGGTGGATCCGGCGGCCGTGGCCGAGCTGCGGGCACGGTACGGACTGGACAAGCCGGTGTGGCAACAGTATTGGACCGCGCTCGAGCACGCGCTGCACGGCGATCTGGGGCATTCGCTGAGTACCGGGCAGAGTGTCACCGGCGCGCTCGGCCAGGCGCTGCCCTCGACGCTGGCGCTGGCGGCGCTGGCACTGGTGCTGGCGCTGGTCTTCGGCACCGCGCTCGCGCTGGCCGCCGCCTACACCGAACAGCGCTGGCTGCGCAGGCTACTGACCGCACTACCGCCGATCGGTGCGTCAGCGCCCACCTTCTGGGTGGGATTGCTTCTGCTGCAACTGTTCTCGTTCCGGCTGCGGCTGGTTCCGGCGTTCGGCGGCACCGGATTCGCGGGGACCGTGCTGCCCGCGGTGACCCTGGCCATCCCGGTCGGCGCGGTCATCGCCCAGGTCCTGTACACCGGTCTGGTCGGGGTGTGGCGTCAGCCCTTCGTCGAGGTGGCGTTCGCCAAGGGGGCCTCGCGGTGGTGGGTGCAGATACATCATGTGCTGCGACCCGCACTGGCCCCGGCGCTGGCCGTGTCCGGCGTCTGGGTCGGCACGGTACTGGCCGGATCGGTGGTCGTGGAGACGGTGTTCTCGCGCGCCGGAATCGGCCGGTTGACCCAGACCGCCGTACTCGCCGAGGACATTCCGGTCGTGCAGGGCGTGGTGCTGCTGACCGCACTGGCCTTCGCGGTGGTCAATCTCGTGGTCGACCTGATTCAGCCGATCGTGGATCCCCGTGTGCGACAAGAGTTCCGGCGCAGGGATGAGCCACGGAAGTCCGGCGACAACCACGCGGGGACCGAGCGGCAGGAAATATCCGGATGAGTTCACGAGCGAGTCGAGCCGGTGCGCATCGCACCTGTGGGAACAACGTGCCGGGGTCTGGTCCGCAGACGTCGAGGTGGGGCGTCAGCGAGGTGCGGATATGAGCGAAAATTCCAGCAGCACAACGGTTTTTCGGTCCAATGAAGCGGATGTCGAGCCGCGGGCAGTGCGGCGGTTCGTGCCGGACGCGCGCGCACTGCTGACCTCCGGTCGGTCGGCGGCACTGCCATCGATCGTGCTGCTGCTCGTGCTCGGCTGGGCGGTGGTTCCGTCGCTGTTCGCCGGGGCCGATCCGCTGCGCGGCGTTCCGGCGGAGAAATTGCGCGGGCCGAGTGCGCGGCATTGGTTCGGTACCGACAATCTGGGGCGGGATCTGTATACGCGGGTGGTACACGCCACCGAACTATCGGTCACCGCAACAGTTTTCGCGGTGCTGATCGGGTTGCTCGCGGGTTCGCTGCTGGGTCTGCTCGCCGGGTCGATCGGCGGGCGGGTCGATGCCGCGATCATGCGGCTGGTCGACGTGCTGCTGTCGATTCCGGAGCTGCTCAGCGCGCTGGTGCTGGTCACCGCCCTTGGCTTCGGCACCCGCAACGTCGCGATCGCGGTCGGCGTCGCACTGGTCCCCACCTTCGCCCGGGTGATGCGGGCCGAGGTGGTCCGGGTGCGGCGCGCGCCGTACGTGGAGGCGGCCTTCGCCGCCGGTGTGCGCTGGCCCGGCGTGCTGGTGCGGCATGTGCTGCGCAATGCGTACGCCCCGGTCGCAGCGTTGGTGGCGGTGGAATTCGGGGTCGCCGTCCTGGCGGTGTCCTCGCTGAGTTTCCTCGGCTACGGTGCGCGCCCGCCGACGCCGGAATGGGGATCGTTGATCGCCGACGGTCGCGACTACCTGGCCACCGCGTGGTGGATGACGACGTTCCCCGGACTGGTCATCGTCGCGGTCGTGCTGTCCGCGCAGCGGCTGGGCAGCATCTGGGGAAAGACGGAGTGACGGCATGAGCGACGAAGCATTGTTGCGGGTACAGGATCTGCGGGTGGAATACTCCGGCAGCGGCGGGCCGGTCGTCGCAGTCGCCGGTGCTTCGCTGACGGTCTCGCAGGGGGAGACCGTCGCCCTGGTCGGTGAATCCGGTTCGGGCAAGTCGACTTTCGCGCATGCGGTGATCGGATTGCTCGGCGGCGGCACGGTGGCCGGCGGCCGGATCACCTTCGCGGGCGAACGGATCGATGACGCCTCCCCGCGATATCTGCGCGCCATCCGTGGCGCGCGGATCGGGTTGGTGCCACAGGATCCGGGCGTCTCGCTGAATCCGGTGCTGCGCATCGGCGATCAGGTGGCCGAGGCGTTGCGCATCCACGGCCGGGCGGACCGCCGCACCGCGCGAGCGCGGGCGGTGGAGATTCTTGCCGCGGCCGGACTGGACCGCCCGGAACTGCGTGCGCGCCAATATCCGCAGGACCTCTCGGGTGGGCAGCGTCAGCGGGTGCTGATCGGCATCGCCCTGGCCTGCGGCCCGGAGTTGGTGATCGCCGACGAGCCGACCAGTGCGCTGGACGTCACCGTGCAGCGCCGCATCCTGGACCACCTCGCCGCACGCACCGCCGAATCCGGTACCGCGGTCTTGCTGATCACCCACGATCTGGGTGTCGCGGCCGACCGCGCGGACCGTATCGTGGTGATGCGTCGCGGTGAGATCGTCGAATCCGGGAGTACCGCGGAGGTTCTCGGCAATCCGCAGCACGAATACACGCGGCGGCTGCTGGATTCGGTCCCGACACTGGACGCGCCGACCCGGCCGGTCCGACCTCGAGGCGCGACGCCGCTGCTGTCGGCCACCGGACTTCGCCGTACCTTCCGGACCGGTTCGCACGGCAGGCTCACCGCTGTCGACGACGTCACGATGCACATCGATCGCGGCGAAACCCTCGCGCTGGTCGGTGAATCCGGCTCCGGCAAGAGCACCACCGCTCGAATCCTGACGCTGCTGGAACGACCCGATGCGGGCACGATCACCTTCGACGGCCAGGGCGTCGGCGGGCTGCGCGGTGCGCGGCTGCGCGAGTTCCGGCGACGGGTCCAGGTCGTCTATCAGAATCCGTACGCATCGCTGAATCCCAAGCTGAGTATCGGGCAGAGCATCGCGGAACCATTGCGGGCCTTCGGTATCGGCGATCGGCGGACGCGGCGCGAGCAGGTCGGCGAACTGCTCGAGCAGGTGGCGCTGCCGCCGGACCACCGGGATCGGCTGCCCGCCGAACTGTCCGGCGGGCAGCGTCAGCGGGTGGCGATCGCCCGTGCCCTGGCCCTGCGCCCGGAGCTCGTGGTGCTCGACGAACCGGTCTCCGCGCTGGACGTCTCGGTGCAGGCGCAGATCCTCGAACTGCTCGAGCGCCTGCAACGCGAACTGTCGCTGAGCTACCTGTTCATTTCGCACGACCTGGCCGTGGTGCGGCGGGTCAGCGACCGTGTCGCGGTGATGCGGGCCGGTCGAATCGTCGAAACCGCGCACACCGCAACACTGTTCGATCAACCGACGCACGAATACACCCGCGAGCTGCTGTCGGCCGTCCCCGGCGGACGGGATACGTCCGAGAAGCTCACCCACCGTGAAGGAGTACCTGTGTCATGACCACGGCGACCACCGAATTCGAACAGCACTGGCGTGCGTGGCATGCCGAACGCGAGGCGTGGGCCCGGGAGCCGCTGGGCTGGTTGAGCCTGACCGGATTGCACTGGCTGGGCGAGGCCGAGGAGAACGTCGAGGGGCTGCCCGGCCGCTGGCGCGTCGACGGTGAAACCGTGGTGGTGACAGCCGATTCCGGCGACGGATACGTCCTGGACGGGCCGGCGCTCACCGGCCGCACCACGCTGACCCCGGGCGAGGGAGCCCCCGGTATCGAGGTGCGCGTCGGCGACCGCCTCGTCGAGGTTATTCGCCGCACCGGGCAGTTCGCGCTGCGCATCCACGATCCGGCTGCCCCCGCTCTGGCGGCGTTCACCGAAATTCCCGCCTTCGCACCGGATTCGCGCTGGGTGGCCGCGGGCGAATTCACTCCCTACGACACCGCCCGCACCGTCACCACGGGTGCGGTGGTCGAGGGGCTGGAACACCATCATCCGGCGGCGGGCACCGTGCGCTTCACCCTCGGTGGGGCCGAGCATACGGTCGTGGCCTTCGGCGACCCGAAAACCGGTCTGCGCCTGCTGTTCACCGATGGCACCAGCGGTGTGAGCACCTATCCCGGCGCCCGGTTGCTGCCGATCGGGACGCCCGGCTCGGACAATAGGGTGCGGCTGGACTTCAATCGCGCACAGAATCTGCCCTGCGCCTTCACCGATTACGCGACCTGCCCGGTCGCGCCGCCGGAGAACCGGCTCGGCGTGGCCGTCGAAGCGGGCGAACGCGATCCGCGGCGGGAGGTGCGGTCGTGACGGTCTCGGGCGGGCGCGTCCCGCTGTCGGTTCTGGATCTGTCTCCGGTCAGCGCGGGATCCACACCGCGCCAGGCGATTCGGAACACGATCGAGTTGGCCCAGCGCGCCGAGGGGTGGGGGTATCGGCGGTTCTGGGTGGCGGAACATCATTTCGTGCGAGTGGCGAGTTCGTCACCGGTGACGCTGATCGGGCTGATCGCGGCAGCCACCGAGACGATCCGGGTGGGCTCGGCGGCGGTGCAGTTGGGGCATCACGCGTCGGCCTCGGTGGTGGAGGCGTTCGGGACGATCGATGCGCTGTATCCGGGCCGCCTGGATCTCGGTCTGGGCCGGTCGGGACATCGCGCCGATCAGATTCGCTCGGCGGGCGTGCCACCCGTGCACACCCCCGAACGGCCCATCCAGGTGCGTGACGGTGTGGTGATTCCGCCGCCGTTCAGCCCGGGACAGTTGCTGGACACCGTTCGTCTCCAGGCCGGGCTGCGGGCGCTGACGCTGCCCGGTGCACGGCCGCTGGACTACACCGAACAGGTCGAGCAGATTCGCGCCTTCCTGGACAGCGGGTACCGATCCAGCGAAGGCGTTGTGCTGCACGCTGTTCCGGGTGAGGACGCGCAGATCGAACTGTGGCTGTTCGGCAGCAGCGGCGGGGAGAGCGCGCGGCTGGCCGGACGACTGGGACTGCCCTTCGCGGCGAACTACCACGTCTCCCCCGGCACGATTCTGGAAACCGTTGCCGCATACCGGGAATCGTTCCGACCCTCGGCTCGCTACCCGAAGCCGTACCTGGTGGTGTCCGCGGACGTCGTCGTGGCGCCGGATCATGCGACGGCCGAACATCTCGCCTCCACCTACGGGCACTGGGTGTACAGCATCCGCAGCGGTGCGGGCGCGGCCGAATACCAGGACCCCGATACCGCGCAGCCGCTGTCCGAGCAGCAGCAACGTCTGGTACGGGATCGGATCACCACGCAGTTCGTCGGCACCCCCGCCGAGGTGACCGCCCGCCTGGCCGCGCTCCAGCAGCTGACCGGCGCGGACGAGCTCGTGATCACCAGCGTCACCCATCGTCACGAGGACCGGCTCACCTCGCACCGCCTACTCGCGCAGGAGTGGGGGTTGTCGCACGTGCGCGCGGCCTGATCCACGGGCGCAAGCATCGAACCCTGGGTGGAAATCCGGGCCGGAGGGTGGAATTCGGCACAATTCGATCGACCGCCGTTCGGGCATCGCCGGATATTGGTCACTGCGACACCACGGGTGCGCCGGTCCCGGCTTTCGGTGGCTGCACCGGATCGGCTCGGGCGATGACCACCGCCGATCTGGCCCGGCTCACCGCACCGGGGCAGATCGGATTCGCCCTGGTGACTCCGTCCGACGACGATCGGGTCCGGTGGATTCAGCAGCACTGCAAGGCATTACCGCCCGACAGACAAGCACGATTCGGTGCGGGCGTATGGCTGCGGACCGGTCCGGCATGCGAAGCCGCCCGCCACACATCGGTGACGGGCGGCGGAAACGCCTGCGCTACGGGCTATTTCGTGGGAGCCCAGTCCTCCAGGTAGGCGCGGTAGGTGCCCATCGGCAGCGCGACGTCGTAGACGAGCGCGCCGGAGGGCGTGAACTCCGAGATGTGCGGGGCCATACCCCAGCCCACCAGCGTATTGCCACCCGGCAGGCCCTGTGCGTTACCCATCGCCGGAGCGACCAGGTTGCTCGGGTGAATCTGGTTGCGCACCAACGTCGCCCGACGCGCGGCGGGGTCCACGTGGATCCACTGCACACTCGACACACCCAGCGTCTGCTGACCGCTGGAATTGTCGTTGAACAGCCGGATCGTATCGGGGCCGTCGAATTCGGCGTCGTGCTGGAAGGCGAACTGCACGCCCGGACCCAGGGCGAGGGTGGAATGCTTACCGCCGAGCTGCCAACGGATCTTCCCGGTGTGGATGTCGACGTCGTACACCGCGGAGGTGTCGCGCATCGAGATGACCAGATTCCCCTGGGGATCCAGCGCGATCGAATTCATGTGGAACGGGTCGTAGACCGCGGAACCCGGCGAGGAGGTACTCGCGGTGGTGTCGGTGAGCGGGACGTGCTGGGCCGCACTCCACTGGAACAGCACCTTCTTGCTGGCGACGTCGACCACCGAGGCGACGGTGTCGTACATCTTGCCGTTCTTCGGGCCGCCGATCGCACTGAGATCCGCGTCGACCTCCCGGTACGCGGTGATCAGCGCGCGGCCGTCGGGGGTCAGCCGGAACTCGTGCACATCCGAGTTCAAACCGTTTCCGGCACTGAGCGTTTCGATGACGTGGCCGTGCTCGTCGGCGATGTGGTCGGTGCCCGTGCCGTGCCCGCCGACGGTGCTGCCCTGCCACCAGGTCAGCACCCGTTTGCCCTGATAGGTCTGGGTCCGGAAGTTCGATACGTCCTGGCCCTTGGGCGGGGTGTATCGCCAGACCTCGCGACCGGATTTGTCCATCACCACGTTGCCGGGCGCGGCCTGCGGCACATTCGACAGCGCCTGGCCCAGCCCCGGCACCAGCGCGGCCGCACTCACTCCGCTGGTGTAGTAGATGTACCCCGGACTCGCGCCGGGCTGGTTCACATCGACCGTGTAGCTCAGCGCGCCCACCGGCACGCTCGGCAGTGGCGCCGCCGCGGCCGACGGAGCGAGTGCGGCCCCGAGCCCGACGGCGGCCGCGGCCAGAGCGGCGGCGCCGCGTCGGATATGGTGCGAATTCCGTATCATATGATTCCTAGCCAGGCTAATGAATGGATCCGGGCGGGAGGCTACCTCCTGTTTCTGTGGTGACTCTGTGACACGCAGCGTAGGCCGACGATGATCGGACCCCGAACCCGCACAGCATGTTCCGGTGTGTCGGCCCACGCTCGAGGTGTCGCGCCGCGCACCCGCCGCAATCGGCAGCGAGCAAGCCGCACGGTGCGGGTGCATTCGTTGGAATGCCGGGTCAGCCGAGGGCGCGACGGGCATATGCCCGCACGTCGGCGTCGGAATCGTCGACGGCCTGGCGGAGTGCGTCGCGGGCGGCGGCGTTGTCCGGCCAGAGACCGAGGGTGAGGACCGCGGCCTTGCGGACGTCGGGGTGCGGGTCGGACAGGACGGTGCGCAGGGGGTCCGCGGCCAGGTCGGGACCCAGGGCGGTCCAGCCGCGGACCGCGCCTTCGCGGATCTGCCAGGCCGAATCGGTGAGGGCGGTGGTGAGGACGGGCGCGTCGGTGGGGTCGCCGAGTCGGGACAGCGCGGCCAGGGCAGCGGCACGGACCAGCGGATCGCGGTCCGTGGCCAGGTCGCGCACGGTGTCCGCGCCGCCCTGTCCGACGGTGGCCAGGCCCTGGGCGGCGGCGATGCGGACCTCGCGGTTCTCGTCGTGTGCGGTGGCGGCCAGGGCGGTCCAGTCGTCGATCGAGACCAGGGCGCGCACACCTTCGATCCGCACGCGGTGATCGTCGTCCACCACGGCCTTGCCGAACAGTTCGGCCGAACCCGCTCGCAGCGCCCGCAGCAGATCCACCACACCGGCCCGCACGAGCGGATCCGGTGAACCGGCATGATCGGCCAGACCTGTTGTGGCAGGAAGGATTTCGACCAGCTCCCGAAGTCCGGCCAGAGCGGCGGCACGGACCGCGGCGGCCGGATCGCCGAGCGCGGCGATCAGGGCGTCGGCGAATCCGTCCGGCGTGCCCTCGGTCAGGACCGAGACCGCCGTGGCGCGCACGCGAGGGTCGGCATCGGCCAGGAAGGAGCGCAACTCGGTGAGCGAGGGCGCGTCCAGGCCGAGCAGCTGCGCGATCGCGGGCGCGACCTCGGCGGCGGTATCGGTGTCGGTCGCCGCGGTGTGCGCCCGTGCGACGCCCGCGTCCGCCGCGGCCGTGCGTGGCGGGCCGGTGATCAGACCGGGTTGTGCCACGGATTCGGCGACCTGCGATCCGCTGAATCGTCCGGCGAGTTCGGGCACCGGAACGAAATACGGTGCGACAGGCCGTTTCAGGAATTCCATCGCCCCGTCCGGGCCCTTGCGCAGGTTCAGGTGGTAGTGCCATTGCTCGTCGTCACGCTCGGGCAGATCGGCGCGCTCGTGGTAGAGGCCCCAGCGGGATTCGGTGCGGGTCAGCGAGGAGCGCGCCGCCATCTCGGCGCAGTCGCGAATGAAACTCACCTCCGCACAACGCATCAGCTCATGCGGTGTGGTCGCGCCCATCTCGGCGATCTCCCGGCTCATCCGGTCGAACGTCTCGATCGCCAGGGACAGCTTGGTCGCTGTTTTCGGCGGCGCCACATAGTCGTTGACGAAGCGGCGGAGTTTGTACTCCACCTGCTGCTGCGGCGGGCCGTCCGGATCGCGCAGCGGTCGGTATACCAGTTCGTGGGCGTCGGCCAGCTGATCGGCCGGAAGTTCCTGTGGCGCAGCAATATCAACACGAGTACTCGCCGCGTGCTCCCCGGCCAGATCGCCGTAGACGAACGCGCCGATCATGTAGTTGTGCGGGACGCAGGCCAGATCCCCGGCTGCGTACAGTCCGGGCACGGTCGTGCGGGCATGCTCGTCCACCCAGACTCCGGACGCGGAATGTCCACTGCACAAACCGATCTCGGAGATGTGCATCTCGATGTCGTGGGTCCGGTAGTCGTGACCGCGATTGGCGTGGAAGGTGCCGCGGGTGGGGCGCTCGGTGGTGTGCAGAATCCCTTCCAGCGCGGTGAGCGTCTCGTCGGGCAGGTGCGAAACCTTCAGATAGATCGGACCCCGGGCGGATTCGATCTCGTGCTTGACCTCACTCATCATCTGCCCGGACCAGTAGTCCGAGTCCACGAACCGCTCACCGCCGGCATTCACCTGATAGCCGCCGAACGGATTGGCGACGTACGCACACGCCGGGCCGTTGTAATCCTTGATCAGCGGGTTGATCTGGAAACATTCGATACCCGAGAGCTCCGCGCCGGCGTGATAGGCCATCGAATACCCGTCACCGGCATTGGTCGGATTCTCGTACGTGCCATACAGATATCCCGAGGCGGGCAGGCCCAGTCGCCCGCACGGTCCGGTCGCCAGGATCACCGCCTTCGCGCCGACGGCGACGAATTCCCCGGTGCGCGTGTTCAATGCGGCCGCACCGACCGCGCGCCCGCCGTCGGTGAGCACCCGCACCGGCATCAGCCGGTTCTCGATCCGGATCTTCTCGCGCATCTTGCGTTGCCGCAGTACGCGATACAGCGCCTTCTTGACGTCCTTGCCCTCGGGCATCGGCAGGACGTACGACCCGGAGCGATGCACCCGCCGCACCGCGTATTCGCCGTAGGCGTCCTTCTCGAACTTCACCCCGTATCGCTCGAGCCGCTGCACCATGGCGAATCCGCGGGTCGCGGTCTGATAGATGGTGCGCTGGTTGACGATTCCGTCGTTGGCCCGGGTGATCTCGGCGACGTAGTCCTCCGGTTCGGCCTTACCGGGAACCACGGCATTGTTGACCCCGTCCATCCCCATCGCCAACGCACCGGAGTGCCGCACGTGCGCCTTCTCCAGCAGCAGCACGTTCGCGCCGTGTTCGGCCGCGGTGAGTGCGGCCATGGTTCCGGCGGTGCCGCCGCCGATCACCAGCACATCGCAGTCGAGCCGGACGGTGTCGGCCAGGTCGGGAATCTTCATCAGCGGTGCTCCAAGCGGCGATGGTCAGGGATGGGCGGCGGCGAGATCGTCCGAACGATCCAGGGCGGCGAGGATTTCGGTGCGCAACCGGGTCCGGTCGGCGTCCGGATCGCGGGGCCGGGGAATGTCCAGCAGCGCCCGCACCGGGCGGGCGGCCCGGTCGAGTACTGCGATCCGATCACCCAGCAGCAGCGCCTCGTCCACATCGTGCGTGACGAATACGACGGTGGTCGGATGCGCTCGCCAGGTGTCCACGAGCAGACGCTGCATGGTGGCCCGGGTGGGCGCGTCCAACGCGCCGAACGGTTCGTCCATCAGCACCGCGCGGGGTGCGCCGGCCAGGCCGCGGGCGAGTTGCACACGCTGGCGCATACCGCCGGACAGGTCCTTGGGCAGGTATTTCCCGAATCCGGTCAGACCTACCTCCTCGATCCATCGTTCGGCGCGTTCGCGTCGCCCGGCCCGAGGTTCACCACGCAGGCGCAGGGCCAGTTCGATATTCGAGCGGACCGTGCGCCAGGGCAGTAATGCGTTGTCCTGGAAAACCATTGCGCGATCTCTGGACGGGCCCGTGACCGGTTCGCCGTCCGCCAGAACGCGCCCCGAGCGCGCGGGCAGCAGACCTGCCAGCGCCCGCAGGACGGTCGATTTACCGCAACCGGACGGCCCGGTCAGCACGAGGATCTCACCCGGCGCGATATCCAGGGTCAGCTCGCTGATCACCGGCGTTCCGGAATAGCGCAACTCGACCCGGTCCAGCTGGAGATCCATCGCGGTACTGCGGGATTCGCTCATTTCGCCTCCGCTCCTGCCCGGGGCAGCCAGGCGGTGGCGCGGCGACCCAGCAACTCCACCGCCGCCGACGTCGCGAAGCCCAGCACCCCGATGGTGATGATGCCGACGAACACTCCCGGATAGTCCACGATCGTGTACGCCTGCCAGGTGCGATACCCCACACCCAGTCGGCCCGAGATCATTTCGGCCGAGACCACGCAGATCCAGGCCACCCCGATCCCCACCGACAGCCCGCCGAACACCCCGGGCAGACTGCCGGGCAGCACGACCCGCAGCAGGACGTCCCACCGGCCGCCGCCGAGGGTGCGCACCGAATCCTCCCAGATCACCGGCAGTGCCCGCACCGCGTGCCGGGTGCTGACCATGATCGGGAAATACGCGGCCAGGAAGGTGATGAACACGATTCCGGCCTCGTCGGTGGGGAACAGCAGAATGGCCACCGGCACGATCGCGATCGCCGGAATGGGCCGGGCCAGTTCGGTCAGCGGTCCGAAGATGTCGGAGAACAGGCGCGAACGTCCCAGGGCCACACCGGATGCGACGCCCGCGAGCGCGGCGAGTACGAACCCGCTCAGGATCCGGATCACCGACTGCCCCAGATCCAGCCAGTAGGTTCCGGTGCCGAGCTGATGCCCGAACGCGTGCACGATCTGGGTGACCGTCGGCAGCGTGTCGAAACGCACCCAGAGCCGAATGTGGTTGGCGGTCAACAACTGCCATACGACGATGGCCGCGACGACGGAGACGAGCCGGATCGCCCGCGAGCGCCACACCCGGCCGCCTTCGTCACGGTCCGATGCGCCCTCGGCGGATTCGGTCGCGACCGCCGACGGTGTCGCCACGATGATGTCGGGCCCACCGCCGGGTGCGTCGAGACGAGCGGAGACCGGGGCGTTCACGGCTGCACCTCATCGATCGCCTGGTCGTAGGACAGCTGAACTCCGCCGGGATGCCCGCTCAGATAACGCTGTACCGCGGCCGGTGTGGTGAACGGCAGGTAGGTCTGCCCGTCACGCACCCACAGCGCCTTGTCGGCGAACCAGCGGGTACCCAACTCGGCGTCGGGAACGTAGGCCGCGCGGACCTTCCGGCCCTGTGCCCGAGCGGCTTTCACCGCACGCAGCAGACTCGTCGGATCGGCGGCGGGCTGGGTCGTGTCCTGCCCGTCGAACCAGATCTCCCCGGCCGGAGCGGGATCCGTGACCGGCCGGTTCGCGACCGGATCGGTGCCCGTGATCGGCGCCGGATCGGTGAAGTTCGCGACCGCCTTGTCGTAGTCGACGCCCCGCTCGCCGAACGCCTTCCGCAGTGGCGCGTCGTCGACGAATCCGCTCACGTCCAGATCCGCGAAATCACCGATCGACTTCAGATACGGGATGTCACCCTTCAAAGCCTGGATGAGCTGTGGTTTCAGTGGTGTGTCGAACGAGGTCCCGCCGGGGCCGTTGTAGAGGTACACCACTTCCGCCGGCAGTCCGGTGTCGTGGGACACCGTCTCGGCGGCCTCGACCGGCTTCGTGTGCAGGAAGTCGGTCGCGTCCAGCTGTGCCTGCAGGAATGCGTCGAGCACCTCCGGATGCTGTTTCGCGTAGTCCCGCCGGGCGACGACCCCGTGGAACGTCGGCACATTCAATTCCGCCCCGTCGTAGAGCAATTGGGCCTTGTTCTGGAACACCAGCAGTCCGGGCCAGGCGACGAACTGCGAAAGGGCCTGCACCTGACCGGAATCCAACGCGGAAGCGCCGATCTGCGGCTGCTGATTGAGAATCTGTACACCCGATTTCGGATCGATCCCGGCTCGGGTCAGTCCCTGGCGCAGCGTTCCGTCACCGGCCGATCCGACACTCGCCGAGACCTTCTTCCCGGCCAGTTCCTTCAACTCGCGGATCGGCGAATTCGGCGGAACTACAACCATATTGAGCGAGCCTTTCGGCTGATACCCGGTGACCGACACCAATTCGGTGCGGGATCGCTCGCTCGCCTGTGTCCGCGAACCATTGATCAACAACGGATAATCGCCCATCGAGCCGATATCGATCTTCTCCGCGACCATCTGCGCGGTGATCGGTGCGCCGGTGTCGTAATCCTGCCATTCGACCTGATATTTCGGCCCGCCCGCCGCGGTCAGCCGCGCCAGGCGCTGTTCGAGAAATCCCTTGGCACGCAGCAGTGTTCCGGCGGTGACGGTATTGATGGTCTTGGATTGGTAGCCCACCACGACCCGGACGGTATTCCCGGACGTGGCCGACTCGAGTGAGCAGCCCGCGGCGATCAGGGCCACGGCTGATAAGCCCGCGATGAGGCGGGCAGGACGGTATTTCATCGGAGACCTCGGAATGCTATTCGCGCAGTGGCGATTTCGGTGCGCGGATCAGCGCAGCAGGAAGGGCATGTTGACGGTGACGGCGCCGGTGGGACAGCGGGCCGCGCACGGGCCGCAGTACCAACACTCGTCCACGTGCATGTATGCCTTGCCGTTGTCCGGGTTGATCGCCAGTGAGTCGAGCGGGCAGATCTCGACACACAGGGTGCACCCCTGAATACACAGTGATTCATCGATGGTCACCGGGACGTCGGCGCGCTGGTTCACCAGGGCCATTCAGATCAGCCTCCAATCGCTGCTTTCCGCGGGCCGGACGAGGCTGCCGCGCATGGTGATTCGATCTCCGCGCAGCCGGATGTACTCGAGGTCCACCGGGCGGCCGTCCTCGAGCCGGGTCAGTCGTTCCAGGAGCAGCAGTGCGCCGCCCTCGGGCATCTGCAACGCGGCCGCGGAATGCGGGTCCGCGGTGATCGCCTCGAGCACCAGATCGGCGGAACCCAGTGCGCCGCCGCCGATTTCCTCGATGAGGGCGAATACGTCGTTGGTCTCCAGCTCACGGGTGATCACCTCGGCGCCGATATCCGGCGCGAGATAGGTCAGATCCAGGCTCAGCGGCAGATCGCCGAGATAACGCAGCCGCTCGATGTACACGGCCTGCTCGCCCGGATTCAGGTCCAACCGGCGCGCGACGGCCGGGGGCGGGGTCACCCAGGTGATCACCCGCACGTCGTTGCGGACCTCGCCGTGACCGCGCAGGGTCTCCTTCAGTCCGCGCAGCGCATCCAGGCCGTGCTCGTACTTGCGCTGCGCGATATGGGTGCCCACCTTCGGCGCGCGTTCGATGAGACCCTCGTCCTTGAGCAGCGCGAGGGCATCGCGCACGGTGTTGCGCGAGACCGCGAATTCGGCGGCGAGCTCACCCTCGCTGGGCAGGGTGTGCGCGAAGGTCTGCGCGTGGATCTGCTGCCGCAGCACGTCGGCCACCTGACGGGCGCGATCGGCACGGCGGATCGAGGTGTGCAGCGGGGTCTGTTGCGGCGTCAACTCATTCTCCTTCCGCCTGTGACCTGCGGTTTCCGAGAATAAGGGGATATCCGCGCGTCCCCGGGCCGATGTCCGGGCCGGGTGGGTGCGCCGGTGGGTAATGCGCCGCACATCGATCGCGGCAGCCTGCCGAAACGGGAGTGATTTCGGCCATTGCGCCACCCCGCCGACCGGGCCGAGATATTGGAATCCGGCTGAGCAGAATGCATGCAGACCGCTTGGTCTGGCGTCCATGACACATGGGATGATAACGTTCTCAACCATGTTCCCCAGCCGACCGAATGCCGCTCAGGTCACCTATGTGACCGTTGCGCTCGGTGTGCGGCTGCCGCGGCAACGCGAGCTGTGTTGCCCTCGGCCGCGCAGCTGAGAACCGCTCCTGCTCGTTCGTGACGGCCGGTCGCGTTCTGTCCGGGCCCTTCTCACTGCCTTGTTGTCGTTGCCGAACATCGCCCGTGCGGGCTTTTCAACAAGGATTCGAAATGACGATCCCCACCATCGAGCGACCGTCGACCACCACCGCCCCCGTCCGGGTCGTATCAGCGCGTCCGGCGGTACCGCCCGAACTGCGTATCTCCGACAACCCCGCCGCCGCCGTGTTGCGTGCCGCGACGCGCGGTCCGATCTTCCGCGACTCCGCCGCGCAGACAACGGGTTCCAGTATCGCAACGGTCAATCGTCAAGTGTCCGCGCTGCTTTCGACCGGACTGCTGCGTGAGCGGGCCGATCTGACCGCGTCGGGGGCGGTCGGACGTCCGCGCATTCCCTTCGAGGTCGATACCGACACCTTCGCCACGCTGGGTGTGCACATCGGGGCCACCGTGACCCGGATCGTCGCCGCGGATCTGTCCGGACGCATTCTCGGCGGGCTGGATATCGCCACCCCGCAGGTCGGCCAGGATGCCGCGCTGACCATCATCGCCCGCAGTGCCAAGGCGTTCCTGGATCGGCTGCCGCGTCGCCGGCCGCTGTGGACCGGCGTCGCGCTGGCCGGACGGGTCGATCCGGCCGCCGGACTGGTCGATCATCCGCGCCTGGGCTGGCAGGCCGCACCGGTCGCCGCGGTCTTCGCCACCGTGCTGGACCTGCCGGTCTCGATATCCGCGCACGTGGAGGCGATGGCGGCGGCGGAACTGCTGCTCACGCCCGGTGAACAGCAGCGCCCCGGCAGCAGCCTGTACATCTACGCGCGGGAGACCGCCGGTGTCGCGGTCACCCTGCACGATCGGGTGCACACCCCGGCCAGCGGCCCCGGTTCCATCGCACACCTGCCCACCGGCTCCGATATCGAATGCGCCTGCGGCCGTCGCGGCTGCTTGGAGGCCACCATCGGCGAGGCCGCGATCCTCGGCCGCGCCGTGCGC
>NZ_BAGB01000004.1 GCF_000308615.1 Nocardia jiangxiensis NBRC 101359
CTGTTCGTTGTTTGTGTTATTTGGTGGAGAGGGAGGGTTGGTTGATGGTGGTGAAGTATTGGACTGCGGCGAGGATGGCGACGGGCGCGGTGACGAGGATTTGGCCGGCGACGGTGCCCAGGAAGCCGACGGCAGCGATACCGGCGAGGCAGCCGACCGCGGCACCGCCGAGAGCTCCGAACATGGCGGTCAGCGCACCGGTGACCGCGCCGAGGGTGACACCTCCGAGAAGGCAGCCGATCGCGCCGCCGCTGAGACCGCCGACCAGGGTACCGATGGTGGCGCCCATGCTGATCGTGCTGGCCAACCGGGCCCACGCGGCCTGTTCGCGGTCGTAGTCGGACTTCCACGGCGCGGTGTTCTCGAAGGGCAGGGCAACAGGCCGGTATGTGGCGTGCGCCAGGTCGAACAGTGGGGTCAGAGTAGCGACGCGGTCGTGTATGACGGCAGCGATCGGGAAGACGAAATCGTCGACGCGGAAGGACAAATCGGCGCCAGCCAGCACGGCGCCGTCATCGGCCTTGATCTTGAACACCCCATTGTCGAGCACCATGGACCCGGCATCGGTGCGGATGACAGTGCTGGACTGGGAGTTCGTCGCGGTGTAGTAGACACCCCCACCCCCAGCGGGAGGCTCGGCGTGCACCACACCCGTCGTGACACCGAGCGCAGCAGTCACACACAGGGCATGCGCAGCAAACCTGTTGACCTTCATAGGGATTCACCTTTCATCAGGAAACAAGGAA
>NZ_BAGB01000003.1 GCF_000308615.1 Nocardia jiangxiensis NBRC 101359
CCTGCTCCCGCCCCGGCTGCCCCTGCCGCGCCTCCACCAGCGCCCGGGGCGACACCGGCGGCGGGCGTGCAGCCCGCGGCTCCTGCCCCGGCCGCGCCACAGCCCGCCGCGCCGCAGGCCGCGCCTGCGCAGCCTCCCGCTCCGGCTCCCGCACCGCAGGCTGCGCAACCGGCTCCCGCGCCGCAGGCGGCGCAACCGGCTCCTGCACCACAGGCCAAGCCCGCGCCCGCGCCGGCCCCGCTGCTGGGTGGGGCGAGCGTGCAGAAGGTGGTGTGGTTGACGAGCCGGTGGGTTTCGTTGTGGATCAATTCGCCGTCGATGGCAACGCCGGTCCAGGTGCAGCTGCTGTTGCCGCGCGATTGGTACACCCACCCGGACATGCGTTTCCCGCAGCTGATCATGCTCGACGGTCTGCGCGCGACCGACGATTTCAGCGGCTGGACCCACGACGCCGGTGCGATCGACTTCTACGCCGACAAGGATGCACTGGTCGTACTGCCGATCGGCGGTCAATCCAGCTTCTACTCCGACTGGGCGCGCCAGGACAACGGCAAGAACTATCAGTGGGAGACATTCCTGACCAAGGAACTGTCCCCCGTCCTCGAGAACCAGTGGCGAGCCACGGCGGTGCGCGGCGTCGAGGGTCTGTCGATGGGCGGCACCGCCGCGATGTTCCTGGCTGGGCGCAATCCGAACTGGGTGAAGTACGCGGCCTCGTATTCGGGCTTCCTGACCACCACGACGCTGGGCATGCCGCAGGCGATCATGTTCGCGATGCGCGATGCGGGCGGCTTCGACGCGAACGACATGTGGGGTCCGCCGACCAGCTCGGAATGGGCCGCACACGATCCCGCCGGTCTCGCCGAGAAGTTGAAGGGAATCAGCCTGTACGTCTCGGCGGGCGCGGGCACCACCGGCACCTTCGACTCGCCGTCCGGCGTCGCGCCGGGGGTCAGCACGAATGTCACCGGGATGGGCCTCGAGATCCTGTCCCGCCTGACCACTCAGAACTTCGTCAGCAAGCTGAACAAACTGGCGATCCCGGTGACCACGGAATATCGCCCCTCGGGCACGCACTCGTGGCCGTACTGGGATTTCGAGATGCGACAGTCCTGGCCGCAGGCCGCACAAGCGCTCGGCCTGCAGGCCGACGCCCCCGCCTGCAACTCCGGCGGCGCGATCGCGGGCGCGGCGAAGATCGGCTCCTGGCTCGGCTCGTGCACCACCGGCGAATACCAGGTGGCCGGTGGCAGCGCGCAGGACTTCCACGGCGGCCAGGTGTTCTGGTCCCCGTCCGCCGGTGCGCATCCGGTGGCCGGTGCGATCAGCGGCACCTATCAGGCGACCGCGGGACCCGCTGGGCCACTGGGACTTCCGGTCTCCGACGAACGCCCGCTGCCCGACGGCCACGGACGTTTCCAGAGCTTCGGCAACGGCGTGATCTATTGGACTCCGCAGACCGGAGCCCAGGTGGTGCGCGGGGCGATCCTGGAGGCGTGGGGCAAACAGGGATCCGAGCGCGGCCCGGCCGGATATCCGACGGGACCGGAGACCAGGACGCCGAACCGGGACGGTGTGGTGCAGGGCTTCCAGAACGGCCCGATGTACTTCAGCGCCAAGACCGGAGCCCATCGGGTGGTCGGGCTGATCCTGGGCAAGTACGCGCAGCTCGGTTTCGAGAACAGCTTCCTGGGCTTCCCGATCGCCGAGGAACAGCCGGTCGCCAACGCCGGTCGGATCAGCCGCTTCGAGGGCGGCAACATCTACTGGAGCCCGCTCTCGGGCGCGTGGGCGGTACGCAACGGACCGATCATGGACGCCTGGGGCCGGCAGGGCTTCGAGCACGGCAAGCTCGGCTACCCGATCAGCGACGAGTTCCCGGTCCCCGGCGGCGTACAGCAGAACTTCCAAACCGGCTTCATCGTTTTTCACAACGGGAAGCCGGAAATCCACGGGCTGTGATATTTGGCCTCCGCTTCGCTCCGGCGGGTGCTGTGTCTTTGGCCTCCGCTTCGCTCCGGCGGGTGCTGTGTCTTTGGCCTCCGCTTCGCTCCGGCGGGTTCGCGGCCCCCTGAGTCTCGCCGGTCGGCCCCGTGTCGGGTACTCGTTCCTCGCACCCGCCACGCGTCCGACCGGCGAGACGGGCCGCGAACCTTGCGGCTGGCGTTGTCCGGGGTTGGCGGAACGAGGTGTCCGGCCGCGAACCTCGAGGTTGTCCGGCCGCGAACCTCGCTGTTGGCGGGCCGTGGACGGTGGGGGTTCTTCGTGGATGCGGCTAGCCTGGACGGCGACCTTCTGCCCTGACCCAGATCGAGGATACGAATTCATGCTTCGGACCAGTGGAAAGGCTGCCGGCCTCGCCGGACGCGGTGCGGCCGCGGGTGCGGCCGTCGCGATCGCCTCCGTCCTGTTGCTCACCGGCTGTGGCGGCAACGACTCGACCGCATCGAGCACGCCGACGCTGAAGACCTCGACCACCACGGCTGCGGCGACCACCACGACGTCCGCGCCCAGCATCGCCGACAGCACCACGAATGCTGCCCCCACGACCACCACGAACGAGCCGCCACCGGCCGCCGTGACGCCGACGCTGGCCACCCCGAAGATCACCGCGAAGGATCAGGCGTTCCTGGACGCGCTCAAGGCGCGCGGGGTCACGGTGTCCTCCCCGGACATCCCGCTGGCCGTGGCCAACTACATCTGCCAGGCGAAGAAGAGCAACGTGTCACCGCAGGAGATCCAGACCTACGTGAACGCGATGGCCGGCCAGGATCCTTCCTATGATCCGAACAAGATGCCGATCGCTCAGCTCGGCCAGACCTATGTCGATGTAGCCAACCAGACGTACTGCAACAAGTGACGCCGCGACGTTCGGGATACGGCAGGGGCGTGCGCGGACGGCGACGCCGGGGTGCGGGATGTCTGACGGTGCTCGCGGTTCTCGCGGTGATCGTCGTCATCGTGATTCTGCTGTGGTACATGCTGGCCGGGTGTTCGCACGTGCCCGTGCCGACGCCGCCGGGAACGACCAAGAAGCCGACCTCGCAATCGGCTTCCTGTCCGGATGTGCAGTTGCTGGCGATTCCGGGCACCTGGGAGTCCAGCAGCAACGACGATCCGCACAATCCGACCGCGAATCCGGCGTCACTGATGCTGAACGTCACCAAACCGGTGCAGCAGCAGTTCGCGGGCAGCCGCCTGGACGTCTACACCGTCCCGTACGTCGCGCAGTTCTCCAACCCGATCGCCTTCCCGCCGGACGGTCAGGCCTCGTACAACGTCAGCCGGTCCGAGGGCACCTCGCGGGCGGTGGCCGAGCTGACCACGATGTACCAGAAATGCCCCTTGACCACCTATGTGATCGCCGGTTTCTCGCAGGGCGCAGTGATCGCCGGTGATATCGCGGCCGATATCGGCGCGGACAAGGGCCCGGTTCCGGCCGATCAGGTGCTCGGGGTGATGCTCATCGCCGACGGCCGCCGCGAGCCGGGACCCGGACAGGCGATCGAGGTCGGCCCGGTGCCGACGGGCGTGGGCGCGGAGGTCACCCTGAAGGGGCTGAGCGTGCCGGGCATCAGCATGACCGGGGCCCGTGCGGGATTCGGCAAGGTGGCCGACCGCACCTACACCATCTGCGCGAAGGGCGATCTGATCTGCGATGCGCCGAATCAGGCGCTGACGCCGGCCAACATGATCCCGAGTGCGTTGACGCTGGTCCGCGCGGCCGGGAATCCGATCCACAGCCTGTACAACTCGTTCGTGGTCGATGCGAGCGAGCGCACCACCGCGACGCAGTGGACCGCGGGCTGGGCCGAGGGTCTGGTCAAGGGTGCGCCGTATCCGAAGCACTCGTGAGCGGGTTCGTGAGGTCCTCATCGGGAGTCCTCGCAGGGAGTACCCGGCGAGAACCCCTCGGTTCGCCTCATAGGCTGTAAAGTGCACCTCTGATCGCGACGCCGGAGCCGGTTCCATCGGGACCGACCGGCGTCGCACCGATTTCCGCAGGGTCAGGAGCATGGGTTCATGACACAAGTCGCTGCACCGGCCGGTCGTACGACCGCGCCGGGCACGCCGCCGCGGGTGCTCCCCGTGACGGCAGGCGAGGGCAATCAGCACCGCGGCGATGTGGACGCGTTCACCGAACGTGTCCCGCGCATCGGCGCCCGTCTCTCGCCGACTGTGGTGATCGGCACATCCGGTGAGATCAGTGGAGATATCCGTAACGTGTTTCGGGACGGGTCGATGTTCTATAGTGGAGCGTTTCCGACCCGGACGGATGTCCTCGTGCCGGAGATTTCGTCGTCACGGGGTGGCGACATCGTGACAGTAGAGCGGAATCGGGCCACGGGGTGTGGTCCGCAACAGGTTGGGTCCGCTGAGCTGACTGCCACGGTGCCCGCTCTGTACCATGTCTCTGGTTTTGAATACATCTAACCGATAGGCGGTCACCGCGCAGACCGCCGACAAAGCTGCAGGCAGGCTCTTGCACGAAGAGCGGCCGCGGGCGTAAGAGAGTCGGGGCCTCACAGGTATCAGCGGCCATGGCGCCGTGCTGCGTGTGCCTCGGAGGAGAAGGAATGACGGACGAGACTTTCGACGACTACCTGGACGAAACCGGGAACATCAGAATTCCCGAGGGTCGTACCCTGGTCGACTACGTCGAGAAGCACACCCGCAATGACGCGAACACTCTTGCTTATCGATACATCGACTACTCACGTGAGCGCGACGGTGAGTACCAGGACCTGACCTGGAAGGAATTCGGTGTCCGGCTGCGCGCGGTGGCCGCGCGCCTGCAGCAGGTGAGCAAGCCGGGCGATCGAGTGGCGATTCTGGCGCCGCAGGGTCTGGACTATGTGATCTCCTTCTTCGCCGCGATTTACGCGGGCTGCATCTCGGTGCCGCTGTTCGATCCGGACGAGCCCGGTCACACCGACCGGTTGCATGCGGTGCTGGCCGACAGCGAGCCCTCGGCGATCCTGACGGCGAGCTCCTCCGCCGCCGGCGTGCGCCAGCTCTTCCGTGCCCTGCCCGCCGCGCAACGTCCCCGCATCATCGCCGTGGACGCCGTGCCCGATGCCCTCGGCGACAAATGGGTCGTTCCCGAGGTCGACGTCGACGATATCGCGTACCTGCAGTACACCTCGGGATCGACGCGCACTCCGGCCGGTGTGGAGATCACCCACCGCGCGGTGGGCACGAACCTGCTGCAGATGGTCAACGCGATCAATCTGGACTGGAATTCGCGCGGGGTCACCTGGCTGCCGCTGTTCCACGACATGGGCCTGCTCTGCGTGATCCTGCCCGCGATCGGCGGCAAGTACATCACCATCATGTCCCCGAGCGCTTTCGTGCGGCGTCCGTACCGGTGGATCAAGGAACTGGCCGCGGTCTCCGACGGTGCGGGCACCTTCGCCGCGGCGCCGAACTTCGCGTTCGAGCACGCCGCCGCGCGGGGTCTGCCGCGCAACGGCGAGACGCTGGACCTGTCGAACGTCATCGGGTTGATCAACGGCAGTGAGCCGGTGACGACCTCGTCGATGAAGAAGTTCAACGAGGCGTTCGCGCCGTACGGCCTGCCCAAGACGGCCATCAAGCCCTGCTACGGCATGGCCGAGGCGACGTTGTTCGTCTCCGCGACGCGGCACGAGGACGAGGCGAAGGTCATCTACGTCGACCGCGACGAGCTCAACGGCGGTCGCGTGGTCAAGGTCGAGCAGGGCACGCCCAACGCGATCCCGCAGGTCAGCTGCGGTTATATCGCGTTGTCGCAGTGGGCGGCGATCGTCGACGGCGACTCCATCGACAGCGCCGAGGGCGCGCGCGAGCTGCCCGAGGGCCGGGTCGGTGAGATCTGGTTGCACGGCGACAACATCGGCATCGGGTACTGGGGTCGGGACGAGGAGACCCGCAAGACCTTCAAGAACCAGCTGACGCACCGGCAGCCCGAGGGCTCGCACGCCGAGGGTTCGCCGCAGGACGGTATCTGGCTGCGCACCGGCGACTACGGCGTGTACATCGATGGCGAGCTGTACATCACCGGCCGCGTGAAGGACCTGGTGATCGTCGACGGCCGCAACCACTACCCGCAGGATCTGGAGTACTCGGCGCAGGAGGCCAGCAACGCGCTGCGCCCCGGTTTCATCGCCGCCTTCTCGGTGCCCGCGAATCAGCTGCCGGCCGAGGTGTTCGAGGCGGGCAGCCATTCGGGTCTGCAGTTCGACCCCGAGGACTCCTCCGAACAGCTGGTGGTCGTGGCCGAGCGCGGACCGGGTGCGGGTAAGGCCGATCCGCTGCCGATCGCCGATGCGGTACGCGGTGCGATCTCGCAGCGCCACGGTGTTACCGTTCGCGACGTACTGTTGGTTCCGGCGGGTTCGATCCCCCGCACTTCGAGCGGCAAGATCGCCCGCCGCGCCTGCAAGGCCTCGTATCTGGAAGGCACGCTGCGTGGCGGTTACACACAGCAGGCATTCCCCGATGCACCCGATGAAGAGTGACGTGACGGCGATTTCGGCCGTCGTTCCCTGCCCGCGCACCACCCGGACACAGGTAGCTTGAGGATTGATGGCTGATAACGAGGGCACCCAGACGACCGAGACCGCCGCCGCGCACGCGGAGTCTGCCGAAGGCACCGCCGCGGCGTCGAGCGAGAACGCGGAATCGACTGCGGCAGTAGCGAAGACGGGCGATTCGCAGCCCGCCGCGGGCGCCGGGATGTCGGTGGCCGAACTGCGCGAGTGGTTGCAGCGCTGGGTCGCCGATGCGACCGGCCAGCCGATCGAGAGCATCACGGTGGACCGGCCGATGGAGGAGTTCGGCCTGGCCTCGCGCGATGCCATCGCACTCGGCGGCGATGTCGAGGAGCTGACCGGCGTGATGCTGAACGCGACGATCGTGTACCAGCATCCGACGATCGCCTCGCTGGCGGAGCGAATCATCAACGGGGAGCCCGAACTTCCCGAGGAGACCACCGACGATTCCTTCTACACCGCCGGATATCAGTCGGGCGCGGCGCACGATATCGCGATCGTGGGCCTGTCCACCCGGCTGCCGGGTGCGGGCGAAACCCCCGAGTCGACGTGGGAATTCCTGATCGGCGGCGGCGATGCCATCCGGGATCTGCCGCCGGGCCGGTGGTCGGAGTTCACCGCCGATCCGGAGGTCGCCGAGGCCGTGGCCGCGGCCAACACCCTGGGTGGTTATCTGGACCAGGACGTCGTCAAGGGCTTCGACGCCGAGTTCTTCGCGATGTCGCCGGTCGAGGTGGCGCGGGTGGATCCGCAGCAGCGGCTGATGCTGGAACTGACCTGGGAAGCGTTGGAGCACGCCAGGATTCCCGCGAGCGGGCTGAAGGGCGAGTCGGTCGGCGTGTACGTCGGCAGCTCGACCAACGACTTCCAGCTGCTCGCGGTGCTGGGCGCCGGCAATTCCGATCCGGATGCGCCCGCCTCGGCCGACGCCTACGCGATCACGGGTAGTTCCTCGGCGATCATCTCCAACCGCGTCTCGTACTTCTACGACTTCCGCGGCCCGTCGGTCGCGGTCGACACCGCGTGCTCCTCGGCGCTGGTCGCGGTGCATCAGGCCGTGCGCGATCTGCGCTCGGGCGATGCCGACCTGGCCCTCGCGGGCGGGGTGAACATGCTGCTCGCGCCCGCGGGCTCGCTGGGTTTCGACGCCATCGGGGCGTTCGCGAAGGACGGCCACATCAAGGCGTTCTCCGCCGACGCCGACGGCATGATCCGGTCCGAGGGCGCCGGTCTGGTGGTGCTCAAGCGGCTCGCGGACGCCGAACGCGACGGTGACACCATCCACGCGGTGATCAAGGGCACCGCGATCAACAACGACGGCCGGTCCAACGGCCTGCTCGCGCCCAATCCCGAGGCGCAGGCCGATGTGCTGCGCCGCGCCTACCGCGACGCCGGAATCGCGCCCTCCACAGTCGATTACATCGAGGCGCACGGCACCGGCACCCTGATCGGCGATCCGATCGAGGCGAGTGCGCTGGGCCGCATCGTGGGTCGCGGACGCGACGAGGACAAGCCCGCGCTGCTCGGCTCGGCCAAGACCAACTTCGGTCACCTGGAGTCCGGCGCGGGTGCGGCGAGCCTGGCCAAGGTGATCATGTCGTTGCAGCACAACGTCATTCCGCCGAACATCCGGTTCGCGGGCCCGAACCCGTACATCCAGTTCGACGAAGCGCATCTGAAGATCGTCGACGCGCCGACCGAATTCCCGCGCTACAGCGGCACCGCCACGATCGGCGTGTCCGGCTTCGGATTCGGCGGCACCAACGCGCACGTCGTGATCCAGGAATACGTGCCCGCGACCGCCGAGGCGCAGGCCCCGGAGGCAAGCGGCACAACGGATCCGGACGCCGAGACCACCGATATCGTCGCCGACGCCGAGGCCATCCTGGACCGGACCGACGGGAGTGCCGAATCCGATGCGCCGGAATGGACCGCGGAGCGCACCGAGCCGCTGCCGGTGATCCTGCCGGTCTCGGCCTATCTGCCCTCGCGTCGTCGCCATGCCGCGCAGCAGCTGGCCGACTGGCTGGAATCCGATGCGGCACAGGATGTTCCGCTCGCCGATGTGGCACGGTCGCTGGCCAAGCGCAACCACGGCCGCTCGCGCGGCGTCGTCGTGGCGACCACCCGCGAGGAGGCCGTCGCCGGTCTGCGCGCCCTGGCCACGGGCAAGCCGGGGCAGGGTGTGTTCACCGCCGACGCGCCCGCCGCGAAGGGTGCGATGTGGGTGCTGTCGGGCTTCGGCTCGCACCATCGCAAGATGGGTAAGCAGCTGTACCTGGAGAATTCGATCTTCTCCCGCACCATCGACGAGGTCGACGAACTGGTGCAGGACGAGGCCGGATACTCGGTGCGCGAGATGATGCTCGACGATGCGCAGGACTGGGATATCGGCACCTCGCAGGTCGGCGTGTTCGCCATCCAGCTGGGTATCGCCGCGCTGCTGCGCGCGCACGGCGCCGAGCCCTCGGCCATCGTCGGACATTCCCAGGGTGAGGCGGCCGGTTCGTATCTGTCCGGCGGCCTGCCGCTCGAGGATGCGGTCCGGGTGATCTGCGCGCGTTCGCGGCTGATGAAGGAGGGCGACGAGATGTTGCCCGACTCCGACATCCGCAACATGGCGCTGTTGGAGTACAGCGCCGAGGACGTCGACGCGCTGCTGCCGGAATTCCCGGATATCGAGGTGGCCGTGTACGCCGCGCCCACCAACACCGTGATCGGCGGCCCGCCGGATCAGGTGCACGCGATCGTCGCGCGGGCCGAGGCCGAGGGCAAATTCGCCCGCGTCCTGCAGACCCGCGGCGCGGGGCACACCTCGCAGATGGATCCGCTGCTGGGTGAGCTGGCGGCCGAGCTGGCCGGTATCGAGCCGACCAAGCCGACGGTCGATCTGTATTCGACCGTGCACAAGAGCGTGGTGTACCGCGCCGGTTCGGATCCGGTGCACGACGTCGACTACTGGGTGACCAATATGCGTCACTCGGTGTACTTCACCAATGCGGTGCGCCAGGCCGTGGACGCCGGGATCACCACGTTCCTCGAGCTGGCGCCGAATTCCATTGCGCTGATGCAGGTTCTGGGCACCACCTTCGCCGCCGGAGTGCACAACGCGGCATTGATCGCGACGCTCAAGCGCAAGGAGGACGAGTCCGCGGGCATCATCTCCGCGCTCGCCCAGCTGTACGTGCAGGGACACAAGGTCGATCTGTCCTCGCTGCTGGGCGCCGGTGACTACGCCGACATTCCGCGAACGGCCTTCCTGCGCAAGGAATACTGGCCCAAGGTCAGTCTCCCCACCGGTTCGGGAAGCGGCCGCGCGCCGGGTGCGCATGTCGCGATGCCCGACGGCCGGCACGCCTGGGAGGTGCAGGCCGCGGCCGTGGCCGGACTGCCCGAACTGGTCGCCGCCGCCGCGTCGCAGGTGCTCGCCGACGCCGTTGTCGGTGCGGCCGTGGCACATTCGCCGGTGCCCGCCTCGGGCACGTTGACCACCACGCTGACCCCGCATCCCGGTGGTGCGTCGGTGCAGGTGCATGCCAAGCAGGACAACGCTTTCCGGCTGTTGTTCGAAGCGGTGATCACCTCGTCTTCGGCAGGTGTGGCCCCGGTCGCGACGACTCCGGCTGCCGTGGAAGCCGTTGCGGTGCCGGCTGTTGCCGCCGAGGACGGTCCGGTCGTGCTCGCCGAATTCGGTGAGCGCTGGGATCCGGCCAGCAGTGAGACGGTCGAGGAGCGCCTGGCGATCATCGTCGCGGAATCCATGGGTTACGCCGTGGAGGATCTGCCGATGGAGATCCCGCTGATGGAGCTGGGTCTGGATTCGCTGATGGCCATGCGGATCAAGAACCGCGTCGAATACGAATTCGACATTCCGCAGCTGCAGATCGCGGCGGTGCGCGATGCCAGCCTGCACGAGGTCGGCAAGGTGCTGCACTACGCCATCGAGCACCGCGACGAGATGGTCGCCATGGCGGAGAAGCAGGCCGCCGAGGGCGGAACGCTCGCCGTGGACGACGAATTCGTCGCCGCGGCCCGCGCCGCGGTGGAGGCCGGGCACGATCCGGCCGCGGTGGTGAAGGCCAAGGTCGCCGAGGCCGGGAAGCCTGCCGAAGCCCAAAAGCCCGCTGCGACAACCGAGTCCGGTGAGTTCGAGGCGAAATCCGCGGAGTCGACTCCCGCGGACCTCGCCAAGGCAGCCGAGGCGAACATCCCACCCCGTGACGCCGCCGAACGACTGGCCTACGCCACCTGGGCGACCATCGTCGGCAAGTCCGCGGGCGGGATCTTCGACGCCCTGCCGCAATTGGACGAGTCCACCGCGCAGAAGCTGGCCGAACGGCTCACCGAGCGGCTCGGCTCGGAGGTCACCGCGGCCGACGTGCGCGCCGGCGAGACCATCGAACAGCTCGCGAACATCGTGCGCGAACATCAGGAGGGCGACGTCGACGGTTACGTGCGCACCCTGCGCGCACCCGTCGAGGGCTCGAATGCGTTGCCGGTCTTCGTCTTCCACCCCTCGGGCGGTAATACGCTGGTGTACGAGCCGCTGCTCAAGCGGCTGCCCGACGACACCCCGATGTACGGGTTCGAACGCATCGAGGGTTCGATCGAGGATCGCTCCCGGGAGTACGCGGACAAGATCCGCGCACTGCATCCGGACGGTCCGTACGTGCTGTACGGCTGGTCGTTGGGTGCGGTGTTCGCGCTCGGCGTCGGTCAGGTGATGCGCGCCGCCGGTGACGACGTGCGCCTGGTCGGTCTGATCGATCTCGCGATTCCGGTCGAGCCGGAGGACAACAGCCCGAAGGGCCGTCGTGCGCGCGTCGAGCGGTTCCAGGAGTTCGCCCAGAAGACCTACGGCATCAAGGGCGAACTGGACGACGACATGCTCGACGAGCTGGCCGAGGCCTCCGACGAGGAGCAGTACCAGATCATCATGGAGCTGATGAAGTTCGCCGACGTCAAGATTCCCGGCGGCGTCATCGAACATCAGCGCACCTCGTGGCTGGATGGCCGGGACCTCGAGAAGACCCGTCCGTCGCACTACGACGGCGACACCGTGCTGTACCTCGCCGATCGCTACCACGACGGCATCATCGAGATCGAACCCCGCTACGCGGACCGGCTGCCCAACGGCGGCTGGGACGATTTCATCCCGAGTCTGGAAATCATCCACATCCCGGGGGATCATCTCCAGATCATCGACGAACCACGTATCGCAACGATCGGGGCAGACCTCACCCTGAAACTCGCGGAAATTGCGAAGGGAGCCCAGTGAACACCACGGCGGAGAAGCTTGCCGATCTGCGCAAGAAGCTCGAACTTGCCCAGGAACCGGCCGGCGAAGCCGGTGTGGCCAAGCGCGCCAAGAAGGGGATTCCCTCCGCCCGCGAGCGGATAGACATGTTCCTCGATCCCGGCACCTTCGTCGAGATCGGCGCGCTGATGCGCAACCCGAACGTCAAGGACTCGCTGTACGGCGACGGCGTCGTGGTCGGGCACGGCAAGGTCGAGGGACGTCCGGTGGCGGTGTTCTCGCACGATCAGACCGTGTACGGCGGGTCGGTCGGCGAGATGTTCGGCCGCAAGGTCGGCATGATCATGCAGTACGCGGCCAAGGTCGGCTGCCCGATCGTCGGCATCCAGGACTCCGGCGGCGCGCGCGTGCAGGAGGCCGTGGTCTCGCTGGCCTGGTACGCCAACCTCGCGCTGCTGACCGAGCCGCTGTCCGGCATGGTTCCGCAGATCTCGATCATTCTGGGCAACTGTGCCGGTGGCGCGGTGTACCAGCCGATCAACACCGACGTCGTGGTCGCCACCGAGAGTGCGCACATGTTCGTCACCGGGCCGAAGGTGCTGCGCGAGGTGACCGGCGAGGACATCAGCCTCGAGGAGCTGGGCGGTGCGTACAGCCAGGCCGAGTACGGCAACGTCCACCACATCGCCAAGGACGAGCAGGCGGCCTTCGACTGGGTGCGGCACTACCTGAGCTTCATGCCGTCGAGCTGCCAGGGCGTTCCGCCGGTGATCAATCCGGGGCTCGAGCCGGAGGTCACCGAGACCGATCGGGAACTGGATTCGATCGTGCCGGACTCGGACAACGCCGGGTACGACATGCACGACATTCTGCTGCGCATCTTCGACGACGGTGATTTCCACGAGGTCGGCGGCGCGGCGGCGAAGAACATCATCACCGGATTCGCCCGCGTGGACGGACACGCCGTGGGTGTGGTGGCGAATCAGCCGATGGTGTACGCGGGTTCGCTGGACGCGCGCGCCTCGGACAAGGCCTCGCACTTCGTGCGGATGTGCGACGCGTACGACATTCCGCTGGTGTACGTCGTCGATACGCCCGGGTTCATGCCCGGTGTGGAGCAGGAGAAGATCGGCGTCATCAAGCGCGGCGGCCGGTTGCTGTTCGCGTTCGTCGAGGCCACGGTGCCGAAGGTGACCGTGGTGATCCGCAAGTCCTACGGCGGCGGTTACGCGGCGATGGGGTCCAAGCAACTCGGCGCGGATATCAATCTGGCCTGGCCCACGGCCCGTATCGCGGTCATGGGTGCGGAGAGCGCGGTCAGCCTGATCGGCGGACGGCAGATCGCCGCCGCGCCGGAGGAGCAGCGCGAGGGCATCCGCAAGCAGATGATCGACTTCTACAACGCGACCGTCGCGACCCCCTGGGTGGCGGCCGAACGCGGATACGTCGACGCGGTCATCGAACCTTCCGCGACGCGTCTGGAGATCCGGCGCGCCATGAAGCTGCTGCGCGACAAGAAGCTCATCCGCAACCCGCGCAAGCACCACCTGCTGCCGCTGTAGTAGCCGACGACGCGGGTGCCCGATCACCATCCCGGTGGGCGGGCACCGGTCACGCCTGCGGCGAGGCGTCCTCGCCGGGCGTGTGGGTTATGCGCACCACGACCTGCTCGTTGTCGACGGTGTAACCCTCGTAGACGAATTCGGTGTGCGTGGCGGCCACGTACTCCTTCCAGGCCCGATACTCGTGGTGCTGCCAGCCCGGATAGTTGAAGTACTCGTCGAACACGATGATGCTGCCCCGGCGCAGTCGCGGCCCGACCAATTCGAGCACGGTGCGAGCGGAGCTGTACAGATCGCAATCGATGTGCAGGAAATCCACCGGACCGGGATGTTCGTCCAGAAATTCCGGCAGCACATCGGCGAACAGCCCGACGACGAGTTCCGCACCCGTCACCTCCGGCCATTCCTCGGTGGCGAAAGTGCCCGCCGGAAAGCCGGTCCGCCACGTCTCGGGCAGACCGTGGAACGAATCGAATCCGTATACCCCGCCGTTGCGGTTCGCGGCGATGATCCGCAGCGTTCCGCCGGTGGACACGCCGAATTCCAAGGCCAGACCGTCACCGGTGCACAGCGACAACGCGTACTGCAGGGTGTTGTACGGAGTGTTGAAGACCTGGCCGGTCGTCATTTCGTCGGTCGCCAGGCGGGCGCTGTCCGAGGCCGCCACGGCCTGCGCGGCGAAAGCCAGGTTGCGCCGGTGACGTCGCTCGTAACCGTCGATCGACCACAGCATCTCGTTGGCGGTGGACGTCACGTGATCGCGCAGTTCCTTGGTTATCTCCTCGCGGAGGGAATGCCGTAGCTCGTCGAGTTTCCGGGACCATTCGATCGCCGATTCCTCGTGCGATTCGACGGTCCACCGGGCCGGGCGATCATCGTGGTCGACGACATCGTTCGACGATGCCATCACCTGTTCCGCGAGTTGCCGATATCTGCCCAGGACCGCGTCGTGCCCGAACCCCGCATCCTGCGTGAAGAATGTCAGATGGCTCACCAGCAGTTTCGGGTATATGCAATTCTGTCGGCCGAGATATTCCGGTATCTGAACGGAGAGCATTTGTTCGTCGTCCGCCACGTCGGCGGACATGAAGGACATATCCCTGCCGAGCCAGGAGACGAAGTTGATGCTGATGCGGCCGTTGAACGGGACGGGCCGATCGGGCATCTGCTCGAACAGCTCGCGATTGTCCAGGAAATAATTGTGCAGATCGGTCGCCATCGCGGCGCTGGTCCACAGGAACGGGTGATGGTCGTTCGGGGACGGGGTGACCCGGATCAGGTCCTGCGGCAACACACCCTGCTGTTGCTGGAGGTCCGCGCACGCGCCATTGTTGACGACATTCGCGCTCACCAGGAAATACCGGCGTTCGCGGGCGCGGAATCGGATGAAGTCGGCGAGGTTGTCCAATTGGATGTAGACGATGTCGTCATCGCATTTGAGAAATACCGTGTCGGCGTAGTGCTCGGCCCGGTTCGCGTAGCTCCCCAGCGCCTCGGACCAGCCCGACTCCGAGCGCCCGGCCGTGTGGTAGAGGTATTCGTTGACGTCCTCCCGGTCCGGGAATCGCCATTCACCCGCGGCGCCGAAACCGGTCTTCACATGGATGTCGTACTTGCCCTGCGCCATGTCCATCCGGTGCTCGAATGCCGGGCTTCCGTCGATCGACAGTGTCAGGCCCGACGAGTCCATGGTGAGTTCGATATCGCGGAACAGCACTGCGGAAAGAATTCCGGGCGTTTCCTTCTGGGCGATGACGGGTGGTTCTTCGCTGCGTTCCGCGAACAGGTCCGCGACGTCCATGCGCCGGAGTGCGGTGCGGGTGTTCGCCCATCCCCCGATGATCAATTCATAGGCGGGTGCGGACGGGTAGAAGGGGTGTATCCCGATATGGACATCGCTTCCCGCGCGTACCCGGGCGGAGAATTTTCGAGTGTTCTCGAAATTCGTGTCCACCCGGACCGTGGGGTAATAGACCAGGTCATCCGGAGTGCGCCCGATCACCGGGAATTGCGATTTCAGCCAACTGTCGTCGTCATCGTTCCGGGAGAAGTTCCAGACGTGCCATTCATCGATGATGCCCCGGCGCAATGCTTCTCGCACATAATCGGTCAGCAGTTCCATGCGGTCCCGACGACCGGCGAATGTGAGCATGACCACGGGTTGTCCGTCGACCGGCACGGAGATGTACGCCTTCCCATCGGCACCGCGCGGCCGAGCCGCGTCTGGATTCACCGCAGTCTACCGGAGCGGGGAATGCCTGTAATTTCGTGCGCGAGACTGCGGTTGAGCGCGCAACGCGGATGAGATCGTGCTGAACGGCCATCGTCGGGGTACTGAACGACAGCTGAACGGAGTGTCTTTGCCGGATTCGGCCGGTCCGCCCTCCCGCATGTGAGAGCCTTCAGCTATGGGTAGCGCACCGAAGGCCGTACTAGAAGGCGGGCCCGCCGACCTGCCGCAACGCATCGTTCCGATCACCCCGCCCGGTATCGAACTACGGGTGCAGTTCCACGGCGGCTACGAGCGTTTCAAGGTCACGCCCCGGCACCAGGACACCCCCGAGGGAAACCTCCCCGTCTACCAGTGGTGCGAGCGCATCGAGCCCTGAGGCGAACCGGCGGCAGGCGGCGCGGAACGACCGCGCCGCCTGCCGCTCCGGTTCAGTAGGAGCGCATGCGGCCCGGGGACCACAGACCCGAGCGGGTTGCGGTGCCCGTCGTGATGGCTGCGGGAGTGGCGGCGGGGACGTAGCGGTCGTAGCGCTCGAGCGAACCCCAGTCGCGGGCCCAGTTGTCCTTCAGATACGTGGGAATGGTGGTGGAACTCGCCAGCATCTGGGTGAAGCCGAGCGGACCGCCGTATTCCTCGGCCTGCCAGGTGTCGGTGGAGCTCACCGCGAGCGGGCGGTCCGGCAGGATGCGGTAGTTCGGCATATCCGCCACGCCGTAGCGGTGCAGGAACGGCTGCTGGCAGGGGAACTGCAGGCCGACCGCCCAGTCCTGCAGCACCGGCTGCTTCGGACCCAGGAAGGTGTTGAGCGTCTGCAGTTTCGGCACTCGCGGCGGGGTGAAGGCCAGCCACTGATCGCCGATCAGCACCCGGCGATCCGCGACGATGCGCACCACGTCGGTGTCGGGGGCGAGCTTGTCCAGCGGGACCCGCAGATTGCGCCAGGACGGCGCCGGACCCACGTCGCGCGGCACGTAGCTGCCTTCCGAGAGCACCGTTCCGTCGGCCTGGCGCTTGCCGTATTCGACCACCAGATTCTGGCCGTACTGCATCGCGCCGGTCTGGTCGTAGGACAGGATCCGCCCGGCCGCGGTCACCACGATCAGCGGGGACTGCGCCGAACGCGGGGGCAGCTGATACCAGCTCGAGGTCAGATGCGCCGGAGTCTGCAGACCCTCCTGATAGCTGCCCATGATCGGCGTCTTCGCCGGATCCAACCCGAACGGCAGGGCGACGGTACTGCCGTTGACGCCCGGATGCTGGATCGAACCGCCGCCGGTCCCGGCGTTCTGCCCCTCGGCGAAATTCGCGCCGACCGACTGGCTCGAGGTGTTGCCGGTGCCTGGTTTCACCTCCACCGCATCGGCTTTCAGATCCGAGGGCACGCCGTTGGGCGTGAATCCGGACGGGTCGGCGCCCGCGAGCGGATCACCCTTGGCGGGCGGATTCGTCCGGTCGATGATCGGCTGCAACCGTCCATCGTTCGGATTCGATTCCACCAGAACGTCGTTGGCCAGACCGCAGGAATTACCGCCCACCGCATCGAAATTCGAGCGAGCCAGCGAGAACGCCGGATACTGCGAGTACGCGCCCTTGGCCAGCGAGAGCACCTCGAACAGCACCATCGCCGCGGCGATGACCGTCAGCGGGATCGCGGCGAATTTACGAATCCGCCTGCCGCGCACGGTTTTCGCGGAGTCGAGCGGTTTTGCGTAGCCCTCGCGCAACGCCTGCCAGCCCACCAGGATCACCGCCAGGCCGAACAACACCAGGATCACGGTGTTCGACTTGATGCCGTGCAGCACCACCATCTTGTCGAACCACGGCACGCCGTAACTCGACACGTACCAGTAGCCGTTGATGCCCGAGAACGACACGGCCAGCGTGAACAGCAGCGCCGCAAGGAATATCGAGCGGTTCTTGCGTGAGCGCAGCGCCGTCGCCGACACCGCCACCGCGGTCACCGCCGCGAGTGATCCGGCGATACCGGCATACGCGCCGAAGTGGTGCGTCCACTTGGTCGGGTTGAACATCATCAGGAAGATCGTCCCGAACACCACGCCCAGCAGCCGCCACGTCGGGGCGCTCGCGATGCCCGCCACCCGGCGCCGGCGCAGCAGCACCAGCATCGTGGTGAACAGGCACAGGATCATCACCAGGAAGGCGAAGCGGCGCGACACCGAGCCGTCCACGGTCTCCACGAACAGGTAGTAGTACCGCAGATAGTCCTCGTACCAGGCCAGATTCGGTCCGGTCTGCTGTCGCAGCCGGTCGGCTTCCTGGATTCCGGCGAAGGTCTGATCGCTGTAGACCACCGTCAGCACCAGGAATCCGGCCGCGGCTATCGGCGCCAGCAGCGGCAGCGTCGAACCGAGGAACGACCGATCCCACCGATTGCGGCCCGATTCGGCCAGAACGCGCCTGCGGCGCACCACGATTCGCACCAGCGGGCGGATTCCGGCCAGCAGTGCGGCGATGCAGTTCAATCCGGTCGGCGCGGCGGCCAGGGTGAACGCGGCGGCCAGCACCGCGATCGCGGCGGGCATCAGGCGTCCGGTCGCGATGGCGCGTTCGATGGACACCCAGGTCAGCAGAACGCCCAGGGCGACAATGGGTTCCGAGCGCAGGCCGTTGTTGTACGGCAGCCAGAAGGCCAGGAACACCAGCCCGCCGGTCCACAACGCGACGCGGGAGTTACGCACCCCGCGGCCCAGTCGCGGCACCACCTCGCGGCTGATCACCATCCAACAGGCGATGGCGCAGAGCGTCGCGGGGATGCGGACCCAGGGGCTGGCCGTGGAGATGTGGGCGAACGCCTGGATGACGTCGTAGTACCAGCCGAACGGCGCCTCGGGCACCCCGTACCAGCGGAAATAGTTCGCCAGATAGCCCGCGTGCGGTGCGACGCGCACCATGGTCAGGATGTAGCCGTCGTCGGAGGTGTTCGCCCCGATGAAATGCCACACCACCAGCGCGCCGATCACCGCGCCGTCCGCCCAGGTGGGCTTCAACCAGTGCCGCGGGAAGATCCGGCGATGGCCGCGCGCGTCGCCGGAATCCAGCCGGGCCAGCGCGCCCAGGGCGATCAGCGTGCACAGCAGCGCCGCGATCGAGGCCGCCAGTTTGGTCAGCGTCGGGGTGGATGTGAAGCGGGAGTCGACGGTCATGTGGAAGGACAGCCCCGCCGGGACGGCTCCCTTCAGATCGGAGAACACGCCCACGACCTGCGGTCGCAGATCGCCCGCCTGGGTGCCCTCGACCGGCACGGTCGCCTTCGTGGTCGCCCCGTTCGGGCCCGGCTGATCCACCTGCGTGGTCAGGCCCCCGAACGCGGCATACGTGTGACCGATATCCGAGACGATGTGGATCGTGCTGCAACCGCGCAGTTCGGAGCGCTTGGCCGAGGCCACGATGGCATTGCGGTTCACCACGTCGATGGTGTCCGGGGTCACCCGGACGAACAGTGCCTCGAGTGCGGCGCGATCGCCCTGCGCCGGGGCGGTGTTGAGCACCATCGCGCCGGTCGGCAGCTTCGTCACCGCCGAACACGGAATACTCGCCTCCAGATCCACCGGGACCTGCGACATCAGCGGCGCCTCGACGTTGCCGAGCGTGCCGTTCTGCGGCCAGTTCACCTCGGAGGTGGTCTGGTTCACCGGCAGGAACGGCGTCGCGATCGCGAACAGCGCGCCCAGGATGCCGGCGATCAGGGCGATCAGGCGCGCTGTGCGGAAGTCTCGGGACGCCGCGCGAGTAGCGGCGGGGGTCGGGTCTGTCAAGACAGCAGTAGCAGCGTCGGGCACCGGCTGATCGTAGCTGTGATTCCAGTCTCCGTTTCGCTACGGCTGGTCGTGCTGTATTTTCGCCCTCCGCCGCGTCGCGACAGTTTTTCGGTGCTCACTTCTCCTTGATGGGTGGTTCCTTCTTCCAGCCCCAGCTGTTCCGGGTGGTGACGCCGATGGTGGCGGGGGTGGATTGCGGGGCGTAGGGGGTGAAGCGGACCAGGGAGCCCCAGTCTCGGTCCCAGTCGTTGTCGAGGTAGGCGGGGACGGTTTGGGCTTTCAGGAGCAGGCCGGTCCAGCCGAGGGGGCCGCCGCCGATATCGTCCTGCCAGGCGTTGGCGGCGTCCGAGCCGGTGCGGTCGGGCAAGATGCGCCACTTCGGGACCTCGGCCACGCCGTCGCGATGGTCGTAGGGACGCTGGCAGGGGAAGGCCAGGCCGACGTGCCAGTCCTCCAGGACCGGATCGTGGTGGCCCAGTACCGAATCCAGCGTCGCCAGCCTCGGCAGGCGGGGCGGGGTGACCGCGAGCCACTGCCTGTCGGTCAGGTCGTTCGCGACCGCGACGATGCGAACGGCGTTGGTCTGCGCGGGAATTCGCTCCAGCGGGATCCGCATGTCCCGCCAGGACGGTGCGCCGCCGATGTCCAGCGGGACGAACGAGCCGAGCGAGGTTTCGGTGCCATCCGGTGCGCGATGGGCGAATTCGACGCTCAGATCCTGGCCGTAGGTGACCACGCCGTCCTTGTCGACCGACTTGATCCGGCCCGCCGCGGTCACCACCAGCATTCGATACGCCGGATCCTGTTGTGCCCGCGCCAGATCCAGGCCGTACCACTGCGAGGTCAGATGGGCCTGCTGCTTGTCGCCGGTCGTGTAACTGCCCATCACCGGCGTGCGGGCGGGGTCCAGGCCGAACGGGAGTGCGACCGTACTGCCGTTGACGCCCGGATGCTCGATCGTGCCGCCCCCGGTTCCCGCCGAGGTGGTGCGGGTGGTCTTGTTCTGCGAATCCTGATTGACCGAGTTCGCGCCGCCGGTCGAGGTCTCCTCGGCGTCGGCGGTCAGATCCTCGGCGACGCCGTTCGGGGTGAATCCGGCGCTGTCCCCGGACAGGCCGTTCGCGGGCGTACCGGAGTACGGGGTGAGCAGCGAATCCGCGGTATTCGTCTCCACCAGAACGTCATCGGCGAGGGCGCAGGTATTGCCCGTCAGCGCACGCAGATTCGACTTCGCGATCGAATAGGCCGGGTACTGGGTGATCGCGGCCTTGCCCAGCGAGGCGACCTCGAACAGCACCATGACCGCGGCGGCGATGGTCAGCGGTTGAACCGCGAATCGGTCGAAACGTCCCGTCCCGCCCGCAACGCCCTTGTGCCGGTACGGCTCCCGGTAGTACTGCCAGGCCGCGAGCAGCAGGCACAGCACGGCCAGCCCCAGGAATGCGGTGGAGAGACCCTTGCCGAGGATCAGCGGGGCCTTGTCGTACCAGGACACCCCGTAACTCGACACGTACCACCAGCCGTTGGACCCGGTGAAGGTCACCGCCAGCAGGAAGAACACCCCGGCGGCGAACACCGATCGGTTGTACCGCGCGCGAATTCCGTTGGTGCCCACCGCGACCGCGGTCAACGCGGCCATCGAGCCGCCCAGCCCCGCGTACACGCCGAAGTGGTGGGTCCACTTGGTCGGCGTGAACATCATCAGCAGCAGCGACATGAACACGATGCCCTGGATGCGTGCCGACGGCCCGCGCGAGGTTCCGGGAATCCTGCCGTTCTTGCGCAACATCACCAGGACGCAGACCGCCAGGCACAGCAGGATGCCCAGGATCCCGAACCGGCGCGAGAGCGACCCGTCGGGGGAGAGCGACAGCAGTGCGTCCCAGCGGGTGCGTTCGTCGAACCAGGCGGCATTGGGTCCGATGATCGTGCGGACCCGGGTCGCCTCCATGACCGCGGCCAGCGTCTGATCGGCGAAGACCACCACCAGCACCAGCGTTCCCGCGGCCACGCCGGGCGCCAGCACCGAACCGTAGCGCAATAGGACCGAGCCGATTCCGCCCCGCTTCGCATCGGCCACCTCGCGCCCGGAACCGTGCCGGGCCCGCTTGATGATGATCTGCAGTACCGGACGCGATCCGGCGATCATGGCCGCGATGCAGATCAGTCCGGTCGGTCCGGCGGCGAGGGAGAATGCCGCGATGAGTACGCCGATCGCGGCCGGGAGCAGGCGTCCGGTGGCGATCGCGCGCTCGATCGAGGCCCAGGTCAGCAACGCGCCCAACGCGATCAGCGGTTCCGGGCGCAGGCCGTTGTCGTAGGGCAGCCAGGCGGCCAGGAAGATCAGCCCGCCGGTCCACAGCGCCACCCGATCCCGGCGCACCCGAGCACCCAAGCGCGGCAACACTTCCCGGCTGATCACCAGCCAGCACAGGATTCCGGCCAGCAGCGCGGGCAGGCGCATCCACGGACTCGAATCGCTGATCCGGGTCATCCAGGACAGCACCTCGTACGGCCAGCCGAAGGGGGCCTCGGCCACGCCGAACCAGCGGTAGTAGTTCGACATGTAGCCCGAATGTCCCGCTGTGCGAGCCATATTCAGGATGTAACCGTCGTCGGAGGTGTTCGCGCCGATGATGTGCCACAGCACCAGCGTGCCCAGCACCACCGCATCGGCGAGGGTGAATCGCCACCAGTGCGCGGGCAGGAACCGGCGCGGGCGTCGGCCGTCGGCGGTGTCGATCAGGTGCAGGGCGATCAGCGCGATGATGGTGAACAGCACCGCGCCCACGGTCGCGGCGGTCTTCAATACGGTCGGCGAGGAGGAGAAGCGCGCGTCGATGTCGGCGTGCAGATGGGTATCGCCGAGCTGGGCGCGGGTCAGATCGGTGAACACACCCACCACCTGCGGCCGTACATCGCCGCCGACGGTGTTGGTGAACGGCGTGCCGTCCTTGCGGTGCACGTCGGTCAGCGTGGCGGTCGTCCCGGCGACCGTGGAGTCGAGGGTGAACTCACCGCATCCGGCGACCTCGGCGACCGGCGCGGACAGCACCGGAATCTCGCGCTGCAACACCGAGAACATCCGCCCGGTACCCGGCTCGTCGCTCACCCGCACCAGCAGTCCCTTGGCCGATGCCTTGGACGCCTCGACCGGCACCGTGGACAGCACGGTCCCGTGCGACAGCTCGCGCAAAGCCGTGCACGGCATCGAAAGATGCAGTTCCAGCGGCGTATACGACACCAGCGGCGCATCGACGTTCACCGACTGCGGCTGCGGCCAGTCCAGCGTCGCGTGATCCTGCCGCACCGGCAGCAGTGGGGTGATCACCGCCAACAGAACTGCCAGCACCCCCGAGACGAGAGCAACCAGCCGGACACGGGAGAACCCCGGGGAGTCAGCGCGCACGATCCCCGATGCTAGCCATCGGCCTGTTCGGATCCTCCCGCTGGGCTCCACCTCGCAGTGACCTGGGCCACGTGGATCAGCTGAGTCCGCGCACATCCCAGAGCCGGACCCCGTCGACGTATTGCTCCGGGACGTTCAGCAATTGGTTGAGGGCGTCCTGCAGGGCGTCGGCGTTGCGGGTGGGCGGGAGGACGATGATGTCGGCGTTCCAGTAGCGCAGGTCTTTTCGAGCCCGTTCGCGGGTGGCGGCGTCGATGCGGGGGATGTGGCCGGTGCGCTTGACGTCCATGAGCAGGCCCGCGGTGGGGCGATCGATGGGGCCGTAGCCGCCCTTCTTGTCGGCCATCGGGCCGACGAAATAGCCTCCGGCGATGGGGAAGTCGAAGTTCGCGGCGTACTGCCAGCGCAGCGGGCTCGCGTCGAGGCGGGTCGGCGGGGGTGCGATCACCACCGAGCCGTCGGTGACATAGCGTTCGACGGTGCCGTCGATGAAGAAGGACGGTACCGCCGGGCGGTGGGTGACCGGCAGGATCGTCGGGGCCAGCGGGACCAGCGCCAGGGCCAGGGCCGCGAACCAGATCAGCGGCCGCGGTTCGCTCAGCGAAATCTGCCAATACGCCAGTGCGCGTTCGGTGGCCAGCGCGAGTATCGCGGCGATCGCCGGGACGGCGGCCATGCTGAAGCGCGTCTCGAGCATCGTGTCCAGCAGGGGCAGGTTCGCCAGCCAGTGCCACGGGAGATTGATTCCGGTCGTGTGCGTGCCGAACATCGCCGGTGAGCCCAGGGACAGCACGCCGAAACCGAGGATCACCACCGTGCCCGCGCGCACCACGCGATATCCCGCGCGCTGCTCACCCGACCGATCGCGCCTGCGCCACAGCAGTATTGCGGCCACCGCCACCAGAATCAGCAGGGGCCAGCCGAAATACGCGTTCTGTTCGGTGGGGTTGATCGCGACGTTCTGTCCAGGGACGAATTCCCCGCCCAGCGATTCGGACGGGAACTGCGCCAGCGTCTTCACGTCGTTACCCATCGGTCCGTGATCGATGGAGCCGTAACTCTGCGGTCCGCAGAACTGCCACCACAGCGGTATCGCGGTGAGCGCCAGGGTGATCAGCGCCGCCGCCGCCACCGTGGGAGCCAGTCCGCGCAGCACCCGCAGTCCGGCTCGCGGTCGATGCAGGTAGTACACGATCGCGAAGACGCCGAACCCGAGCGAGAAGATCAGCAGCGGTTCCTCACCGAGGGCGATCTGCAACGTCAGCAACGCGGCCAACAGAATCGTGTCCCGGCGCTGCTGCCTGGTTCGGTGCCACCAACCGGCCGGGCTCGGCGCGGTGTCCGTTCCGGACTCCTCGGCCAGGGCGCGGCGGGCCATGCAGATGAGCAGGGCGGCGATGGCGGGCAGGGCGGCGAGCAGGACGAAATTGGGGTGGGCATTGGCGTGCGAGATCATCGCCGGGGCGAAGCCGCAGAACAGGCCGCCGACGACCGCGGCGAAGCGCGAGCGCACCAGTTCGCGGGAGAACAGCCAGTACCAGGCGAAGGCGGTGCCGGACAGACCCAGCGTGAGGACCAGAACGAAGGTGACCGTCGGACCGAACAGCATGGTGACCGGGATGAGCGGTACGCCGACGCCGAACATGGCCGTATTGGCCATCATGTTCACGCCGTCGGGGAAATTCTGCAGGTGGGTGCCCAGCGGATTCTGCAGATGGGCGATCGCGTGGGCGGTCTCGGCGAAGAACCATTCCCACATGAACTGGTCCTGTCCGCTCTTGACCAGGTAACCGTTGTGGGTGTCCCGCCACTGACCGGACAGGACGTACGTGGCCAGGACCAGATAGACGGCGCCGATGACCAGGTCGGCGCGGGAGAGCGCGAGCCGCCGTCCGCGCGGGGCGACCGCGTCGCCCGCTGTGGGCCGATCCAGAACCGCGGTTCCGGCGCCTCCCGCCGTCTGCTCGGTTGGATCCGATGCCCGCCCCGATACCACTGGTAGAACTCCTCTTGCCGATCGCGATCAGCGGCCCAGGCTACCTGCGGAGCCGGGCTGCCCGCAGATCGGGCGGGGAGTTATCCACAAGAAAATGCCCTCTTCCACAAGGTTATGCACAGGCTGCCGGGTGTGTGTGCACCGCCACCATGTCGTTGTCGGCAGGCTGAAATACCAGGTAGAAGCGTTATCGAGGGAGTGTTATCGGACGACGACCAGGGTGAAGGGCCCGATATCGGTGATTCGGAAATGCGGATCTTCGAACAGCGTCTTCGGGAACGTCACCGAGTAGCGCCGCACGTTCGGATCGTTCGGATACACATCCGAGGACAGGCGCAGGGTGTAGCTGTCGTCGCTGCTGCGGAACAGGAAGGCATCCGGTGCGCGCCAGGGGGAGTGCGCGAGCGCGTCGCGGAGTTCGGCCGGGGACTTCAGCTTGCTCCAGCGTGTGATCTCGTCGGCGCGGGCGGAGAAATCGGCCAGCGGGTTCGCGTAGTGCGGGGTCAGCGCCTGGAAACCGTAGTACGGGTAGTAGGACAGGAAACTGGTGTCCGCGGTCAGGACCACGGTCTGGTTGCGCGGACGCCCGGTCTGGGCCAGTAGTGCGGCATCGACGTCGTGATAGTGCGATACCGCCGACGGGCTGCGCTGATCGGCGCGCACGCCGTCACCGTCGGTATCGGTGTAAGCGGTGGTGATCTCGGTGTTCAGAATGCTCGGAATGTCCTGGGTGAACGCGAGTGCGCCGACCACCCCGACCACCACGGCCACCGCGCGAAACCGATTGGGTTCGTTGAGGGATCGGTACATCGCGCGGGTTCCCTCGGCGAAGCCGAAGACCCCGGCCGAGGCCAGCAGCACCTGCAGGATCGGTTCGAGCCGGAAGGCCAGCAGGGTCGTCCCGGCGACCGTCGCGGTCATCGACAGCAGCGACCACAGGTAGATCGCCACGACCGCGATACCCAGCGACTGCGCCCGCCGCGAACTCGCCGCCCGCAGCACCAGCCAGATCGTGCCGATCAGGCACAGCACACCCAGCGGTGAGAACTGGAACATCGGGAAGGCCAGCTGCGAGCCCGCCTCGGGCAGATAGTGCAGCGCGGCGTTGGACATGTGCGCGCTCAGCGACTTTCGCAGGTAGGGCCCGTAGGTGATCAGGCCGAGCACCCCGGAGATCACGCCGATCACGATGAGCCGCAACAGGATCGGCCACAGCGAGCGCAGCAACCACAGACCCGCCCGATCCTCGTCCCGGCGACGCTGCGCAATCGCCGCGATCCACGCGAACAGCGCCATCAGGCATACGGCGAATACCGCCATGCCGAAGAACAACGTGTAGAACATGGCCGAGACGCCCAGGAAGATCCCGGTGCCGACGACCGCTCCCCAACCGCCCGCGGTCGCGACGTCCTCGGAGGTCTGCGGTCGGTGCAGCGCACCCCACGCCAGCACCATCGCCGGCGCGAACAACACCACCAGAACCGCGCTGTACGCCTCCGGCGAGGCATAGGCCACCATCACCGCGGTGGTCGCCGCGGCCACCCCGACCGCCCAGTCCGCGCGAATCAGCTTGGACCACAGGACCAATGCCAGCACCGAGGCCACCGCCAGCGAGACGATCGCCCACGGCTTGTACGCCTCCCACCCCGGCATCCCGAGCACGCTCGCCACCCGACCGCCGAGCCAGAACCAGCCGGCCGAGTAGTAGGGCGGCAGATCCGCGTAGGTCATATCGTGCAGCGCCGCGGAATCGGTGAGCCGCGTGAGATATTCGGTCCGGAACTCCTGATCCACCGAAATTCCGTACAGATACAACTTGGTGGCCGCCAGCGGCATCCCCAGCGTCACCGTGACGAACGCCGAAATACCAGCCCACGACAGCACTTTCGCCAGCCACGGCCACCGCCGCATGCGCATCAGCGTCACCGCGGCGATCAGCAGTACCGCGGCGCCCACCTGCCCGACGGTCGCAATCGCCCGAGTCACGTTGGACGCGTTGAACGCCGGCCAGTGCACCATCGAGAACGCCTCGAGCCCGACGACGGCCACGCCGACGGCAACCACCGTCGCGAGCACGCCGTCTCCCACGGCCCCGCCGATCCGCCGCCCGACCATCGAGAACCGCCCCGCCGAACGCACCGCACTCATCACAGCGTCCCCACCACGACCCCGGCCGGGCGATCCCCGCCGAATCGCCGCGCGGGTGAGCCGCATACCGGGAACTGCCCGATCCTGTGCACTGTGCCTCCGGAAAAGTCTTCTCGCCACGCTGCCCGAGCGTCCGTCGCCGGGCGTCAGCCTAGCCACTCGTCATCGCGCCGGTGGACGAGGTCGGTTCGGTGTCCGTCGAACGGTTCGGTCCCGGTATGCACGAGATCCCGGAGCGTTTCGACGCCCCGGGATCTGTGGTGCTGGATCGGGATCTGCGGCTAGATCGGCAGACGCCGGAAGATCGGGCGCGGGATGTGGCGCAGGATCATCATGACGAAACGGAACTGGTTGGGAGCCCAGACCAGTTCGCGGCCCTTCTGCGCGGACGAGACCGCGAGCGTCGCGATGTCTTCCTTGTCGACGGTGAGCGGGGCCTCCTTGACGTGCGCGGAGAACCGGGTGCGCACCATGCCGGGGCGGATGACCGTCACGCGCGGACCGTGCGGGCGCAGGGCCTCGCCGAGGCCCAGGTAGAACCCGTCCAGTCCGGCCTTGGTGGAGCCGTAGACGAAGTTGGAGCGACGCACGCGCTCACCGGCGACCGAGGACATGACGATGATCCGCCCGAAGCCCTGCGCCTTCATCTTCTCGCCCAGCAGCACACCGACCGACACCGACGCGGTGTAGTTGACCTGCGCCACCCGGACGGCCTTGGCCTGGTTCTGCCAGAGTTCCTCGGGATCGCCGTCCAGCGCGAACGCGACGATCGCGACGTCGACGTCGCCCGTGCTCCACGCCGCGTCGATCACCTTGGCGTGGCTCTCGGTGTCCAGGGCGTCGAAGTCGACGACCTCGACCGCCGACGCACCCGCGGCCTCCATCTGCGCGACCGCGTCCGCGCGCAGCGGATCGTTCGGGAGCGCGGCCAGCACGATGCGCGCCGGACCCTTCTTCAGGTACTCGGCGCAGATCGCCAGGCCGATTTCCGAGGTGCCGCCCAGGAGCAGAATCGTCTGCGGGTTACCTACGGCGTTGATCACTGCAGCTCCAGCCTTCTCGCCATATCGGACATGAAAACGCCTGTGGGATCGACACTTCGGCGGATCTTGATCCACTCGTCGATCCGGGGGTACATCTTGTGGAAGGCCTCCGCGGTGGTCCGGGAGTCCTTCGCGGTGTAGAGCCGCCCGCCGAATTCCATGACGCGGCGGTCCAGATCACTCACCAGCTCGTTGAGGCCGGGCCGGATCGGGAAATCGCAGCAGATGTTCCAGCCCGGCATCGGGAAGCTCAGCGGAGCCGGGTTACCCGGGCCGAACAGCTTGAAAACGTTCAGCGCCGAAATGTGCCCGGATGCCTGGATGTCGATGATGATCCGTTTGAACTCGTCGACCGCCTCGGTCGGCACCACGAACTGGTACTGCAGGAATCCGGCCGGACCGTAGGCGCGATTCCATTCCGCGACCATGTCCAGCGGGTGATAGAACTGCGTCAGGTTCTGGATCTTGCCGGTGTAGTTGCCGCCCATCGCGTAGTACGCCTCGCCGACCGCGCCCAGCGTGAGCCGGTTCGCGGTGAAGCTCGGGAAGATCGGCGGCACCGTGAGCAACTGCGGCGCATCGAATTTCAGCGGAGCCTTCTGCTTCTTCTTCGGCAGTTCGTCCAGCTTGGCGAGGCGACCACGGGTGATGGTGGCCCGGCCCAGTTTCGGCGCGGGATTCATCACGTCGAACCACGCACTCGAGTACGTGTAGTTCGCCTCGCTGCCGTCGCTGTGCGCGGCGATGGTCTCGTCCAACGTCGTGGTCTTCAGGCCGTCGTTGATGAAGTAGGCCGTCTCGGTCGGCGCCATCTCGATGCTCGCGCGCAGGATGATGCCGGTCAGCCCGTTGCCGCCGACCGTCGCCCAGAACAACTTGGCATTGCGCTTGGGCGTGACGTGCTGCACCTGGCCGTCGGCGGTGAGCAGCTCGATCGAGCGGACGTGGTTGCCGAAGCTGCCTTCGCTGTGGTGGTTCTTGCCGTGGATGTCGGAGGCGATCGCGCCGCCGATGGTGACCTGCCGGGTGCCCGGCAGCACCGGAACCCACAGCCCGAACGGCAGCGCCGCCTTCATCAGCTGATCCAGGCTGACGCCGCCGTCGACGTCGACCATGTGGGTGTCGCGGTCGATGCGGTGGATGCGGTTCATCGCGGTCATGTCGACGACCAGACCGCCCGCGTTCTGCGCGTGGTCGCCATAGGAACGGCCCAGGCCGCGGGCGATGACGCCGCGGCGCAGGTGTGCGGGCTTGGACTCGTTGTCCTCGGCGACCATGGCGACGGCTCGGGCGATCACTTCCGGATCACCGGTCGTGAGCACTTCGGAGGTGGTTGGCGCGGTGCGACCCCACCCGGTCAGCCGACGGGTGTGCGTGGCGAGTGCTGGTGATCCCTGCGACTCGGCGCTGCCGATCTGCGGTTCGCCGCCCTCACTGGCGGCCGGATCCGCGGCTGTTGAGGTCTGAGCTTTCGTGGACATCGGCATAGAGGCTACAGGTATTGCCGGAGGAAGGATCGGGTGTCACCACCGCCTTGCCCGGATCGGAACCGAGGTCACAGTGTGCTGGGCGGTCACTGGATCCCGCCCACGAGTCCGGACCGCTACGCTCGTGCCCGTGACCGCGGAACCTCACCTGCCTCTGCCGCCCGAACTGCCACTGGTCGACGAGCCCGGCGGTACGGATGTCGATCTGCTGACGCAGATCATCCGGTTCATTCTGACCGGTGTGTTGTCGGCGGTCGTGGATTTCGGGCTCTACCTGGTGCTGTGGAAGGTCGCCGGCTTCGACCGCGACATCGCCAAGGCCTGCAGTTTCATCGTCGGCACCACGACGGCGTATCTGATCAACCGTCGCTGGACGTTCAAGGCCGAACCCAGCCGCGCCCGGTTCATCGCGGTGGTCGTGCTCTACGCGATCACCTTCGCCGCCCAGGTCGGCATCAACGCGCTGCTGAATACGACGCTGCCCGCGATGAAGCTGAACATCGCGGGCCACCAGGTGGCGCTCGCGGTGCTGGTCGCCTTCGTCGTCGCCCAGGGCGTCGCGACGGTGATCAACTTCGTCGTGCAGCGCGCGGTCATCTTCAAAATGCACTGAGCGCTCCGGCCGCTCCGCGACTTTTGCGTGTCGTCGGGTGTAGCGAGACTTTTGCCTCAGGCCCCTCAGGCGGGCGCCAGGGTTACCGGTACACCGTTGAACACCGCATTACCCGAGGGGACGTCGACCAGTGTGTCGTCGGTCAGGATGTTGGCGTTGACTCCGGGATGGGTGCGGGCGACCGATTGGGTGTTGTTCGCCTCGTGACCCCAGCCGTGCGGGAGGCTGACCACGCCGGGCATGATCTCCTCGGTCGGTTCGAGCGGGACGGTGACCGTGCCCGCGGCGGATTTCACCACCGCGCGGTCGGTCAGGCCGAGGCGTTCGACGTCGTCGGGGTGGATGTGCAGGGTGCAGGTGTTGGATCCGCCGACCAGGGTGGGGATGTTGTGCATCCAGCTGTTGTTGGAGCGCAGTTGGCGGCGGCCGATGAGCAGCAGTTCGGGTGCGGTGTCGGCGAGGCGCTCGCGTAGCCGGGACAGGTCGTCCAGCAGCGGCTGCGGTGCGAGGTCAACGCGGCGCGAGGCGGTGCGCAGCACGCCGGGCAGGCGCGGACGCAGCGGTCCCAGATCGATGCCGTGCGGATTGTCCAGCAGCACTTGCAGATTCAGATCCTGGCGGATGGCGGCGTTCGAGGGGTCCGCGGCGGAGTTCCATTCGCCGTACGGGCCCAGGCGCAGCATCATGTCGATGCGCTGTTCGGTGCTGTTCTCGCCGTGCAGTTCCTCGCGACGTTCGAGCAGTCCGGCCTTGTGCAGCGTTCCGGCGATGATCAACTCGTCCACGGCGGCGATCGGATCGCGGGTCGGTTCGGGTTGCTGACCGGAAACTGCCGTCGCCAACCGGGCGAGGATCTCCGCCTCCGAGACCGCGTCGCCCAGCGGAACCAGCGGCCGGGAGTAGCGCGCGTAGTTGCGCACCGCGAATTGCAGCAGCGCGAAATCGTAGTGCGGCGACTGCACGGTGCGTGGTGGCGGCAGGATCACATCGGCGTGCCGGGTGGTCTCGTTGAGGTAGCGATCCACGCTCACCATGAACTCCAGTTCGGCGAGCGCCTCGGCGAGCCGGGCGCCGCCGGGTGCGGACAGCACCGGATTCCCGGCGACGGTGATCAGCGCCCGGATCTGCCCCTCACCCGGTGTGCGGATCTCCTCGGCGAGTGCCGCGATCGGGAATTCGCCCATGGTTTCGGGCAATTCACGCACGCGGGTGGTCCAGCGACCGAGCCGGAACGGCCGGGTGCGCACGATGCCGAGTGCGGCGGCGGTGGCGAACATCGCCCCGCCCGGACGATCCAGATTGCCGGTGAGCACGTTGATCACGTCGACCAGCCACTGCGTCAGCGTGCCGAATTCGGCGGTGCAGGTGCCGATGCGGGCGTAGACCGCGGCGCTGGGCGCGGCGGCGAGTTCGCGCGCCAGCCGGATCACCGTGTCCGCGGGGACGCCGGTGCGTTCGGCGACCACGTCGGGGGTGAAATCGGCTGCGGCCGAGCGCACCTCCGCCAGCCCGTCGACCGGCACGCGGATCCGCGTGAGATTCTCCGCGAAGAGGGTGTGCACGATCCCGAACAGCAGATAGGCATCACTGCCGGGACGGATGAACAGATGTTCGTCGGCCAGTTTCGCGGTGCGGGTGCGCCGCGGATCCACCACCACGAACCGTCCGCCGCGCTTGCGCAGCGCCTTCAACCGTCCCGGGTAGTCCGGCGCGGTGCACAGTGATCCGTTGGACTCCAGGGGATTCGCCCCGAGCATCAGCAGGTAGTCGGTGCGGTCCAGATCCGGCACCGGCACGGTCAGCGGATCACCGAACATCAGCCCGCTGGCGACCTGTTTGGGCATCTGATCGGCGGTACTGGCCGAATACAGATTGCGCGTGCTCAACGCGCGTATCAGCACGGGGACGTACAGTGCCCCGGCGACGGTGTGGGCGTTGGGATTTCCCAGATACAGCGCCGTGGTCGAGCGCCCGAATTCCTGGACCAGCGCCGGAATCCGCTCGGTGATCAGATCGAACGCCTCCTGCCAGGAGGCGGTGCGCCAGCTGTCGTCGGCGCGATCGCGGATCATCGGTTCGGTGAGCCGGTCCGGGTCGGCGTCCAGATGTCCCAGACTCGCCCCCTTCGGGCACAGGAATCCGCGGCTGAACGGATCCGCCCGATCCCCGCGCACGCCGACGACGTGATCCTCGGCGTCGAGGGTGAGCTCGAGCCCGCACACGGCCTCGCACAGCGGGCAGGTGCGCAACAGGGTGCGATGCGCAGTGGTGACATCCGTCATATCCCCATCATCACCCGCGCCGCCGACTGCGGATATGTAAACGGTCATACACAACACAAAACCGCGAGCACCGGGTGGTTCTCGCGGCTTTGTTGTCAGAAATTCAGCGTTGTTGGTACTTCGGCCCTGCTCAGCTCGCGATGCGGGCCAGCTGCGGCTTGCGTCGGCCGGTGGTGGCCGAACGGACGGCCGCGCCCAGCGCGACCACCGGCGGGATCCAGCGAGCCTCGCTCGGGGCGACGCCCCAGCAGGCGTCGCCGGTCGAGAGCTGGGTCGGCGGCAGCGGGATGCCCGCGCCGTCGGTGTGGACGATCGCGCCTGCCCTGCGCAGCGCCTCGACGGCCATGGCGGCCTTGGCGACTCCGGTGACCAGGTGGATCTCGCGGCGCTCGGCGCCCGGAATCTCGATGACCGGACCCGTCAGGTCGTTCGCTCGCAAGAATCGGCGCACGGCCGCGGCGAGTTCGCCGGTGACCTCGATGCCCGATACATCCTCGTCGGTGATCAGGCAGATGCCGTTGGCCGTTTCGGCGACCGTCCAGCCGCGCTGGATGTAGTCCTGCGCGCTAGCGGCACGCTCGGCCGCCTTGACGGAAGTCGGAAACGTCGTACGCACTGTCTTCTCCATTCCCCGGGTAGATCTAGTCCTGCTATGAGGTCTTGCTGCTGTCACCAGCTGGTCACGAGTGATATCGGGCGGCAGCATCCGCGGTGTTACATATCCTCGAAACTTTTTCGCCAGCCGTAGAATTCATCACAAGATCGGCGGTCTGATTCGTAACCGCTATGACCTCGACGGTGTTGCCTTCGGCTGTCATGGCTCCTACCTTCGCGCTGCTGCCTGTGAATCCCTGAGGTGCTACCTGTGAATCAAATCCGTTGGGACTGGCAGATTCCCAACGGATTTCTTAAAGCCTGCTGGGAGCCGCCGCATTGCCGCAGCGTGCGGGCGGGTAGAGGATCACGGATATGACCGATGACACCGGCGAACCGGTGACCGTGGATCCGGACGAGGGGTACCTCTCCTGGCGTGAATCGGTGGCACAGCGGCTGCCGTTGCGTTCCCGTAATACCAGTGAGGAGCCGCGGGCGGAGCCGTTCCGCAGTCCGGGGGCGTTCCGCGAGTGGTGTGCCTCCGCCGCGCGGGCCCTGCTCGACGTGCAGTTCGCCCGGCCCGCGACGCGCACCCTGCTGCCGCTGGCCTACATCCTGGGTCTGGCCTTCGCGCTCGCGGTGCCGACCGTGCTGACGGTGCTGCTGTGGCGGCTCTCACTACCGCTGGGGATCGTATTTCTGGTGGTGGTGGCGGTGCCGCTGGGACTCACGATCGCGGCGGTGGTGCGGTTGGCGCTGGAGTTCCTGGTGAACGCCGCGCGCCTGGCCGGACGTGTGGAGCACATCACCGAACTCGCGGACGATCTGTTCCAGGCGCTGTCCGATGTGGCCGCACCGGTCAACCAGCTGTCCGAGGATGTACGGGCGGTGCAGTTCTGGCGGTTCCGCAAGCGCGCTCCGCGAAAATAACCCTGGTTGGCTCATCTGTGAGGTTGGCGTGAATGCGCCACACCCCATATCGGGAGATCGTTTTGTTGTGCGACAATCCGAGCTCGGGTCCGGCAAGCCGAATCCGGTACCGCATAAGGGTTTTGCTGTTCGGCGTGCCGCGATGGGGCGAGTGCGATCGGCGCACGTGACGCAGGGGGAAGTACATGGGCCTACCGCACGGGATCACCGGTTCGACGATGCCCCGCCGCCAGTTGGGCCGCCGCCTGCGTGATCTGCGCAACCGGGCCCGGATGACCACGCGCGTGGCGGCACAGCGGCTGGAATGGTCCGAGGCCAAGATCTGGCGCATCGAAACCGGGCAAACTTCGTTGCGCGGCTTGGATGTCGAGGCCATGTGCAAGATCTACGGCGCGTCCGCGGAATCGGCCGAACCGCTCATCGCGCTGGCCCGCGAGACCAAGGCGCGCGGCTGGTGGACCGAGTACAGCGACGTGATCCCCGAGGGTTTCGAGGTGTACCTGGGCCTGGAAGAGGCTGCCACCCGCCTGGCCACCTACGAGAACGAGCTGGTCCCCGGCCTGTTGCAGACCCCGGACTACGCCCGCGCGGTGCTGACCGGCTCGCGCCCGGACATCTCCCAGGTCGACGTCGATCGGCGAGTGGCGGTGCGCCTGGCCCGTCAGTCGGTCCTGACCCGCAGCCCGAATCCGCTTCGGCTGGAAGCGATGATCACCGAGGCGTTGCTCTGGCATCGCATCGGCGGCGCCGGCGTGATGGCCGCCCAGCTCGACCACCTGCGTCGCCTGTGCGAGTTACCGAACATCGAGATCCGGGTCGTGCCAACCGATTCCGGCTATCACGAGGGCATGGACTCGGGTCGCTTCGCGCTACTCGAATTCGACGATGCCGCAGGGGAACTCGCCGAACCCCCGGTCGTGTTCGTGCAGAACTACACCGGCACCGCGTATTTCGACAAAGAAAACGAAATCACCCGCTACCGCCAGGCTTTCGAGAGCATCCGTGCCGTGACCATCGACGCCCGCGAACCACTCGAACAGGCCCGCGCGGGTCTGGGCACGTAGCTCCCCCGCCTCTCCGCAACTTCAGCGAGCCGTTGGGTGCCACGGACTTTCGTGTCGGGCCGACGGTTGAGGAGATGATCTGGCTTCGGGCGTACCCCATGAGTTACCCATGTACTTCTGAAATCAGTTGTTGCGATGATGGCGCACGACACGCTGAAAACGCAGAGAAGCGAGGTTGCAGGCTCGCTCAGAGGAGCTCGGACAGAACCTCTCGGTGCGTGCGGGCCGACTCCGCGTGCACGGCGCGGCCCTTGTCGGTGAGGCAGACGAAGATGGCGCGGCGGTCGTCGCTGCACATGCTGCGGCTGACCAGGTCGTCGCGCTCGAGGCGGGCGACCGCGCGGGACAGGGCGCTTTGACTCAGGTAGATGTCAGCGGCCAGATCGCTCATCCGATAGGTCTCGCAGTCGGCGTCGACCAGGCGGTCGAGCGTTTCGAATTCGCTCAGACCGATGCGGTGCCGGTGCTGCAACTCCTTCTCGAGAGCGCAGGACACCGTCGCGTGTTTGTCCAGGAGCTCGCGCCATTGCCCCACCAGTGCGGTGGGTGCTGCCGCTCGCGGCGCTGACGCTGTCGACGCCTTTGTCATGCCGCCATCCTAGTGCCGCGAGCCGAACAATGCAAACGCATTAAATGCTTGCACATTTAATGCACGCGCAAGTAATGTTCCGTGTCATGACTTCCACGGCAACGTTCTCGGCAAGCTCCGCTGCCGATTCCCGGTGGTCGGCACGCCTGTGGGGCATGCTGATCACGCTGTGCATCGTGCTGTTCCTCGACGGACTCGACGTTTCGATGATCGGCGTCGCCCTGCCGTCCATCGGTAAAGATCTGCATCTGGGCACCTCGACCCTGCAGTGGCTGGTCAGCGGCTACGTGCTGGGTTACGGCGGGTTGCTGCTGCTCGGCGGGCGCACCGCCGACCTGCTCGGCCGCCGCCGCGTCTTCCTGATCGCGCTGGGCGTGTTCGCGCTGGCCTCGCTCGCGGGCGGACTGGTCAGCTCGGCCGCACTGCTGATCGCGACCCGCTTCGTCAAGGGGCTGGCCGCGGCGTTCACCGCGCCGACCGGCCTGTCCATCATCACCACCAACTTCGCCGAGGGCCCGGCCCGCAACCGGGCGCTGTCCATCTACACCGTGTTCGGCGCGGGCGGCTACTCGATGGGCCTGGTGTTCGGCGGCCTGATGACCGGACTGGGCTGGCGCTGGACCTTCCTGCTGCCGGTGCCGATCGCCCTGGCCGCGTTGATCGCCGCGCTGATCCTGGTGCCGCGCGACCGCCGCGCGGAGGAGGGCGGACACGATCTGCTGGGCGCGCTGTTGTCCACCGCGGGCATGCTGCTGCTGGTCTACACCGTGGTCTCCGCACCGCAGGCCGGATGGGGTTCGGCCCGCACGATCGGTTCGTTCGCGGCGGTGGCGGCGTTGTTCGTCGGCTTCGTGGCGGTGGAGAAGCGGGTGCGGCATCCGCTGATCCGGCTCGGCATCCTGCGCCGTGCGACGCTGGTCCGCGCCAGTCTGGTGATCGTCGCACTGGCCGGGTCCTACTTCAGCTGGCAGTTCATCGTGACGCTGTATCTACAGGACACGCTGCACTGGTCGCCGCTGCAACTGGCGATGGGTCTGCTGCCGGTGGGTCTGCTGGTGGCGCTGTCCTCGGTGTTCTCCGACAAGCTGGTCGACCGGTTCGGCACCGGCCCGATCATCGCGGTGACCATGATCGCGATGAGCATCGGCTACCTGCTGTTCCTGCGGGTGGACACGCACCCGTCCTATCTGACGGTCATCCTGCCCGCGGTCATGTTGGTCGGCATCGGCTGGATCGGCTTCCCGTCGATCAACATCCAGGCCACCGCCGGTATCGATGACGACGAACAGGGCCTGGCCGCCGGCGTGCTGCAAACCTCGATGCAGGTCGGCGCGGCGATCATCCTGGCGGTCAACACCGCGATCATCGCCTCCGGGGCACACACCGACACCTCACCCGCGGCCGTCCTGAGCGGCTACCGTCCGGGCCTGATCTTCGTCGGCGTGGTGGCGTTCATCGGCGCACTGGTGGCGCTGACCCACTTCCTGCCCACCCGCCGAGCGGCCGAACCTGTCCGGGACCTCGACGACGAGCCGCACCAGGAGGAACTCGCGGCCGCCTGAGAATCCCATGATCGAGCCGAACCCTCGGTGGGCGAACATCATTCGCCCACCGAGGGTTTCGTGCTGTCAGGGACGCAGTGTGCGCAGGCTCGGGGCGGCGGCGTCCTTCGGGGAGCGGACGTAGGTCAAGGGCTGGCCGTCGCGGCCCGTGGTGGGCCAGTCGATGGCGAGGTCCGGGTCGAAAGCGTCCAGGTCGCGGTCGAATTCGGGGGAGTACTCCAGGGAGCAGAGGTAGGTGGCGGTGGAGCCGTCCTCGAGCGAGAGCAGTGCGTGGCCGAGGCCGTCCGACAGGTAGACCGAGCGGCGGTCCGTGTCATCGATCAGCACGGTGTCCCAGGTGCCGAAGGTGGGGGAGTCGGAGCGCAGATCCACGATGACGTCCAGGAACGCACCGCGCACGCAGGTCACGTATTTCGCCTGGCCGGGCGGGGTTTCGGTGTAGTGGATGCCGCGCAGCACCCCGGCCGCGGACACCGAGGTGTTCACCTGCCGCAGATCGAACGGCCGCCCGACGGCCTTCTCGAATTCCGATGCCTTGAACGACTCGAGGAAGATCCCGCGATCGTCACCGTGCAGGCGAGGGGTGAACTCCCAGGCGCCGGGGACGGACAACTCGCGAATCTGCATATCACCAATCCTGTTCGTATTCCGGCGGACTCGGCTCGCGTCCGCGCGCGGGCAGGCCGAGCAGATACTCGCCGTAGCCCGAGCGGGTCAGCGGTTCGGCCAGTCGCAGGAGCTGATCGTCGTCGATATAGCCCATCCGCCACGCGACCTCTTCGGGCGCACCGATTTTCAGGCCCTGACGTTCCTCGATGGTACGGACGTAGTTGGCCGCGTCCAGCAGCGAATCGAACGTCCCGGTGTCGAGCCAGGCGGTGCCGCGGGCCAGCACGTCGACCCGGAGTCTGCCCTGTTCCAGATAGATCCGGTTGATATCGCTGATCTCGTATTCGCCACGCGCGGAAGGGCGTAGGCCCTGGGCGATCGCCACGACGTCGTTGTCGTAGAAGTACAGCCCCGGGATCGCGTAGCTCGACCGCGGCTTCGCGGGCTTCTCCTCGATGGAAATCGCACGGCCGTCGGCGAATTCGACCACTCCGTAGGCGGTGGGATCGGACACCGGGTAGGCGAAGATCGCACCTCCGGTGATCCGGTGGAACCGCCGCAGCCGGGTGCCCAGGCCGGGGCCGTGAAAGATGTTGTCGCCCAGCACGAGTGCGGCCGGTTCCCGGCCGATGTGATCCGCGCCGAGCACGAACGCCCGCGCCAGCCCGTCCGGCTCGGGCTGGACGACGTAGCTGATCGCGATGCCGAACTGCGACCCGTCGCCCAGCAGCCGGGTGAACGACGGGGCGTCCTCGGGCGTGGTGATGATCAGGATGTCCTGGATACCGGCCAGCATCAGGGTCGAGAGCGGGTAGTACACCATCGGCTTGTCGTAGACCGGGACCAGCTGTTTGCTCACCCCGCGCGTGATCGGGTGCAGCCGTGTTCCGGTGCCACCGGCCAGGATGATTCCGCGCATGTCACACGAGTCTGCCAGCTGCCGCGAGATAGGGCTCGGTGAGGTTCCGACTCGGCAGCGAAACTGTCACGGCGGGTTACGCGGGACTCGATCCGGTCGATTGATATTGCGTGGATCACGTTTCCGTGGTCCTCTGAAATGGCACTGTGTGAGATGTCAGCGCCGACAACTCGCCGCCGGAACTCCGGTTGCTGGTAATGCGGCGCGCCCGGAGTGAGGTAGGTGCGTGATGGCGACCGTGCGAGTGCTGGAATCCGGCGCGGGTGTCGTGGCGAATCCGGATGGAAGCAGTCTGACTTCCCGAATGTTGCTGTTCGCTTGCCGAGGGGTCGTCGCACCGTTCGTACGGCACTATCCGGTCACCCCGCTGACCATGCCGGTCGCCCGAATGCTCGTGGACGGACTGTCCGCACTGCGCCCGGGACCGTCGGGTGTGGAACGAGAACAGGTGCGGCTCAACGGTTTCCGGATGGAGATCCTGCGTCCCGCCGGAGCCCGCAAGGCATTGCGCGACGGTGCGGTCATGTACATGCACGGTGGCGGATTCTTCCTGTGCGGCCTGGATACGCATCGTCCGGTCGCGGCCGCCCTGGCCCGGCGTACCGGCCTCGCGGTGGTCAACGTCGAATACCGCCAGCTGCCGGGCACATCCATCGCCGATTCGGTCCAGGACTGCCTGACCGCGTACCGCTGGCTGCTGCGGCACGGGGCCGACCCCGCGCGGATCGTCTTCGCCGGCGACTCGGCCGGTGGGTATCTCAGTTTCGCGACCGCGCTACGCGCGGTCGCGGCCGGTTTGCCGACCCCGGCCGGACTGGTGGGCCTGTCCCCGCTGCTGGATCTGGACTGTGCGGCCAAACGCGATTACGTCAACGTCGACCGCGACCCCTACATCCCGCTGTCCGGACTCGAGCAGGTGGTCGAATACGGCGCGAAGGTCCAGGGTCGGCTGGATCCGGCGCTCTCGCCGGTCAACGGCGCGCTGGCGAGTCTGCCGCCGGCGTTGTTGATCGTCGGCGAGGACGAATTGCTGCGCTACGACTGCGAATTGATGGCCGAACGGCTCACCGCGGCCGGGGTGCCGAACTCCCTGGAGTTGTGGCGCGGTCAGGTGCACGCATTCATGAGCATCCTGCCGAACATGCCCGAGAGCCGGTCGGTGCTGGGCCGGGTGGCGCGTTTCGTGCGCGCCCGGATCGAGGCGGAATCGCCCGCTCGCACGGCATGAGAGTGCGCGTGCTGCTCGAACGCCGCAGTCGCACGACCTGAATGAGAAAGCACCCCCGCACTGTCGATTCGTGCGGGGGTGCTGTTCGTCTCGAGCGGTATTACTTGCTCTTGGACGGGGTGAACGGCGCGTTGATGGTGGTGAAGTACTGCGCCGCAGCCGCGATCGCGACGGGAGCGGTCACCAGCAGCTGGCCCGCGAGGGTGCCCAGGGCGCCGACGGCGATGATGCCACCGAGGCAGCCGACAGCGGCGGCCGGGATGAAGCCGCCGAACAGGCCGACGATGGCCGCAGCCGCGACGGTCGCACCGGCGATGCCGCCGAGGACGCAACCGACCGCGCCGCCGCTGAGGCCACCGACCAGGGTGCCGATGGTGGCGCCGGTGGAGATGGTGTCCTTCATGCGGTTGAACGCCGCCTGCTCACGGTCGTACGGGGTCTTCCACGGCGCGGAGTCCTGGTAGGGCAGGTCGACCGGCTTGTAGACCGCGTGCTGCATATCGAACTGCGGGGTCAGGGTCGCGGTGTGATCCGCGATGTTCGCCGCGATCGGGAACACGAAGTCGTCCACCCGGAAGTTCAGTGGCGTTCCGGCCAGCACCTTGCCGCTGGCTGCCTTGATCTTGAAGACGCCGTTCTCGACGTCCATCGAACCGGCATCGGTCTTGATGATGGTGGCGGTCTTGGTGGTGGTGGCCTTGTAGTCGACCGCGCCCTTGTCGGCGGTGGCCGGGGCCGCGTTGACGGTACCGGCGGTGATGCCGAGCGCGGCGATCACCAGGGCCGACGTCGCGGCGAATTTCCTCATCAACATGTTCGTGGAACCTCGGTGGTTTCGAATCGGGGGGACACGGAAATCGAAATCCAGGTCAGCTAACGCGCGGTGAATCGGCTGTGACCGTTAATTCAAATTCTGTTCACCGAGCGGTACCAGCGGTCTGTGCGTTTGCGGAAAAGCGCAGCGCGCGTGCGGTTTTCGGGGGTCTATCGGACCGGTGACCCAGGACTCGGTGTGATGAATATCACGGCCAATGAAGGCATTCAGTGCTGGAAACTTGATCTGAATGGGGTATTGACACCACGCGCACGCCGGGTATCCACTCGGCCGATATGATCGGTGACCGTGCGATTGCTCATTACCGGGGGCGCCGGATTCATCGGTGCGAACTTCGTCCAGCACACCGTCGCGGAACGTCCGGATATCCGCGTGGTGGTACTCGATGCACTCACCTATGCCGGTAACCGCGCCTCGTTGGATTCGATCGCCGATCGAATCGAGTTCGTGCGCGGAGATATCACCGACGCGGAATTGGTGGATCGCCTGGTCGGCGGCGCGGACGCCGTCGTGCACTTCGCCGCGGAATCGCACAACGACAACTCCCTGGCCCGGCCGTGGCCGTTCGTGCAGACCAATATCGTCGGCACTTATACGTTGCTCGAGGCGGTGCGGCGGCACGACGTGCGGTATCACCACATCTCCACCGACGAGGTCTACGGCGACCTCGACGCCGAGGATCCGGCATTCACCGAGAGCACTCCCTACAATCCGTCCAGTCCCTATTCGGCGTCGAAGGCCTCGAGCGACATGCTGGTGCGGGCCTGGGTGCGCTCGTTCGGGGTGCGCGCGACGATCTCCAACTGCAGTAACAATTACGGTCCGTATCAGCATGTGGAGAAGTTCATTCCACGCCAGATCACCAATCTCATCGACGGTGTGCGGCCGCGGTTGTACGGCGCGGGGAATCAGATCCGGGACTGGATTCACGTCGAGGACCACAACCGCGCGGTCTGGACGATTCTGGAATTCGGGCGAATCGGACAGACATATCTGATCGGCGCGAACGGGGAACTCGACAACAAATCGGTGGTACAGCTGATTCTGACCGAATTCGGCCGCGATCCCGGCGATTTCGACCACGTCACCGATCGGCCCGGACACGACCGCCGCTATGCCATCGATGCGAGCCTGTTGCGCACCGAACTCGGCTGGGAACCGCGGTACGGCGATTTCCGCGCCGGGCTGGCCGCCACCATCGGGTGGTATCGCGAGAACGAAACCTGGTGGCGGCCCGGCAAAGCCGCCGTGGAGAACGCCTATGTCGAATCGGGGGAGCGGGTGCTGTGATCGCTCCCACCGCGAATTCCCGGGCTCAGCCCCAGACCATGTAGCGGTACTTCAGGATCGCGGCCACCAGCGCCACGACCGTCGCCACGACGATCACCACGGCCGGGCCGCGCGCCGGTGTGCGACCGGTCGAGTCGGCCAGCCGCAACGGCATCCAGCGCAGCAGCACCGCCAGGCCCACGATGGCCAGCGGGACGAAGTAGCGACCCTGCACCCCGTCGAGCAGGTAGAACCCGACCGGCGAGAAGGACATGTACAGCGTCACGTAGATCATCGCGACGCTCGCCACGATCACCAGCGCGACGATCGCGGTGCGCAGGTGCGCCGCGGACATCCGCTCGGCGATCCCGGCGCTCACCGCGAAGGCCAGCAGGCAGGCCAGGATCGACAGCGCCGGAACCTCCACGTAGGAGAAGCCGAGCTCACCGAAGAACTGGGTGAACCAGTGCTGATCCCGGAGCCAGGTGCTGTGCACGAAGATCTGCGTGAACTGCACCGGATGTTCGAGGATGAAGTGCAGCTGATCGCCCGTCCGGACCGAATACCACTGGGCGGGCGGCCGCATCAGGCCCATCCCCTCGGTGGTCGGCGCGGCGATCTTCATCCACACCGCGAACAGCGCCGCACCGAGGATCGCGAAGAACCAGGGGACCCAGCGCAGCGCGCGACGGAAGCCGTACTGCCGGGCCGGAATCAGCGCGACCAGCATCGCCAGCAGCACGTAGGTCGGTTTGCTGAGTGGTAGCGCGATCGCGGTGAACAGCGCCGCGACCATCTCGCCGCGGGAGAGCCGGGCGTTCAGGAACAGGCCCTTCACCAGCAGACAGGACACCAGCACGGCCAGCGCGTTGGTGATCGTGTCGGCGGTGACCGTGCCGGCCTGGAACAGCGCGATGGGCAGCACCGCCACGGTGAACGCCAGCCACTGCACCCGATACCCGCGCAACGCGCGCAGCCCGAACGCGACGAGCACCAGGTAGGCGAGCAGTCCGGCGAGCCTGGTCAGCAGGACCGTCTGCCCGACGTTCAGCCCGGCCGCCTCCGCGATGCGCAGGCCCACCGCCGCGGGCACGTACGGAACCGGGGAGTAGGCCGCGGTGTTGGTGAACCACATCTGCTTGGTCGCCGAGGACACCGGCGCGTCCCCGAGCCGGTCGTACTGCGCGCGACCGGCGGACAGCGGGGCGGGCTCGGGCGGCCTGCGGTTGTAGTCCTTGAACGCGTAATCCATCAGTGCGTCGATGCTCACCGGGATCTGCCCGCCGTAGGCCACCCCGCGCGAATCCGCGATCCGCTCCGGCCCGAAGCCACCGTGCGCGACCTGGTAGGACCTGCCGAACTGGGTGAGCTCGTCATGCCCCCAGAACGGCGGCGTGAGGGCGGTGAACACCGCGCCGAAGACCGTGGCGATCAGCAGGAAGGCGACCGTGCCGATGCCCAGGTGCCGTTGCACCCAGCACACCACCGCACTCGTGCGGCTCGACGTCGAGGACGAATCCTCGTGTGGCACGGCATTATCGGACTTGGTATCGGTGTGCCCGGCGTCGTCGGCGGGCGAGTTGTCGGCTTCGGGCTCGGCCTGCGTGGTCATCTCGCCCGCCCGGCATGTTCGGGCACCGCGGCGCCCACCGCCGAATAGCGCAGATACATCAGTCTCGCGGCCTCGTGCCGGGACCGGCGGATACCGTCCAGGATCAGGCCCGCGGTCCAGGCCAGACTGCCCAGCAGCAGCAGGGTGAAGGCCAGGAACAGCGTCGGGAATCGCGGCACCTGGTGGATCTCGTAGAACTGCACGATGATCGGCACGGTCAGGATGATCGAGATCAGCCAGGCCAGCGTGCCGAACAGCCCGTAGAACGCGACCGGTCGCTCGTGCCGGGCCAGGCCGACGATCAACGCCAGGATCTTGAAACCGTCGTGGTAGGTGCGCAGTTTGCTCTCACTGCCCGCGGGCCGATCGCGGAAACCGACCGGGACCTGGGTCTGCGGCACCCGCAGATGCAGCGAATGCACCGTGAGTTCGGTTTCGATCTCGAACTCGCGCGAGACCGCCGGGAAACTCTTGACGAATCGGCGCGAGAACACCCGATAGCCGGAGAGCATGTCCTCGACGTTCTCGCCGAACACCTTGCCGACCACGCCGTTGAGCACCTTGTTGCCGGTTTCGTGACCGGCGCGGTAGGCCGAGGCGCCCGCATCCTCGCGGCGGACGCCCAGCACATGGTCGTAGGGGCCGGACAGCAGTGCCTCGATCATCCGGGGTGCCGCGGCGGCGTCGTAGGTGTCGTCGCCGTCGATCATCAGATAGATGTCGGCCTCGATATCGGCGAAGGCACGCCGGACCACGTTGCCTTTGCCCTTGGTCGTCTCGGTGCGCACGATCGCGCCCGCCTCGCGGGCCCGCTCGGCGGTGCCGTCGGTGCTCAGATTGTCGTAGACGTAGACGACGATGTCCGGCACGGCAGCCTTGAGGTCGCTGACGACCTTGGCGACCGCGGCTTCTTCGTTATGACACGGCACCACGGCGGCGATGCGAAATTCGGTGGGGTCCACCCCGTCAATCCCTCGGTATTTTGATCGGCCGACGAAAATACGAACACCGGGAGGCTACAGGGCTCCCACAGACCACTGTCCGCGAACCCTGTATAAGAGCTGTGCGGTCGAGCCGTACCCTCTCGAAACCGAGGTCGACCCGGTGGTGGGAGCGGTATTCGGTGGGATCGGGTACCGTCGCCGGGTGTCGCGGAGTGAGACAGTGACGGCGGAAACCGGGAGATCCGGTGATGGTCTGCTCGGCAAGGTGATCGCCGCATTGCGTACCGGCGGAGCGTTTCTGGTGGTCGGCGGGATCGGGTTCCTGGTCGATGCGGGCACCTACAACCTGTTGGTGTTCTGGGGCGGTCACGGTGTGCTGTACCGCTCGCCGCTGGTCGCGAAGATCATCGCGATCGCGGTTGCGACCGTGGTCACCTATTTCGGCAACAAATGGTGGACCTTCGCGCACAAGAAGGGCGGCAGTGCGGCGCGCGAATACGTGCTGTACACCGTGTTCAACCTGATCGCCATCGCCTTGCAGCTCGGCTGCCTGGGGTTTTCCCGGTACGTGCTGCACCTTTCGACACCGCTGTCGGACAACATCTCCGGCACACTCATCGGTCAGATCGTGGCCGTGATTTTTCGCTATTGGGCATACGACAAATTCGTGTTCACCGGCGCGTCGGCAGCCCGGCCCGACGCGGACGCGTGAGTCGGCGATAATGATTGCCGTCGCACAGGAATCACCTAGCAGACGAAACACAGAGGGAAATCCAGTATGGAACAGTCGGCTGGCCAGGCCGTGACCGAGAACGACCCGCGCTCCGTCGCCCCCGCGCCCGAGGCGCGGGTCACGGAGAACCTGGCCCCGGACCGGTTGGTGTTGGCGCGCGGCGTGTTCACCGGACCGGCGCCCAAGATCAGCGACGAACTGTACGCCGTGGTCAAAGGCAAATCGCAGCGCGAGCGGCTGTCGTTACGGCTGGACAAGGGCGCGAGCGCGCACACCAACACCTATTTCGGCCGGTTCGCGGCCAGTTACTGGCAGCGGTGGACGACCGTGACCGAGGTCGAGGTCGCGATGACGCTCGAGGTGGGTGATCGGGCGCGTATCCGCCTGGCCGCCTCCGATATCGCCGGGCATCGCCGCATCATCGACTCCGCCGACGTCTCCGGCGACGGCCGGGTGGTGCTGCGCGCACCGCTGGACCAGTACGTCGACGGTGGTGCGCTGTGGCTCGAATTCGACGCTGTCGGTGGGGAACTCGGCATCACCGAACTGGCCTGGAGCGCGCCCGCGCCCGAACGCGTGCGTCCGGTGGCCATCGCGATCTGCACGTTCAACCGCGCCGAGGACTGCGCGCACACCGTCGCCGCGCTGGCCTCGGATCCGGTGGTGCTGTCCGCGTTGACCGCGGTGTACGTGGTGGATCAGGGCACCGATCTGGTCGAGAACCGTCCGCTCTACCAGGAGACCGCACCGCGGTTCGGCGAGAAGCTGCACTACATCCGGCAGCCCAATCTCGGTGGCGCGGGCGGATTCACGCGCGGACTGTACGAGGTGTCCGCGGCGGGCAGTTTCACCGGTTCGGAGCACGCCGACATCATCCTGATGGACGACGACATCCTGTGCGAGCCGGAAACCGTTGTGCGACTTCAGGCTTTCGCCAATCTGACCGTGGAGCCGACGCTGGTCGGCGCGCAGATGCTGTTCCTGCTCAACCCCGACTACCTCAACGTCGGCGCAGAGGAGGTGCACCTGGGCGAGCTCAAGCACGGGCAGAAGGTGCCCAAGGCGTTGCGCAACACCAGCATGCTCAAGCGCAATCAGGAACGTCGCGTCGACGCGGGCTACAACGCCTGGTGGACCTGCCTGATCCCGGCCGAGGTGGTGGACCGGATCGGACTTCCGGTGCCGATCTTCTTCCAGTGGGACGACGTGGAATACGGCATCCGGGCCCGTGAGGCCGGGTTCGTGACGGTGACGCTGCCGAACGCCGCGGTGTGGCACGCGGACTTCTACTGGAAGGACTACGACGACTGGGCGCGCTACTTCAGTATGCGCAATTCGCTCATCGTCGGATCGATGCACGCCGATCTGGATCCCAAGGCGGTCACCCGTCAGCTGTTCCGGACGCTGGCCGAACATCTCGTCGCGATGCAGTACGGCCTGGTGCACACCACGTTGCAGGGGATCGAGGATTTCCTGAAGGGCCCGAAGGTGTTGCGAGACGGCGGAATCGCCGCTCTCGCCGCCGCGCGCGGCACCCGCTCGGAGTTCGAGGAGACGGTCAGACATCCGGCCGCGACGGCCCCGATCCGGTCCGCCGACATCCAGGTGCGCCGCGACGCCGGCGATCCGAGCCGCCCGGTCCTGGTGCTGATCAAGCGCGCGATCCAGCAGTGGACCGGCCGCACCCAGCCCGGCCTCAAGGCGGTCACCCGCGAGGACGCGCACTGGTGGCACGTGGCCCTGTTCGACCACGTCATGGTCACCGACGCCTCCCAGTCCGGTGTGCGAATCCGCAAGCGGGACAAGGCCAAGGCCCGCGCCCTGCTGCTGCGCACCATCCGCGTCCTGCGCCGCCTGCGCCGCGAACTCCCGGCCCTGAGCCAGCAGTACCGCACCGCCATGCCCGAACTCACCAGCCGCGAGAACTGGGAACGCCTTTACAAGATTGACTGACTTCGAGTCGACGCCCGTCCGAGGCCGGGGTCAATCGGACCCCGGCCCGTCGGTGCCGGGCGAAGGTCGATGACACAGCAGGATTCGGGCCGATTCGGCGACGTCCGCTTCCAGCCAGGCGGGTAGTTCCCCCTGGCGGGCGTGGCGGCGGAGGGTGGCGTTGGGGAGGTCGACCACGGCGTTGGCCACCCGGTCCAGATCGCGGGGAGCGGTGCTGTGGAACAGGTCTCGGGTGAGGCGTTGGATGTGGCCGAACAGGGGCGCGTTCATCTGCTCGAGGCGCTGGCGCAGATCGGATTCGGGTTCGCCGTCGAGTAGGTCGCGGGGGCGCAGTTGCAGCAGGAGTTTCGCGTCCTCGGGCAGGGCGCGGGCGAAATCTATTGTGGATACCGCCATTCCGACCGCGGCCTCGAGCGGGTCGGGGTGTTCGGCGGCGGCCAGGGCGCGGGCCTGGAAACGTTCCAGGGCCCGCATCCAGGTCGCGACCAGGACGCCGTTGCGATTGCCGAACCGGTGGTAGAGCGTGCCCACCGGCGCACCGCTGGCCGCCGCGATCGCGGCGACGCTGGCCGCGCGCGGACCGTCCCGCAGTACCAGACTGCGGGCGGCGTCCAGGATCGCGTCGGTGTCGTGCTTGCGGGGCGGGGCCATCTCCAGGGCATCCTCGGTCGGGAAGCGGAACTCTGATGGCACCACAGACTAGTCCCGCCCGGACCTGGCACGAGGTCCGGGCGCGGACTGGCGATTACAGGAACAGGTCGGTGGTGAGCGGTCCGTCGCCGGGGGTCACCCGATATTTGTCCAGATCGGTGATGCCGTGTTCGGCGAGCACCTCGTCATCGATGTAGAAGTTGCCGGTGGCGCTCTTGGCGGGCGAGGTCAGCACCAGGTACGCGGCGTCGGCGTAGATGTCGGGGGTGCGGGAGGTGGAGACCATATCGTCGCCGCCGAGCAGATTGCGGACCGCGGCGGTGGCGATGGTGGTGCGCGGCCACAGCGAGTTCACCCCGATGCCGTACTTGCGCAGTTCCTCGGCCAAACCCAGTGTGGTGAGCGACATTCCGTATTTGGCGATGGTGTAGCCGAGCGAGGCTCCGGCCCATTTCGGGTCCAGGTTCAGCGGCGGCGAGAGGGTCAGGATGTGCGGGTTGCGATCGGCTTCGGCCGAGGCCCGCAGTGCCGGAATGCTCAGTTTGGACAGCAGGAAGCTGCCGCGGCAGTTGATGTCCTGCATCAGGTCGTACTTCTTCATCGCCAGCTGTTCGGTGGGCGCGAGATCGATCGCCGAGGCGTTGTTCACCACGATGTCGATACCGCCGAAGCGGTCCACGGTCTCCTGCACCGCCCGCGCGACGCCCTCGTCGTCGCGCACATCGCCGACGAATTTGTGCACGGCGCCGCCCGCTTCCTCGAGTTCGGCGGCGGCGGTGTGGATGGTGCCGGGCAGTTTGGGATGCGGCTGATCGGTCTTGGCGATCAGGGTGATGTTGGCCCCGTCGGCGGCGGCACGCTTGGCGATCTCGAGTCCGATGCCCCGGCTGCCGCCGGACATGATCATGGTCCTGCCCGATAGCGGCTTTGCTGCGTTCGTCATGCCTGTCTCCAATCTTCTCGGCGTCGCTCCCACTCGATGATCTCGAATGAGCCGCCGCCGGTGTCCGGATCGACCTGAATCGCAGAGTAAGCCACCTCAGGTGACTATGCAATCAGTTGCATATGAAGTCACAGTGCGCGGGATCGACCCGGTGATCGGACGGGAATGGCGAAATCGTATGCTGGACAGGGAGAATCGCCCGGCGCACAGGCCGTCGATGTTGGTATCCGCCCGCGTCGGCGCGCATGCGAGAGCCCCGAAGGTGTCGCGATTTCTGCGCCGCGTCCATACGGATCGCGCGGGCCGGGACCCAGCCGGTATCGAACAGCCGTGCATACCCAGCGAAAGACGGCTGTATTCCAGCCGAGCGGACAGAGGGCACGTCGACGGTGAGAACGGCACAGGTGCGACCGGACCGGTAGGGCGGTCCGGTGCCTGCGCGCGGGAACTCAGCGCAACGGGTAGCGGAGGGAGATATGTGCGGCGACGAGGGTCGCCTCACCACCTCGCAGTCCGGCCACCTCTGTCCGGAAATTCGCCTTCACGTATCTCACCTCCTGCCCTTCGATGGCTGCTGAACTGTGATACCTACTGTCGCAGTCCATTACACGGACCGCAACGGAATTTAGCGGTGCCTGCTACGCGGCCAGGCCGACGAAGAGTTCGAGCAGGATCAGGACCGCCACGATGCCCCAGATGATGTACATGGCCGTGACGCCGGGCGTCTTCTGCGGCACCGGGCCGATCGCGCCCTCGAGCATCCACATCACGGGAGAGCGGTAGTAGACCTTGGTGCTCTGCCCGTCGGCGACGGGTACGACCGCGTCACCCGGGCCGAAATCCCAGATCCACTTGGTCTTGACCTGTACGTGGTACTGACCCGCGCCGACGGGAATATGCGTTGTGCCCCAACGGGATCCGGGCACCTCCTGCCCGTTCAGCAGGATCCGCGGGCTGCTCAGCGCGAGCAGGGCCTGGAGCGGGTAGTACGACGCCTCGACCACGATTCCCGGCGGTCCGGGGCGAGGCTGGAAGACATCTGCTTGCGGCGCAACGTAATTCGGCTGCGGGTACGGAGCGGGTTGGGCGCCGTAGGGATTGGCCGGACCGCCGAACTGCTGTGGCACACCGGGATTCGGCGCACCGTAACCCGGCTGGGGTGCGCCCTGCGGCGGATAACCGGGCTGCGGGTATCCCGGCTGCGGCACACCCTGCTGCGGAATTCCGGGCGACGAAACATTCTGCTGCTGTGGATAACCGGGCTGCTGATAGCCGACCTGCTGATAGCCCGGCACGGAATTACCTTGCGGCTGTGGATAACCCGGCTGCGGAACCGCGGCCTGACCCGGACCGGTCTGCGGCTGCGCGGCGCCCTGGGGGTGGTGTCCGTTGGGCGACTGTGGCGCACCGGGACTCGGCTGTGGGCTGTTCGGCTGCCAGGGCTGCCCGTAGGGTGATTGTCCGCCGTAGGGGTTGCTCACGGCCATGCCTCCAAAAAGTACTGGTCTATCCGGGTTTGTGGAACTGCTCGCGCCGCCCGAGCCGCCGCAGGCGCAACCATTCTCGCAGACCCGCCGGATCTTTCTGCTGTACCAGGAAGAACCAGGAGAATCGGGCCCACTCCTGCGGAAGCAGTTTGCGCATACCGGGTTGCGCCATGAGGTATCCGCGATTGCGGTAGGTGAAGTACCGCTTCACCGGATCGTCCGGATACTGGGTGTGCATGCGGCCGCCAAGAATCGGCTTGAACTCGGCGGACCCGTTGGGGTGCAGATAGGCCGTGCGCAGGCAGGTGCCGAACGGCAGACCCGAACGCACCAGCCGCCGGTGCACCTCCACCTCGTCACCGCGCACGAACAACCGCAGATCCGGCACGCCGATCACATCCACCGCGCGAGCGGAGATCAGCGCGCCGTTGAACAGCGAGGCGATCCCCGGCAGCAGATCCTCGTCGCCGTCCGCGGAGGTGTACAGCTCCGAACGCCGACGCCGCCACACCACGCCGCGGCGCAGTGGGAAGGCCAGCTGATCCGGGTCGTCGATATCGCAGACCACCGGGGACACCTCGGCCAGCCCGTTCTTCGTCGCACAGTCCGCCAGCGTGGCCAGCACCTCGGGTCCCTCGGGACGTCCGTCGTCGTCGGCCAGCCACACCCAGTCCGCGCCGAGCGTCAGCGCGTGCAACATGCCCAGTGCGAAACCGCCCGCGCCGCCGAGATTGTGCTCCGAACCCAGATAGGTCGACTGCACCGGCTGCTCGCGCACCAGTTCGCCGACCTCGGGCTCGTTGGCGTTGTCCACGACGATCAGATGATCGATCGGCCGGGTCTGCGCGGTGAGCACCTTCAGCGATTCGGCGAGCAGTTCACGGCGTTTGTGCGTGACGACCACCGCGACGATCCGGGACGTTGGGCCGGGAGGAGGCAACTGCGCGCCGTCGCCCGGGACCTGATCACTCATGAACGATTGTGCTCCAGTTCCCGTGCGAGTTCGCGCTGTATCTGGGCGACGTGGTCACCGGCCTCCGGACCCTCGTAGGCCCGCACCACTTCCTCGATGCCACCGCGCATCCGCACCGTGCCGTGATCGATCCAGATCGCGGAATCGCAGAGCTGCGCGAGGAATTCGTTGGAATGGCTGCAGAACACCAGGATGCCCGAGCGGGCCACCAGATCCTGCAGCCGGTTGCGCGCCTTCTTCAGGAAGTCCGCGTCCACCGCGCCGATACCCTCGTCCAGCAGCAGGATCTCCGGGTCGATGGAGGTCACCACGCCCATCGCCAGGCGCACCCGCATACCTGTCGAGTAGGTGCGCAGCGGCATGTTCAGATATTCGCCGAGTTCGGTGAATTCGGCGATCTCGTCGACCTTCGAGAGCATCTGCTTGCGGGTCTGCCCGAGGAACAGCCCGCGAATGATGATGTTCTCGTATCCGGAGATCTCCGGGTCCATGCCGACGCCGAGATCGAACACCGGCGCGACCCGCCCGCGCACCTGCGCACTGCCGCGGGTGGGTTCGTAGATCCCCGAAAGCAGGCGCAGCAGTGTCGATTTGCCCGCGCCGTTGTGCCCGACGAGCCCGACCCGATCGCCCTCGGAGAAGGACAGGGTGATCTCGCGCAACGCCTCGACCACCACCACGTCGGACTGATTGCGTCCGATCGCGCCGCCCGCCTTGCCCAGGAACGCCTTCTTCAGCGATCGCGACTTGGCGTCGAAGATCGGGAATTCCACCCATGCGTCATGGGTTTCGATGCTCACTCGCTCGGTCATATGGCCCTTTACACCCAGTACGGGACGCGAGAACGGAACTGCTTCATGGCCAGGATCGCCACTGCCCAGCCCACCACGGTGATGCCCAGCACCACAACCCAGCTCAGCAGGCTCGACGGCTCACCCAGCAGCGGCGCGCGCACGATCTCCAGGTAGTGGTAGGTGGGAATGATCTCGATCAGCCGGGCGCGTTCGCCGATGGCGCCGGCGTGGTCGGTGAGCGATTTGGTATTCCACATCACCGGCGTCAGCACGAACAGCATCAGCGTCATACTGCTCAGAATCGGCGCGATATCGCGGTAGCGGGTGGCGAAGATGCCGAACACCAGCGTCACCCACATGGCGTTGAGGAAGATCAGCACGATCGCCGGAATCGCCAGCAGCACACTCCAATGCAGGTGATGCCACAGGCCCGCGACCGGGATGAGGATCACGTAGATGATCAGGTTGTGCGCGAAGAACAGCAGCTGCCGCCACACCAGCCGGTAGACGTGCACGCTCAGCGCCGACGGGAGTTGTTTGATCAACCCCTCGTTCGCGATGAAGATCTCCGAACCTTCGAGAATGCTGTTCGAGATGATGTTCCAGGTGATCAGGCCGACCGTCACATAGGCCACGTAAGCGCGCAGATCCTGGCCCAGCAGCGTCGAATACAGCACCGCCATCGCGCCCGCCTGCACTGCGGTCGCGATCGTGATCCAGAACGGACCCAGCACCGATCGCCGATAACGCTGTTTGATGTCCTGCCAGCCCAGCGACAGCCATAGCTCACGCTGGGAGAAGCCGTCGCGCAGATCCTTGAAGGCACGTCGGAACGATTGGGAATCGGACACTATGGCTACCGAGACGTCGGCCGGGCTCTGTTCGGCGACCGCCGACTCGGCAGGGGCAGCTGCAGGCACAGTGCTCGACTGTAGCGGACTGTGTCGATCGCTCTACAGGTACTGACCGGAGACCCCCGAGGAACCTTGCTGACCACCGTCGCGCGGAACGTGCATACCGGGCGGCAACGCGTGACGCATCTGTTCGAGCTGGGCGCGGGCGGCCATCTGCTGGGCGAACAGCGCGGTCTGAATGCCGTGGAACAAACCCTCCAGCCAGCCGACCAGCTGGGCCTGGGCGATGCGCAACTCGGCGTCGGACGGGATGGTGTCGTCACCGAACGGCAGCGCCAGCCGCTCGAGCTCCTCGCGCAGCTCCGGCGCGAGGCCCTGTTCGAGCTCGCGGATCGACGTCTTGTGGATCTCGCGCAGCCGGGTGCGGCTGGCATCGTCCAGCGGCGCGTGGCGCACCTCTTCCAGCAGCTGTTTGATCATGGTGCCGATCCGCATGACCTTGGCGGGCTGCTCGACCATATCGGCGAGCGACTCCTCCTTGGCCGCGTCGTCACCGGCCTCGGCGGCACCCTCGCCGACCACCTGACCGGCGAGCGGCGATTCACCCCGGGAACTGGCAGGGACGACCAGCGGCTGGCCGTCGGGTCCGATCACCACGATGGAATCCGATTCTCCGTCCGAGTGCGTCATGACCTCCATCATGTCCGGTTGGAACGCAATGCGCTAAGTGAGGTCGGATCCTCGGCCACAGCGCCACGAACCGACCGCCCGGCGACGAGACAACCCTCGCCCGCCTGGTTTCGTCACCTCGGAAAACGCCAACGCCAGGGTTCGCGGCCCGTCTCGTCGTTCGGACGCGTGGCGGGTGCGAGGAACGAGTGCCCGACACGGGGCCGAGCGGCGAGACTTCCGGGGCCGCGAACACGCCGGAGCGGAGCGGAGGCAAATCAGACACAGTATTCTGTTGCCGTCTTGTTCGCATCAGGTGTGGTGCTCGGTTTGCTGAAAGTCGGTTACCCATGTTGCGTGATCTCCCACCCGGTAGTCCGCTCGCTGCGGGTTCCGAGGTGCCGCGTTCGTCGGTCGGCGACCGGTCGTTTGCCGTGAACACGGTTACGCCGACTTGCCCCGTGCGCTTAGAGTGGCCTGCATGACTTACGACGTCGCACGGGTTCGGGGCCTCATACCGTCCCTGGGCGACGGGTGGATCCATCTCGACCCGCAGGCAGGCATGCTTGTTCCGGATTCGGTATCGCGTGCCGTCTCAACGGGTTTCCGCACGTCGGCCTTTTCACATACCAATCGTCACGCCGCCGCAAAGCGCAGCGGCGCCATCCTGGACGCGGCCCGCGAGGCTGTGGCGGATCTGGTCGGCGGGGATCCGGCGGGTGTCGTGCTCGGTCCGGATCGGGCGGTTCTGCTCGCCTGGCTGGCCGAGTCGCTGAGTTCCCGGCTCGGGCTGGGCACCGGGATCGTGTTGTCCCGCTTGGACGACGAGGCGAACGTCGCGCCGTGGCTGCGGATCGCGAATCGGTATGGCGCGCATGTGCGCTGGGCCGAGGTCGAGATCGAGACCTGTGAGATGCCCGCCTGGCAGTTCGAGGAGTTGATCGGGCCGACCGCGCGGCTGGTCGCGTTGACCGCCGCCTCGCCGATCGTCGGCTCGGCGCCGTCGGTGCGGGTGGCTGCCGATCGCGTGCACGAGGTCGGCGGGCTGCTGGTCGCCGATTGCTTCGGCGCCGCACCCTATGCGCTGATCGATATCGACGATCTGAACGCCGATGTGGTCGCCCTGTCTGCTCCGGCGTGGGGCGGTCCGCAGATCGGCGCGCTGGTGTTCCGCGATCCGGCCTTCCTGGACCGGATTCCGTCGATGTCGCTGAACCCGTACGCCAAGGGCGCGGAACGGCTCGAGGTCGGTGGGCATCAGTACGCCCTGCTCGCCGGGCTGACCACGTCGATCGACTATCTGGCCGGTCTGGACGAGCAGGCCACCGGGACCCGGCGCGAGCGGCTCGAGATGTCGATCACCTCACTGCAGGACTATCACGACCACCTGTTCGAGCACCTCATGGAGGTGCTCGACCGCATCCCGAACCTGACCGTCATCGGCCGCGCCTCCACCCGCATCCCGACGGTGAGTTTCACCATTTCCGGATTGCAGGCCGAGAAGGTGTCGGCCAAGCTCGCCGATCTGCGGATCGGCACGTTGTCGGGTGCGCACGGCGGCAGCCGCCTGCTCGACGCGTTGGGCGTCAACGACGAGGGCGGTGCGGTGACCATCGGGTTGGCCCCGTACACAACGAAATTCGAGATCGATCAGCTGGGCCGAGCGCTCACCTCACTGGACTGAGGCGAGCCGCCCCGAGCTCAGTCCTCGCGGATTCGCAGGATGACCTTGCCGACGGTTTCCGCGGAATCGAGCAGTTCGTGCGCGGCGGCGGCGTCGGTGACGGGGAGTTCGGCGTGCACGACCGGGACCACGGTGCCCTCGGCGATCAGCGGCCACAGGTGGCGGTGCAGTTCGGTGATGATCTCGGCTTTGCTGGATCGGCCGGTGGCCGCGCGTTTGCGCAGGTTGGTGGCGTGCACTGTGCCGCGTTTGCCCAGCAGCGTGGACAGATTCAGCTCGCCCTTGACCCCGCCCTGCATGCCGATGATGCACAGCTGTCCGTCCTCGGCGAGGGCCTCGATGTTGCGGCCCAGATAGGCCGCGCCCATATTGTCGAGAATGACGTCCGCGCCGCCGGATTCGGCGAGGGTGGCGACGAAATCCTCTTCGCGGTAATTGATCAGGATGCTCGCGCCGAATTCCTTGCAGCGATCCAGTTTTCCCTGTGATCCGGCCGTCACCGCGACCCGCGCACCTCGGCTGACCGCCACCTGAATGGCGTGCGTCCCGATCCCGCTTCCGCCGCCGTGGATCAGCAGCAGTTGTCCGGCGCGCAGTCCGGCCCGCATGACCAGATTCGACCAGACCGTCGCCGCGACCTCCGGAAGCGCCGCTGCCACAGCTAGATCCATCCCCTCGGGCACCGGCAGCAGCTGCGTCGCCGGAACCACCACCTGCTCGGCGTACCCGCCCCCGGACAGCAGCGCACACACCCGGTCACCGGGATGCCAATCCCGCACACCGGCCCCGACCTGCGCGATCACTCCCGAACATTCCAGCCCGAGCACTTCGCTGGCGCCCGGAGGCGGCGGATAGAAGCCCTGCCGCTGCAACAAGTCGGCCCGGTTCACACCGGCTGCGGTGACGTCGATCAGAACTTCCCCGGCCCCCGGACCTGGCAGATCAGGGCTCTGCGCCCACCGCATCACCTCGGGCCCACCGAAGCCGTCCAGTTCGATCACATACATGACGCTCATTGTGAACTCCGTTCGCCTCCGACGCGGCCCCGGGCCTCGCCGGGCGTGGCATCAGCGTGCCCGATTCCGGCGGATTCGCAGGTTGTCCGTGTTCCGGAGTCGAGGGGGCTTGCACTCACTTTCCGGATGCCGACCTCGCCTGCCGACGATGATCGCCTCCCGCGGTGTTCCGTGACCGATGTGCCGGTCGGCGGCCGTAGGCTAGCGTTCCCGGCATGAGCAGCTTCGCGGACTTCCAGAACGAGATCTATCTGGCCGGGTTGTCCGCTGTGGTGCCGGATCTGCCGATGTCCGCCGCGGGGTTGGAGCAGCGGGCGAAGGAGCAGCTGGACGCGGTGGCCTACGCGTATGTCGCGGGTAGTGCGTCGGCGGAGCGGACTGCCGCGGCGAACCTGGCCGCCTTCGATCGGCATCGGTTGCTGCCGCGGATGTGGCGCGGGACCAGCGGTCCGGGCGGGCGGGATCTGTCGGTGGAGGTGCTGGGCACCAAGCTCGCGGCCCCGGTGCTCACCGCGCCGATCGGTGTGCTGGAACTGCTGCGTGAGCAGGGCGAGAAGCTGGTCGCGGAGGTCACCGCGGAATTGGGTGTGGGCATGGTCCTGTCGACCGCGTCCTCCACGCCGATCGAGGAGGTCGGCGCGGCCGCGGGCGCGTGGTGGTACCAGCTGTACTGGCCGAACGATCTCGACCTGGCTCGTTCGCTGGTCGAGCGTGCCGCCGCGGCCGGTGCGCGGGCCATCGTCGTCACCGCCGACACTCCCGGAATGGGTTGGCGGCCACGCGATCTCGAACTCGGCCATCTGCCCTTCCTGCAGGCCAAGGGCATCGCGAACTACCTGTCCGATCCAGTGTTCCGCGCCAAACTCGCCACCCCGCCGGAGGAGAGCGAGGAGGCGATGCGGATAGCCGTGCTGACCTGGGTGGGGTTGTTCGGCAATCACACCCTGCGTCCCGCGGACCTGCGGCGACTGCGCGAATGGACCGATCTGCCGATCGCCGTGAAGGGTGTGCTGCATCCCGCCGACGCCCGCGAACTGGTCGGCGCGGGTGCGGACGCGATCGTGGTGAGCAATCACGGTGGCCGTCAGGTGGACGGTTCGATCGCGGCGCTGGATGCCCTGCCGGAGGTCGTCGCGGCGATCGGCGACCGCGCCGACGTGCTGTTCGATTCCGGCGTGCGCACCGGTTCGGACGTCATGATCGCCCTCGCGCTGGGAGCCAAGGCCGTGCTCTACGGACGTCCGTGGGCATACGGCCTCGGCCTGGCCGGTCGCGACGGCGTGCGTCACGCCCTGCGCCTGCTGCTGGCCGATTTCGATGCGTCGATGGGACTTTCGGGCTATGCCCGCCCCGGCGACCTGGATCGCACTGTGCTGCGGAGCGCTCGGTGAGGTTCGGTTCGGCCAATACACTGTTCGGATGATCAAGGAACCGGTCGGTCGCACGGCGGTGGAGCCGAGGTGGCTCAGCTCGCCCGAGCAGCGGGCCTGGCGCGCCTACATGGACGGTCATCAGCGCCTGATGGCGGAACTGAATCGTCAACTCCAACGCGACAACGACCTGAGCGTCGCCGAGTACCGCATCCTGGTCCTGCTGTCCGAGGCCCCCGACCGTTCCCTGCGGATGAGTGACCTGGCAGACGGCGTCCTGTCCTCCAGAAGCCGTCTGACCCACCAGATCCGCCGCATGGAAACCGCCGGCCTGGTCCGCCGCACCTCCTGCGAGGAGGACGGCCGAGGCGTCCGCGCCCACCTCACCGACGAGGGCATGGAACGCCTCCGCGCAGCCTCCGCCGGCCACGTCAACGAAGTCCGCCGCGACTTCGTAGACCTACTGACCCCCACCCAACTCCGCGTGATCGCCGAAGTCTTCGAACTCGTCGACACCGAACTCTCCACGCGCCCAACGAAATAGGGCACGAGCTGCCCGGCGGTCCGCGCCGTGAGCTGTGGACCGCCGGGCGCGGGGTCGTGATCAGTTGGTGCCCAAGGCATTTCGCAGGGTGGTGACCGCCTGGGTGATGGCGGCTTCGGCGGCGTGGGTGCCGCGCAGGGCATTGAGCATGACGAAGTCGTGGATGATGCCCTGGTAGCGGATGGCGGTGACCGGGACTCCGGCCTGGCGGAGTTTGTTGGCGTAGGCCTCGCCCTCGTCGCGCAGGACGTCGGCCTCGCCGGTGATGACCAGCGCCGGGGGGAGTCCGGCGAGTTGGTCGAGGGTGGCGCGCAGCGGTGAGGCGGTGATCCGGTCGCGTTCGGTTTCGTCGGTGGTGTACTGATCCCAGAACCACTTCATGCCCTCGCGGGCGAGGAAGTAGCCCTCGGCGAACTGGTGGTAGGAACCGGTGTCGAAGCTGGCATCGGTGACCGGGTAGAACAGCACCTGTGCGACCAGCGGAACATCGCCGCGCTCCTTGGCCATCAGGGTCAGCGCCGCGGCCATGTTGCCGCCGACGCTGTCACCGGCCACGGCGATCCGGCCGGAATCCAGATTCTTCCCAGCGCCCTCGGCGACGACCCACTGCGCGACGGCGTAGTTCTGCTCGATGGCGACGGGGTAGCGGACATCGGGCGAGCGGTCGTACTCGGGGAAGACCACGGCCGCGCGCGCACCGACCGCGAGCTCCCGGACCAGGCGGTCGTGGGTGTGGGCGTCACCGAAAACCCAACCCGCCCCGTGGATGTAGAAGATGACCGGCAGGGTGCCCTCGACACCGGCGGGCCGCACGATCCGAGCCTTGACCGACCCGGTCGGCCCACCCGATACGGTGACCCACTCCTCGTCGACCGCGGGCTTGGCGATCTCCCCGGCCTGAACCTCGTCGACGGTCTTGCGGCCTTCCTCGACGGGCAGCTGAAAAAGGAACGGCGGCTTCGACGTGGCCTGGACGACCAACTCTGCTTCGCCCTCTACGCGGCCTCCCGCGCGGTCACCCAGCGATACCGTCCCCTGCTCGAGAACCTCGGCCTGACCTACCCGCAATACCTGGTCCTGCTGGTCCTCTGGGAACATGACACCGTCCCCGTCAAGGACATCGGCGCAGCCCTCCAACTCGACTACGGCACCCTGACCCCACTGGTGAAACGTTTGGAGACAGCAGGTTTCGTCCGCCGTGAACGCGACCCCGACGACGAACGCACCGTCCGCGTCAGCCTCACCGACCGCGGAGTCGACCTGCGCGAACGAGCCCGCGAAGTCCCCGCCGCCATGGGCGCGGCAATGGCGTTGCCGGAGAACGACTTCGCCGAAGCCAAACGAATCCTCCGCCAGCTGACCGTCAACGTCTCCGGGCAGCCCTGATCCGAGCCGCAGGGAAGCTGCGCCCGATACCGCGAAACTCCTGCGGTACAAGGGCTCTCGGTCCCCGAAGTTTTCTGCCGACCGACCCTTACCTGTCGTGCGGATTCGCGGGCTCTGCTTTACAACGCCTGGTACGCCGCAAGCACCTGCCGGACGGTATCCGTCACGGGCGGTTCCTCGGTGAGCGCCGTCCAGGTGTAGGCGTCGTGCTCCTGCAACTGCACAGGATCAGCGCTGGCGACGTCGACCGCGAAGTTGAACTGGCGCGACTTCTTTCCGCTGCCCGACTGGTAGTCGAAGCTGCCGAGATATTCGCTCACGGCCGTGACGTCGAGACCAGCTTCTTCCTTGACTTCGCGGACCAGGGCTTGATCGAGGGTTTCGCCGAGTTCGACCTTGCCGCTCGGCAGTTCCCAGATGCCGCCCATGAAATCGTCTTCGGGACGTTGCAGCAGGAGCACTCTGCCGTCGTGCTGAACAACGGCACCGACCACGAACTGCTGGATGCCGTCGCCGCTCGCTTCTGTGGTGAGTCGTTCGATCAGGTGGGGTTCCATGAAATTCATCCTTTCAGGTCGTCGACGGGCCGGATCGCTTTGCGGATGGCGCTCGTGTAGCGCATGACGATCGAAAAATCTTCGAGGAACGCATAAAGCAGGTATCACGCTCGGAAATCTTCGGTTATTTGCCCGTTTTCGGTGAGAATTCGTCTTTCCGGTAGCCCGGTCTCGGGCGCAGGACTCGAGTCGGCATTCGGTCGGAGGATGCATGAGCGATCTCGCGATGACAAGGGCCTGAATGCTCTATTCCTCACCCGATCCTCACGGCAAGCTCGTTGACTCGGTGAAGATCACGGTTCGGCATGCGAGAGATCCTGCTATCGAGGGGACTTTGTGGAGGATATTCGCCACCAATTCAATTTTGGTACCTGACGCAGGAAGCAGCCGAAACCGCCCGAAAATACTGCGGTCAGCCGTGCTGACGGCCGGTATCGTCGGTGCGACCACAGGGTGTGCAGCAAGCTCCGATAAGGCTGTGCCACAGAATATTTCGGCAAGCAGCGCGGCGGTCGCGATATCGGCTTCCGTAACACCGACTCTCGTGCTCACTTCCATCGCAGCGACGCCGACGAGCACGTCATCCGCCGGTGCCATTGCCGCCACGCGACTGATGCCCCACGTCGTATGCATGAATCTGCAGGACGCACAGTATGCGATTCATGCTGTCGGAGTCTTCTTCTCCCGCTCGCGGGATGCCACCGGCGCCGGTCGACGGCAGATCATCGACCGCAACTGGATCGTCGTCGCCCAGTCGCCAGTGCCGGGAACCCCGATCTCCGAGGGAGACGCGGTTCTTTCGGTCGTGAAGAACGGCGAACCGAACTCGTGTGGCTGAGCCGACAAGATGTGCGGTGGGTGTGGGATTTGAACCCACGGTGGCGTGAACCACGACGGTTTTCAAGACCGTTCCCTTAGGCCGCTCGGGCAACCCACCTCGCCTCGCGTGGGAGCGGGGCCGTTTCAGGGTAGCGGCGGGAGGGGTGGGTTGCCGAATCGGCGGTTCGGGGGGCGGAGGAGAGGGCGTGTCGCCTCACAGGAATGATTCAGGGGATTCTGGCAGGATGTCGGCCATGAGACGCCGTTGGACCCGGCGTCGGTTAGCCGGCGCTCTCGCGTGCGCCGCACTGTTGATCGGTGCGGCGGCGGGGGAGGTGCCGACCGCATTCGCCGGTCCACCGGTGAACAGCGGATCCTCGGACGGTCCCGAACCACAGGCGCCGGTGGACAATCCGCGCCCGGTCGCCGCGTCGATCGACCACATCCAGAAGATCACCGATCGCCGGCTGAAGGTATTCGTGCGCTCGCCCGCGATGGGACGCACACTGCCGGTGGAGATCCTGCTGCCGAAGAACCGCAGCGCTGCGCGCCCGACCCTGTACATGCTCGACGGGCGCAGTGCGAGCAACGAGGTGAACAACTGGACAAAGTACGGCGAGGCGGTGCAGTTCTTCGCGGACAAGGACGTAAACGTCGTGCTCACGCTCGGCGGCCCGGCCAGTTACTACACCGACTGGCACCACCCGGACCCGGTGTTGGGCAACAACAAATGGGAGACCTTCCTCACCCGTGAGCTACCCCCGCTGATCGACGCGAAGTTCAACGGCAACGGCCGCAAGGCCCTCGAAGGTGTGTCGATGGGCGCCGAGGCCGCGATGATGCTGGCGATGCGGCATCCGGGCGACTATCTCGCGGTCGCCGCGCACAGCGGTTGCTACGCGATGGGTTCGGACGTCGGCCAGGCGCAGGCCCGCGCGATCGTCAGCACCTACAACGGGAATCCGGACAACATGTTCGGCGGCCAGGACAATCCTGCCTGGCTCGCGCACGACGTGATGACGCACGCCGGCGAGTTGCGCGGCACGGCCCTGTTCCTGTCCGCAGGGAGCGGTATGCCCGGCCCCTTCGACGGTCCGAGCAACCCGGATTCGCGCACCTCGGTCATCTTCGGCGGCCCGCTCGAGGCCGGCGCCTACGCCTGCACGATGGCGCTGGCCGACCGGCTCGAGCGCATGCAGATCCCCGCGACGGTGGATCTGCGCAAGGTAGGCACGCACTCCTGGCCGTACTGGGCTGCCGAGTTGCCCCGGGCCTGGCCGACGTTGGCCGGTGCGCTCGGCATTCGCTGAGGCACGAGACCTGCGCCTGATGAGGTTCTCCGGCTGAACCGCTCGACGTCGATCTCCCCGAGCGGCCCGACAGTTCGATCCGCCGCCGCATGCAGCCGGATCATGCCGGGCTCGGTCGGGCCGAATCCCGATCAGCTCAGGAAGCGTCCGGTGATCTCCGGATCCGTCGCGAACGCGAGGAACTTGTCGTTCTCGTGCGGATCACCCGCGGTCACCCGCACACCGTCGGTGCCGTAAGGCCGCACCAGCACCCCGGCCTCCGCGCTCGCCTCACCGAATTCCGCACTGCGCGAACCCAGTGCGAGCCAGACGAAGTTGGCTTCGCTCGGGACGATCGGATATCCGGCCTCCACCAGCGCCGCACGCATCCGATCGCGTTCTGCGACAGTGCGGTCGGTGCGATCGAGCAGTTCGTCGCCCGCCTCGAGGCAGGCCATCGCCGCCGCCTGGGCGAGACGGTTCACGCTGAACGGGATGTGCACTTTGAGCAGCGCGGTGATCACCTCGGGATGGCCGACCGCGTAGCCGACGCGTAGCCCGGCCAGGCCGTAGGCCTTCGAGAACGTCCTCAGCACAAGCACATTCGGGCGGTCACGGCCGATCTCCACGCCGTTCGGGTGGTCCTGCGCGGGCAGCCGCAGATATTCGTAGTAGGCCTCGTCCAGAACCACCAGGATGCGCTCGGGCACCTTGTCGAGGAACCGGATCAGCTCGTCGCGGCCGACCGCGGTACCGGTCGGATTGTTCGGATTGCAGACGAAGATCAGTCGCGTGCGATCGGTGATCGCCGCGGCCATCGCGTCGAGATCGTGGCCCAGGCCCTCGGTCAGCGGGACCTGCACGGACGTCGCATTGCCCACCTGCGTGACGATCGGATACGCCTCGAACGACCGCCACGCGAACAGCACCTCGTCGGTCGGCGAATCGCAGGTGATCTGCACCAGCTCCTGGCACAGCGCGACACTGCCGCACCCCACCGCGATCCGCTCGACCTCGACGCCGTGGAACTTCGCGATGGCCGCCCGGAGTTCGCCGGACTGGTTGTCCGGGTACCGGTTGGCCAGTTCGGCGGCTTCGGCGATGGCCTTGGCGACTGTCGGCAACGGTCCGAGAGTGGTCTCGTTGCTGGCCAGTTTCACCGCGCCGGGATGGCTGCGGCCGGGGGAGTAGGCCGGGATGGACTCGAGGTCCGGACGAATACGAGCGCTCACCCCTCCACATTAGACGTGCGGTGCGACTGCGATTACCGGGTGGATGCCGCGGGTAATTTCGCGCCCGAATATCGGGCATACGAGTTGTCCGGAACGTTACCCAACCGAACTATTCTGTTTTTCATGCCGGGCAGCTATCACGACAACGCGCCCCTGCGCGCCGGCGACCCCGCTCAGGCGCAGGACGGACAGGCCACGACAATCGCGCGAGTACCTATTCGGGTGATCGAACCGGACCGGCGTGCGCGCGGCGGAATCGTCCTGCTGCACGAATCGCGCGAATTCGCCGAAGCATTGCTGGAGCTGATGACGGCGCTCTCGGCCGAGGGCTGGATCGTGGTGGCGCCCAACCTGTTCCATCGCGGAGCCGCCGACGACCAGATCTTCGGCGAGGAGTTGTTCGCCGATTTCGACGCGTGTTTCGACTGGCTCGTCGGACGCGGAGTCTTCCCGGACCTGACCGGAGTTCTCGGCTTCGACAGCGCCGGAACCGCCGCATTCCTGGTCGCCACGAATCGCCAGATCGGTGCGGCGGTCAGCGTCGCCGCCCCCGGTATCGACGAGCCGCTCACCGAGCGCGCGGACGCGCTGATCCGGGCCGCCGCGCAATTACAGGCCCCGTGGCTCGGCCTGTACGGCGCGGACGATCCGGTCATCCCCGCCGACCAGGTCGAACGTCTGCGTGAGGCCGCCGCGGCCGCCGCCGTGGCGACCCTGGTCGTCAGCTATCCAGGTCTGGGGCACCGCCCTGATCGTCTGGCCTTCGACCCCGCCGATGCGGACGAGTTGGTTTCCGCCCACACGAGAATCTTCGATTGGTTCGATTCTCACCTACGTTGACCAGCCGTTTTGCGTCCTGAGCTGTTGCTCTGTACTCTTTCGTCTCGGCGGTTCGAAAGGACCGGGCCCTCGGAAGAGAAGGCTCCAGGAGGCGTGCCAGAGCGGCCGAATGGGACTCACTGCTAATGAGTTGTCCCTTCACGGGGACCGGAGGTTCAAATCCTCTCGCCTCCGCCACGTCCGGTTCGCCGGACACACAACTTGATAGATCTGCGCCCGTAGCTCAACGGATAGAGCATCTGACTACGGATCAGAAGGTTAGGGGTTCGAATCCCTTCGGGCGCGCTCCAGGTCAGAGGCCCTTTCGCTTAGTGCGGAGGGGCCTCTTTCACGTCGTTGACGACACTATTCGACGACAACCCGCCATCCAACAACCGATCCATCCCAGACACCGCTTCCCGCTGTACCCGCTCGATCACATCCATGTAGATGCCGGTCGTGACCGTGATCGAGGAGTGCCGCAAGATCCGCTGCACCGTCGCCGCTTCGACACCCTGAGCGAACAGCAGCGTGGCGCACGAGTGGCGGAGATCGTGCAGGCGAATGGGTCGGACTCCGGCCTTTTTCACCAACTCCTCGAACGCCCGATTGACGTTCCGCGGTTCCAGCGGCGTGCCGCGGGTAGAGACGAACACCAAGCCGAGCTTGTTCGCCTTCATCAGCGCCGGATCCGCCATCTGTTCACGGCGATGTTGCCGAAGAATTCGCACGAGCTGATCAGGCAGCGGAACCGTCGACTCGGAACTCTCGGTCTTCACCTCGTGCAGATCCAGACTTCCGCCGATCCGATAGAGCGCCTGAGCGATATCGACCGTGCCCGCCCCCAGATCCACATCCGCCCATCGCAGCCCCAGAGCCTCGCCACGCCGAAGCCCGATCGCCAGAGCCACCGACCACAGTGCATGGAGCCGATGGTGTTTGGCGGTGTCGAGAAATCGCAGCGCCTCTTCCTCCGTCCACGGCTTCACCTTGCGAATCCGTCCGGTCGGCATCGGCACCTTCTTGGCCACGTTGCGCGCCAGCACCTCGTCATCCATCGCGTCCTGGAGCGCGGCACGCAGAACGCGCAGAACCGCCCGCCGAGTCCCGACGCTCGGGTGCTTCTCACAGCACCGTTTCGGCGTCTGAGCGCAGCAGCGAGCCCGTTCCGGATGAACCTTCTCCGGGTCCTTCGGATCGTGAGTCCGTTTGGCGTCCTTGCCCTGTGCGCAGCACTGGCACTGTGTCGCCAGCTTGGTCAGCCATTCCCGGATGTGCCGAGCCTCGAGCCGCCGCAACTTGTGCTTCCCCAGTCCCGGAACCAGGTACAGCCGAACCAGCAACTCGTAGGTGACATAGGTTGTCGGCCGCACGTTGGGTTCTGCCACCGTCGCCAGCCAGTGATCGAGGTATTGCCGAACAGTCATCGTGGTGACGTCGACCGGAATCCCTTGGCGCTGAAGGTTCTTCAGACGGGTTCGTTCCGCATCGGCCTCGTCCCATGTCCGCCCGTACACGCTTACACGCTTACGAGTGCCGTCAGGAGCGTCTACGAACAGCTTCAGCTCGACGCGACCGTCCTTGCGCCGCCCGATCGTGCCCGAACCGTTCGGACTCTTCCTGCGCGCCTTCTTCGGTTCGCTCATGCCGCAGCGTCCTCGATTAGGCCGACCACGTACGCGTCGAACGACTGGCGAACGATCCGCCGACACCGACCGACCTTCACCGACTGCACCTCACCAGCCCAGATCAGCTGATAGACGCTGTACCGGCTGACTTTCAGGTCGTCGGCCGCCTCCTGCACGGTCATGAACCGATCAGTGGTCATGATTCCATCTCCTATGCGGCGTTCTGGGTTGCCGAAATGTCTTGCAGGCCCGATGGTTCGGCGGCCATCCGGGCTCTGAGGTATTCCGCGCGCCATGTCGATCGTCGGGAGATCGCACCCATGATCAAGTGCTCGCGCAGGGGCCGGGAGGTGTCACCAGGTTCGACCGGGGTGACCTTCAGGTGCGAGGTGTCCGGTTTGGTTATGCCGACCTGGGCGAGGAGTTGCCGAACGAACTCGACACGATCGGCCCGGTGATCGGGGAGGGTTTTGCCGGACCAGCGACGCGAGACCAGCACCCGCCGACCGGGCAGGCCGAGAGTGTCTCTGCGGTGGGCTTTGCCCCTGCATCGACCCGGGACGGTCTTGTCTGTGGCACCGCGGGGCACGATGCCGTATTCGAGCCATACCGGGCACCGCGGTGAGCATGGAACGTGCTGCAGCTCGGCGTGGAGCCGGTCGTAATGGTCCTTGGCGCGGTCCGAGCGCGGTTCCACGATTTCGCTGATCGACTTCACCAGGTACTTGGTGACGTAGCCGATCGTCTTGCCCGCCTTCTCCGTTCCAGCCAGCACACCGGTGATGTGCTTGCGGTCCATCTGCTCGCCGAACCGGAGCGTGTGCGCAGGCTCGAGATCGTCGATGTCGTCGAGGACATCCAGCGCGTCATCCCAGTACGTCAGAGCCTGTCCGGTGTCCGGGTCGACGAAGGTCGCCTTGCGCGGATCCCACACCGGCTGGTGATCGCCGGAGTACTGCACGTTTTCCGGGTCGAAGTGCGGCCACCACACCTGGTGGTAGGTCGCCGCGGTGACCAGTCGCAGGATCTCGCGGGAGATCGCGCCGCGGATCAGGATGTGCAGGTGCGGGGCTCCGCGCTTCTGCGGTTCCACGGTCGCGAAGTACTGCACGTCCCAGCCGACCGCGCGGCGAAGGTTCTGGATCCACCGATCCACCAGCTTGGAGAAGTGCACGATATCCCGGGCAGCACCGCGGTAGTCATAGCGCTCGGGGCGGACCGGGGAGCCGTCGGAGCAGATGTGGCCTTTCTCGTCGGTCGCTCCGTCGGTGTTGATCCGCCCGTAGGAGGGCATGGTGAGCGTGACGAACATGCTGGGCTGGTATCCGGCGAATACCGGCCCGAGGGTGCGCTTTTCGACCTTCTTACGCGGCAGGTTCGGCACATCCTGCCGACGCCGAGTCGACCGCCGACGCCTCCCTTTGTCCAGCACGTCCAGCGCGGGCAACCGGCCCCGTAGCCCGGTATCGCGAAGTTCACGATCCAGGTCCCAGACGTGTTCACGAAGCTCGGTCGCCAACTCCTGATCACCGTCATCAACCGCTTGGCGGTATTCAGCAGCCAGATCCGCACGGGCAGTGAGCAACTCGGTCTGATGATCGGTCGGGTCGTTGGTGTCCTGCACGGGTTCAGAACTCATGTGCCAGCCTTCGCGGCACTGGGTGATCCGGAGCAGGCGGTGAGCCTTGGCGCAGGCCGGGCACACCGATTCGATCGTGGACTTGCACGGGGCACCCTCGTAGGTGACGGTGCCGGTCCTGGGGTCTTCCACCCGCATCGGAATCGGCCGGCGGCACACGTCGAACTTCTCCGCCGCGGCCTGAGCGATGTCCATCAGATCAGGCATCGCACGGCGATCGGCCGCGGTCTGCCGGTTCGTCGTCGTGTCGGCGTTGGCAGTCGTATCGGTCATGCGGCGGTCCTTTCCGTGCTGGGCGAAATCGGTTGGCCCGAGCGGCATCCGTACGGGGAGCAGCCGTCGAGATCGCCTTGCTCGGCGAATTCGTCGAAGATCTCCAGCTGCAAGTCCGCGTGTTCACGACGGGTCACACGATCGATCGGGGCGAGTTCCAACGGCACCCGGGAGCGATGCAGGAACGCTTCACCGCGAATCGGAGCAGCACCCGCGTTGCCTTTGCGGATGCGGCGGTCGAAATCACACGCATCAGCCCACTCGTCCGGGTGGTTGTCACGCATATCCCGCCAGTGGGCGTTGCCGTGAAAAGGACACCCGATGCAGGAGCTTTTGACGGTGTGGCCCCAGCCCAGGACCTTGAGCCAGCGTTCGCAGTCCTTGCGGGACATGCCCAGCTCCAGCAGCGGGAACCGCTTGAGGGTGTACCGGTTCTGGCGGCGGTCGTTGACCCGGTGCATCTCGTCGGTGGAGAACCCGATCCACTGCTCAGCCACACGGCCTTTCGGGACCGTCCGGAACGTCGGGGCTTTGGCGCCGAGCAGTTCGCGGACCTTGCGGTTGATCGGCACCAGCTTGTATTCGCTGGTGCACTGCCGACGGGCCATGCCGTCCTCACCGGCCGCCGAATGCGTGTAGTACGGCACGGACACGAACCGGTGTTCCGGATCCAGCGCATCCCCGCGCAGATTGCCCTTGCTCACTCGATACAGCGGGATCCCCGCGGCGGACAGTTCCGCTTCGAGGCGATCGACCTGGGCGTAGACCGATTGTGGTTCCCACCCGGTATCGGCGAAGATCGCCCCATCCAAGCCGGGTAGCTCGCCGCGGCAGGCCATCAACGCCAGCACCGTGGACTGAACGCCAGCGCCCAGCGACAACAGGCGCAGCATCGGAGCAGTCATGCCGCATCCCTCCAACCCGTCTCCAGCCGAGGCAGTGTCAGCGACTCGTCATGCGAATCCGATTGCCGCAGAACCATTCCCACCGTCGACGGGCCGATGATCCGAGCCCGGCACTCCTGGGCGCCGAAGGTGTGCGCGATCTGGGCGACGCGGTTCTCGAAGTCCCACGGCGTCTGCTGTTCGCACATCCGCACCTGCAGGCGATCCACGCCCCGCCCGATCTGGACAGCGCCGAGGCGAGGAATCAGGACCGAGTCACCGCGGCGGACGAACAGCCCGCAGGCGATCATGCGCCTTGTCCACACCCGTTGGTATCGCCACCAGATCAGGAACCGTGCCCGAGGTGACCGGGTGATCCACCGCTCGAAGGTCTGCGGACTCCGAAGTCGCCACAGCACCATCCCCGCAGCGGCACATCCGACCACCGCGGCCACCGTTGTCGTGATCATTTCGGATCCTTCGAGGTGTCGAACAGCGAGAGCTGACCGCGGCAGTCGTACCGGGGCAGTTCCTTCGCCTTGGGCTTGCTGGCACGCCGCTTGTTGGCGACCTGGTCAGCCGCCTTACGCACGATCGGGTTCACCTGTGCCGCTTCGTGTTCCGCACTCATGCTGCGCGGTCCGTTCCGTTGCCGAAGTCGATACCGGTTGCACGGTAAGGGGTTTCGTCGGTCTGGCCGCGGGTGCAGGACGGGCAGCGGAACACCTGCACGTAGGTGTCGGTGCCGTAGACCGGGCGAGTGTGCCGGACCATCGGCAGGCCGCAGCAGACCGGAATCATGGTGGTGGTGTTCATGCCGCCCATCCCCCATCGAAGTCGTTGTCGTCGGTGTAGTCGATGCCCTCGTCCCAGCCGGGCACGTGACCGGTTTCAGCCCACGCGTGCACCGCCAGGGAGACCGGATCCAGGCCCGAGCGCTCATAGTGGGCGCGCCGACGAGTCCGGATATCGATCACCGCATCCAGGGCTTCGGCCTCCAGGCGGGCAGCGCGACCACGGCCACGGAATGTGTTGGTACTCATGACTCTTCCTCGATTTCTGTCTCGGAGATGCCGCACACGGAGCAGGTGCGGAAATCAGGCTTGGAACCCAGCAACCGACGCCGGGGCTCAGAGAAGGTGTGGCCGTGCTCAGTGCAGCGAGCCGAGGCAAGGCAGCCGTCGCACAGCACCTTGTCTCCGTCATAGGCCCAGCCGATCCCGGCACCACGACCGGTGATGTAGGCGATGGCCTCATTGACGGAGGTGAAACACATTTGGTCGTAACGGACTTCGGAGTAGCGGTCGCCGCAGCCGTCGCAGTGCACGACCACGTGTGCCACGGTCAGGAATCCGGTCCTCATGCCACACGCTCCTGCGGGAAGTCGGCCAGGTTCACCGGGCGCGGGACCGGCTTGTACTGGGCGGCGATCCGGTCCACGTCCTCATCGGTGACCATGAATGCGCGAGCCCGCTGGAATCCGGCCTTGCCGTCCTCCTGCACGAAGCACACGCCCGGAGTCGTATGCGGGATCCGGTCGCAGTAGGAGCCACGGTTGCGGGCACCCTGGCCGTGGATCATGGCCACCTGGGCGGCCTCGTCCATCCGCATACCGACCCGGTACGGCAGCAACTGGCGTTGGGGCACATTCTCTTTCGACGGGTCGATCACGGTCTCGATCACCGAATACAGCGGCGCCCGACCTTGGGAGAGCAGCAGTCCGTGAGCCCGTTCGAACCGGGCCTGCATCTTCGGGTCGGAGAACGCGGACAGGGTGGCCGCCTCGTCGATGATCGTGACCACCAGGGGGTTGTCCGGGGTGGGGACAGGCTTGCGGACCTTGCCCCGATACTTCTGGGCCGCGGCCTGAAGGTCGGTGACCGTCTCCTCCAGCTGTCCGACCATCTCATCGGCAGTGGTGCAGGAGAACCGGGTGCACAGCGGTTCGAGATACCCGAGTTCCATGCCGCCCTTGGGGTCGATGACCCGCAGCTCCACCCGCCCGGACCGGATCGCCGGACCCATGCCGTTGACCAGGGACCACAACAGGCTGGACTTGCCCGAGCCCATTCCGCCGGCGGCCAGGATGTGTCGGCCCTGGACAGGGACAGTCCACGTCGAGCCGTCCTCGAACACCCCGGTGGGGACCGCCTCCAGGTCCACGTCTTCGGGGACCGCCACCGGCAGCAGTGACGGGGCAGCGAGAGTATCGAGGACTCTCACCTGGAGGCGGATGAATCCCGGAGACTCCGACAGTGCGGTCACTTCCGGGACGCCGAGGTACTGCGCGAACGCATCGAGGGTGGCTTGGTCGGTCCAATCGGCGGTCTTGTGGCCGCCCCGCATTTGGACATCCACGTCCAGGCCGTACACGGTGTACTGGACGTCCAGGGCCGTGGGGTAGCCCTCTTTGGGCGAGCCGAAGCCCAGCTCATGCCACATCATCAGCTCTTGCGCGCGGTCGCAGAACACCAGGATCGAAGCCTTCAGCTCCATCGGTGCCGCGGCCACCCAATCGGCCACCGTCTCGGGGCGGACAGCAGGTGCGGACCGGGACCCCAGGGCCATCCGGGCCACGAAGGCCAGACCGCCACCAGCGGCCAGCAGCGGAGGGATAGTGGTTGCCAGACTCATGGGTATCAACTCCCAGCAGGGACAGCGATCGGCAGCATCTGCTGGACCGGTCGCACAGGACGGACAGGATGGACAGGCCGCATCGGCGGACTGACCGGACGGACAGGAGCCACAAGCGCAGCAGCAGGCACAGGGACCGACTGATGGACAGGCTCAGGAACCGGAGTCGAGGCAGGGACAGGGGCCGGGGAATCTTCCACGGCCGCAACAGGTTCGGGTGCCACCTCGACGGCAGGCTCATCGGTAGTGGTCGAAACGGTCTGGGCCGCACGGAACAACACCGCGAGTCCGTGGGTGTCGATCAGCAGACTGATCGGAGCAATAGCCGCCACGATCGCGCACAGCCAGGCCGGGAGCGCATGGCCGTTCGCGACCGCGTGAATGCTGTTGCCCGCCACCGAGATCAGCGAGCCCGCGGCCAGCACCCACATGAAGTACTTGCGCTCAGCCGATTTGGCCAGCACCAGCCAGCCGAGGGTGGCCTGAATGATCGTGCCGTCGACGATCAGCGGGAACAGCCACGCCGTCGACGCGGGAACATGGGCCAGCTTGGCCAGATCCCGCAGCGTGGTGAACGAGAGAACGAACGCGGCAGCGCCGACACCCGCGATCACCAAGACCGCGAGCACCTGCACCGCCACCATCGTTTTACGCGTGGACATCAGAGCCCCACACTCCGAGTCGACTTCTCCACGGAATCCGCCAGATCCTCCATCAGCCAGACGACCTCGCGTGGCGTCAGCGCAACGCCCTTGCGGCCCAGCTTCAGGAACACCACGTCCTGATCGGTGTCGTAACCGGTTTCCACGCACACCCGCGGGGGCGGGAAACCGAACAGCTCACGCACGAACATCACGCCACCTCCTCCGAGGTTTCCGGCGTGAACTGCTCCAACGCCTTATCGAGATCAGCGCGCAATGCCACAGCCTGGCTGTAAGGCATATGCACCGACACGTCACCGCCGAAACGAACGACGACGATCTGCTCGTTGTACTGAGTGCGGCGGTACTCCGCCGATGCCTTGCCGAACGACCCGACCGACACGTACGCGTGGGTGTGCTGAATGCTCACTACGCCACCGCCTTCTCAGCGGCCAGACGCTCCGCAGCGTCGTGCAGCATCAAGATCTGCGACAGCGTCTCCGTCAGAGTCCGAGCGTCCTCGATCGTCAACGTCAACGACGACGCTGTGACGCCGTTCAGCTCGACACGCACGACCGGAGAGCTCATGCGCCCCAACGCATTCCGGACAGCGGGCACGTACTTCGCGCGCACACCGTCGAAACCGGTGCTCATCATCGCCAAGAACGACATCGCGATCACGCAGCCTTCTCGTCACGCGGACGCGAGGCACCCGGATTCGCCGGAGCCTGCTTGGCACCCGAGGTGTCGCCCTTGATCCCGGTCGCCCGGTAGATGTAGCCCAGGTACTTGAACTCGCCCTGACCCATCACCCGAGGCTCAGCGGTCAAGCCCTCCAGCTCGATGAACCGCATCCCCGTACCGGGAGCGATCTCCTCCGTCGCGAAGACCGGCTGAACATCAGCGATGAACGTCAGATCGAACGACTTACGCTTCCCGTTCGGCTCGTGCGGGTCAGTGACCGACAGCTTCCACAGCCGCTTGCCCGACCCCTCACCAGTCTTCGGGTCGTAATCGATCATCTGCTCCGGAACCGCGTTGCGATCCGGGTTGTACTTGATCGCCGGAGCGATCTCACCCGTCGCCATCAGCTTCTGCGGGAACGTCGAATCGAACCCGACCGAGAACTTGAAACCCTTCGTGATCGCCATGTCTGGAACTCCTTTGTGAGGGACGCACCATCTGTGCTCCACATCACGGTAGCAGTTGCTTCTCTACGAAAGCAACTGTTTCCCGCAGGTAATCCCGGGCAACTTCCTGACCGGGCATCTCCGCAGGCCAGCGCAATGAGCAACTGCTACCCTCGCTAGGTAGCAACTGCTCTCAAAGGAGGCCGCGTGACCCACCCGCAGCACACGCAACCGGCTCATGTGCGCATCGCGCAGGCGATCCGCAACGACATCGAGTCCGGTCGTCTACGCGATGGGCAACGGTTGCCGACGACTCGCGACATGGCACAGCAGTGGCAGGCGAGTCAGCGCACGATCACGCTGGCGATGGAGCAGCTCACCGCGGAGGGCTACATTGCGACGAAGGACCGGTCCGGCAGGGTGGTTACAACACCCCTGGCGCTCACGTCGGCTATGGCGTCACCGATCCGACCGGCACGTCCTCGCATCGTCTACGTCGGCGGGTACCCGGGCAGCGGTAAGAGCGAGTTCGGCCGCACCCTTGCCCGCGAAACTGGCTGGGCCTTTATCGACAAGGACACGCTCTCGCGGCCGATTATCGAACCGGCCCTTGAAGATCTGGGATCCACGTTCGATGACCGTGACTCCGAGATCTACGTCAACCGCATCCGTCCGCGCGAATACGATGCCTTGGCCGCAGTGATCCAAGAGAACGTCGAGTGTGGAAATTCCGTCGTCGCCGCCGCGCCCTATCTGCGTGAGTTCAACGACCGAACATGGATCGACAAGGCGCAGGCCATCGCAACGAACCACGGAGCGGACTCTACGTTCGTGTGGGTGAAGTGCAGTGTCGACACGATGCTGATGTATCTCCGGAAGCGCGGAGCAGCTCGAGACAACTTCAAGCTATCTCGGTGGGAAGAGTGGTCGAAGGGAATTGACCTTTCCTTTCGACCGGCCACCGAGCACCTCGTCGTCGAGAATGATCCTGGCAATGAGTCCCTCCGAACCCAGGCACTGCGCATGATCGAGATGTTCCGCCGCGACCCTGTATCCGCGAGCCAATGAGCACCGGCGTCATTCTGTATGGAGCTCCGGCTACCGGCAAAGACACAGTTACAACTGAGCTAACAAACTTGGACCGTCAGTTCCGCCTCTATCGACGACTGAAGGCCGGACCCGGACGAACCTCCGGTTATCGAATGACCACTCATGCGGAACTCGATCGCATTTCCGCACGCGGACAAGCCATTTGGGTGAACGAGAGATACAACTCGCGTTATGTGATTGATCGCCCCGAACTGATCCGCATGTTGGACGGTGGACAAATCCCGGTCGTGCACGTCGGCCAGCCCGAGGCTGTAGATGCGATTCGCTCAGCGGTTCCCGAGGCATCGTGGACCGTCGTCGAACTGCGCTGCTCTCGAACTACAGCTCATGGCCGGATCGAAGCGCGAGCGACCGGCGACACTGCCGAACGGTTGGACGCCTGGGACGCTACGCCAGCGCTCCGAACGGCCGATCTGACGATCGACACTGAGCGCACCCAGCCGCAACAAGCGGCGGCAGTCATTCGTACTGCCTCCCACCTCGTGGACTAACCCCTATCTGCCGGGGCGCGAGGGAAGAGGGGGAGAGGGGACCGCCAGACGCAACGGCCCGCCGATTTGTTCGTGCCGGTGGACCGACGCGCACCGAGCTCGATGCCAGTCCGTCATACCAGCCCGAGCAGGCCAGCCCCGTGCGATGCGAAGCATCAGCCACAACCCGCCCTCGCATCGCCCGTCCCGACCCGTTCGCGAGTCGTTGCCGAATTTGGCCATACAGGATCAAGAGCGGCAGCGGCCCTACGGGCCGCCGCCGCCGCGCTACGCCGCTCCGCTCGTACCTCGCTGCGCTGCGGTGCGTCGGCGGCGGTTCTGCGAACCGCTGCCGCGAACAGTCCTGTTGACCCATCCAGCCCCGATCGACGAACGGCTCGGGACCGGCTATGACGCCGCGGTGAGTTGCTGATGATGCCCGCGGCACAGGATCGGCCAGGCGGTTGCCGAGACGAATGGCGATGACCCCGATGAGCGAAACCCGCCACAGGCGAGGAGGAGCGGGCTGGCTGCGAGGGAAGGGGAGTGGTGGGGAGGGCGATCAGCTCGGGAGTGCGGAGTGATGCAGGTGGCCGGGTCCTGGCACGTCGGCTCCGCTTTGGCGACGTGGCATAACGCGGACTTCGCCTGTCTGCCGAAGTAATTCAACGACCGAGCAGTGTGGGCACGACATGAGCCGTACCCGACTGACCTCCCGCAGCCGAGCACGAATCGGCCGGCGCCCAGCCCAGTCAACCGGTTGTGGTTACGCCGCAGAACCCCGAATCCCCCAGTTGCGCCCGGTCCCATCGACGCCGCAGCCGTCGCAGAGCAGCAGGATGCCGCCCGGTACCAGGTGCCCTCGCTGATCAGGTACGTCACCTCCGGGCCATTCCACGCCGGGGAGGTGGACCAGACCCGCTCGAACAGTCCCGCCCGGCATCGTCGGGGCTGGTGGTGACGATCCAGCCGCCGTCACGGTCCGGTCGGGGAGTCCGTTGATCAGGTCAGTCGCTGCCGGGCACCTTCCCTGACCCGAGCAGAACGATCTGCCCGAGGGCGTACCACACAACTGGGGCCCTCCAAAGGGCGCTTCGCGTCACTTCGTGATTGGCATTCGCCAACCCTTTTCCACACCCCAGCCGCGCGGTCCGAGCAGAGCTCAGATCGATCTACCCGGATCAGGAAAGGACCCTCACCATGAGCTACCAGATCAACGAACTCCCCGACCTCAGCCCCCTCGGCGGCCACTGGACGCTCACCACCAGCCCCGACGACGCCTACGACGACGTCCCCGAGTACGGCCTGGCCCACCTCCCCGGCGTGGAATGGCCCTACCAGCCCGCCGACTGCACCGTCACCGAGGGCACCTGGTACCTCGACGGCACCCTGCTGCTCTGCGACGGCTGCGGCGTCGACGGAACCTAAATCCCCCAGGGGGCTTCGGCCCCCACTCCGGGGCACCCAGCAACGACGCTGGGTAGCGAGTCGCCAACGACGCCGACTCCAGCCCCCGGAGGTCCCGGGACAGCCCGCTACCCGATCCGGCATCCTTTCCCCGGACCGGGTAGCGAGGCACCCAATCGCCTCAAATTCGTGTGCGAAACCGGACATTCGCCTGGTCGGAGTGGTCACGCGAGTGATCCCCCACCTCCTCATTGCCTAATTGTCTCGCTCCAGCCAACCGCGTCAAGGGAAGAGCGCCCTTGACCCGGCCGTCTTCCGCTGAGGGCGGCAAGTATGAGGATGATGGGAGAAGTGCAGTCGGGGTGCGATAGACAACCTATTGCCTGATCGTCTCGTTCCAATCAGGGAAGTTGACCGGAAGCCTTAGAAGCCGAGCTCGGCTTCTGCTTCCTCCAGGGGAACGGTGTCATGCTCGCGATTCGCTATCGATAGTTGATCTTGGAGGTCTTCAATCTGATCGATCAAGTCCTCGTACCGCTCGTGCGACATCAGAACCGCGACTGGCTTGGAGTGTCGGACAATCGTCACATCCCGCTCAGTGGCGCGCTTGATCATGTCGGCGAGGTTCGCTCGCACCGCACGTGTGGAATACATGAGCGGCGATCTGGAGCGCGCTAATGACGAAGGTCGTTCCCAAAGAAACGGCTTCGACCGCTCTTGTCCCAGCGCAACTCGCTCAGCACGCACCAGCTCGGAGAGCTCCTGAAGTCTCTCTTTCGACTCGTTGCCGAGAAAGTTGACGATGATCGTGCGGCCGACCTTAAAGTGCTCCCAGCCGTTGCCTTCGAAGTGGGAAAGAAGATCAGTGAACTCCTTCCACACATCCTCCGGCGAGAACTTCCCTTTGGCGTCAGACTGGGTGCCGGAAACCTTGGCGTCTGCGCTCACGATCAATTCCTCCTCTTGTAGATCGCTCCGCGGTTTCCGACCATCGTCACTGTGACGACGTCTGCTTGATCGTCTATGAGGTAAATGACTCGGTAGCCGCCGATCCGAATACGATACCCAGATCGACCGGATAGCTTGGTGCACCCGTCAGGACGAGGCTCGAACCGAAGATCCCTGATCGCATCGGCGATCGCCTTCCGTTGACTCACTGGTTCCACCCGTTTGAGCTCTGCAAGAGCAGACCGCTCATATTCAATCTTGTACCGCGGATCGTCCGGGGCCAGACCCACTTCCCGTTCCTTCCAGTTCAGTTATGCAGAGACGTGTGGCCCCGTCCGTATCTTCAGAGTGTACGCCCTTGTGTACCTGAGTGTGTACACAAACGCGGGTCAATGCTGGACAGGTCTGTCTCCAGGAGGTGCACTCGAGCTGCGGCAGCGTCCGAGGCGCGACACAACCGATCGATCTTCTGCAGGATGCCGTGGTCAAGCAGGTCAAGGTCCAGAGCATGGAGGGTCTGATACCCACGTTCGAGCCGACACGGAAACGGTCCGGATAGATGGCCCCCAGCGGGCTACAGTCGAGCTGGGGGCCATCTGCCGAGGAATCAAGTGCTACTTGCGCGGCTTGCCCGCGTCGTCGCGCTTCTTGCGCCATCGGCCATCGTTGTTACGATCGCGATCCTGAGTGCCGCCGCCCCGCTTCGGGACCTGCGGAGGCTCGTGCTTCACGGGCTCGTTCTTGGTCACTAAGACCCCCCTTTCGCTTCACCAGATCAACCGGCAGGCCGCTCCGCGTATGACGAAACGGCCGACAGAAGGTAGGGTCTCGCTTGCATGCCGACCAAAGTATGCGTATAAGACCCAGCCTCACGCCGGATGCCTCTCATTCGGTGTGAGGCTGGTCGTCGTTCATGACCTCATCTGGCGGTCGAAACACTACACCTTGTGGTCGACAGATTGTGTAACCACAACACCTGGTGGGTTACATCGGTGGCATTCGCAGCCTACCGTTTTTGATGAACCTGCAGCTAGATCGGTGCTGGGTGAATTTTTGTGCGCTTCGTCACATACTCATCTACCTGGGTAAATATGCTCGTTAGCCCGCTGCGCCTTTTTTAAAAAAGGTGCGCAAATGATTTGAGTCAGGGTCTGCTGGGCCTGCAGAGGGCTGCCTAGGCTATGTTACGGCGATTGTGACTTGGGTCACCATAAATATTAGCTAAGCAGTAGCTAGCAATCTGAAACCTGTTCTGATTTGACATTTCATGATATATGTGCATATCTGCGATTGTAAGCTCGGTGTTGCT
>NZ_BAGB01000002.1 GCF_000308615.1 Nocardia jiangxiensis NBRC 101359
GGATGTTGTCCATCTCGGCCGCCGGTGCGGCTCACTCTCCAATGCGCGGAGACAGGTGAGCACCGACAGTCCGGGGTTCGGTGTTCGATTTGGTAAGCGCGTCGAGTACATCCAGGAGTGTTTGAATCCCGGGGCCGACTGCAGTCGGTGTGTCGTGATCGAGCGCAGGAAACGACAGCCCGCGGGCGGCGGCGCGTTGGCGTGGTGTGTGAGTGGGCGGAACGAGCTTTCCTGCCCGCACGAGGCATCCCAGCGCACTCGCCTTCCGCGGGCAGTTCGGGGCGCTACATGCTATGTGCTCCTGCATAATTCGATGGGACTCAGCGACCGACAGTCGATGGTCGGGGTGCGCATGGAGTGGGTCGATGGCTCCTGGTTGAACAGCTGCCCATGTGACCGGTGGGCATACCGTTTCCAAGTCGAATACCTCGCATACCCGGGCGGGTGTGTTTCCGACGGTCGCGAGGTCGTAGACGACCATCGCGGCGGCATGTACACCCGTGGCGATCGCGAAGGCGTACTCGACGGGGTCGGTCTCGCGGCTGACCGGTGGCCGCACCGTGTACAGATACTGATAGCCGAGTTGTTCGGCGTGACGGCGTATCCGGACTGCGTGTTCGGACGCATCCAGTCCAGAAACATCGGTGCGGACCAGTCCGACGGCTGTCGGGCGCTTCGGGCTGTCTTGGCTGGGCCGGTCTCGACGAGGCGAATGCTTTTGGCGCATAGGTATTTCGATGTCCATACGGTCTATCGCTCCCTGGTCGATTCATCTGGGCGGGGCACCCGCCGCCGGGGACCTCTCACCGTCAATCAGCGGTTCGCAGTTGGTCTGTCGATGTAGCGATCGGGTGGTGACATCAACCCGGCGGCGGGGCCTGTGGAAATGCTTTCGCCATGTCACCGGACATTTCCGGACATGGGCAGGACAGGAACCGGCTGAATCAGCGGCGACAGCTCTGACCCCGGACATAACCGGACAGGAACCGGCTACAGTGGCGGTCACCACTTCCGCCACAGGGGGCTGTGATGGCTATCGTCGCGATATGGACCGAGGAAGAATGCGTCGCACTGCGTCGTGCCTACGGGATGAAGCAAGCCACCTTTGCGCACACCCTCGGCGTGGCGGAGCGATCTATCAGGCGCTGGGAGAAAGGTGAGACGCCGGTCGGTGGTCTCGGGCAGGCCACCTACTCGACGATGCTCGCGAAGGCTCCAGAGGATGTCGCGGAACGGTTCGAGCAACTGCGCCGAAGTGAGAGCGATATGAAGCGGCGAGAAGTGTTGAAGGCCAGTGCCATAGGTGTAGGCGCGTTGGCAACCTTGGGGCTCGGGGATTCCGCCGAACGTGCTGCGTGGTTGTTGTCCGGGGCAGGCCGACCTGATGTTGCCGCCGTGTCATTGGTGCGGTCGACGTTGCATCACGCGATGCAATTGGATGACCTGCTGGGTTCTCCTGCGGCACAAGGAATGGTCGTTGCGCAGCAGCAAGTTACGGAGGCGATGTTGCGAGACTGCCCCGCTGTGCTGCGCCCCGAGGTTTTGTCGCTGTACGCCGAATGGACTGGGCTTGCAGGGTCTTTGGCATGGGACGGACAGGATTATCCGACTGCCGCACGTCTATACACGCAGGCACGGGAGAACGCACACGAAGCCGAAGACTCCGACCTTGGTGCGTACCTGCTGTGCCACCTGTCGCAACTGGAGACTTGGCAACGCAGGCCGCGTATCGCTGTCGATTACGCGGTCGCTGCGCGTAGCTGGGTGATGCAATCAGAGGACCGGCAGCTGCGGGCCTACGTTGCGATCCGCAACGCTGAAGCTGCGGCAATCGCCGGACAACGGGCGGCATGTTTGCAAGCCCTCGATGAGGCAGATTCCATGCTCGTTGGTATCGCGCCATGCCATCCGTCGCAGAGCCGCGCCTACTTCATGGGCGCGGGAATACAGGAGAGCTATCGCGGTAACTGCCTAGCGATCTTGGGGGATGCTGGGCATGCGGTGGTCGCATCGCGGCACGCACTGGCAACTATGCCGACCAACTACGTGCGCGATCGTGCCGTCACACTCCTCGAGCTCGAACGTGCACTGATTCAGCTCGATGAGATCGAAGAAGCGGCGAGTGCCGTAGCTGAAGCGGCAGCTCTGGCAGAACAGAACCGCTCGCCCAGACTGGCGAATGCGATAGCTGAGGGGCGGCATCACCTGTCGCCGTGGGCCGATACGCGATCGGTGAGGGAACTGGATGCCGCACTCATGTCCCGCGATATCGTGATGCCATGAGCACCGACCGCGAATCCGAGGTGATGTCGCGGCTTGAGCGCGCTCGTGCCCGCCTGGTAGCGACCGGTGAAATGGATGCGCGAGGCTCGCAGGGGCGAACTCCGCCCAGATCAGAGGTGTTCCGGAAAGCGTCGGCTGAGATTCATGCGGCTGAGCAGGCACGTAATCGTCTGCTTGTAGACCTGGTCGGCGATGCCGATACTGTGCCGGTCGAACTCGCGAAACGCTTGGGCCTGACCGGTCGCGAGGCCGTGCACATCCTCGACACGGCTCGGAACGGAACTCAGCGACTGCGCCAGCACGTCTTCGGGCGACTCTGGGTAGTCGGATAAGAACAGCTCAACGAGGCGGATCGGGTTGCCGGTCGAATTCCTTCGGGGACGGAGAGTCTTCCTCGGTTTCGCGAACGGAGGCGCGCAGCCCGGGAACGGTGAGGGTGATGGTTGCGTGAGGTGTCTGTGCGAGGCGTGGATGTGGTCTCCTGTGATCCAGGCGGATTCATTGGGCTCGTCGTCTGTGAGGGCTACACGCTGCCCATGCAGCGGGGCGTCGCGTCAGATTGTGATGAGAATCACATGAAACTCGGGCTGTTTGCTGGCTTTTGGTCACATTCGGTCGTGTTGGGACGGTTTGGGTGTCTGTGGGGTGTCAAATCGTCTGCTCAGTAGCGTTTAGTTGCATTCAGTTGTGCTTGGTCGTGTCTGGCGCTGTTCCGTCCCGGTAGTTCCCGCTGGTCTCCTTTAAGTGCCCAGTCTGGGTAATTTACGCCCCAAATTCGTGTTAGAACGATGGTTCTTACACGCTGATGTCACACCGCCGGTGGGACATTGTGGAGTACTGCCGGTCAATGCCCGTATCGTGGGTTCTGGACGGCGATCATGACAGGAGATCGGAAGGTGCTCCGGTCGGCTCACCGCACATATGGAAGCAGAAACGTGCTCGAGCACGAGAGTGAGGGAGAGGAGGTCTGCGGACGGAATTGATTGTGACGTGACCAAGAATTCGTGAGCTGCCCCCTCGCGCCAACGAAGGGGCAGCGGACACGAAAACACTCCCATTTGGATTATCGGGTTGCAGCCCTACCTCGGGAGTCCGACATTTTCGCTAGCAGAATTGGAGGTTCTGCTGTGTCCACAGTAGCGCAGTCGTGCGCTGGGCGTCACCAGTACCCAGAGGACAGGCGGGTATTTGGTACTGCGGTCCATCGCTCGGGGACTGGGGCGGATTCGGGGCTGTGGTGGTGCTGTTTGGAGCGTGGTCCGCCCTGTTCATGGTGGTCACGGGCTGGTGAGCGGCGTTGCTGATGAGCGCGTCGGAGTCCGCGGCCGGATGGCTGGTGGTGCAGGTGTTGCACTGCCGGGAACAGAGATTGATCACATTCTCAGGAGAAGAACACATATGACCACCGCAAACAAGAAGAATTCGTTTACCCGTCGGGGTTTCCGGTTTCGGGTGGAATTCGCGGAATATTTCGGGATGGGTCTGTATCAGACCTCGGATGTACGGCCGGATACCGAGTACACGGGCGACCCGAACAGGCCGGGGCCGCAGCGACGCGACCTGGTGACCGGTCTTCTGCAATGGAAAGTCGGGGTCATGGATCCGGGCGAAGAGAATCCTCGGCGCGCGAGCTACGAGATCGTGCTGTTGTCGGATACCGAGCCGGTGCCGACGACACAGGAGATCGCGCCGAACGTACGTCCGATCGAGTTGACCGGGATCACGGTCGAGCCGCGTCTGGCCGGAGATGGCCAGTTCAAGTACGTGTCCAAGGCGGTGCGGGCGAGCGGGTATGCACCCGGACAGTCCGCATCGGGGCGCGGCACAGGGTCGGCGAGCGGATCGAAGTCTGCAAGCTGAGCTGAGAACACAGTGATCAGGCGGGTTCGGCTGGCTCTTGTATTTCCTGCCGGTCGGACCCGCTGGCACGGCGTTGTGTCCGTAGTTAGTTGCGGAACAGTTTTATTCGATTTCCTGATGAAAGAAATGGAATCATGGTTCGTTCGGAGAACTATCAGAAGCAGCCGGAGAGTCCCGGCCCTGAAGAAACCATCATGTTGATGCTCACCGAGCTGCTTGGGAAAGTGTTGGTGGGTGTGGCGTACCTGGTGTGGTGGTCGGTGTTGTTTCCGATGCTTTCGCTGCCAGTGGTCGGCGTCGGGGTGTTGTGGTGGTGGCGTGGGTGGCCGTTAAGCGTTGCGGCACTGGTGTTTTCACTCGCGGTGTGGGGGTTGTGGTGGCTGTGGTGGCCTGCGTCCTGGCGGCGGTGGGTGTGGGGGCGGATGCGGAGCCGGTATCTGACGTGGGTGCGGTACCGGCGGCGGTGGAACACGTTGACCGCGATGCACGGGCTCACCACGATTCTGGACACGGGGGTTCTGACACCGCACCTCGGGAAAGTCGCGATCGGTGATACCGCTGATGTGCTGATGGTCAAACTCCTGGACGGTCAAACCGTGGATGACTGGGCGAAGAAGTCCGAAGCGTTGCGGCATGCCCTGCGGGCGCTGGGAGTTCGGGTCCGCAAAGTGGAATCGGGGTGGGTCCGGTTACAGATCATCCACACTGACCGCCTCACCGATCCGATCCCGCTGCCGCGCACCGAACCGGACAGCGTCGACCTGGAAGCACTCACGATCGGGATCACGGAGCTGGGTGAGCCGTGGCGTATCCGATTGCTGGGTTCCGGGGTGCTGGTCGCCGGGATCATGGGCGCGGGCAAAGGCTCGGTGGCGTGGGCGACCATCGCCGCTGTGGGGCCTGCGATCCGGGAGGGTCGCGTGGTGTTGTGGGTGCTTGATCCCAAGGGCGGCATGGAATTCGGTGCAGCCCGACAGTGGTTCGCACGCTTTGCCTCCGACAACGGGCCCGGTGCGGTCCAGTTGCTTCGTGACGCGGTCGATCTGGTGCAGTCTCGCGGGAACATCTACATGGAGCGGTGGGAACGCAAGATTACTCCGACCGTGAAAGAACCGATGGTGTTCATTATCATAGATGAACATGCGAGCCTGACCGCGCACTACAGCGACCGCAAGATCAAGGATGAGATCGTGCGGTTGCTCGGTGTGCTGCTTACGCAGTCCCGCGCGGTGGCGATGCCGGTCATGGGATGTCTTCAGGATCCGGCGAAAGAAACTCTGGAGCAGAGGCAATATTTTCCCTATCGGGTCGGAATGCGCATGACCGAGCCGACGCAACCGAACATGTTGTTCGGGCTCTCGGGCCGGGACCGGGGCGCACTGTGCGATGAAATCCCCGAATCGATGCCGGGCATCGCCTATGTGGAAGAGGAAGGCTCCAGCGAGATCACTCGGGTGCGGGCGTTCATGGTGACTGACGACGATATCCGCTGGATCATCAACACCTACCCGCCCCTGCCTCGCCGCACCGACGGCATGCCCAACTGGCCCACGGGACCCGACGGCGACGGCGACCCCACCGAGGCATGAGATCCGGATCGGTTCGAAACAACTAGATAGACTGGTATGGCCGCGCCAGACGAACACCACCTTTTGCGAGCGGCACTCAGCGCGGATAGCGCACTCACACACATTCTTTCAGCGCGGATAGCGCACTCAGGATCCTTTTTCAGCGCGGTAAGCGCTTCGTGACCGTCGTACCGGCGGCGGCACATACATCTGAAACCTGTTCCGGCAGTTGAACATTCGAATTCTCCTTCACGCGGCACCGGACCTCATCCGGCCCAGGTGCTGGGCCTCCGGTGCCGCGTATTCGACTACGGGACAGGTGATCTCATGACCACTCTTCGCGATGACGCGCCGCTACCCGATGCCCTGGGCGGGCAACCCGGGCGCGGACCGTCGTTCCTGGATATCGCGGTCGCGGCGGCCGAACGGCACGGGGTGTGCGCGCGGCCGGTGATTCTGGAACAAACAAATCTCGACACCGGGCGGCGGGAGTTCGTGCCGGTGCCGTGCGGGGCGACCTTGGAATCGGTGTGCGCTCCATGCGCGCGAAAACACAAAGCTCTGCGGCAGGCTCAATGCCGGGAGGGCTGGCACATGACCGAAGAACCACCCGCACCCCGGGCGCGCCCGACCGATGACCAAGAAGGGATGCTGTGCGTCCGCGCCGACCTGGCGTCGGATCTAGCCACGGCGCGCGAGAGACAGGACGTCACGGCGATAGCCGAGATAGAGGCTGAATTACGGTGGTGTGACGCACAATTGGCCGCGATCGGGATGCGAGGCAAAGCGCCTGCGGTCGATGCCTCGGACCAGGATGCGCCAGCGGGTGAGGATTCGGCCGGCATGGGGGAGCAAGAGGATTCGCCCTCGCGCGCCCGGCGTTCGACTCGTCGCCGTGAGGACGCACCGAACCTACCGCGCAACGCTGTCTCCGATCGCACCGTGGGCCGGGAGTTCGGCGGTCGCTACTCCTCGATGTTCGTCACGCTCACCATGCCCAGCTACGGCAAGGTCTTCGGGGACGGGGCCGCCCGCGACCCGGACAGCTACGACTACGACCGGGCGGCGTGGGATGCGATCTGCTGCGCCCGGTTGTTCTCGCGCTGGATACAGAACCTGCGACGAGTGGTCGGCTGGAACGTCCAATACTTCGCGGTCGTCGAACCACAAAAACGCGGCGCACCACACCTACACATCGCCCTGCGCGGACACATTCCCCGTGAAGTACTGCGCAAAGTCACCGAAGCCACCTACCACCAAATGTGGTGGCCACCTACAACGCAGATGCGCTACCCCGGCGCGGAGGTGCCCGTGTGGGATGAGCGACGCGGGGGATTCATCGACCCGGCCACGCGGGCACCACTACCGGACTGGGACGAGGCGGTCGACTCGATCGGTCCCGAGGACGCTCCGGCACATACGGCGCGGTTCGGGCCTCGCCTGGATATCCAGGGCCTCGCGGCAGGCACGAAAGCCGCTCATGAGGCGGTGGGATACCTGTGCAAGTACCTCACGAAATCGGTGACCGAAGTCTTGCACGCCCGCACCCCGCGCCAGCACGACCACTACGACCGCCTTCACCGGGCTCTGTGCCGCACCCCGTGTAGTCCGCGGTGCGGTATCTGGCTGCTCTATGGCGTCGTCCCCAAGGGCGCTACCGCGAAAACCGTTCCAGGGGTGTGCAAAGCGCGTGCGCACCGACGCGAAACCCTGGCCCTGCCAGGCAACCGGGTGCTGACCTCCGAGCGGTGGACGGGCAAGACCCTCGGGGACCACAAAGCGGATCGGATCGAATTCGTGCGCCGCAAGCTCGCCCTGGCGGGCATCGAGAAACCCGCTCGCGACCCACGCCGGTACACCTCGACCACGATCGCCCCCGGCACCCGCGTGCCACCTCGGGCGCAACTGCTCATGTCAGCAATCGCTGAACGCATCGGCTGGCGTGCGGAATACGACCGGGCCATGCTCGCCGCCGAACCACCTCCTCCTGACCCGAACAGCTCAACCACCAACCATCACAGCTAATTTGGAGCAATCAAATGACTGTTGATCTTCCTGCCGGGTCGGGGTCTGCTGAAACACGACCGGTTCGACGGTGGGCTACCACCAAAGCCGCTGCGGCGCACATCTGCGTACACCCTGAAGTGTTGCGGCGCTGGAACCGGGAATCGGACAAGCACCCGTGGCTACCCAAGCCCAAGCGGGTCGGAAAGGACTTCCGTTGGGACCTGGACGCTTTGGACGCTGCCCTGGATGCACAGGGAGCGGACTGACTCACTCCGGTCCGGTGGACCGATGACCCGGGGCAGACCGGCCCGTCCGATCGGTGTCCCCGGCAAGCCGATGCTGACCGAACTGTCCCCGGGGCATTGGGCCGCTCGACTGCTGGTCCGTGATGCCTCTGGCCGTCGTCGAGACATCAAACGAGTCTCACCGGCCAAGCTCGACACTCGCGGGCGGAAGATTCCGGACCGCAACGGCTCTCGGGCGCTGGATGCGGTGATGGCGGCTGCTTCGGCGGTCCGGGTGGACCTGGGCGGGGAGCTGTCCGAGTCCACAACTGTTCGGCAACTGTGGGACCTGTACCGCAAGTACCTGGAAGAACAGGAACGGGCTCCGGGCACGCTCGAGCGGTATGACCTGGTGGCAGAGCTGTTCAACAGTGCTTTCGGCGAACGGCGCTTGCTGGAGGTCACCACATCCTCGGTGGAGACGTTCCTGACCGACCTCGGCAAGTCCAAGGGACCGGCGTTGATGCGGACAGGGCGGCATGTGCTGTCCGGCATGTTCCGGTATGCAGTCCGAAAGGATGCGCTGTCCGTGAATCCGGTCCGGGAGTCCCAGTTGGCCAAGAACATCGAGGCCAAGGGGCGGACAGGCGGCGCACGGGACATCACTGTGGATGAGATGCGGTTCATCCTGGCCGCAGTCCGGACCTCACAGTTGCCCTGTCCGCGCAAGCTGTCCAAGGCCGAACGGACTCGGGGGCGGCCGGTGAAGTCGTACACGCCGCCGACCGTCGCGGACTACTGCGAGAGCGCGGATCTGGCGGACTGGGTGACTCTGCTGGCCGCAACCGGACTGCGCCGCAGTCAGATTCTCGGCCTGCTGTGGTCGGACATCGATCTGGACGAACGGACATTGCGGCTGAGTGGCAAGGTCGTGCGGACCAAGAGCACGGGACTGGTCCGCACCGACAAGGACGACGATCCGAAGAACCGTAAGACGGTGATCGCGCTACCGGAGTTCGCGGTGGAGATGTTGAAGCGTCGCCGGGCTGCCCTGGCGGCTCGTCGGCTGAAGTCCCCGCCCGATCCGACAGTGGACGTCCTGAATCTGGTGTTCCCCTCGGCGGCGTGGACCCTTCGCGATCCGCAGAACGTCGGGCACGAGTGGCAGCGCGTACGGACCGCGTTGGACATCCCCGATGACGTGACTGTCCACAGCTTCCGGGGTGCGGTCGCGACGATTCTGGACGATGCCGGGCTGTCGGCGCGCGTCACCGCCGATGTCCTCGGACATGCCGATCCCTCGATGACCCAACGGCGCTACATGGCTCGCGGGCGAACTCATCAGGCGGCGGCCGACGCGCTGAACGTCGCCGTGACCGGCGAGGCTCGTCAGAGTAATTAGTTGGGACTTAGTTGGAAGATGAGCCACTTTTCCCATGCGAGTTCGATGAGAAAAGTGGCTCTGACCTGGCATTCGAGTGGAGCCTAGGGGAATCGAACCCCTAACCCCTGCCTTGCAAAGGCAGTGCTCTGCCAATTGAGCTAAGGCCCCAGTTGGGTGCTGTCCGCGCGGACAACCTTCAAAACGGTACCCCCCGGTGGGCTGCGGGGTCAAAACGGGGAGCGTGGTGCGGATCACGGGCCGGTTGGGCGGGGCGGTCCGGTGTACGGGCCGCCCCGCTGCTGCTCGGTGCGTGGGTGTTCACGGCCGTGCGACGCGCCGATGCAGTCCGAACCCTTTCTCACCCGAATTCTCCCGCCCGGAACGCAGCCGCAGGGACGGCATCTCGTAATCGCCGCCGTTCTGCGATCGATAGGGGATCGGTTCGGTGTCCGCCAGGGTGAGCAGGCGCTGCTCCCAGGACTTGGCCGCATCCGAGAAGTCCTCTGCGGAAACATGATTCGTGCTGTACAGCACGAATGGCGGCAGGATGTCCATGCCCGCGTAGTACAGGATGCCGTGCTGGATCGGGAAGAGCAGATCCTCGATCGGGCCGTTGATGCCGCGGTCGCTGTAGTGCGATTCCTTACCGCCGATCGTCACCGACAGCAGGGCCCGCTTACCCGCGAGGGTGCCCTCCCCGTAGCGGTCGCCGTAGCGGTGCTCGTCGTGTTCGCCTACGCCGTAACCGAATCCGTCGGTGAACACGCGGTCCACCCAGCCTTTCATGATCGCGGGCATCGAATACCACCACAGCGGGAACTGCAGGATCACCGCATCGGCCCAGCGGAGTTTGTCCTGCTCGGCTCGGATGTCCCCGGCGAGTGTCCCGGTCCGGAACGCGCGGCGGGAATCGTGCACGACATCGAGGGGATGCCCTGCCGCGGAACCGAAGTCGTCCGCGTCGACGGTGGCCTTCCAGCCCATCGCATACAGATCGCTGACCCGGACCTCGTGTCCGGCCTCGGTCAGCGTGGCCACCGCGGCCTCGGTCAGCGAGCCGTTCAACGATCCGGGCTCGGGATGGGCGTGGACGATGAACACCTTCATGACTGTCTCCTCCGAAGATCGGTTGTCTTCGATCGTGGCGGCCGATCGGCCCGCTGTTCAGGGGCGCTCGAACCGTCGGACCGGAGTTCCTGGTATCGGCAGGACCACCCGGACCGTCGGTCCGCACGGTGATACTGGAGAGATGGACGATCTCGCCGATTTTCTGCGGACCCGCAGATCCCGGATCGATCCGGCATCGGTCGGCATCACCCCCGATGCGCGTCGGCGGGTCACCGGCCTGCGGCGGGAGGAGATCGCGCATCTGTCCGGGGTGAGCGTGGACTACTACGTCCGGCTCGAGCAGGGGCGGGCCCGGCAGCCGTCCGAGCAGATCCTGGACGCACTGGCCCGGGTCCTGGGCTTGGACCAGGTGGAACGCGCCCATCTGCATCGGCTCGCACATCGTCCGCGGCGCGCATCCGGGCGTGAGGCGGCCGGCGGATCGGCTCGGCAGCGTCCGGAACTGCTGCGGGTGGTCGAACTCGTCCCGGACAGCCCGGCCTTCATCGTCGATCAGCACCTGGACGTGCTGGCGGCCAACCGGCTCGCCGAACTGCTCTACGGCCGGCGACCCATGCGCGGAATGAATATCGCCCGGCACATCTTCCTGGAATCCGACGGCCACGACCTCTACGCGGACTGGGATGCCTGCACCCGCGACACCGTGGGCCAATTGCGCCTGGCGGCCGGTAAGGATCCGGACGACCCGCAGCTCACCGCCCTGATCGGCGAACTCGCCGTGCACAGCGAACGCTTCCGCAAACTGTGGGCACAGGCGGATGTGCGCTGCCGCTCGCACGGCCGCAAACCCTTCGCCCATCCGCTGGTCGGTGACCTGGAACTACATCAGGAGAACTTCATGGTTCCCGGCGACAGCGGCACCGAACTGGTCATCCTGTCCGCCCGGCCCGGCAGCAAGGCCCACGACGGCCTGCGCCTGTTGGCCAGCATCGGCGCCACCGACGACCGGGACCGGTCGATTCCTCCCACAGGCGGGACGGGAGTGCTTGCGCCAGAGTAACTTCGGACCCTCCTGGGCGGGATTCGGCGATGACAGTAGGGTGGGTTTCATGAAACTTCTTCTCACTCTGGGTGTCGTCGTCGGTGTCATCTTCGCCATCAACAAGTTCCGCCAGCGCGGCGATGCGGATCTGTGGCACGAGGTGACCACTCGCTGAGCGAATTCGCACAGCGTGCCGGTCGGGCGTGCGGCGTGACCTCGCCGGAGGTCGCACCGCGCTCGACCGGCGGGACGTGTGCCGGATCGAATCGATCCGCATCACGTCGTGACATCCCACTGTCCTTGTCGCACAGCTGGAGCGACCAGTTCGACGCGCACCGGGCAACCGGTCGGCGAAACCGTTCAGGACCCGTCCGGGTGCGCATCGAGACCGGTGATCGTGCCCAACCGCAGCACACCGAACGACTTCCCCGACCCTGCTGTGACGACGGCATCAGCCGACCACCACCGGCGCCGTGCGGTCGTGGCGTTGTGACACAGCACTATCGGCTGTGGACCGACGGTGTATCGGTCGTATGGTCGTTGACCATGGACCGTGCGGAGTTGTCGACATTGGTGCAGTCGGTCGTGGAGCCGTATCTGTTGGACGGCCCGCGCCGGTACGACCGGGCCGAGGTGGTGGCCCGGTCCGGGGTGCCGCAGGAGCTGAGCGGGCGACTGTGGCTGGCGTTGGGCTTCGCCGCGGATCCGGACGGCACCACGATCGAGTACACCGAAGCGGATGTGGCTGCGACACAGGACTTTCGGAGCCTGGACGCGCTCAGTGCCGCCGATGTCCGGCGGCAGTCCGCGGCGGTGCGGACCATGGGTCAGTCGATGGCGCGCCTGGCCGAGTGGCAGGTCGATCTGGTGGTCGAGGAGATCATCAACCGGATCGCCTCGATCACCGCGCAGGATCCGGCTCTGGACCCGCAGACCGTCGCGATGGAGGCGACCGAGGAGGTCGTCACGACCCTGCAGCGGTTACAGGCGTACGCGTGGCGACGGCATCTGGCCGCCGCCCTGGCCCGGTCGCTGGGCAGCGACGGTTCCGGGGAGAGTGTGCGCGACCTCGCGGTCGGATTCGCCGATATGGTCGGCTACACCCGGTTGACGCGGCATCTGGACCGCGACGAGCTCTCGGATCTGCTGGAGACGTTCGAGACCGTCACCACCGAGGCCATCACCGCCAACGGCGGCTGGGTGATCAAGAACGTCGGCGACGAGGTGATGTTCGCCGCCGAGACGGCGGTGGTCGGCGCGCGGATCGCGCTGGACATCCAGACCGCCGCGGCGGCCCGGACCCAGCGTGGTGAATCCGATGCCACGACGATGCCCGAACTGCGGGTGGGGCTGGCCTACGGGCAGGTGCTGCAGCGGTTCGGCGACCTGTACGGCTCGACGGTGAACGTCGCCGCCCGGCTGACCGGTGTGGCGCGTCCGGGGACCGTGCTGATCGATGACGGCGCCGCCACCCAGTTGTCCGGGCAGCCGGAATTCGCGATGCGGCATCTGCGCAGTGTGCGGGTCCGGGGAATCAACCGCCTGCGCTCACATGTGCTGCGCCGCAACGGACGTGGGTGATACGCACCCGATTCGTGGAGGCTGTTCATCGAGTGTGGGCGGGGGCCGTGGGACGGCCGCCGCCACCGTGCTGAACCACCTGGAAAATTAGGAGCGGGCCTCGGCGAAGGGGGGGAGTTTGCCGAGGCCCGCGTAGGGTCGGCCCGGGGGGGAGGGGCCGACGTGAATGATCCTACGCGACGATCGGCGATTGTGTGAGTATGAGGGCTGCCACTTTTCGAAAGTTTTTCCGGCGGGCGTGTCGATGGGGCTGCTGAACCGTCGCCAGTGATCACTCGGCTCGTCGGCGGCGCGATGAAATCTGTTGTTACACAGCCTGTCTTGTTGCTCTCAATGCCTATTTACCGGTTCGCTGGATAGTCGCTGTCGACCGGTCGGTATGCGAATTCGCGACACGGTCGCAATTGAGAAGTACACATTCCGGGCGTGTCCGGGAGCGGTCGTGACGGGTGGTCGAGTAGGGCCTGCCGCGGACTCGGGTAGTGCGGTACTCGCGCACTTCGGGCGGCCGGACGAGACGATGATATCGGTCGCATCCCGCCGGCACCCCCGAGCACCCGCCGGACCCCCGGGGTGCGGCCCCTGACTTCTGCCCGCACCGACCGGTCCGCCGATACATTCGCCCTGGCAGCGGCGAAATTCGGAGGAAATTGTCGGTGGTCTGGGCAATACTTGCCGCGAGATCCGCCGATATCCGGTTCGCGGCAGGCGGGAACGTCAGGAGAGGTCATGGTCGATGCGATCGTCGCCGAGGGCCTGGTCAAGAAGTACGGCCGCCTCGTCGCCCTGGACGGTCTGGACCTGCGCGTGCCCGAAGGCACGGTGACAGCGCTGCTCGGTCCCAACGGCGCGGGCAAGACCACGACGGTCCGGGTGTTCACCACCCTGCTCACACCAGATTCCGGCCGCGCCACCGTCGCCGGGATCGATGTCCTGCGTGAGCCGCGGCGGCTGCGGTCCCGCATCGGGGCTTCCGGGCAGTACGCGGCCGTGGACGAATATCTCACCGGTTTCGAGAATCTGGAGATGGTCGGGCGGCTCTATCACCTGGGCGTGACCCGCAGTAAACAGCGGGCGCGCGAGCTGCTCGACCGATTCGACCTCGCCGACGCCGCGGATCGGCCGGTCAAGGGCTATTCCGGCGGTATGCGGCGGCGGCTGGATCTGGCCGGGGCGCTGGTCGCCAATCCGTCGGTGCTGTTCCTGGACGAGCCGACCACCGGCCTGGATCCGCGCGCTCGGCTGGATCTGTGGGACGTCATCGAGGAGTTGGTCGCCGCCGGCACCACCCTGCTGCTCACCACGCAGTACATGGAGGAGGCGGATCGGCTGGCCGATGCGATCGCGGTCATCGATCACGGCACGGTGATCGCCCGCGGCACCGCCGACGAGCTCAAGACCATGGTCGGCGGCGATCGCATCGAACTGACCGTCGACCATGTCGGCAGCCTGGACGTCGCGCGGGAGGCGCTGGCCGAGCTGGCGGTCGGGGAGATGCATCTCGAACCGGGCCTGCGCCGCATCACCGTGCCGGTCAGCGACGGCTCACAGGCCCTGGTCGACGCGATCGGGCGGCTCACCGCCCGCGAGGTCAAGATCCACGACGTCGGGCTGCGCCGCCCCTCGCTGGACGACGTCTTCCTCACCCTCACCGGGCACGAAGCGTGCGAATCCGTTGCGGGCCAGGATGATCCGGCGGACGGGCCGACCACGGAAGGATCCGCACGATGACTTCTGCGACAGGCGTACGCGACGAGCCCTCGCTGATCGCGCGCGCGGCGATGCTGATCAGCGACAGCGTGACCGTCACCAAGCGCAACGTCATCAAGATTCGCCGGGTGCCCGACGTGCTGATCTTCTCGACGCTCTCGCCGATCATGTTCGTGCTGCTGTTCGCGTACATCTTCGGCTCGGCGATCAAGGTCTCCGGCACCTCCTACCGGGAGTTCCTGATCGCGGGAATCTTCGCGCAGACGGCCGTGTTCGGCGCGACGTTCACCGGGTCCAGCCTCGCGGAGGATATGCAGAAGGGCATCATCGACCGTTTCCGCTCACTGCCCATGGCCCCGGCGGCGGTGCTGATCGGGCGCACCGTCGCCGATGTGGTGATCAACGTGGTCAGCCTGGTGGTGATGTCGATCACCGGACTGTTGATCGGCTGGCGGATTCGCGGATCTTTCCTCGACGGTGTGCTCGGCTATGTGCTGCTGTTGCTGTTCGCCTACGCGGTTTCGTGGATGATGGCCGTGGTCGGTTTGCTGGTCCGGGCGCCCGAGGTGTTCAACAACGCCAGTTTCATGGTGATCTTCCCGCTGACGTTCATCGCCAACACCTTCGTACCCAGTGCCCAATTGCCAACGCCGCTGAAGATTTTCGCCGATTGGAATCCGGTGTCGGCGGTGACGCAGGCGATCCGCGACCTGTTCGGCAACACCAGTTCGCTCACCCCGCCCCCGGACGTGTGGTCCATGCGGCATCCGGTGCTGACCACGCTGATCTGGGTGGTCGTGCTGCTGGTGGTCTTCGTGCCGTTGTCGCTGCGTCAGTTCGAGCGCACCGTCAGCCGGTGACGGAACTCCGGCCCGAGTACTGCCTACTGCACGAAGTTCGCGGCTGTGACACAGTGGTCCTATGCAGTTGGGCAGTTCCCGCAAGGGCCGGTTGCGCAACCGGTTGATCGTCGCAGTTCTGGCCGCCGTCGCAGGCGGCGCCGCTTGGCGGGTCGCCACCCGTCGTCCGCAACTCCCGGCGCCCGCCCCCGAACCGCCCCGTCTCGGCTACAGCACCAACGGCGCGCACCCCCAACACGCCATCCAGCACTGACAGGGCTCGGCCCGCACAGCGGGACGATTCACACTGCGGGACAAAGAGTTCCGCGACCCGGCCGCATCGCCCGGTACGCCCGAATGGACCGGTGTTCACAATCGCCACTCGGCAACGCAAGTCGCGTGGCACCGACTGGTCCGATGCCTACGTAACGACTGGTCTCAGTGGCACATGGGTAACTCATCGGGTAAGTCCAAAAGGGGAGTATCGGTCGACGATGAGCCCGCAACAAAAATTTGTGGCACCTACTGGTGCGCTGAATCGCGGGGAGGCGGGGGAGCGTGCCAACATGTTCGGCGTGACTTCACCGAATCAGACCTCCGTGGTAACGCTGCATACGAACCACGGTGATATCAAGATCTCGCTCTTCGGTAACCACGCCCCGAAGACGGTGCGTAATTTCATCGCTCTGGCCGACGGCAGCGCGCCCTACTCGACGCAGAACGCGAGTGGCGAGACCACCGGCCCGTTCTATGACGGCAGCACTTTCCACCGTGTCATGGACGGGTTCATGATTCAGGGCGGCGATCCGACCGGGACGGGACGCGGCGGTCCGGGGTACGAGTTCGGTGACGAATTCCATCCGGAGCTTCGATTCGACCGCGCCTATCTGCTGGCGATGGCGAATGCCGGACCGGGCACCAACGGCTCGCAGTTCTTCATCACCGTCGGCCCGCAGCCGCACCTGAACCGCAAGCACACCATCTTCGGCGAGGTGCTGGAGCCGGATTCGCGCAAGGTCGTGGATTCCATCGCCACCACCGCGGTCGATCGCAACGATCGGCCGAAGGATCCGGTGGTCCTCAGCAGCATCACGCTCGGCTGAATTTCTCCGCCCGGGATGAGCGGTCCGATTTGCGAGGGTAGCGTGCAATTACCGCCCTCGCGCCGCTCGTAGTCGATGAACACGGAGTTTCGTGAATCCCCAACCGCCCGCACCGACCTGTTTCCGCCACGCCGACCGGACCACCGGTCTGGCATGCACTCGGTGCGGGCGGCCTGCCTGCCCGGATTGCCTGCGCCAGGCCGCGGTCGGGCAACAGTGCGTGGAATGTGTGGCCCAGGGACAACGTGATGTGCGGCAGGTGCGCACGCCCGTGGGCGGCCCTGCCCCGACGCGGCCCACACCGTATGTGACCTATGCGCTGATCGCGCTGAACGTCGCCGTATTCGCGATCACCGCCGTCCAAGCGCACAGCGTCGCCGCCAACAGTTCGTCGAATCTGTTCCACGACTGGGTGCTCTGGCCGCAGGCGGTGGCGCACGGCCAGTGGATTCGCGTGGTCGGGGGCGGGTTCCTGCACTACGGCCCGCTGCATCTGGTGGTCAACATGTTCGCGCTGTACGTGCTCGGGCGCGACGCGGAGACGGTGCTGGGTCGCTGGCGCTACCTGGCGATCTATCTGACCTCGCTGCTCGGCGGCGCGGCCACGGTGATGTGGCTGGCCCCGAACGACGAGACCGCAGGGGCATCGGGGGCCATCTTCGGACTGTTCGGCGCGCTGACCGTCGTACTGCTGCGACTGCGGCGCAGTCCCACACAGATGCTGGTCGTGATCGGGATCAACCTGATCATCAGCATTTCGGTGCCGGGCATCTCGCTGTGGGGTCACCTCGGCGGCCTGGCCGCGGGCACGCTGGCCACGGTCGGATTGCTGTACGGACCGCAGTGGCTGCGGGTTCGCACGCAGGAGACGGGACTGCGGGTCGGATGGGCCGCCGTGGCGCTGGTCGCCGTGCTGGCGCTCATGCTGATCGGCGGGGCCGCCGCGTCGCTCGCTTCCTGACCCGCGATACCCGCGATCGGCCGGTCAGTGCGTGGCCAGGCCGTGCGCTACGAGTGCGTCCAGGACATCTTGGGGATGTACGCCCAGATCCCAGCGACCGAAGATGAGCAAGCGGTCCTCACCGTCGTGCTCGACGTCGATCTCCAGATTCGGTGATTTACGCCCGAGCCGGCGAAAGCTCACCACCCGGGCCCGCAGGATCCGCTCCCGGGGGTACTCTGCCGCGCCCAGCAGCCCGCGCACGACCAGCACAGGGCGTTGACCGGGCACGATGGTGATCCGTGGACGTTGCCGCAGCCCGACCGCGGTCAGTACCAACAGCAGAATCGCCGCGAGTCCGACCAGCAGCCGACTCGGTGCGTCGCCGGTGAACACGGCGGCCAGGGCCAGCACGATTCCGCCCACACCGGCCGTCACCAGAGCCAGGGGTGGAGTGGACCATTGCAGCCGGGACACCGGTTCGGATGCCGTCACGATCCCCACTCGCTCCTCGGTTTGTCCACAGGCTCATCCACAGGTGTGCATGAATAACACAGGTGTAAGCACGCGCCGCGCGAGATTCAGCGCCACCGCATCGTCATGACCAGGCCGACGACCATGAGCCCGAAGCCGATCAGGAAGTTCCAGGCGTCGAGGTTCGCCATCCAGGTGAGCTTGTCGCTGGCCAGGTAGTACACGATCAGCCAGGCCAGCCCGGCCAGCATGAAGCCGAGCATGATGCTGACGTACCAGACCGACGAGGGGCCGCCCTTGATCTTGACCGGGGTGCGACTGGCAGGGTTGATCGTATAATCGGTCTTCTTGCGGACCTTCGACTTGGGCATGACGTCCTCGTATTCGGGTGCGGGTCGTACCGGCGGGGGCGTGCGCGCGCGACGCCCGGCGTCGCCGGTCTGCCTTCAGGCTATCCCAGCTGGGTGTACGTGCGTGGTCCGCGGTGCTCGCGAGCAGGTCACCCGGGCGTCGACGGGGCGGTGCGCAGGTATTCACGCGACGTCCGATCCGGCACCCCGTAGGCTTGCGCCATGCGTGTACTGGTCGTCGACAACTACGACAGCTTCGTGTTCAACCTGGTGCAGTACCTGGGCCAGCTGGGCGTCGAGGCCACGGTGTGGCGCAACGACGATCCACAGCTGGCGGATCCGGACCGGGTCGTCACCGAATTCGACGGTCTGTTGATCAGCCCGGGACCGGGGACGCCGGACCGCGCCGGGGCCAGTATCGAGCTGGTGCGCGCCTGCGCTCGCCATCGGGTTCCGCTGCTCGGCGTGTGCCTCGGGCACCAGGCGATCGGCGAGGCGTTCGGCGCGACGGTCACCCGCGCCGCCGAACTGCTGCACGGTAAGACCAGTTCGGTGTTCCACGTCGGCGCGGGTGTGCTGGCCGGGCTGCCGGATCCGTTCACCGCGACCCGCTATCACTCGCTCACCGTGCTCGAGGACACCCTCCCGGCGGAGATCGAGGTGCTCGGCCGGACCGAGAGCGGAATCGTGATGGCCATGCGGCATCGCACCCTGCCCATCCACGGCGTGCAGTTCCATCCCGAATCGGTGCTCACCCAGGGCGGGCACCGGATGCTCGCCAACTGGCTCGAGGTCTGCGGCGAACGTCCGGCCGAAGGACTGATCGAGACGTTGGAGGCGGAGGTCGCGGCGCTGGTCTGAACCGCGTCGTGAGGTGAGGAGTCTCGTGCGGCTTATGACGAGGTCGAGTGGGTGCAGTCATGAGTGGTGACGACCACCGGCGACCGTATGTGCTGCTGTCCGCCGCGGTCAGCCTCGACGGTTACCTCGACGATGCGAGCCCGGACCGGCTGCTGTTGTCCAATCCCGCGGATTTCGACCGGGTCGACGCGGTGCGCGCGGATTCCGACGCGATCCTGGTCGGCGCGCAGACCCTGCGCAGCGACAATCCCCGGCTGCTGGTCACCGATCCGGATCGTCGCGCCCGGCGGATCGCCGCCGGAAAACCGGAGTACCCGGTGAAGGTCACCGTCAGCGCGCGCGGTGACCTGGACCCGGCCCTGCGCGTGTGGCATCACGGCGGCGACAAAATCGTCTACACCACCGGCCTCGGCGCGAGCCGGCTCGGCGACCGGCTCTCCGGTCTCGCCGACGTGGTATCCCTCGGTGCCACAATCGATTTCGGCACACTGCTGGACGACCTCGGTCGGCGCGGCATCACCCGTCTGATGGTCGAGGGCGGGGGGCGCACCCACACCGCCTTCCTGTCCGCCGCCCTCGCCGACGAACTCCTGCTGGCCGTGGCCCCCATCCTGGTGGGCGATTCCAGCGCGCCCCGATTCCTGCATCCGGCCGCCTATCCGGGGGGTTCCGGCCACCGAATGGAGTTGGCCGATGTGACCCGTGTCGGGGATATCGCCGTGCTGCGCTACCTGCCCAAGGGGCACGATGCCATCGTCGGGATCTGAACCCTTCCGATCGTCGACTCGGCCGACGAGTTCTCGCTTGCCATAGCCCCGATCCTGGCGGGCGACTTCACCGCCCCCTGCATCCGGCGACCCGTCCGAGCGGATCACGGAGCAGAATGGATGTGGCTGACCTGGCCTGCGTCGTAGATGTCGCGCCACTGCGTCGACTGCCGGACAGCGATACTGCCGCCGCGACCGTCGACGAGTAGAGTTTGCCACTGGCACAACAGATTTCGTGATCGGACGGTATTCGAACCGAGTGGCCGCGCCGCGGCTCGCGAAGAATGGTGAGGGGTGCGGACCTGTTCTCGGAAGGTTCGGCTACCGACCCGCAACGCAGCGAAAAGGAGCATCGATATGTCCGCTGAAGACTCGGAGGGGCTGGACAGTGTGCGGCGTCGGATGCGGCACGCGATCGAACTGGCTCGGCTGTGCCCGAAGAGTCCGGGGGCGTTCTCGGTCGGGGCGGTGATCGTCGACGAGAACGATATCGAACTCGCACACGGGTATTCGCGCGAGACCGATGAGAAGGTGCACGCCGAGGAGTCCGCGCTGAACAAGCTCGCCGACGATCCACGTCTGGCGCACGCGACGCTGTACAGCACCCTGGAGCCCTGCTCGCAGCGCGCTTCCAAGGATCGCGTGCCGTGCACGGATCGGATTCTGGCGGCCGGGATCCGCCGGGTGGTCATCGCCTGGCGAGAGCCGTCCACCTTCGTCGCGGACTGCGTCGGAGTGGAGAAACTGCGGGAACACGGTGTCGAGGTGATCGAACTGCCCGATATGGCCGAGGAGGCCATGTCGATGAACCGCCACCTCGAACTCGGCTGAATCGTGTTCCGAGCCAGGAGTGTTCACCCGGCTCGACTCACGCCCGGCTCACGGCGGGCCGAGCACTCCCGTGACGATCGTTATCGTCGCATCCTTGGAGATCGTCGAATTCGCCTTCGGCTGCTGATCGACGATCCGCCCGACGCTCGCGGCATCGAAGGTGCCCTGGGTGGTCTGGCTGATCTGGCCGACGCCGCCGGTCCATCCGGCCGCACGCAATTTGTCCAGGGCCTGCGATGAGGTCAGTCCGGACAGATTCGGCATGGTGATCTGATCGCTGGACACCTGCACGGTCACGGTCGAGCCCTTGTCCGCCATCGAACCGCCCGGCGGATCGGTGGCGATCACCTCACCGCTGGGACGCGATGAGGGTACCTTCTGCACGAGCACCTTGAAACCACTGCTGTCGGTCAGGTTCGGCTCGGCCACGGTGAGCGACTGACCCACCACCTGCGGCACCCGCACCTGATCCGGACCCTTGCCCAGGGAGATGGTGACCTTACTGCCCGCATCGATCTTCGATCCCTCGGGCGGATTCTGGTTCACCACCTTGTCCTTGTCCTCGACGCTGGACGCATCGCGGCCGACCTTCGGATCCAGCTGCAGTCCCAACGCGCTGAGTTGCTGCTCGGCCTGCTGCTGGGTCAGCCGGGCCAGCCGGGGCACCGGGATCTGCGCCGGACCGGTGGACACCTGCACGGTGACGGTGCTGCCCTTCGGCGCGCGCGAACCGCCCAGCGGCTGCGTCTCGATGACGTTCCCGCTCGCGGTCTTGCCGTCGGACTTCTGCTGAATGGCCACCGAGAATCCGGCCTTCTGCAATTCGTCCTGCGCCTGGGCCGCCGGCCGGTTCGCCAGATCCGGGATGCCCACCTGATTGAAACTGCTGCCCGGCCCGAGGAACACCCAGTACAGCGCTACCAGCACCACCACGACACCGGCGGCGGCACCGCCGATCATCATGGTGCGCCGCGGATCCCGCGGGCGGGGCGCCTCGGTGTCCTCCGAGTCCTCCTCCGAACGCGGTGCGTCGACCGCGCCGAGGAACGTCGTGCGATCCTCCTCGGTCATCACCGTCGGCGCCTGCGGTTTCTGCCCGCCGAGCACCCGGATCAGATCCGAACGCATCTCCGCGGCCGTCTGATAGCGGTTCGCCGGATTCTTGCTCATCGCCTTGAGCACGACCGAATCCAACTCGCGCGGCACGCCCGCATGGACGTTGGAGGGCAGTTGCGGATCCTCGCGAACGTGCTGATACGCCACCGCAACCGGGGAATCGCCGGTGAAAGGCGGTTCGCCGGTGAGGATTTCGTACAGCACACAGCCGACCGAATAGACGTCCGAGCGGGCGTCGACCTGTTCGCCGCGGGCCTGCTCGGGCGAAAGGTACTGCGCGGTACCGATGACCGCGGCGGTCTGCGTCATCGGATTGGAGCTGTCGGCGATCGCGCGGGCGATGCCGAAGTCCATCACCTTCACCGCGCCCTGCCGGTTGATCATGATGTTGGCCGGCTTCATGTCGCGGTGCACGATGCCGTTCTTGTGGCTGAAGTCCAGTGCGGCGCACACGTCCGCGATGATCTCCATCGCGCGGCGCGGAGCCAGCGGGCCACTGCCGCGCACCATATCGCGCAACGTGTCGCCGTCCACGTACTCCATCACGATGTACGGCAGCGGACCGCCGTCCACCTCCGCCTCACCGGTGTCGTACACCGCGACGATGGCCGGATGATTCAGCGCGGCGGCATTCTGCGCCTCACGTTTGAACCGCAGATAGAAAGTGGGGTCGCGGGCCAGATCGGCGCGCAGCACCTTGATGGCGACATCGCGGCCCAGCCGTTCGTCCCGGGCCTTGTGGACCTCGGACATTCCACCGAATCCGATGATCTCGCCGAGCTCATAGCGAGAAGACAGATTCTTCGGGGTGGTCATGGCTGTCCTTGTGAGGAGGTGTCCGGCGGGCTGACGTCGGTGTACTGGTCGTGCGAATGGTGAGTGGGATAGCTGTTCTGGGTGTAGCCGTTGTGGCTGTACCCGTTCTGGCTGTATCCGTTCATTCCCGGAACGCCCGGCAACGATGGTATGTCCACCGAGGGGTATGTCGAGTCATCCGTGGCCCACGGCGGCAGGTTCGAATGATGCCGCCCGTTGGTGGTCGTGGTGGGTTCATCGGTGGTCGTGGTGGCGCCGGTGGTCGTGGGCGGCGCGCTCGTCGTGGTGGGCGGCGCGGTCGTGGTCGTCTCGACCGGGGGAACCACATGTCTGGTCGTGGTGGGTTCCTCGGTGGTGGTCGGCGCTTCGGTCGTCGTGGTCGGCGCCGGGGCGGTGGTGGTGTGGGTGACCACCGGCGTGACCGACGGCTGCGGAGGACTGCCACTGAGCAGCACCCACGCCGCCGCACCGCCCAGCACCAGCGCGCCGATGCCCAGGCCGAGCATCCACTTGGTGGTGCGGCTCATGCCGGGTTCGTCCTCGTACGGCAGGTCGTCGTCCGGGTGACCGGGCATCGCGCTGGTCGCTCCGATCGGACGCGCCCCCGGCCGTTGGGAATTCGAGTAGCGATCCTCGTAGTCGCGGGGCAGGACCGTGGTCGCGCCGGTCGGCGGCGGAGGCAGGACCCGTGCCGCACCGCCCTGCGGCGTCGAACCCATGGTGCGCGGCATCGGCGGACGTCGCCCGGAGCGCACCGCGGCCACGGCGTCGGCGAACTCGCCGCCACTGCCGTACCGCTGCGACGGATCCTTGGCCATGGTGATCTCGATAAGCTCGCGCACATTCGGCGGCAGATCCGAGGGCATCGGCGGCGGGGTGTCGCGGACGTGTTTCATCGCCACGGTCAACGCGCCGTCACCGCTGAACGGGCGATGCCCGGCCAGCGCCTCGTAGCCCACCACGCCCAGCGAGTACACGTCACTGGACGAGGTGGCGTCCTCGCCGGTGGCCTGCTCGGGCGCGATGTACTGGGCGGTGCCCATCACCATGCCGGTCTTGGTCACCGGTGAGGCGTCCACCGCTTTGGCGATGCCGAAATCGGTGATCTTCACCTGACCCGTCGGGGTGACCAGGATGTTGCCCGGTTTCACGTCGCGGTGCACGACGCCCGCGGCATGCGCCACCTCGAGTGCCCGGCTGGTCTGCTCGAGCATGTCCAGGCCCTGCACCACCGACAGGCGGCCGAGCCGGTTCAGCACCGCGTTGAGCGGTTCGCCCTGCACGAGTTCCATGACCAGATAGGCGGTTTCGCCGCCCTGCGGGTCCAGGGTTTCGCCGTAGTCGTAAATTCCGGCGATACCCGGGTGGTTGAGCTGCGCGGTGGTCTTCGCTTCGGTCCGGAACCGGTGCCGGAACGTCGGGTCGGCGGAGAATTCGGCCTTGAGCACCTTGACCGCCACCCGGCGGTCCAGCCGGGTGTCCAGCGCCTCCCACACCTGGCCCATACCGCCGGTGGCGATCAGGCGTTGCAGTCTGTAGCGGTCCGCGATCAACGCACCGTTGGTCAACATGGGAGCCCCCGTAGGCCTGTGTACTCGATCATCGTCTCGTTCAGCTCCCCTGCAGGCCGGCCTCGAGCACGGCTCGTCCGACGGGGGATGCCACGAAACCTCCGGTGCCCTTCAGGCCCATGTTGCCGCCGTTCTCCACGACGACCGCGATGGCGATCTTCGGGTTCTGCGCAGGTGCGAATCCGATGTACCAGCAGTGCGCCGGTGTGGTGCCCGGATTCGCGCCGTGTTCGGCGGTACCGGTCTTGGACGCGATCTGGAACGAAGTGGTGTTGCCCTGGAACGTGTTCTTCTCCGAGTCGATCATCATATTCGTCAGCGTCGAGGCCACCTGGGGGCTGATCGCCTGACCGACCGACACCGGTTTGGTCTTGGACAGTTCGGACAGATCCGGCCCCTGGGTCTGATCCACCAGATGCGGTTCCATCCGGACGCCGCCGTTGGCGACGGTGGCCGCGACGACCGCGTCGTCCAGCGGAGTGATGGCCACGTCGCGCTGGCCGATGCTGCTCTGCGCGAGGGATGCCTCGTCCGGGATCGTGCCGACGGTGCTGTCGGCCACCGGCATCGGAACTCCCGAATGGGTGCCGATGCCGAACGCCGCCGCGGTGTCCTTGAGTTTGGCCGCGCCCACCTTCATGCCGATCTGGGCGAACGCGGTGTTGCAGGACAGCGCGAAGGCCTCCTCCATCGTCGTGGTGGCGCCGTTGCCGCAGTGTTCGCCGTCGAAGTTCTCCAGCGTGGTGTTGGTGTCGGGCAACGTGATTCGCGGATCGGCGGTGAACTGGTCGGAGGTCTGGATGCCCGAGGCCAGGGCCGCGGCCGAGGTGATCACCTTGAATGAGGATCCCGGCGGATAGGTCTGCGAGATGGCGCGGTTCAGCAGCGGCTGCTTCTGGTCGGAGCTGAGCTGCTCCCACGCCTTGGTACTGCTCGCGCCGTCGTGCGAGGCCAGCTGATTCGGGTCGTAGCTCGGCGTGGAGACCATGGCCAGGATGCGGCCCGTGCTGGGTTCGATGGCGACCACCGAACCGGTGTACCCATTCTTGGTCAGCTGGTCGTAGGCGACCTTCTGCATCACCGGGTTGATGGTGGTCACGACGTTGCCGCCGCGCGGGTCGCGGCCGGAGATCAGGTCGATCAGGCGACGGCCGAACAGTTTGCTGTCCGATCCGTTGAGCACCGAATCCTCGGCGAGTTCGAGTTCGGTGCGGCCGTACTGCATCGAGTAGAAGCCGGTCACCGGTGCATAGGCCATCGGATCGGTCGGGTAGGTGCGCAGGTACTTGTACCGGTCGTCGGTGGAGATCGAACTGGCCAGCACCGTGCCCGAGGCCGAGATCTGCCCGCGCTGGCGGGAGTACTCGTCCAGCAGCACCCGCGAATTGCGCGGATCGCTGCGCAGGCTGTCGGCCTTGATCACCTGGACGTAGGTCGCGTTGAGCAGCAGGGCGACGGTCATCAGCATGACGGCCATGGCGACGCGGCGCAGTGGTGTGTTCATGCCGGTTCCCCCTTCGCCTGGTGGCTCGAGTCGGTACGCAGTATCTCGGTGGGCGGGTTGCTGGTCGGTGCGCTGTGGACCCTCCGGCTCGGCGCCGGTGCACGGGCCGCGTCGGAGATCCTTATCAACAATGCCAGCACTGCGTACTCGGCCAGCAGCGCAGATCCGCCGTACGACAGGAAAGGCGTGGTCAGGCCGCTGCGTGGGATCAATTTCGTGACACCGCCCACTACCACGAACACCTGCGCGGCGATGGTGAAGGCCAGGCCGGCGGCGAGCAGTTTGCCGAAGCTGTCCCGTACCGCCAGCGCCGTGCGCAGACCGCGCACCACCAACATGGTGAACAGCACCAGCACCGCGGCCAGCCCGATCAGCCCGAGCTCCTCGCCGACCGTGGCGACGATGAAATCGGTCGCGGCGAAGGGCACCTGATCGGGACGCCCGTTACCCAGGCCGGTACCGGCGAGTCCGCCGGTGGCCAGCCCGAACAGCGACTGCGCGATCTGGTAACCGGTGTTGTTGTAGTCCGAGAAGGGATGTAGCCAGGTGTGCAACTGCGCTCGCAGCGGTCCGAACGTGTTGTAGGCGAAGATCAATCCGATGACCAGAAGTACCCCGCCGACGACGAGCCAACCCACCCGCTCGGTCGCGATGTACAGCAGCGCCAGCACGGTGCCGAAGATCAGCAGCGATACGCCCAGATCCCGTTCGAACACCAGCACCCCGACGCCGACCACCCAGGCCAGCACGAGCGGGCCCAGATCGCGCAGCCGCGGCAGCTCGATGCCGAACGCGTGCCGTCCGGCCGCGGTGAACCAGTCGCGTTTGGACACCAGCAGCGCCGCGACGAACACGACCAGCAGGATCTTCGCGAATTCGCCCGGCTGCACGGTGAATCCGGGCAACCGAACCCAGATCTTCGCGTGATTGGTCGTGGCGAATCGTTCCGGCAGCACCGCGGGCAGCAGCAGCAACACCAGGCCCAGCGCCCCGATGGAGTAGTTGTAGCGCGCCAGGGTGCGATAGTCGCGCAGCACCACCAGCACGGTGGCCAGGATCAGGATGCCCGCCGCGGTCCACAGCACCTGGTGGTCGACGTCGGGGGAGGGGATAGGGAGTGAGTTGGTGCGCGCGGTCTGCGCCGCGGCCAGATCCAGGCGGTGGATCAGCACCAGGCCCAGGCCGTTCAGCAGCGCCGCGATCGGCAGCAGCAGCGGATCGGCGAACGGCGCGAAACGTCGCACGGCCAGGTGGGCGACCGAGAACAGCGCCAGATAGGCCAGAGCCAGTTCGGCGCACTCCCAGGAGATGCCCTGATCCTGCGCGGCCTCCACCAGCACCAGGGCGACGGTGGTCACGACGACCGCGGTCCCCAGCAGCAGAAGTTCGACGTTACGGCGAGTCGAGGGCGGTGGCGCAGGGGCGAACCCGCCCGGAGGACTCGGGAAGGCCCCCGCAGACAGCGGTGCCGGAGCGGACATCAGTCCGCCTTCCTGCAGTTCTCCCCCGGAGTTTGCGGGGCCTGCGACGCCGTCGTCGGCGTGGCGGGCGCTGTGGTGGTGGGCGCGGGCGCGCCGGGATGTCCGTCGCCGCTGGCGGGCGCCGGCTGGGCGGGGGCCGGTGTGGCGCCGGTCGGAGTGGCGGGGCTGGTCGTGGGTGCCGGATTCTGCGTGGGCTGCGGCGTCGAGGCCGGGGTGCTGATGCACGCGGGCAGCAGATCCTGCTGGGCGAGTTTGGCGAGCTGACGGCGCGCGTCGTCGAGGGCGCCCGGGGGCAGGCCGTTGTTCACCTTGTCCCGGCCGGTCTGCTCGAGATCGGCGACCTGCAACTGCTTGCAGCCCGACGGAAAGCTCTCACCCGGGCTCGCCAGGCCGAGCTCCCCGTCGTGCTGCACGCACGCGATCTGGTTCACCTCGTGGATCGAATAGCCGAGCACCGATCCGGGCAGCCCGCGCACGATCACGACGTTGCCGTTGTCCGCGCCGACGTAATAGTTGTTGCGAATCATCTTGTAGCCCACCACCAGTCCGACCGCGACGGCCGCGATCAGCGCGAGGGACAACAGGATCCAGCGCAGCTTGTGACTCTTGCGGGGCTCGGGCTCCGCGGCCACGGCGGGGCGGCGCGGAGCCGCGCGCGGCGGGCGCATCGCCGCGGCACGACCGGCGGCGGTGTTCGGCGGCGGAGTGTCCTCGTCCTCACCGGAGGCGGCGCCGGCCACGATCGGATGGCTCTGGCCGTAGTCCAGATCGATGACGTCCGCGACGACGACGGTGACGTTGTCCGGACCGCCGCTGCGCAGGGCGAGCTCGATGAGGCGGTCGGCCGCCTCGTCGGTGTTGCCCTCCCGCAACGTATTTCCGATCGTCTCGTCGCTGACCACGTCGGACAGGCCGTCCGAGCACAGCAGGTAGCGATCGCCCGCCCGTGCCTCGCGCATGATCAGTGTGGGATCGATCTCATTGCCGGTCAGCGCCCGCATGATCAGTGACCGCTGCGGATGGGTGTGCGCCTGTTCGGGCGTGATCCGGCCCTCGTCGACCAGCGACTGCACGAACGTGTCGTCGCGGGTGATCTGAGCCAGCTCGTTGTCGCGGAACAGGTACGCACGCGAATCGCCGATATGCGCCAGGCCGAGTTTCTTGCCCGCGAACAGGATTGCGGTGAGCGTGGTGCCCATGCCGTCCAGCTCGGGCTCTTCCTCGACCTGATCGGCGATGGCGGCGTTACCCGCGTGCACCGCGCGATCCAGCTTGCCGAGCAGATCGTCGCCGGGCTCGTCATCGTCGAGATGCGCGAGTGCGGCGATCATCAATTGGGAGGCGACTTCACCGGCGGCATGGCCGCCCATTCCGTCGGCCAGCGCGAGTAGGCGCGCACCGGCGTAGACGGAATCCTCGTTGTTGCCTCGGACGAGTCCGCGGTCGCTGCGCGCCGCGTAACGGAGAACAAGTGTCACGATCGCAGCTCGATCACTGTCTTACCGACACGGACGGGGGACCCGAGCGGAACCCGCACCGGGGTGGTGACCTTCGCGCGGTCGAGATAGGTGCCGTTGGTGGAACCCAGATCTTCGACGTACCAGTCCTCGCCTCGCGGCGAGAGTCGCGCATGCCTGGTCGAGGCATAGTCATCGGTGAGTACCAGCGTGGAATCGTCGGCGCGCCCGATGAGCACCGGTTGGGCGCCCAGGGTGATGCGTGTGCCGGCGAGTGAACCTTGAGTCACCACTAGATACTTGGCGCCCTTCTGGCCACGGCTGAAGGATGGCAGCACCGCGGAACCGCGTGCGGCCCGGGGCTGGATCCGAATGCCGGATGCCGCGTAGATGTCGCTGCGCAGGGTCCGGAGCACCGCCCATACGAACAGCCACAACAGCAGTAGGAACCCCGCACGGGTCAATTGCAGGATCAGTCCCTGCACGGTGCTCCACCTCCTGTTTCGGCCGATGTGGGTACGACGGTCCCACCCCCAACCGGCTTGCTGGTCAGCACGGACCTGCTGCCGACCGAGGGCTGGCAGCATCATAGGGCCGATGACCGGTTGCGACCACGATAAGGGCGAGTTTTTCGCGCCGCATCGCGACCTGCATCGGCGAGCTTACGGGATCAGACGATTCGGATCAGGATCTCGGAATGTCCGGCGCGGATGATATCGCCGTCGGCGAGCTGCCAATCCTGCACCGGCGAGCCGTTGACCAGCGTTCCGTTGGTGGAACCGAGGTCCGAGAGCATCGCGACCTGACCGTCCCACCGGACCTCGATGTGGCGGCGGGACACCCCGGTATCGGGAAGCCGGAAGTGCGCATCCTGGCCGCGGCCGATGATGTTGCTTCCCTCACGCAGCTGATAGGTCCGGCCGCTGCCGTCGTCGAGCTGGAGGGTGGCCGAGTACCCCGAACCGCCCGCGGGCGCCTGGCCGGGAGCGGCGTAGCCGCCCTGCTGCTGGCCGTAGCCCTGGTCGTAGCCGGGCTGCTGGCCGTAGCCGCCCTGTTCGTAGCCGCCCTGCTGCTGGCCGTAGCCCTGCTGGTAGCCCTGGTCGTACCCGCCCTGCTGCTGACCGTAACCCTGGTCGTAGCCGCTCGGTGCCTGGCCGTATGTCTGCTGTTGGCCGTAACCACCCTGGTCCGCGTAGCCCTGTTGTTGCCCGTAGGCCTGGTCGCTGTAGCCCTGGTGGCCCTGTTCGGCATAACCCTGCTGGCCGTAACCGCCCTGGTCGTACCCGCCGTGCTGGTCGTACCCCTGGTCGTATCCGTGCTGGTCGTAGCCCTGCTGCTGGCCGTAGCCCCCGCCACCCTGCTGGTAGTCCTGACCGTTCTGGTAGTCGCCGTACCCCTGCTGCGCATCGGGTGCGGCGTATTCGCCACCGGCCGGAGCCTGGTAGCCACCACCCTGCGGAGTCTGATAGCCACCGCGGCCGTAGTCGTCGTAGCCCTGGGCGGGGCGGCCCGCCGGCGGCGGCGCGTACCCGCGGTTGCGTGGATCGGACTCCGCGGGCTCACGGCTCGGGTCGTAGCCTGAGTTCTGCGTCATGGGGCCAGCTCCTGGTTGCGGGTTTGCGGTTCTTTGTCGGGGTGGTCCAGGTCGGCCGGGTGAGGGCCCGCGGGCCGCCGGGTTTCGGCGGTCCGCGTCGGGATCGACCCGACCGCGAGTCCTGAACTGCCCGGTGTGCAGCGTAGGGGATGGTTCGAATTCGACGTGTACTTCACCGTAGGTCTGCCACCCCTGTTCGCGGATGTAATCCTGCAGGTGTTTGGCGAACGCCCGGGTGGTGAGATCGTGATCGGCATCGAGTTGCTGCAGGTCCGACGCATTGATGGTGATGGTGTAGCTGTTGGGAGCCAGCAGATGGCCACCCTCTAGTTCGGTGACCTGATCGGAAGCCTCACGCTGGAGTGCCGCCTCCACCTCCTGCGGGACGACACTACCGCCGAAGACGCGCGCGAACACGTCCCCGACCGCCCCCTGCAGGCGGCGTTCGAAGCGGGTCACGAACCCCATCTCTGCCTCCTCCGGTGCACATGCGTCGGGTCGTCTGTTCGGGATTGACGACACGCCGATAGGGCGTGTCGACGTGGGGACACGGTCACTGCATGATATCCATCGATCGTCCACACCTGTAACTCCCGGCGCTACCCGAGGGTTCCCAATCCTCCACAGCGCCCCGTGTAGGTCCGTGAACAGGCGATTTCGTCTCGACTGCGCCCCCGTGCTACTGTCTTCCAGTCGCTCGGGCGAGTGGCGGAATGGCAGACGCGCTGGCTTCAGGTGCCAGTGTCCTTCGGGACGTGGGGGTTCAAGTCCCCCTTCGCCCACCAGAACGAGGAAGGGCCGGAGTTCAACTCCGGCCCTTCCTCGTTTCCGTATACCGATGCCGCGCCCGGTATAGCCCGATCGCAGAATCGGTGTGGTTTGTCAGGAATTTCACACGCGCGGCCGATGTGGCGAGACACCGGAACTCGCGCGGTCAGGGGGCGGCTCTGCACGCCCGCCGATTGGCGTGCGCAGGTGGATCGGGTGTGCCGGGCCAGAGCGAAGCCGGCGGAACTACACGGTGGTACCAGTACCAGTCTCGAGCCGGTGGGGATCGCAATCGGTTACCGTCTGCTCACGGGCGACGATATCGCCGAGTACCTGCCCTGGCTGCGTGAACTGTACGGAACCAGTTTCCGCCGGATTGCCGAGCGATACAGCGGGCTGAATCTGGAAACGGACAGTTCGGTTACTTCCGCCGTGAACATCAATGTGCTGCGGGCGGTCAGGGATACGAGTGGCACGTCGATTCCGATCCGGCGACGGGCCTGCTTTTCCTGAGCACTCATCCTGACGGCGAAGGGGGAAGCCTGGAATTGCGTACCTCCGACGACAACCTCCTCAGTATTCCGCCTCGTGCCGGAACCCTCGCTGTTTCCGATGCTCGTGGGTGTCCGTACCGGGTGAGCCCGCCGACGCGGGCGGTGCGAATTTCGGCGCCCATGAACTACTTCGTTTCCGGGGAGCCGCGATACCGTCCCGACGACCTCGACACCGCGCTGTACGCACAGCAGAACTGACGGTCGCACCCGTCCGCCGACCGGAACTGATCATTTGACCAGCTAGGTCCTTTCGGTACGCTTCGTCGGTCGTGGATGATCGTGCCGCGGCCGGTCGGGAATGCGAAACAGGCAGGTGGCAGCCATGAAACGAACTCGTCGGCGTGGTGCGGTACGGCTGCGCACGGCAGTGACCGCGATGTGTGCGGCGGGGCTGCTCGTGGCCGGGACGCCCGCGCAGGCCGCGACATTCTGGGGTCCGTTCGCCGCGCCGAGCCCCGCGCTCGGGCCGCAGGGAAGCTCGACGATGCATGCCGATGCCGGGTCCTCCGATGCCACTGCGCTGGCCGGGCCCGGAGTGCGTGCGGTGCACACGACGATCTATCCGCTCGCCGCGGCCTGCCCGACCCTGCTCCAGGGTTCGGACGGAATGGTGGTGGCGCTGTGCACGACCATGGCGGGGCGGACGCCGACGGTGGAGCTGATCGATCCGGATATGACCGGTGCGCTCGGAACTGCCTCGGCCACACTGCCTCTGGCGAAGGGCGGTCTGCTCGGCGGGGTGTACGCCTATCTGGACAACGCGAATCGGCTGGTGGTCGTGGACGGGCAGCGGCGGCTGCTGCGGATCGCGCATTCGCGGGATGCGGCCGGACGGTGGTCACTGCAGGTGGTCTCGTCGGTCGATCTGTCCGGGGCGGTGCCCGCCGGGGACAGCGTGGTCGGGCTGGTTCCGGATCCGTCCGGGGCGGTGTGGTTCGCGACCGAACATGCGGTGGCCGGGCGGGTGGATCCGTCCGGACGGGCGGCGGCGATCCCGCTGGGCGGCGGGGAGATGGTGGAGAACAGCATCTCCGCCACCCCGAACGGCCGCATCGCCGTGGCGACCACGCATGCGCTGTACGAACTGCGGTCCGGTGTTTCCGGGAATCCGGAAGTGCTGTGGCGCAAGGCTTACGATCGCGGCCCCGGGCGCAAGCCAGGGCAACTCAGCTGGGGTACCGGATCGACGCCGGTGTACTTCGGTCCGGACAGCGGTGCGGACTACGTGGCCATCGTCGATAACGCGGCCGGTGCGGCCCATCTGCTGATATTCCGTTCCGGGACAGGACAGTTGATGTGCTCGCAGCCGGTGCTCACCCACGGCGGGCCGGGTAGCGAGAACGCTCCGATCGGGCTGGGCCGCACGGTCGTGGTGGCGAGCACCTACGGCTATCCGTATCCGACGCTGCCGCAGGGCGCCGGTCCGGCGGTGCCGCCGACGGCGCCGTTCGCCGGCGGGATGACTCGCGTGGATGTCGGGACGTCCGGTTGTCACACTGTCTGGGACAACAAGGTTCGCAGTTCGGCCGTGCCGATGCTGTCCGCCGCCGACGGCCTGATCTACACGGTGAATCGGATCGGTCCCGCTGCCGCCACCGCGGTGGACGGTTTCGAATTCACCGCTGTGAACGCCGATACCGGTGCGATCGCCGCGCACAGCCCGCTGCCCGGCACGATCGTGGAGGATCCGTTGCAGACCGCGCCGTTGATCACCCGGGATCACCGGGTGTTGCAGGGCACGCTGAGCGGGATCGTGCGCATCGGGTGATGCGCTGAGCCACTGTCGCTCGCCATCTGCCGAGATCAGCGGGTGTGATCTTCGCCGCACTCAGGTCTGCCTAATTGGGGTCGAACCGACTCTTCGGGGTGATAGCGGGCTGATCTGAAACGTTCGTAGATCAGTGTCTGACAGCGAATAATCGGGTGCATATGCGCCGATTGCCTGTTACTGCTGAACGGCTTTCCGGAACGCGCCGAGAGTAACAAACTTCAAGTTTGTTTACTGGCTGGCTACCTTTTTGTCGCTGTCTGTTGATGTGACAAATATGCAGGTGAACTGCCGTTTTTAAGGTATGTGGACATCAAGTGAACAGAATTGGCAAACCTTACCTCGAGACTGAACGGGTTAATCCGTCTCTTCGATCCGGAGGAATGGGAGAGTTCGGGCGGAGGTTGGATCGGCAGGCCCTGTCAAGTGCATTGATGGCGACGCTATGCGTTTGCCGAAGGTGTCGGACATGCTGTCCGACATGCGGTTTTCGGGCTGTGGCATATACGCCGAGGGAGGTTGCGTGGGCATAACGATTGTGTAGAGTTGACGGTAACGCTGGCCGCAGCTGAGCTGGACTCGCTGCGGCCAGTGGCTCTCAAATTCTCCGCTCGGATCGTCCCTCTCGGACCCGCGGATCACCTCTTGTTAACCGGCTGTGCGCCCGCTGGTAACTGCCGACTCCTGCACCGCACGCCGCCCGACGCCGAACACATAGGTCAGGAAGGCCAGCTCGGCCACCACACCGATACCGATGCGCACCGGCGCGGGCCAGCCGCTCGGGGTGATGAAGCCCTCGATCGTGCCCGACACCGCCAACACGCCCACCAGACCCAGCGCCACCGTCGCCGAGGCCCGGCCCTGTCGGGCCAGCGCCTGTGCACGAGAGAATCGGCCCGGGTCGATCAGCGTCCAGCCCAGTTTCAGGCCCGTGCCGCCGGCGACGAAAACCGCTGTCAGTTCCAGCATTCCGTGCGGGAGGATGAACCCGAAGAAGGCGTCCAGACGGCCCGCGTCGGCCATCAGGCCCGCCGAGATGCCCAGATTCAGCGCGTTCATGAACAGCGCGTACACCGCCGGGAGAATCAGCAGCCCGGTGAACAGGGCGACCGCGGAAACCCACGCGTTGTGGGTCCACACCTGGGCGGCGAACGCCTCGTGCGGATGCTCGGAGTAGTAGGTCTCGAACTCACCGCCCGGTCCGGTCAGATCGTGATTGTCGTTGGCCAGGCCCAGAATCCTTCGGGCCGAACCGGATCCGGACACCCAGGTGCCCAACCCGGCGGTGACCGCCAGGAAGACCGCGGCCACACCGAGCCACCACGGCCACACGCGATACAGCGCTGCGGGGAAGGTGTGCGTGAAGAATCGTCCGACCGCGCGCCACGCCTCGACCCGCGTGCCGAGCACCCGCCCGCGCGCCCTGGTCAGCAAGGCGCTCAGGCCGCCGATCAACTCCGGATCCGGGGAATGCGACTGCAATCGGGACAACTGCTGGGAGGTGCGGCGGTACAGCGTCATCAGCTCATCGGCCTCGGCGCCGGACAGGCGGCGCTGCCGGGTCAGCTGATCCAGCCGATCCCAGGCAGGTCGGTTGGTATACGCATATGCGTCCACGTCCATCGGATGCCTCCCGTACCCGCCGATTCCGGCCGCTGATCGGATACGAGGCTAGCCTGTCGCACCGACAATCCGTTCCCGACCGGGACGAGGCGAGCCGCGCAACACGATTAGGCTGTCGAGCATCATGGCCGTATTCACCACCGGCGAGGCCGTCGCCCTCGACCTGCCCATCGCGCGCATCCCCACGCGGGCCGCGGCGATGCTGATCGATCTGCTGCTGCAGGCCGTGCTGGGCGCGCTGCTGGTCTTGCTGATCTTCGTGGTGCTGTCGAATTTCGAGCCGGACACCGCCTGGTTGCAGACCGTGGCGCTGGTCGTGTTCGTCGCGATCCTGGTCGGATATCCGGTCACCTGCGAGACCCTGCTGCGCGGCCGCACCATCGGCAAGATCGTGCTGGGGCTGCGGGTGGTGCGCGGGGACGGCGGGCCGATCGATTTCCGCCACGCGCTCACCCGCGGCCTGACCTGGGTCATCGTCGATTTCTGGAGTCTGGGTGGTTTCGGCGTCGTCGCGGTGCTCACCTCGCTGTGCTCACCGCGGGGCCGACGCGTCGGCGATGTGCTCGCCGGGACCGTGGTCGTCCACGATCGCGCCCGAATCCCGCTGCCCGCCTTGGCCGTCGCGCCGCCCTGGTTGCAGGGCTGGGCCCAGCACCTGGACCTGTCCGGCCTCACCGAGGACTTGGCCCTGCCCATCCGCCAGTACCTGACCCGCTACCCGACCCTCACCCCCGAGGTACAACACACCCTGGGCGTCACCCTGGTCAACGCGGTCTGCACCCGGCTACGCGTCCCTGCCCCCAGCGCCTACCCACCCCTGCAGATCCTCGGCGCACTCATCTCCGAACGTCAACGCCGCACCCTCACCCGCCCCCAACCCCGCACGACCACACCACTGCTCGTCGGCGCGTCATCGTTCACCCCGGGCCCGGTCGACACCACCTGGCACCGCCCGGCCTGAACCACCGCCACGTCCACCCGAACGGGCGCGCCGGAGCGGCCTCCGCCGCCTGTCGACGTCGAACGGCATCGGTTCGCGCCACCGACGCGCCCGCTGAGCCGGGCGCCGAACCCGGGCCCGGTCGGCTACATGGCTCCGGATTTCTTCAGTTCCAGGTATTCGTCGGCGAGCGCCTCGGGGAGGCGGTCCGGGGAGGTTGCGACGACGTCGATGCCCTTGCGGCGCAGCGATTCCTGGACCAGAGCGCGTTCGGCCAGCAGGTTCTCGGCAGCGGCCGCGGTGTAGATCTCGGGGGTGGTGGTGCGGTGCGTGGCCGCGGTGGCGATATCGGGGTCGGTGACCGAGACGAGCAGGACTCGGTGACGTCGGGCCAGTACCGGCAGGACCGGCAGGAGGTTCTCCTCGACCATCGCGCCGTCGAGACCGGTGAACCAGACCACCAGGCTGCGGCGGCGGGTGCGCTGGACCGCGGCGCGGACCATCCCTTCGGTATCGGTGTCGACCAGGGCGGGCACGATGCCGGCCAGCGCGTGCATCAGTTTGGGTTGCAGGCCCTGGCCGCTGCCGGTGCGCACCTCGGCCCGGACCTGGCGGTCGTAGGCGAGCAGGGCCACGGTATCTCCGGCCGAGGCGGCCAGTCCGCTCAGCAGGAGCGCGGCCTCGATACTCGTTTCCAGCCGGGTCGCCTCGGCACTGCCGGAGGCGCCGCCGCCGACCAGTCCGGCGCTGTATCGGCCGGTATCGAGCAGTACCAGCACGTGCCGATTGCGTTCCGGACGCCAGGTGCGCACCAGGACGTCACTCGCGCGTGCGGTGGCGCGCCAATCGATCGCCCGCACGTCGTCACCGGCGACATACTCACGGAAGGAATCGAATTCGGCGCCCTGCCCGCGGATGTTCACCACATTGCGGCCCTCGAGCTGCTGCAGCTGCCGGACCTTCGAAGCCAGGATGCGTTCGCTGCGGAACGGCGGCAGTGCGCGCACGCGCGCGGGAGCCTGCCTGCGGATCTGCCGTCCGGCCAGGCCCAGCGGGCCCAGCAGGCGAATGGTGACCGGTCCGGCCACCCGGTCACCGCGACCGGTGGGAGTCATGGCGGTGACGAGTCTGGTCCGGGTGTTCGGCCCGAGGTTCAGCCGATGGGTGCGGCGATCGGCGCGGACGCTGTCCGGCCAGTCGTCCCACAGCATGGCGCGCACCGTGCGGCGGCCGCGGTTGGTCACCGTGAGTTCCACCGCGGCCTCGTGGCCGACTCGCACGGTGGTCAGATCCGCGCGGAGGAGTTCCAGGTCCGAGCCCCGGGCCGAGGCACTCGCGTCGATCACGATCAACACGGCCAGCAGCGCGGTCATCGCGACGACGCCCACCCACGAGGGCAGTACGACCATGACGATCACCGCGGCGACCGCCGCGATCATGGCCGATCGGCCGGTGACAACCATTGCGCTACACCGGAACCGGGACCGACAGCAGCAGCGAGGACATCACGGCCTCGGCCGTCACCCCGTCCAGCTCCGCCTCCGGCCGCAACTGCAGCCGATGCCGCAGCGCCACTATCGCGACGAGTTTCACGTCGTCCGGGGTGACGAAGCCGCGTCCGTTCAGCCAGGCCAGTGCGCGCGAGGCGGCCAGCAGCGCGGTCGCGCCGCGGGTCGAGGCGCCGTGCTGCACCGCGGGGGAGGTGCGGGTGGCGCGGCACAGGTCGACGATGTACGCGAGCACCTCGGGACTCACCGTCACCCGCGCGACCGCGGCCCGCGCCGCGGTGATGTGCGCCGGTCCGGCCACCGGCTGCAGTCCGGCCGCGGTCAGATCGCGGGGATCGAATCCGGCCGCATGACGTTGCAGGATGCGGAATTCGTCCTCCCGCTCGGGCAGCCGGATGTCGACCTTGAACAGGAACCGGTCCAGCTGCGCCTCCGGCAGCGGATAGGTGCCCTCCTGCTCGATCGGGTTCTGGGTGGCGATGACCACGAACGGATCGGGCAGCGGCTGCGGTGTCCCCGCGACGGAGACCTGCCGCTCCTCCATCGATTCCAGCAGGGCCGACTGGGTTTTCGGCGGGGTGCGGTTGATCTCGTCGGCCAGCAGCAGATTGGTGAACACCGGTCCGCGGCGGAAGGTGAACTCGGCCGAATGCGGATCGTAGATCTGCGATCCGGTCACGTCGCCGGGCATCAGGTCGGGCGTGAACTGGACACGGGAGTGCTCGAGATCCAAGCCCATCGCCAACGCCCGGACCAGCAGCGTCTTCGCCACTCCCGGAACACCTTCCAGCAGGACGTGTCCGCGGCACAGCAGAGCCAGCACCAGGAACATGACGGCCTGGTCGTTGCCGACCACGGCCTTGCCGATCTCGGTACGCAACGCGCCGAAGGCACGCAGGGCGTCCTGCGCGGTCGGGGCGTGATTGGTCTCGGCCTTTGTCATGCGATCTCCGACTCGATTCGGTCCAGTTGTGCGGCAATCATTTCCAGGGTGGCGTCATCGGCCACCGGCCCGAACAGCACCGCGCCCAGCAGGTTCGGGTCCGTGCGGGTGCGAGTGCCGAGGGCCGCGATCACTCGATCCGGTGGTGCGTCGGCGGTCAGGCCCAGGATCGGGCGGATCCGGCGCATCGTGGCCGCGCGCAGTTTGGCCGCGGTGTGATCACGGTCGGTGGCTCTGCGGTACAGCGCGGCCTGCCCGGCGAGCAGTTCGTTCGCCGCGACCTGGACCGGGCGTGGTTCGCCGACCAGTGCGCCGCGTCGGCGGGCCCGCCACCACACCACGATCGCGGCGCAGATCAGCCATTGCAGCCCGCCGTAGGCGAGCCAGTGCGGCAGCCGGTCGAAGATCGAGTCGCTGCCCGCGTCGTTCGGACTCGGGGTCGGCGGCGGGGGCGGGGGTTCGTTCGGAAACGGATTGTGCTGCGGCGGTGAGGGTGTCGGGGGAGCCTTCGGTGCGCCGGACAGGTGCAACAGAACGTAGACGATCAGCGCCAGCACCAGGACGCCCAGCACCGCTGCCCAGAACTTGGGGTTGCGCAGCAGTTCGGGCAGCGGCGGCATGCGCCATTGCCGCGAGCGACGTTCGCGCGTGAGGGTCTCGACCGGTTCGTCCGGCGGCGGTGGCGCGAGCGAGTATCGGTCGGCCTGTTCCAGGCGGCGATATTCGGCCTCGGTGGCGGGGCGGCCGCCGTAGACGACCTCGTCGAAATCATGTGCCGCATCGGGAAGTTCGGTCGCCTGGGCGGTGGCGGCGGCATTCGCGGCGGTCTCCCGAGCGGTACGGGAACGCTGGACCTCGAGTACGCCGCCCTGCTCCAGACCACGGACCACCGCGCGGAAACGCTCCCGCAGGGCGGTGCTGAAATCGCTGTGCAGGGCGGCTTGTTCGGCGGCCCCGCGATGCGCGCCCGCCGGGCCGAGGTGCGGCGGCGGCGGAATCGCGCCGGGATCCGGTTGTCCGGGAACGGGTTCGGACGGCGGTACGGGAGGCAGATCGCCGCGGTTCACCGAGCCGTCTCCGTATTACGGTGTGCCGGACGGGGAATCCGCACATCCCAGGCCTCGCGGCGGCAGCGGCGATCGATGTCGACCACCACGCTGGTCGCCGAATCGACCACTTCGGCGAAGGCCGCGATCAGCAGAACGCTCGCGGTGGACAGCACGATCACCGCCCAGCGGTGGGTGCCGGAGAAGTCCGACACGAACAGCGGCAGCCCGAGCAGCGGCACGGCCACCACCAGCAGCAGACCGCGCAGCGCCAGCCACAGGCCGGCCAGCCGCCATTCTGCCCCGGCGGCAAGGATTTTCGCCCTCCCCACGGCCCCACCATACGACGTGGTCTCCGCGAACAGCACCGGGACGACGCACATCCGCCGCGCCCGCAGCCAGCTCGCCGTCGGCACGGCTGCCAGTGCCACGACGACGCCCACGATCACCGCCAGGAAAAACAGCGCGTCATTGTGCAGCAGCGAACCGAGTTCCCACAGCGCCACGAGGATCCACGCGGCCGGAACCACCACGCCGGTCGCCGTGTGCAGCAGCCGATCCAGCAGCAGCGGACCGAGTTTGCCGCCGAAGGCTCGTAGCGCCGCCCGCCAGGTCAGCGCACTGTCCCGGGCCCGCGCCACCCCGATCGGCACCGTTACCCCGCGCAGGAACAGTCGCAGCAGCCATGCGGTGACGGCCGTGGAAAGGATTGCCGACCAGGCGGTTCCGCTATCGGACCCGTCGGTCAGGATGGAGCATCCGGAGGTGATCGCGACGACCAGATCCTCGGCCAGCACCAGCCCGGCGACGACGAAGACGATCAGCTTGCGCACATCCGCCTGAATCACCGCGAACGGCAGATCCACCAATTCCCGAAACGACAGCGGCCGCGCCGGAATCGATTCGGGCCCGTCGAGCCCCGACACCGGCGCCGCCGACACCGCACTCGACCCGGTCCGCCGCGAGGACGGACCGGTGTGATCGGCGGTAGTTCCGGGAAACACGCGCCCGAGTCTATGGCAACTCTCCGGATCACCTGCCCGATGACGGCGGGTTCAGCAATCGCGTGACGACCTCGCGATAACGATCCGGATCGATCGGCGACAGACCCAGCAGAGCACGCAGGTACACCCCGTCGCCGACGAGGCGGACGATCTCCGCGTGGACCGGGTCCTCGAATTCGGCGTCGAGGCCGGATTTCCAGGCGTCCATCACCGCGGTCAGGGCCTGTTGGACCTGGTCGTCGCGCTGGTCGTGGGCGTCGACGGTGCGCATGGCGGCGACCATCGAGCGGTACAGGGCCAGTTCCAGGGCATCGGATTCGTTCGAGGAGTCGGGGTTCTGCAGATACCACTCGGCGAGTGATCTGCCTTGGCCGACAGCGTGTTTCACCTGTTCGTCGGCGCGTTCGCCGAGGCGGTGGACCAGTCCGGCCAGCAGGGCGTCCTTGTTCTTGAAGTGGTAGAGCAGCCCGCCCTTGGAGACGCCCGCGGCCGCGGCGACGTTCTCCAGGGTCACCCGGGATATGCCCTGGTCGACTAGCAGATTTTCGAGAGCGTCGAGAATGCGGTCACGCGTGGCGGTCACGGGAATCACTGTACCGTCCGGACGGTTACCTCTGATACTGTACCGTCTGGACGGTCAATAAAGGAAGGAATCATGGAAACCCCCACCGCGAGCACCCGGACCGCGCACGCGCGCACCGCGGCGTCTCGCGCCCCGCAACGGGCAACCGCCCGCGACTGGGCCGGACTCGGCGTCCTGGCCCTCGCGCTGCTGCTCATCTCCGTCGACGCGACCGTGCTGGACATCGCGGTCCCGGCGATCAGCGCCCACCTCGCGCCCAGCACGCCGCAATTGCTGTGGATCATCGACGTGTACTCGTTCGTCCTGGCCGGACTGCTGGTCACCATGGGCGTGGTCGGCGACCGGATCGGCCGCCGCAAGTTGTTGCTGCTGGGTGCGGCCGGATTCGGGCTGGCCTCGATACTGGCCGCCTGGTCGGTGAATCCGGGCATGCTCATCGCCGCGCGAGCCCTGCAGGGTGTCGCGGGTGCGACGCTCATGCCCGCGACGCTGGGCCTGATCCGCGCCATGTTCACCGATCCGCGCCAGCGCACCACCGCCATCGCGGTGTGGAGCGCCGTGGCCGGTGGCGGTGCGGCGCTCGGGCCGCTGCTGGGCGGCTGGCTGCTGCAGCATTTCTGGTGGGGTTCGGTATTCCTGATCAACCTCCCGGTGATGGCGGCGCTGATCGCGCTGGGCCCGCTGCTGCTCCCCGAGTCGAAGGATCCGAAGCCGGGCCGGTTCGACGTGCTCAGCGCGGGACTGTCGATGCTGACGCTGGTCCCGATCGTGTACGCGGTCAAGGAGATCGCCGCACACGGCGTCGCGGTCACCCCGCTGCTGATCGCGTTGGTCGGCGTGGTCGCGGGTGTGCTGTTCGTACGTCGTCAGCGACGTCTGGCCGATCCGATGCTGGATCTGCGGCTGTTCGCGCGGCCGCGATTCCGTACCGCGGTGCTGACCAATCTGCTGGCGGTGTTCGCGCTGGCCGGGGTGCTGTTCTTCGGTTCGCAGTATCTACAGCTGGTGCTGGGACGTTCGCCGCTGGACGCCGGTCTGCTCCTGCTGCCCGGTATGGCGGCGAGCATGGTGACGGCGTTGGCCTGCGCCTGGCTGGTCCGCTGGTGGCAGCCGGGCCGGGTGCTCGGCGGCGCGCTGGCGCTCGCGGCCGTGGGCGCGGCGGTATTCCTGTGGCTCGACGCGGGATCGGGCGTACCGGCCTTCGTCGTCGGCTTCCTGCTGGTCGGCGCGGGTGTGGGTGTGGCACTGACGATTTCGGCCGATCTGGTGGTCGGCTCCGCACCCGCGGAACGCGCCGGGGCCGCCGCGGCGGTCTCGGAGACCGCCTACGAGGCAGGCGTCGCGCTCGGTGTCGCGGTGCTCGGCAGTGTGGTGATGGCAGTGTTCCGGCACGGCCTGGATCTGTCAGCGGTACCCGAGGCGCAGATGGCCACCGCGGGCGAATCCCTCGGTGGCGCAGTACAGGTCGCACAGCAGCTGCCGGATCGGGCCGCGGCGCTACTGCTGCATTCGGCGCAGCACGCCTTCGTCTCGGGCGTGCACGTCGCGGCGATCGCCACCGCGCTGATCCTGGGTGCGGCGGCCGTCATCGCCTGGCGTGCTGCGAAACCCGCCCGCCGACCCGAATCCAGCCGTCCGGCCGCGGATCGGTCGTGATCTGCGATCCGCGGCCCTGGGTGATGGTCAGCGACCGCCCCAGGGCCGCGGTGAGCTGGATCGCGGCCGCGCCGGTCGCCTCGTCCTCGGCGATGGCGTCACCGCGGCCCGGGAAGGCCCGCGCCCGGACCCGCCCGGCGGCCTCGTCCTGCCAGGCCCACGCGTAGATCCACGCACCCGGCGGCGGCACCTCGAGCGCGTCCACCGCGGCGGCGGAATCGAATCGGCGTAGCGTGCGCATCGGCGCCCACTCGGGACGTGCTGTGATCCAGGTGAATTCACCATCGTGACGCACCCCGACCCGCCCCGATCGGGTGACGAGTTCGGCCGCGTCGAGCAACCAGGCCGTCCCGACACACGGATGCCCCGCGAACGGCAGCCGCACCGACGGCGTCCAGATATCGATGACGGCCCGCTCGGCGTCATCGACGAATACCGTCTCGCTGAACCCCAGCTCGCGCGCCACCTCGAGCCGCCCGGCATCCGTCGGGAACACCGACCCGTCCCGGATCACCCCCAGTTCGTTCCCGAACTGCCCGCCGGGGCCACAGAAAACGTGAACCACGTCGAAATCGATCACCCGCCCAGTCAACCGCACGTCCGCGAAACGCACTGGCGAATATCGCGGAACGATCTTCCTCGCAGGACCACCACGCCGACCGATCGGCTCAGGTCATCGTTCGTATCGGATTGAGTGTCATGGGAATTCGCATTCCGGTGCGCCACAGTACGGCGATTCCGGAGTCGGGGCGCGCGCGGGAGAAGGTGGGGACGAATTCGGTTCGGGGGTGGCGGATGTGGATTTCCCGGATGAGGTGGCGAGGGATTTCGGGGAGGCGGGTGCCGACGACGTCCAGGCGGGCGGCGGCGTGCAGGAGATGGGCTTCGATGCCGGTCTCGGGTGGCACGGTGACGTCGAGGTGCCCGGCGATCGCCTCGGATACGGTTCGCGCGAACTCGTCGTCGGCGCCCCACGCGCGGAGTTCGCGTTGTGCCAGGTCACCGCCGTGGATCGCGAAGCAGGGAGTGTCGTCGCCGGTGGGGCGATATCGGTCGGTGAGGCCGATATCGTGCAGCAGACAGGCGATGTAGAACAGTTCGGCGTCGTAGCTGCGGTGTTCCAACTGGGTGAACAGATCTCCCACGTACCAGCAGCGCAGGCAGTGGTGCAGTAATACCGGGTCGTAGACGTCCTGCGCGGATTCGAGTGCGCGCCGGGTGAGTTCGCTGTCGGGCGGGTCGGTGCGCAGGGCGAGGGCGCTGTTGTCGCCGCCGCGTCGCAGGACTGCTTGCACGCTGCCGGGGAGTTCCCGCAGCTGGGCGAGGGCCGAGCGTCGGGCGAAGGCGAATTTCTCCGATCGGCTCAGGCTCGCTGGGATCGGCCGGGTCATCGTCGTGCGGTCAGCTTCCTGAGCGAGCAAGGCGCCGCTGCCGAACAGTTCCGAGCCGAATGGGCGCTGGTCTTCGTCGCCGACAGTCTCGAACCCGACGCCCTGCGCAACCTCGCGGTCGATTACGAATTCCACATCGACGACAGCGTCGCCCGCATGCGCATCAGCGACGGTCGCGCCGAGATCACCACCGGCACAAGCGAAATCCCGGCCACCGCCGTGCTCCGATCGGACGCCGCCACCGTCGGCGCGATCGCGGGCGGGCGACACACCGTCACCGACGCGGTCATGCACGGTCGCATCCGGCCCGAGGGCGACCCCGAGGCGCTGCAGACACTCCTGACGTTGCTGAACACGCAGGTGAAGTCGCTGGTCGCTCAGGTCGGAGGGCCCGAGCGCAGCGGTACGGCGTGACCTCGCGCCCTCGGCGGGGTTCCCGGACGAGGCGCTGCGAGGGCGATGTCGCATCCGCTCCAGGAATGCGGCGCGGATCTGCGGCGTATGACTTGTTGTAACGACGATTACCCGATTACAGCTGAGTGGATTGAAGGGTTCGGGCCGATGACGCTTCGCCAGTACGAATACGCCTTGGCCGTTGCGGAGGTGGGGTCGGTGACCGCGGCGGCGGAGTTGTTGCACGTCGCGCAGCCGTCGATGTCCCAGCAGATTCGGGGGCTGGAGCGGGAGCTCGGTGTGCAGTTGTTCGCGCGCACGCCGACGGGGCTGGTGCCGACCGTGGTCGGGCGGGCGTTCCTGCGGGAGGCGCAGGTCGCGGTGAGCGCGTCGCGGCGGGCGCGGGCCACGGCGCGGGCGGCTGCCGACGAGTTGGAGGGGGAGCTGCTGGTCGCGGTGCAGATGGGGTTGGGGACGCAGCAGTTGCCGCGGGCGCTGGCGGCCTTGCGCAGCCGGTTTCCCCGGCTGGAGGTGACCGTGTTCGAGGAGCCGAATCCGGCCGAGCTGGAACGGCTGGGCCGGCGCGGCGTACTGGATCTGGTGCTGGTTGCCGCACCGTGTGAGGAGGGCGCGGCATTGGCCCATCACCTCGGTGACGAGGAATTCGTCGTGGTGCTGGGGGAAGGGCATCGGCTGCTCGCGGCGGACCGGGTCGAGTTGCGGGAGCTGGAGGGCGAGCCGTGGGTGCGGTTCGATCGCGACAGCGCACTGGACGGGGTGCTGCGAGATGCGTTGCGGGACAACGCACTCGCCCCGATGACCGTCGCCCGGGTGTCCCAGGCGGCGACAGCCGTGCGCTGGGCCGCGCACGGGATGGGTGTGACGCTCGTCCCGGCATCGGCTGTGCCGCACGGATACTGCCATCTCGCGCGACCGGTGTTCCCGCTCGTATCCCAACCCGTCGTCGCCGCGGTGCGGCGCGATCCCGGTCCGGCCGAACAGGCGTTGCTGGAACTTCTGCTGCGCGAGGACTGGTGCAGAGCCGTCCCCGAAGGTGCGCTGACCTCGGCTTCCAGTGCGCGGGAATAACCGCGAACCCGTGGTTCAGAGTTGTGTCGCGCCTCCGTCCACGACGAGTTCCGTGCCGGTGACGTAGGTGGCTTCGAAGGCGAGAAATGCTGCCGCCCTGGCCATTTCCTCCGGTGTTCCGAAACGTCGCATAGGGTTGGCGGCGATCACCTGCGCCTTGAATTGCGCGGCGGCCTCCTGGTTCATTCCGTTCTCCAGAATTCCCGTGTCCACCGGGCCGGGGCCGATCGCGTTGACGCGGATGCCGCGCGGGAGCAGATCCGCGGCCAGGGTGCGGGCCATCGAGCGCACGGCCGCCTTACCCGCCGCGTAGACGCTGGTCGCCGGTATGCCCATGACGTTCGCGTTCGAGGTGGTCAGGACGATGCCCGCGCCCGTGCTCAGCAACGGGGCGAGTCTCTGCACGGTGAAGAACGCGCCCTTGACGTTGATCGCGAACAGTTCGTCGTATTCCTGCTCGGTCGTCTCCTCCAGCGGTGAGGTGCGTGCGATTCCGGCATTGACGAAAAGCGCCTGCAGCGTGCCGAATTCGTGTTTCGCGCGGTCGGCGAGGATATCCAGATCGGACATGGTGGCGACATCGCTCCGGACGGTCACCGCATTCTCGCCCAGTCGCTCCTGCGCGGTGTCGAGCGTGGTTCGAGAGCGGCCGGTGATCATCACCCGTGCGCCCTCGTCCACCAGTAGTTTCGCCATCGCGAAACCCATACCGCTGCCGCCGCCGGTGATCACTGCATTTTTATCGCTGTATCTGCCCATGTCGGGATTCCTGCGTTTCTTTCTTCGAAATTCGGTGGGGTGCGGGTGTCGAACCGGAATATCGTCCGGCTCAGCGGTGGAATTCGCCGCCGTCCACGACGAGGCTGCTGCCGGTCAGCCAGCTCGCGCGGTCGGACAGCAGGAACAGGACCGCTTCGGCGATATCGTCGGGTTGGCCGTCGCGGCCCAGCGGTACGGCGGGCACATCACCCTGACCGGGTGCGGTGTCCAGGCGTGCCCACTCCTCGCGCGTCTGCTCGCCGCCGGGGGTGGCGGTCCTGCCGGGCGAGACGACGTTGACCCGAATTCCGAACGGGGCCAACTCCGCGGACAGCCCTCGGCTGTAGTTCTCCAGGGCCGCCTTCGCGGCGGTGTAGTGCAGGAACGGCGGCACCGGGGTGGGCACCGCCGCCGAGGAGATGTGCACGATCGCGCCCGACTTCCGATCCCGCATGCCCGGTGTGAGCAGCGCGTCCAACCGCACGGCGGACAGCAGGTTCAGGTTCAGCGCATCCTGCCACTCCTGGTCGGGAATGCTCGAACCGCTCGGATGCGGTCGCGCACCACCCGCGTTGTGCACCAGAATGTCCACGCCGCCGAGCACGTCTCGCGCGGCCGCGGCGAGCGCGGCGGCCCCCGCCTGTGTCCGCACGTCGGCCGCGACGAAATTCGCCTTCTCCGGCACCGTGCTCGTCGCCGTCCTGGCCGTCGTGAGCACCTCGGCCCCCGCGGCCAGCAATTGCCGCACCACGGCCGCCCCGATCCCACGAGAACCACCCGTCACCAGGGCCCGCTTTCCCGCGAATGCCTTCGTCCCGTTCTCGATTGTGGTCATGCCACAGATCCTCTCGATCGCACAGTCGTCCGCTCGACGGATAAATGAATATGCGCTCGCCACAAATTATTCGGAGTTTTTTTCGGCGGCGTCTCGTCGAACTGTTTCACGGTAAGTCCGGAAAACGACCGAGAGCAAAGACCAAATATCAGTGGGAGCCAGAGGAGATACCTATATCGCCGCTCACCGCGCTGCGGCGATCCGGTCGCGCCGACAGAACCATCCGGCCGCACATGGCTTCGATCGCGGTCGCGCTGCCGCCGACCCATGAATCGCTGCAACAGCTTTGCGGACTCGCGGTGGGTACTCGACGCCTACGCGCGGACGCTCGTGGTAATCCCGGTCGCGGAGGGGGCACCTGCCGACCGGATAGGGCCGAGAGGTGTCGCGGCAATGCCGATTTCAGCGGGAGCCCGGGGGGAGTTGGCGGGAGGTGCGGGGGTCGAGTTCGGTGGGGCTGATCGTCCCGGTGACGCGGTTGAGTCGATCGGCCGGAGGAAGGCCGTACGGCGACTGGGCGGTGGGGGCTTGCGACGTGGAGTCCACGACGGTGGCAGGGAGTTGGGGATTCGAGTCCGACGAGTCGACGGTCACCTTGCGAGTGCGGCGAAGGGTGAAGGTTATTTCCTCGGTCTCCTCGAAGACCTGGCGGACCGTGCGCAGCGGGTGGGTCGCGGTGTCGATGGCGTCGGTGACGAAGGAGGGGACCAGAGGGCGGATCCAACGGGCGGCGGTGTCGGTGAAGGGGACGGTGCCGATGATGGGGAGTTCCAGGCCGCCGGATCCGGCGGCGGGGGCGACCGCGTTCTGCGGCAGCGGCGCGGGGAGATTCGACGGCTGAGACACGGTGTCCTCCTGGGAGTTCGACGTCGGGCTGGCCGGAAGTTCCGCCAGCGCTTCGAATTCGGCGACCGCACGACGCTGGGGCGCGGTGACGCCGATTTCCATCGCGCCGATGGAGGCGATGACGCGGCGGCGCTCGTTCTCGCGATCGATGACGGTGTCGGCGTGGACGGCCAGGCGCGTGCTGGTCAACTCTTGTTCGGCGCGCAGTTTCTCGGACTCGACGCGGACCTCGGCGCGTTTGACCGCGATGGCGGCCTCGGCGTCCTGTTCGGCGCGATCGGCCACCGCCCGCGCCGAGATACGGCGGTCGAAGGTGGTTTCCCCGCGCCACCGGCGCGACAGCAGCGGCAGCAGGGTCAGCATCACGGTGATCACCAGGGTCGCCAGGCGCAGCAGGAATGCGCCGGCATGCCCGAAGGTGTAGCCGTTCAACGCGATCCAGCGTGCGCCGAGGCCGCGATCGCCGGTCCCGACGGCGGCGGCGCGGGCCTGATCCAGGGCCTGTTGCCGCTGGTCGACGCGATCCTGCGTGGGCTGTACCTGCGACTGCGCGGCGGCCAGGCGGGTGCGGGCGTCGTCGAGCATGCTGTTGTCGGTGCGGGTCTCCGGACCCTGACCGGGGATGCCGGTGATCTTGTTCTGCGGGCACTGCGGGGTCGGGTTGTATTCGCAGCGGGCGATGATCAGGGCCTGCTGGATGTCCGACTGTGCGCCGGTGATCGTGCGATTCAGCGTGTCGCGGTCGGACTTCGCCTGGTCCAGGGCGTTGCGTGCGGTGACGACCGAGGCCGCGGATTCCGCGTCGTGCCTGGCGTAATCGCCCAGACGGCGATCGATCGTGCCGCCCAGCAGGACGGTGCTCGCGAGTTCGGCCACGACCGCGCCCGCCAGCACCGCCACGACGATGCGGCCGATCAGCCCGCCGCCGAAGCGAATTCGAGAGCCGCCGCGTCCGGGCAGCGGTGCGGTCGCCAAGGCGCGCGAGATGGTCCCGATCAACAACACCGTGAACACCGTCGCGATGATCACCAGGATCGCGGCCCACTGCGCCGCCGCCGACCCCAGCGCGACGACCGTGCCCGATATCGCGGCGAACAGCAGCACCATCGCGCCGGTCACGGCGTATCCGGACCGTTCGTGGTCGTCGGCGATCCCCGTGCCCGCGCCGCCGAGCCAGGTCAGCAGGCCGATGGCCCGATCCCGCAGCGACTGGATGCTTCCGGCGTGGCGGCTCGTCGATCCGTTGTTCGTCGGGTCCTGATCGATCGAGTCCGAGATGTGGGGGGTGGTCATGGGATTTCACATCCTCTGCATCCCAGGCGGTTTCGCATTCGGCGAAGTCGTCGGCATTCGTGGTCGCCGCAGGTGAACGGTGCGGCGAGACGGCCGGGCGGGCGGACCCGGCCATACGAATCGGGTCCAGCGTGACAGGCCGACGGCGCTCGCGCCGAGTCCCGTCCGCAGGTTGTGGCCAGCCTCACAGCGATATGGCGAGCGCGAATGTTCGGCGGGGAAACGAAATTCGTGTCGGAAATCCGATACCCGCTCGTTACCGTGGTGATGTGGCCGCGACGGCGAGATGTGGCGGCACACGTTCGCATTTCCGCACAACAGCCCGTCAGGAGTGTCTCAGGTGCGTACGTCCGTGTTGATGATGGCGGCCGCGGCCGCCATCGGGGTGATGTCGGTTGAGGTGGTACCCATGACGATCGATCCGACGGTTCCGGCCGCGCACGCCCAGGCCCCCGTCGATGCCGCCCCGACGAGCTCCGATCCGCTGATCGAGCTGCTGCTCCAGCGCCTGAACACCGCCGATGCCGTGGTCGCGGCCAAATGGGTGGGCTCGCACGGGCAGAACCCGGTGATCGACGATCCGGAACGCGAACAGGTGGTCTACGACTCGATGAGCCGGGCGGGCGCTGCACTCGGACTGCCGGAGAGCTGGGTGCGGCAGGTCTTCGCCGGACAGATCGAGGCCAACAAGATGGTGCAGCGCGGACTGCTCGCGCGCTGGCGGCTGGATCCGGCGTCGGCGCCGCGGACCTCGCCGGATCTGACCGCGGTCCGGCCGATCATCGATCGGGTGAACGGGCAGATCCTGCAGCAGCTCGCGCAGCGGCGGGCCGAACTGCGCGGGCCGAACTGCGCGGAACGGCTGTCGGCCGGGGTGTTCGGCGTATTCACCGGCGGTGGATCCGATGCGTTGCACCAGACGGCGCTGGTCCGCGCGGCCGCCGCGATCTGCGGATGAAACGGCCTCTCGAGCAAGATCTCTCGCGACGCCGCCGTCAAGGTCCGTTCCGATCCGCCGGCAGTGTGACATACCCAACACACCCGATTTGCTGAAGGTGTGCCAGAATATGAGATTCTTAATGAGACCGTACGGTCTGAACATTACAATGGCTTGTAGTCTTCGTGTCCGCGAGGTCTCTACCGTGTGTCCGGAAAGTTAGCCGCACAACAGTCGGTTTGTCCGGACGCGAGCCGGGGAATTCTCTATCGATGCAGGTTAGAGGGCACCTTGCAGCCTACTTGGAGGCTGCGCGTGCGCGGTCCGGGCGCAACGGGCAACAGTGGCATACACGACTGAGCGATCGCCGATCTCTGCTTTACACTGGAGACCGCGCAGTTAGTGGAGGACCAATGGAGAAGCCCAGGTAGACGCTGTTCTTAGTGGAACCTAAGTTGGTTGGGCGCAGGTCCTGACTTATCGTTTGCTCTTACGCCGGACACGAAATGCCCGGCTGAATCGCCCGATTCGCCTCGCGTGCCGATGGTCGTGGAGACCGTGCGGCTCGCACAGCCGGACCGAACGGGCGGCGACGGGCACGGCGAGTGGATACGGAAAGGCTCCGCAACCGCCGAGCACCCGACTACGACACCGGAGCGGGTGGACAACTGGAGAGTTGACTGCACGGTACGACCATCAGCGTCGCTGGTCTGACGAACCCTCCGGGGCGCAGTCTAGACGGAGGCGTTCGACGAAGGCCATATTTCTTCGAAGGCCTGATTTTGAAGGCAGAGGCATGACGCAACTACCTGGCCACAGGTCACCTGGACCCATCGGTCTCTACGACCCGGCGAACGAACACGACGCCTGCGGCGTCGCGTTCGTCGTCGACATGCACGGCCGCCGCAGCCGCGACATCGTCGACAAGGCTATTACGGCATTGCTGAACCTGGAGCACCGCGGTGCCGCCGGCGCCGAACCCAACAGTGGTGACGGTGCGGGCATCCTGATCCAGCTCCCGGACAAGTTCTTCCGGGCCGTGCTGGCGGAGAACGGTGCGCCCTTCGAGCTGCCGCCGGCAGGCTCCTACGCCACCGGTATCGCTTTCCTCCCGCAGGCCCGCCGCGAGGCCGCCCGCGCCTGCTACGGCGTCGAGCGCATCGTCCGGGAAGAGGGCCTCGTGGTCCTGGGCTGGCGTGAGGTGCCGATCGACGAGACCTCGCTCGGCGCGCTGGCCCGCGACGCCATGCCGACGTTCCGGCAGCTGTTCATCGCCTCGCCCAAGGACTCCGCCGAGCAGCTCTCGGGTCTGGACCTGGACCGTCGCGCCTACGTCGTGCGCAAGCGGATCGAGCACGAGCTCGGCCAGTCCGGCGCGGGCGAGGGTTCGGTCGGGCGCGAGACCGTCTACTTCCCGAGCCTGTCCGCGCAGACCTTCGTCTACAAGGGCATGTTCACCACCCCGCAGCTGCGTGCGTTCTACCTGGACCTGCAGGACGATCGGGTGGAATCGGCGCTGGGCATCGTGCACTCGCGCTTCTCCACCAACACCTTCCCGTCCTGGCCGCTGGCACACCCGTACCGCCGCGTCGCGCACAACGGTGAGATCAACACCGTCACCGGTAACGAGAACTGGATGCGCGCCCGCGAGTCGCTCATCAAGTCCGAGGTCTTCGGCATCGACGAGCAGGGCCGCAACCGGCTGGAGAAGATCTTCCCGGTCTGCACCCCCGGCGCATCGGATACCGCGCGTTTCGACGAGGTCCTCGAACTGCTGCATCTGGGCGGGCGCAGCCTGCCGCACGCGGTGCTGATGATGATTCCCGAGGCGTGGGAGCGCCAGGAGTCGATGGATCCGGCGCGTCGCGCGTTCTACCGCTACCACTCCTTCCTGATGGAGGCGTGGGACGGCCCGGCCTCGGTGTGCTTCACCGACGGCACCGTGGTCGGCGCGGTGCTCGACCGCAACGGCCTGCGTCCCTCGCGCGTCTGGGTGACCGACGACGGCCTGGTCGTGATGGCCTCCGAGGTCGGCGTGCTCGATATCGAGCCGTCCAAGGTGGTCAAGAAGGTGCGTCTGCAGCCGGGCCGGATGTTCCTGGTGGACACCTCGCAGGGCCGGATCATCGGCGACGACGAGATCAAGACCCAGCTGGCCACCGAGCACCCCTATCAGGAGTGGCTCGACGGCGATGCGGACAACGCGGGCCCGACCAAGCTGTCCGATCTGCCCGATCGGCCGCACGAGCACATGGTGCACGACCGGGTCAAGATCCGGCAGCAGATCTTCGGGTACAGCACCGAGGATCTCAACATCCTGATCTCGCCGATGGCCACCACCGGCGGCGAGGCGCTCGGCTCGATGGGCACCGACACCCCGATCGCCGTGCTCTCGGCGCGGCCGCGCCTGCTGTTCGACTACTTCTCGCAGCTGTTCGCGCAGGTCACCAACCCGCCGCTGGACGCCATCCGCGAGGAGGTCGTGACCAGCCTGCGCAGCATGATCGGACCCGAGTCCGATCTGCTGCATCCCGGACCGGAGTCCTGTCGCCAGATCACGCTGACCCAGCCGATCCTGGACAACGACGAGCTGTCCAAGCTCGTGCACATCAACGACGACGGATCGCGGCCCGGACTGCGTTCGGTCGTCGTGCACGGTCTGTACCCGGTGCGCAAGGGCGGCAAGGGCCTGCGCAAATCGCTGCAGGCGATCAACGAGCAGGTCTCGGCGGCCATCGCGGGCGGCGCGCGGATCATCGTGCTGTCCGACCGCGAGTCCAACGAGAAGCTGGCGCCGATCCCGTCGCTGCTGCTCACCGCCTCGGTGCACCACCACCTCGTGCGCGAACGCACCCGTACCAAGGTCGGGCTGGTCGTGGAGGCCGGTGACGCCCGCGAGGTGCACCACATGGCCCTGCTGGTCGGCTTCGGCGCGGCCGCGATCAACCCGTACATGGTGTTCGAGTCGATCGAGGACATGATCGAGCGCGGCGCGTTGCGGATGCCGGGCAGTGCCGGTGTGGTCTGCGACGACTACGACGCGGCGGTGCGCAACTACAACAAGGCGGCCGGTAAGGGTGTGCTGAAGGTGATGTCCAAGATGGGCATCTCCACCATCGCCTCCTACCGCGGCGCGCAGCTGTTCCAGGTCGTCGGCCTGTCGCAGGAGCTGTGCGACCGGTACTTCACCGGTCTGAAGTCCCCGCTGGACGGTATCGGTCTGGACGAGATCGCCGGTGAGGTCGCCGAGCGGCACCGGATCGCCTTCCTGGAGAACCACAACGAGCGCGCGCACCGCGAACTCGAGATCACCGGTGAGTACCAGTGGCGGCGCGAGGGCGAGTACCACCTGTTCAACCCGGACACGGTGTTCAAGCTGCAGCACGCGACCCGGACCGGTCAGTACAAGATCTTCAAGGAATACACCAAGCTGGTCGACGATCAGTCCGAGCGGCTGGCCTCGCTGCGCGGCCTGTTCAAGTTCCGCGGCGACGAGCGCAACCCGATTCCGATCGACCTGGTCGAGCCCGCCTCCGAGATCGTGAAGCGGTTCTCCACCGGCGCGATGAGCTACGGCTCGATCTCGGCCGAGGCGCACGAGACCCTCGCGATCGCGATGAACCGGTTGGGCGGACGCTCCAACTCGGGTGAGGGCGGCGAGTCGCCGGCCCGCTTCGAGCCGGAGGAGAACGGCGACTGGCGGCGCAGTGCGATCAAGCAGGTGGCCTCGGGACGTTTCGGCGTCACCGCGCACTACCTGAGCAACTGCACCGACATCCAGATCAAGATGGCCCAGGGCGCCAAGCCGGGCGAGGGCGGTCAGCTGCCCGCGCACAAGGTGTACCCGTGGGTCGCCGAGGTGCGGCATTCGACGCCGGGCGTCGGGCTGATCTCGCCGCCGCCGCATCACGACATCTACTCGATCGAGGATCTCGCGCAGCTGATCCACGATCTGAAGAACGCGAACCCGCAGGCTCGGATTCACGTGAAACTTGTCGCCGAGCCGGGCGTCGGCACCGTCGCCGCGGGTGTGTCCAAGGCGCACGCGGACGTCGTGCTGATCTCCGGCCACGACGGCGGCACCGGCGCCTCGCCGCTGACCTCGCTCAAGCACGCGGGCGGCCCCTGGGAGCTCGGCCTGGCCGAGACTCAGCAGACCCTGCTGCTCAACGGTCTGCGTGACCGGATCGTGGTGCAGGTGGACGGTCAGATGAAGACCGGCCGCGACGTCATGATCGCCGCACTGCTCGGCGCCGAGGAATTCGGTTTCGCCACCGCACCGCTGGTGGTCTCGGGCTGCATCATGATGCGCGTATGCCATCTGGACACCTGCCCCGTCGGTGTCGCGACGCAGAACCCGGTACTGCGCGAACGGTTCACCGGCAAGCCGGAATTCGTCGAGAACTTCATGCTGTACATCGCCGAGGAGGTGCGCGAATACCTGGCCTCGCTGGGCTTCCGCAGCCTCGACGAGGCCATCGGCCGGGTCGACCTGCTCGACACCACCAAGGCCAAGGAGCACTGGAAGGCCGCCAAGCTCGACCTGTCGCCGATCCTCGACGACGTCGAGACCGCGTTCATGTACCAGGACCGGCGCAACACCAAGGGCCAGGACCACGGTCTGGACCGGGCGCTGGACAACCAGCTCATCGCCGAGTCGGCCGATGCGCTCGAGCGCGGTAAGCCGGTCAAGTTCGAGACCCGGATCACGAACGTCAACCGGACCGTCGGCACCATGCTCGGCCACGAGGTGACCAAGCTGTACGGCGGTGCGGGCCTGCCCGACGACACCATCGACATCACGTTCACCGGTTCGGCGGGCAACAGCTTCGGCGCGTTCGTCCCGGCGGGTATCACCCTGCGGGTGTTCGGTGACGCGAACGACTATGTGGGCAAGGGCCTTTCGGGCGGTCACCTGGTCGTGCGGCCGCCGCTGAACGCCCCGAGCGATTTCGTCGCCGAGGACAACATCATCGCCGGCAACGTCATCCTGTTCGGCGCGACCAGCGGTGAGGCGTTCATCCGTGGTGTGGTCGGCGAGCGGTTCGCGGTGCGCAACTCCGGTTCGACCGCGGTCGTGGAGGGTGTGGGCGATCACGGCTGCGAGTACATGACCGGCGGTAAGGTCGTCATCCTCGGTGAGACCGGGCGCAACTTCGGCGCCGGTATGTCCGGTGGCGTGGCCTACCTGTACAACCCGCACGGGACCTTCGAGAAGAACATCTCGCCCGAGCAGGTCGAGGCCATCGAGCCGCTGTCCGGTGACGACTTCACCTGGCTGCACGATGTCGTGGCCCGGCACCGCGAACAGACCGGCTCGGCCGTGGCCGAGGCGATCCTGGGTGACTGGTCGCAGCAGGTGACGCACTTCGTGAAGGTTATGCCGCGCGACTACAAGAAGGTCCTGCTCGCTATCTCCGAAGCTGAGAAGGCCGGACGCGACGTCGATGCCGCCATTATGGAGGCCGCACGTGGGTAAGACGACGGCTGAGTTCGTAGAGACGTCGATGCCGCGCTGTGACTATTCAAGGCCGCACGTGGGTAGAAACGTAGTGCGACGCACTGGAATTGATGGGTGCGCCGGGCTGGCGCTGACGTGTGGAGTCGACAATGGGTGACGCACAAGGCTTCCTGAAGCACACCAAACGTGAGCTTCCCTCGCGGCGGCCGGTGCCGCTGCGCTTGATGGACTGGCGTGAGGTCTACGAGGAGGGTTTCTCGCACGAAGCCCTCCAGACCCAGGCCAGCCGCTGCATGGACTGCGGGATTCCGTTCTGCCACAACGGATGTCCGCTCGGGAACCTGATTCCCGAGTGGAACGACCTGGTCTACAAGGGCCAGTGGCGCGACGGCATCGACCGGCTGCACGCGACCAACAACTTCCCGGAGTTCACCGGGCGGCTGTGCCCCGCGCCGTGCGAGGCGTCCTGCGTGCTGGGCATCAACCAGGATGCGGTGACCATCAAGCAGGTCGAGGTCGAACTCATCGAGAACGCCTTCGACGAGGGCTGGGTGACCCCGGTCTACCCGACCCGGCTGACCGGTAAGAAGGTCGCCGTGGTGGGTTCGGGTCCGGCCGGACTGGCCGCGGCGCAGCAGCTGACCCGCGCCGGGCACACCGTGACGGTCTTCGAGCGCGACGACCGCATCGGCGGTCTGATGCGTTACGGCATTCCGGAATTCAAGATGGAGAAGCGCTTCATCGACCGTCGTCTGGCGCAGATGGAGGCCGAGGGCACCGTCTTCCGGGCCGGGGTGAACGTGGGCGTGGACATCACCGCCGACCAGCTGCGCGAGCAGTTCCACGCGGTGGTGCTCGCCGGTGGCGCGACCATCGCGCGCGATCTGCCGGTGCCCGGACGGGACCTGGACGGGATCCATCAGGCGATGGAGTTCCTGCCGCTGTCCAACCGGGTGCAGCTCGGCGACCCGATCACCGACGAGGACGGCCTGCCGCCGATTCACGCCAAGGACAAGAAGGTCGTCATCATCGGTGGCGGCGACACCGGCGCGGACTGCCTGGGCACCTCGCACCGTCAGGGTGCGGAGAGTGTGCACCAGTTCGAGATCATGCCGCGTCCGCCGGAGGGGCGCGCGGATTCCACTCCGTGGCCGACCTATCCGCTGATGTACCGGGTCTCCTCGGCGCACGAGGAGGGTGGCGAGCGGGTCTACTCGGTCAACACCGAGCGGTTCGTCGGCGAGGACGGCAAGGTCACCGGGCTGCAGGCGCACGAGGTGCAGATGGTGAACGGTCGCTTCGAGAAGGTCGACGGCACCGATTTCACGCTCGAGGCCGATCTGGTGCTGCTGGCCATGGGCTTCACCGGTCCGCAGAAGCCGGGTCTGCTCGAGGATCTGGGCGTCGGCTACGACCAGCGCGGGAACGTCAAACGGGACAAGGGTTTCCAGACCACCGTTCCCGGTGTGTTCGTCGCCGGCGATATGGGCCGGGGTCAGTCGCTGATCGTGTGGGCCATCGCCGAGGGACGCTCGGCTGCCGCCTCGGTGGATGCCTTCCTCGAGGGCGAGTCGGCGCTGCCCACGCCGATCGCGCCGACGGCCGTCCCGCAGCGCTGATCAGGCGCCGAGCACAGCTCACAACGACAGAGCGCCCGCGAACATTGTTGTTCGCGGGCGCTTTTCGTCTTTTCGACCGATTTTCCGGCCTATCCGGATTGGAAGCCGGACGGGTTTCGGGCGCCGGATGGCAATGGCGAGTCCGCCCATCTATTGTTGATCACGGTGCGGTGTCGACGGGCAAACGTTCTGATTCCGGTCTCGCGAGAGTTCGGTAGTCTGTTCGCCCACGGTTAACCAAACTGCAATCCGGCTACCACACCATTGTCTGAAAGAACTTGGGATGCCCAGTCCTGGGCAGGCTGAAACTGGAGCGGTATGCGGTTGAAACGGGTTGCTGCGGCTGCGGCCGCGGTTGCGTTGTCGGGATTGTCGGGTGTGATCTTCGGAAGTGGTTCCGCGACAGCGGCTCCCACCTGCCCGAACCTATACGTCGTGGCCATTCCCGGTACCTGGGAGACCGGTCCGGACAAGGCCGAGCACATGCACGGTCCGGGCATGCTCGCGGGCGTTACCAGCAATATGCCCAGCGGCACGCGGGTCGACTACGTCAGCTACGCGGCCACCGCCTTCCCGTGGGAGGGCGACGTCTACGGCAAATCGAAGGCCCAGGCGGCCAACAACGCTCGCGGCATGATCAAGGCCATGGCGGCGCGGTGCGCGGCGACCAAGATCGCGATCGTCGGCTACAGCCAGGGCGCGGACGCGGCCGGTGACGTGGCCGCCGAGATCGGCACCGGCATCGGCGTGGTGCCGCCGAGCCGCATCTCCGGCGTCGGCCTGATCTCCGATCCGCGTCGTTCGCCCACCGACATCCAGGTCGGCCCGCATGCCGGCGGCGCCGGTGCGAGCGGTCCGCGCCCGGGTGGTTTCGGGTTCGTCAGCGATCGGGTGCGCACCATCTGCGATCCGCAGGATCTGTACTGCTCCACCAAGTCCGACGACTTCGTCACTCGTTTCGCGGGCTTCCTGGCGGAGACCTCGGACCCGAATCCGGCGAGCATGTGGCGCTACCAGCTCGAGGCCGGATCCATCGTGGGCGACCTGATGTCCAGCGGCGGTATCGGCACGCTGGGGACCCAGCTGAGCGAGGGCGCGAACAAGAAGCGCGTCCAGCAGCTGGAGAAGTTCTACGGGTCCGGTGCGCACACCTCCTACGGCAGCTACCACGTCGGCAACGGGCAGACCGCGGTCACCTGGATGCACGGCTGGCTCGCCGGAATGGCCTAGCGGCGCAGCATATTCGACCGATCGGCCAGGGCCGCTTCCCGCAGCGGAAGCGGCCCTGGCCGTGTCCGGGGTCGATCAGCCCGCGGAACCGGTCTGCGGCAGGAACTGCTGCGGACCCTGCGGGAACTGGGGGAACTGCGGTCCCTGCGGACCGGGGCCGTCGTGGCGGTGGTCGCCGCCACCCGGGCCGCCGCGGTGATCCCCGCCCGGTCCACCCGGGTGCTGCCAGTCGATGGCGGTCGCGTTCGGGGTGGCGGCGAATGCGGGGACGGCCACGGCCGCCACGGGAACCACGGCCAAGGCGCCGGCGATGGCCACGCGGCTCACGATACGGCGGGTGCGGGTTGTCTTCACGGGACTGCCTTTCGATAGATCTCCGGCCACCTGCTCGGTGGCTGTGGACTCCATCGAAACGTCCGTCACTGGGTCCGCATTAAGTCTCAGCTGGCAATTGGCTGGGACCGCGGGCGAATGTCGATCGTGCACGACGATCGGGCGGTTGGAATTGTGCCATGCCCCACATGAAGTCGCATCCGGAAAGGCGTCCGGAACAACGACGAGGGCCACTCCCTTGCGGGAGTGGCCCTCGTTCACCCGGTGGCCGTGTCGTCGGCGGTCACCGAGGGAGTATCAGCCGGCCGAACCGGTGGGCGGCGCCCACGGACCGTGGTTCCAGCCGTGGCCCCAGCCCGGCAGCCCGTGATCCCAGTCGTGGTGATCCCACCCGTGGTTCCAGTCCGGACCGGGAAGGCCCGGGAATCCGGGACCGTCGTGGTGGTCCCAGTCGTCGTGGTGCCGATCGACCTGGGTGGCCGAAGGGGCGATGGTGTCGGCCAGGGCCGGACCGGCCACCGCTGCGAGCGGAACCGCGGCCAGGGCGCCTGCGACGGCGACGCGGGCCACCAGTCGCCGGGAACGTGTCGACTTCCTCGTGGAGAGCAACGAACTGCCTTTCTCTGTAGAACATGACCGCACAGCACGGCGGTTCACAGTGTCCCATCGAACGACCGATCGCTAAGAGGACCGTCCGATAAACCTCACAGTTCGCTGTGAATTTCACACCGACTGTTCGAACGCGATATTACGGGGGTTATCCACAGAACCACACATTCGCGGCGGTGCTGGCGCATTTGCGACGATTGGTGCGTGCGTACAGAATTCGTGTGATCGAACTCCAGTCGGGAGTCCCCGCGGACGCATGTCGGCGAGTGATGGTGACCCGCAGGCGGATTCGCACTTGTTCGGATGCTGCACTACGCTCGGCCGTCGAGCTGTCCACCGTTAGGGGGATTTCCGGTCCATGACCGATTCCGTGCCCGAATCCACGTCACCGTCCGCGTCGCAATGGGTTGTCCAATCCGTGCCGCCCGAGTGGCAACCACCACAGGGTTTGATCGCCGCGGCGGCGGCCAATGCGGGTGGCTCGGTGATCGATATCGATCCGGCCTGGGTGGACGATCCGGACGGATACGTGCCGCCCGGCGCGGTGCGCGGACTGTTCCCGGTGGACGAGCAGGGGCAGCTGATCCGGGAATATCGCCGCAATACCGCACACACGCCGCCGCGGGACGACTTCCGCAATCTGTACGTGGACAACGAGGTTCCACTGATGGTGCTCGGCGACGATCCGGAGGGCACCGTCCGCGCATATCTGATGAACACGGTGACCTCGCAGGTCGAGGGCACCGAGGTGGAATGGATCTGGGTCGCGGACATACCGGGGCATCAGGTCGCCGGGAAGCCGATCGAGAACGATCAGGTCGCCGTCACCCGGGTCGCGCTGGGCATACCGTTCGCCATGTCGGTGCGGCCCCCCGAACGCGACCGTGAGGTGCTCGCGGGGACGTTCACCATCATCTGGGCCGGACTGGACGAACCCGAGCGTCGGGTGCGGCTGTGGCTCGATCTGGGGGAGTCGCTGGAATGGGCGGTGGAACAATTCCCCACCCGCATGCACGAGGTGTAGCAGGCGAATTCAGCGGCCGGGCAGATTCCGGGGCAGCAGATCCCAGACGTGACCATTCTCGTTGATCGTGGCCACCGTGCGATTCCCGGTGCGTGAGTACAGAATTCGAGTGATCGAACAATAGTCGATCGGAAAGGTCAGCGGGCGTTCCAGATCCAGGATCCGCTGCACCAGCGCATTGACCACCCCGCCGTGCGCGAAGGCCACCACGGTATCGGAATGGTCGGCCGCCGCCACGATCTCCTCGATCGCCCCCGAAACCCGCGCGAAGAATGCGTCGCCGTCGATCTGCTCGGGCAGATGTCCCGCCTTGATCCGGCGATACACCGCCGCGAATTCCGCCTGCGCGGAATCGGATCCCTCCGCAGCCTTGCGGGCGTCCTCGATCGGTACGTAGGCCGGTAGCTCCCGGTCGTATTCGGCGAGTCCGTCGAAAACGTCCACCGGCAGGCCGAATTTCGCGGCACTGGGCCCGGCGGTCGCGAAGGCCCGGCGTTGCGGACTCGACACGATGCGGGCGATGCGATGACCGCCCCCCTCGAGCCGGGCCAGCGCGTCGGGGACGCGCGCGGCCTGTTCGAGGCCGATCTCGGTCAGATCCGGATCGGCCGGACCGTCGGCGGTGATCAGACGCTCCGGTTGGGCATGACGTACCAGTACCAGCTGCACGTCATTACTGTGCCGTATGGGTGCGCACCGCCGTCATCCCGGCATGCCCCGGACGATGCGCAACCCCTCAGGTGCGTGGTTTGACCAGCGGGAACGGCAACGTCTCGCGGATACTGCGGCCGGTGATGAGCATGACCACCCGGTCCACGCCGACGCCCAGGCCACCGGTCGGGGGCATGGCGTGTTCGAGGGCCTGCAGGAAGTCCTCGTCCAGTTCCATCGCCTCCGGATCACCGCCGGCGGCCAGCAGGGACTGTTCGGTGAGCCGCTTGCGCTGTTCGATGGGATTGGTCAGCTCGCTGTACGCGGTGCCCAGCTCGACGCCCCAGGCCACCAGATCCCAGCGTTCGGCCACGCCCGCGATGCTGCGATGGGCGCGGGTCAACGGGGAGACCGAGGTGGGGAAGTCGATGTAGAAGGTCGGCTCCTCGGTGCGGTCCTCGACCAGGTGCTCGTACATCTCCAGCACGATCTGACCCTCGTCCCAGCCGCACTGGTACGGCACCTCGGCCCGGTCGCACAGCGCACGCAGCCGCTCGATATCGGTCTCGGCGGAGATCGTCTCGCCCAGGGCCTGCGAGATCGCATCGTGCACGGTCTTGACCGGCCAGTCCCCGGAGATGTCGACCTCGGCCAGCGAACCGTCCGGCTGCGGGCGCATGGCGACCATCTTCCCGTTCGCGGCGAGGGCGGCGTCCTGGATGAGCTGTCGGCAGGCGTGCATCATCCGCATGTAATCGCTGTGCGCCTCATAGGCTTCCAGAATCGTGAACTCCGGATTGTGGCTGTAGTCCACGCCCTCGTTGCGGAACACCCGACCCAGTTCGAACACCTTCTCCATACCGCCCACGCACAGCCGCTTCAGATACAGCTCGGGTGCGATGCGCAGATACAGGTCCAGGTCGTAGGCGTTGATGTGGGTCTGGAACGGGGTGGCGTTCGCGCCGCCGTGCACCTGTTGCAGCACCGGGGTCTCCACCTCGAGGAATCCCCAGCCGTTGAGCGTGTCCCGCAGCGAGCGGACCACCGCGCTGCGCTTGGCCAGGATCTCGCGGGTGTCGACGTTGATCGCCATGTCGACGTAGCGCTGGCGCACCCGGGCCTCGGGATCGGCCAGACCGCGCCACTTGTCCGGCAGCGGGTGCAGGCATTTGCCGATCATCCGCCAGTCCTGCGCCAGCAGCGACAACTCGCCGCGACGGCTGGCGCCGATCTGTCCGCTGACCTCGATCAGATCGCCCAGATCGAAGAATTCGTCGAATTCGTGCGCCCGGTCCGTGCCGACTCGTCCACGGTCGATGACCAGCTGGATATCGCCGGACCAGTCCCGCAGCACCGCGAAGATCACCCCGCCGTAATCGCGGATCCGCAGCAGCCGTCCGCATACCCGCACGGTCGTGCCCTTCGGTGAGCGACGCGCGTCCAGGACCGAATGGGTGGGCGGATAGGCGACCGGATAGGAGTCGATCCCGGCGGCCTCGAGCCGGGAGACCTTGTCCATCCGCACCCGGACCTGTTCCGGGCGACGCGGACCGCGCTGCTCGAGTTCCTCGGCGGGCAACTCCGGCGGGCTGCCGTCCGCGTGCAGTCCGGTCATGGTCGACGGGACGGCCGAGCGAATTCCGGTGTGCAGCATGGGGTCCGGCTGTGTGCCGAAGCGCGGCAGAAAACCCTCGGCCAGCGCGCTGGCCACGGCCACCCGGACCAGTTGGCGACGTTCCTCGAACAGCGAGAACCGCGGCACCCACTGCGGCTGATACTTCACATTGGACCGGTACAGCGCCTCGAGCTGCCACCAGCGCGAGAAGAACATCAGCACGCCGCGCCACAGCCGCAGCACCGGACCCGCGCCGATCCGCCCCCCCTCCTCGAAGACCGCGCGGAACACCGCGAAGTTCAGCGAGACCCGGGTGATGCCGTACTGCTCCGAACTCAGCGCCAGCTGGGAGATCATCAACTCCATGACGCCGTTGGGGCCCTTGGGATCTCGCCGCATCAACTCCAGCGAGACACCGGTGCGACCCCACGGGACCAGCGAGAGCATGCCCAGGACGCGTTCGTCGGATTCGGATTCGCCGGCGGCGACGGCCTCGACCAGCAGGCAGTCGCCGTCCAGTGGATCGCCCAGCCGGCCGAGCGCCATGGAGAATCCGCGTTCGGTCTCGGTGTCGCGCCAGGCGTCGGCGTTCGCGATGACCCGGGTGAACTCCTCGGGGGTGATTTCGTTGTGCCGCCGGATGCGCACGGTGATGCCCTGTTTGCGCAGGCGGTTCGCGGCCTGACGCACCTGCTTCATCTCCGGGCCCGCCAGGGAGAACGTGCGGGTCTCCAGAATCGCCTCGTCACCCAGGCGCAGTGCCGACAGCCCGGCTCGGCGATACGCGGTCGCGCCCAACTCGCTCGCGCCCATCACCGCCGGCGCCCAGCCGTACTGATCGGCCAGGCGCAACCACGCGTCGATGGCCTGCGGCCAGGCCTCCTTCGGACCGATCGGATCACCCGAGGCCAGGCAGACGCCCAGTTCCACGCGATAGGTGACCGCGGCCTTGCCGCTGGGCGCGAAGACGACGGCCTTGTCGCGTCGGGTGGCGAAGTACCCCAGCGAATCCTCGACGTCCGAACGTTCGAGCAGCCCGCGCAACGCCGATTCGTCCAGCCCGGTCAGCGCATTGGAGGCGCGCTGGGAGCTGAACAGCACCATCGCCGCCGCCATCACCGCGAGGAAACCGAAGAAACCCAGCAGCAGATCCACGAAATGTCTGGGGTGACCGTCGAAACTGTCGGTGCTGACCAGGATCGCCGCGGTCACCTTGGACACCGCCCAGGCCGGACGTTCCACACCGCGCGGCAACGTCCCGGGCAGCAACTCCACCAATCCCCAGCCGAGCAGGAATCCGGTGGTCAGCCCGCCCGCCAGGACACCGAGCGCCTTCCACACCGCCGCACGGCGGACCTGGGTGTAGAACTCGGGCCAGGCCGCGATCAGCAGACCGATCACCACGACGTGGACGATCAACGCGATCAGCGAACTGATATTGCGTTCGTCACCGAATTCGACGGCGTTGGCGGCCGCGAACGAGGCCATGTACGCCACCAGCAGCCACCACGCGATGCGTTTTCGGCTGGCCGTCGCACCCGCGAGCAGGCCGACGATCAACGCCCACACCAGCGAGGTCTCCGGGGCGTCGAAGTAGTAGTCGTCGATGTAGTGCCGCGGCACCTGCGTGATGAACCGCAGACCGGGCGAGATGCTCCACAGCGCACACAGCACCGCGAAGGTGCCCAGGACCAGTCCCGCCAGATGCGGAACCTCGCTGAGTCGTCCGTGTGCGCGGTGCGGAACCTCCGGAGAGCGCGGGGCGCGCTCGCCGTTGTGCGGTCGGTCGGTCTTGGAGCGCCGGCGCTCGGAAGGCGCTACGCCGGATGTCGATGTCACCGAACCAGTGTGAATGTTGACCTCGCTCGAATGCGGAACGTCGGCGTGCATGTTCGCGCCCCGCGCGGGCGCGTCGAGATCGCCGCGGGGGGTGGATGCGCCGCCGCGGGCGCGAAAGGTGAAGATGTTACCCATGTCGGATCCAGTCGATGTGCCGATCGAAGACGAGGTCATTCGACTCGGGCAATTCTTGAAGCTGGCCAACCTGATCGACAGCGGCTCGGAGGCCAAGACCGTGATCGCCGCCGGTCTGGTGCGCGTGAACGACGAGGTCGAACTGCGGCGGGGCCGTCAGCTGCAGGCCGGTGACGTGGTCACCATCGCCGGACATCGGGCCCGGGTCAGCAACGGGGCTTGACGCCGCGGCGCGGGCTCATTCGGCGCGGACGACGATTCCGTCGTGATCGCTGTACAGCATCTCGCCCGGGACGAAGGTGACGCCGCCGAATTCGACGGGTACGTCACGTTCGCCGGAACCGGTCTGGGTGCTCTTGCGCGGGTTGGTGCCCAGGGCCTTCAGGCCGATGTCCAGGGTGCGCAGGATCGCGGAATCGCGGACCGCGCCGTTGACCACGACACCGGACCAGCCGTTGCTCACGCCGCGCCCGGCGATGATGTCCCCGACCAGCGCGGTGTGCACACTTGCGCCGCCGTCGACGACCAGCACCCGGCCCTCGCCCGGCTCGCCCAGGGTCTGTTTGACCAGGAGGTTGTCCTGGAAACAGCGGATCGTGACGATGCGGCCCGCGAATACCTCGCGACCGCCGAACTGCGTGAATTGGGTGTCGCAACTACGGATCTCGGGACCGATCTCATCGGCGAGGTCTGCGGTGGCGACGGTGTTGGCTGATTCGGTCACGGCTGCAAGCTTGCCATGGTGCCCGTCAGCGTTCCCTGAGACCTTTCTGCGAGCTTCGTTCGGAGCTCGGAAACGCTGCCGGACCGAGGTGTTCAGGCCGTGACGGACAGGGTGGCAGCCAGGCCGAACACCACCGCGATCACCACGACTTCGGCGATCGCGCGACGCAGCGAGCTGTCCGCGGACAGGCGATGGTCCGCGGCCGCGGGCACCCAGCTGCGCCGCCACCACCAGCCCAGGACCAGCAGTCCGATCAGCAGGACCGCCTTGGCCAGCAGGATCCGGCCGTAACCGGTGTCCACCAGAGGTGTCAGTCCGCCGAGTTTGACCAGTCCGTCGATGATGCCGCTGACCGTGACCGCGGCCACCGCGGGCAGCGCCCAGGCCGAATATCGCGGCAGCACCCGGGCCCATTCGCCACGCGAACGCAGCACCAGGGTCAGGGCCAGCAGCAGTCCGAACCAGGCCGCCGCGGCCAGCACGTGCACGGCCGCGAAGACCGCCCCGAGAGGCTGCTGGGACATGTGTCCGGTGATCGGCCGCAGCTCCAGGGCCACGGCCGCGAACATCAGCACCAGATCGATCGCGGCCCGGTCCGGCTGCCGGTGGGCCAGGGCGCAGTATCCGGTCACCACGGCGGTCCCGACCAGGATCGCGATGCCGACCTGTCCGCTGCTGACATGGGCCAGATACGTGCCGAAAGCGTTCATCCCCAACCGGCTCACCGGCACCCCGACGACCTGGGCCGCGGCGCAGGCCAGCACCGCGAACTCCAGAACCGTCCAGATCCCGCCGACCACGGCCAGCTGCCGCCACGGCGGATCGATCCGGCGATGCAGCCGGGGCAGCGCGGCCAGTCCGACCACGGTGGCCCCGGCGCAGTCCGCAAGCGCGCGGACCGGCGCCTCGGACTGCAGCGGGTCCGTCGCGGCCAGCGCCCAGGCCAGGACCGTGCCCAGGACAGCGGCCGGGACGACCAGCAACAACGCCGACCGCAGGGCGGGGGAACCGCCGCCGGTCGTCTTCGGGCTCACCGCTTACTCGTCTTCTTCCCGCCGAGCAGTGCGAAGGCCAGTCCGCCACCGAACAGCACGACGGCCCCGACGATGAACACCCAGACCGGAACCCCGCCGGACCCGCCACCGCCGCCGGAGCTGCTCCCGGCGCTGGCCTTCGGTCCGGGTGTTCCGTGACCGGCCGTGGTGAGGGTGAAGCTGCGGGTCCCGCTGACCGGATGGCCGTCCGCGGAGGTCACCCGGTAGGCCATCGTGTACTTGCCCGCCGGACCGAGTTCGCGGACCGCCATGCTGACGCGCGGACCGTCCACGACGGGCTGTCCCTCGGACCACAGATTGCCGTCCGGACCGACCACGGTCACCGACGGGAAACTGGGCTGCAGATTCTCGTTGAACGTGAACGTCACCCGGGCCGGACCGGTGGACAGCTGCGCGCCGTCCGCCGGATCGACCGAGACGAGGATCGAATGTGCCGCGGCCGGACCGGCCCCCAGGACGGCCAGTCCGGCGGTCAGCAGCGCGATCGCGACCGCGCCGAGCGTCCGGCGGATCATGCGCGCCGACCCCGGATCAGCGCGCCCAGCCCCAGGGCCGCGCCGAGTGCGCCCAGGACCAGCCCGACACCGCCGAGCCAGCGGGCGGTGGAATCGGATTCGGAGGGGGTCGCCGACTCGGTCCCGGCGCTCATGGGGCCGGATCCGGCGGCGGCCAGGGTCAGCGTCGGGACCGGGTTGTCCGGCTCCTTGCCATCCGGGCCGGTCGGCTGATTCCAGCTGACGACCTTGCCGTCGCTGTAGGTCTGCACGGCCGGGAATTCGGCGTGGTCCTGCTTGGGCAGTGGCGCGACCAACACCGTGAACTGCTGGAACTGATCGGGTGCGATACCCGGGGTGCCGGGATCGGCGGTCCAGGTGACGGTCGTGTACTGATTCTTGTCGTTCTTGTCCAGTTTCGCGGTCCAGCCCGGCAGCGGCTGGGTGCGGGCCTCGTCCACCGCGGGCAGGGTGACCGCGAGGCTGGTCGTGGACGCGGTGTCCGATTCGTCGGGGACGCGGAAGGTCAGGACGGCGTCGCCGCCCTGGGTCGCGCCCGGTGAGGTGACGTGGACGTGGGCGGCGGCGGTGCCGGTGGCCAGCAGGGCCAGCGCGGCCGCGGCGCCCGTCGTGAGGAGGGCGCGCGAAATTCCGATGGGCATGAGTGTGCTTTCTGCGTGCAGTGATGAGGGTGCTGATCAGGGGAATGGGAGGTGATCAGACCGGCATCGGCGGTGCGCGCGAACCGAGGGATCCGGCGTGCAGTAGGCGGTGGATGTGCGGGGGCGCATCGAGCCAGCGGGGCGCGCGAGGTGCGGGCGGCAATGGCCGGGTCGGTCCGATGATGGTCCGGATCGCCCGGGAGACAACCGTGTACAGCCGTTCGGCGGCGATGATGAGTACTGCGCAGACCAGCGTCGCGAGCGCGTGCGCCGCGGCCATCGGACCGTTGTGCAGGCCGACGGCGGACAGGAATGTGCCTGCCGCACCGCAGGATTCGCGGCCCGCGGCCATCGAGTCCGATCCGGGGAGGGACAGCGCCAGATGCGCGGCCGACTGTCCGGCGGCCAGGGCGGCCAGAAGGGCTGTGCGGGAGGGGGTTCCGGCCGGGACCGGGAGCAGGGTCGCGATCGCACCGATTCCGGCTGCGGTGCACAGCAGCAAGGTCAGCGGCGCGGACCCCGGCCAGCCGCCGCCGGCCAGTCCGTGCGCGGCCACCGCGAGGGTGGCGACCGTCGCGCCGACCAGCACACCCCGAAAGGGCCCGGCGGCCGTTCGGCCTCCGGACCCCGGTGCTGGCGTGCGGTACATCGCCGGTCGGAAAAGATCGATGTGCGGGTCAGCGCACGCCCAGGCGTGCCAGGACGTCGGATTCGACGCCGGACAGCTCGTTGGAGATCGAGGTGTGCACCGCGCGACGACGCGGGGCGGGCATCTGCTCGGCGGTGCGGACCGCGGCGGTCAGGCTGTTCAGCCGGTCCCGCGAGGCGGTGATGAACTGCTGGGTCTCGGCGTCCTTGGCGGCGGAGTCGGCGATCTCGGACAGCGCCGATTCCGCGCCGCTGATCCGCGCCTGCAGCCGTGCGCCATGTCCGGAGTAGTCGCCGAGCTGGTCCAGCCCGATGCCCAGCCGGTGCGCGCGGCGGGTGTCGATCTGCCCGCGCAGGAAGGTCGCGGCGCGGTAGGCCAGCGGTGCGAGCACGGGGATCAGGACCCGGGCCACGCCCAGATACTTCTTGATCTGCCCGGCGCTGAACAACTCTCGCTCGGCCTTCTCGGCCGTCTTCAGCGCGGCCTTCTCCTCGGCCTTGAGCGTCGTGATCTGCTGTTTGGCCACCGCGCGCTGGGTGCGCGCCTCGACCCGATTGCGTCTGCGCTCGTTGCGCGCCCCGAGCTTGGCCTCCAGCCCAGCCTTGTGCTTGAGGGCCTTCGCCTCGGCTTTGCGGTCCGCGCGCCGCTTGCGCTTGGTGAACAACCCCATTGCAGCCTCCGTATCTTTGGCCTTCGCTTCGCTCCGGCGGGGTTTGCGGCCCCTGAGGCTCGCCGTTTCGGGGCCGCCGCTTGCTCCTTCGTCGCGTGCGCGGCGACCCCGAAACGGCGAGCCGGCCGCAAACCCGTTGTGGTTGCGCTGTGCCCTGTCGCCGTTGGTTCGCGGTGGCCTACCGGCCAGTTTTGCGTGGTACGTACTCGGTGAAATGTATACCCGACTCGGGTTCTCCTAGCACCACAGCATGTGAGTTCGCGGGCACACAGTTGTGAGTTCGGGGCGGTCGGCTCCGGCGCATCTCCGAAGTGCGGAGTCCAAGATCAGCCCGGGCTCGTCAATCCCCGATAACGCCGGCTCCAAGCCTGCGGCCCGGGCGATTCCGTGTGACGAAGCGGCGGAGCGCAGCGACCGAGCCAAAGGAGGCAGAGTCCTGAGGCACCCGGGTAACGACAGCACCCAAGGCCGCGCCCTGGGCCGATTCCGGCCTGACGGAGCGGGAGAGCAGCCACTGAGCCAAGAAGGCAGGGAGCCCTGGGACAACCCAGGCCCGTTCACCCGGGATAACACCAACTCTGAAGGCCGCTTCCTGGGCCGATTCCGGCTTGACGGAGCCGGGAGCGCAGCCACTGAACCAAGAAGGCAGGACCCCAGGGACCACCCAGGCCCGTCCACCCCAGGTAACGCCAACACCGACGGCCGCGGCCCGGGTCGATTCCGGCTTGACGGAGCCGGGAGCGCAGCCACTGAGCCAAAGAAGGGCAGAGTCCTGGGACAACCCAGGGTCCTGGGACAACCCAGGCCCGTCCACCCGGGGTAACGCCAACTCCGAAGGCCGCGGCCCGGGTCGATTCTGGACTGACCGGAGCGGGGGAGCGAAGCGGGGGAGCGGAGGGAGGGAAGAATCGGCCCTCAGGGGGCCGCGGCCCCGCCGGAGCGCAGCGGAGGCCGAAGACACAGTGTCGGTGGTGGGGACCATACTGCTAGGTGTGGAATCGGGCAGTGGTGACCGAGAAGGTCTCGAGGACAACGGCAATCCGGCGCGCGGGCAGGGGGCTTCGGTGCAGGGTGGCGGGTCCGATTCCGGTGTGTCCGAACGGGAGCGGAGTGGGCGGGGGGCGTTTCTGGATGCGCGGTCGTTGATCGGGTGTCGGCATCGGTTGCATCTGACTGCCACGTATCCGCGGGTGCTGTCGGGGGTTGCCGAGGATGCGGGGGTGCAGCAGCGGCGGGATGCGGCCGTCGCGCATCGGGAGCATGTGCGTGACACGCTGGTCGCGGTTCAGCCCGAGCAGTGGGTGGTGATCGATCCGGCGCAGCCTGCCGCGGTGCGCGCGGAGGCGACCATGCAGGCGTGTTCGGAAGGGGCGCTGCATATCTGGGGTGCGGTGCTGCCGCAGGAGCCCGATACCGGGCGGCGCGGGGGTTCGGAGATCCTGCTGCGGGATCGGATGCGCGGCGGTTATATCCCGGTGATCGTGGTCAATCACAAGGTGACCGATGCCCGCCAGCCCGATCCGGCCGACCATCACCCGCTGACTTCCGATCTGTACCAATGGAATCCGCAGCCGGACCGGCATGTGCGCACCCGCACGCAGCCGCGCGACCAGCAGCGCCTGGCGCATCTGTATCGCATGTTGCAGCGGCACGGTCTGGCCAGTCCGGCCCTGGTCGGCGGCGCGATCGGCCTGGCTTTCGATCGCATTCTGATCCACGATCTGACCGGACTGCTGGACGATTACGACCGCCGTTACGCCGATCGGATCGCGGTGATCCGCGGCGAGCTGCCGACGGTGCCGTCCAAGGTGCCCGAATGCCGGCAGTGCCCGTGGTGGTCCCGGTCGGGCACGCCCGACGAGCTCAGCTGTGAGCGCTGGCTGACCGAACATCACGATGTCAGCCTGGTCGCGCCGGGCTCCCGCGCGGAGCTGCTGCGTCGTCACGACGTGGAGACGGTCGAGGAACTGGCCGGGTGGTCGGGGGAGGCGCCGGACGACTGGCAGTACGAGCCGTTCGCCGAGGCGGTGGTCACCGCCCGCGCCTGGATCTCCGGCGCGCCGCTGGTCCGGCGGGTCGAGCGGTTGCAGGTGCGCCGCGCGGATGTCGAGGTGGACGTGGACCTGGAGAGCTATCAGGAATACGGCGCATACCTGTGGGGCACGCTGCTGGACGGGGTGTACCGGCCGTTCGTGACCTGGGATCCGGTGCCCACACAGGACGAGGGGCGCTCGTTCGCCGAATTCTGGACCTGGCTGATGGCCCGGCGCACCGAGGCCGCCGCGACCGGGAAAACCTTTGCCGCCTACTGCTATTCGCGTAACGCCGAGGACAAGTGGATGTACGAGTCGGCGCGCCGGTTCGCGGGTATGCCGGGCGTGCCCACCGAACAGCAGGTGCGCGAATTCGTGGACGGCCCGGAATGGGTGGACATGTTCCAGGTGGTCTCCGAGCAGTTCATCTGCCCGAACGGCAAGGGTTTGAAGAAGGTCGCGCCGGTCGCCGGTTTCGCCTGGCGCGATGCCGAGGCCGGCGGTGAGGCGTCGATGAGCTGGTATCGCCTGGCGGTCGGCTACGACGACGGCGAGATCGATCTCACCCAGCGCACCAGACTGCTGGAGTACAACGAGGACGATGTGCGCGCGACGCAGGCGTTGCGCGAATGGATGGTTCCTTCGGCGCCCGGCGGCCGCAGCGCCGAGGCCGAGGTGCCGAGCATGGCGGACTTTCGCGAGCCCGATCACCCCCGACGTACTATCGGCACGTGACTGAGCACGTCGAGAAACTCGAGTTTCAGGCCGAGACCCATCAGCTTCTGGAATTGATGATCCACTCGGTCTACTCCAACAAGGACACATTCCTGCGGGAACTGATCTCCAACGCCTCCGATGCCCTGGACAAGCTGCGCCTGCTGTCCTATCAGGACAAGGATCTCGAGGTCGACACCGCCGATCTGCACATCGAGCTGGAAGTCGACAAGGACAACCGGATCCTGACCGTCCGCGACAACGGTGTGGGCATGTCGCGCGCCGAGGTGGTGGATCTGATCGGCACGCTGGCCAAGTCCGGCACCGCCCAGCTGCGCAAGCAGTTGCTCGAGGCGAAGCCCGATCAGGCGGCCGAGGAGTTGATCGGCCAGTTCGGCATCGGTTTCTATTCGACATTCATGGTGGCCGACAAGGTCACCTTGACCACCCGTAAGGCAGGTGAGTCGGAGGCGACCCGCTGGGAGTCCGCGGCCGGTTCGTCGAGCTACACCATCGAGACGCTGGATTCCGCGCCGCAGGGCACCGCGGTGTCCCTGCATCTGATGCCCGCGGACGAGGACGATCACCTCTTCGACTACACGCAGGAGTGGAAGCTCCGCGAGATCGTCAAGAAGTACTCCGATTTCATCGCCTGGCCGATCCGCATGCAGGTCGAGCGGACCGTCACCGAGGGTGAAGGGGAGGAGAAGGAAGAGAAGACGATCCTCGAGGATCAGACGCTCAATTCGCAGAAGGCGCTGTGGACGCGCCCGCGCAGCGAGGTCTCCGACGAGGAGTACAAGGAGTTCTACAAGCACGTCTCGCACGCCTGGGACGATCCACTGGAGATCATCCCGTTCAAGGCCGAGGGCACATTCGAATATCAAGCGCTGCTGTTCATTCCGTCGCAGGCGCCGTTCGATCTGTTCATGCGCGAGCATCAGCGCGGCGTGCAGCTGTACGTGCGCCGGGTGTTCATCATGGACAACTGCGAAGAGTTGATGCCGGAGTATCTGCGCTTCGTCAAGGGTGTGGTCGACGCACAGGACCTCTCGCTCAACGTCTCTCGCGAGATCCTGCAGCAGGACCGGCAGATCCAGGCGATCCGCAAACGTCTTGTGCGCAAGGTGCTCTCGACGGTGAAGGATCTGCAGCAGGCCGAGGACAAGACCTCGTACGAGACGTTCTGGCGGGAGTTCGGGCGAGTTCTCAAGGAGGGCTTGCTGTCCGACTTCGACAACCGCGAAACCCTGTTGCAGGTCTCGTCTTTCGCGTCCACGCATTCGGACGAGAAGCCGACCTCGCTGGCGGACTATGTGGCGCGCATGGCCGAGGGCCAGGACAAGATCTTCTACATGACCGGCGAATCGCGTCGGCAGATCGAGGCATCCCCGCACATGGAGGCGTTCAAGGCCAAGGGCCTCGAGGTGCTGGTGCTCACCGATCCGGTCGACGAGATGTGGGTCGGTCAGGTCACCGAATTCGACGGCAAGGCGTTCCAGTCCATCGCCAAGGGTGAGGTGGATCTGGAGTCCGAGGAGGAGAAGAAGGCCTCCGAGCAGCTGCGTGAGCAGCAGGACAAGGAATTCGGCGAGGTGTGCACCTGGCTGCAGAAGGCCCTGGACGACAGCATCAAGCAGGTCCGGCTCAGCTCGCGTCTGACCACTTCGCCCGCCTGCCTGGTCGGGGACGTCTTCGACTTCACCCCGCAGCTGGAGCGGATGTACCGCGCGTCGGGGCAGGCGCTTCCGGAATCCAAGCGGATCCTGGAGCTGAATCCGACCCACCCGCTGGTGACGGGTCTGCGCGAGGCATATCTGAAGGACAAGGAGTCCGCCGATGCCGGTGACTCCGTCGAACTCGCCGAGACCGCCGAATTGCTGTACGGCACTGCGGTTCTCGCCGAGGGTGGGGAGTTGAAGGATCCGGCGCACTTCGCCGGGGTGCTCACCGATCGGCTGACCCGCACGCTGTAGCCGCACCGTGCGCACGGGCCTGCGCCTCGTCGGCGGGGCCCGTGCGCACGAATTGTGATCCAGATCACTGTATTGGTGATCTCGGAACTCGGCCCGCGACCAGGGTGTTATACATGTTGGTCGCAGTTTTTGTGTGCTCGTGTTTCAACATGCTCGCGCGGAACATTGTGCGGGCGTCGCTTCTCCTTGCCGGGCAAGTAGTAGTCGCCGTCTGGATGCGACCACCCGGTCATCGCGGTCCGCGGCGATCGGACAACACCTCGTCAGGAGAAATAATGGTTCAGGGAACCGTGAAGTGGTTCAACGCGGAGAAGGGCTACGGCTTCATCTCCCACGACGGCGGCGCCGACGTATTCGTGCACTACTCGGAGATCGAGGGTAACGGGTACAAGGCCCTCGAGGAGGGGCAGAGCGTCACCTTCGAGATCACCCAGGGCAAGAAGGGCCCGCAGGCTTCCGGCGTTCGCGCCCAGTAGTCGTCGATCCCGGACGTCCGGCCCGGGGATCCGACTGCGTCACGCGGTCGAACGACATCAGGCCCGCACCGAGTTCCGGTGCGGGCCTGATTTTTTCGGCAGAATTACCGCGGCGCCATGCGCAGCGCGCCGTCCATCCGGAAGGTCTCGCCGTTGAGGTAGTCGTGCTCGGTGATGTACTGCGCCAGCTGCGCGTACTCGTCCGGGCGGCCCAGCCGCGAGGGGAACGGCACGCCGGCCTCGAGGCCCTTGCGGTACTCCTCGGTGACACCGGCCAGCATGGGGGTGTCGATGATGCCGGGGGCGATGGTGTTCACCCGGATGCCGAACTGTGCCAGGTCACGTGCGGCCGGAACGGTCATTCCGGCGACGCCGCCCTTGGACGCGGAGTAGGCGATCTGGCCGATCTGACCCTCGAATGCCGCCACCGACGCGGTGTTGATCACCACGCCACGCTGGCCGTACTCGTCGATGGCCTCGGTCTTGGAGATCGCGTCGGCGGCCACGCGCATCACGTTGAACGTGCCCAGCAGGTTGACCGTGATTACCGTGCGGAACAGCTCCAGATCGTGCGGGCCGTTCTTGGACAGGATCCGTCCCGCCCAGCCGACTCCGGCGCAGTTGACCACGATGCGCAGCGGGACGCCGGATTCCACGACCGTCGTGACCGAGGTGGTGACCTCATCGCCGCTGGTCACATCGGTGGGGAGCAGGATGACACCGGCGGGAACGCTGTCGCCTGCCCGTTCGATCGACTGCTGCAGATCGAATCCGAATACGGTCGCGCCCTGGTCGGCGAACCGCTTGGCGGTCGCGGCACCCAGGCCGGACGCAGCGCCGGTGATGATTGCGGCAGAGCCCGAAATCTCCACGGTGTTTGGTCCTCTCGTTGGTGACGGCCCTTCGCTGGCCTTCCGTCAAGAGGAACAGTAACCGTCTTACCGATCGGTGGCGTCTCCGGCGTCACGTCCGGCGTCGATCTCCGGTGGGCCAGAATGAAATGGAGAGAATCCGCACGCGAACAATGGAGTCGCATCGATGTCAGATCCGGCCGCGATCAGTCGGCAGTTGCCCCGGGGCCGTCACGGGCTGCCGCGGGAGACGGTGATCGCCTCCCAGCGCGACCGGATCCTGAGCGCGATGGCGCAGGCGATGACCGAAAACGGTTATATCGGAACGTCTGTCGCGGCGATCATCAAACGGGCCGGGGTGTCGCGGGAGACGTTCTACGAGCAGTTCCGCTCCAAGGAGGACTGTTTCGAGGCCGCCTACGAGCGAGCCGCGCATCTCCTGCAGGAACGGATCGTCGAGGCGACCGGAACGCTGCCCGATGCGGCCACCCGTGAGCAGCGGATCGAGGCGATGCTCGGCGCGTATCTGGGCGGCCTGGCCGCCGATCCGGCCGATGCCCGGCTGTTTCTCATCGAGGTCTACGCGGTCGGCCCGGAGGCCATCGCCCGCCGCGGCGAGTTGCAGGAATCATTCGCCGTGATGGTCGCCCAGATCCTCGACGCCCACACCGCCGAACAACATTTCGCCTGCCAGACCCTGGTCGCCGCGATCAGCGCGATGGTCACCGCCCGAGTTGCCGCCGACGATCCGGACGGTTTGCAAGCGTTGCGCGAGCCGCTGTTGCAACTACTGCGCCGCAGCGGAGATCTGTTCGGGTCCCCGGAACAGATCACCCCGCACTGAGGGACAAGTCCGGGCTACTGATTTCGTGAGTACACGGGTAACTCCATGTACTCACATAGAACTAACGTGCGATTGGTGTCGTTGTCAATGGTGAACAGCGTTGGGTGCCGTGGACGGCATTGCCGCACTGAGCTGCGGATACGCTGAGATACTGTCGGATTGCAGCTGTGATATCGATTACTAGCGTTGAGACGTGCGGGCGGCGTTGGCCGACGTCAGCTATTAAATGGTGCGATTGATGACAAGTACCGACAGCTGGCCAGCAACCAGGACGGGGCGGGCGATTGCGTGCATGTCGACGTTGGGCAACGTCGGCGTTCTCGGGTCCGGGGCGTGGTTGCTGGGGCTGGGGCGCATCGACGGTAGGTATCTATGGGCACCACCGTGTTCGTATCCTCGGTCGGCGCGCTCGATGAATCCGCCCGGCCGCCTCGAGGACTCGTAGGGCGGCTTGTTTCTGCCGACATTGCACGGTGTCGCCGTGGAGGTGGATCTGGAGGAGTCGGTGGGCTTGGCCGGGGGTGAGCGGGCCGGGTTCGAATCCGCATTCGTCGTAGTAGGGGTAGTGGTTGGGATCGTCGGACCCGTTCTCGAATTGGATCGTGATGCGTACGGTGTCGTAGTCGACGTTCATCAGGCCACCGCCGGGATGTCGGGAAACTGGAAGCCTGACGGAATTGCGAACTCGGGGTGCGGGTTCAGGCTCAGCCGGTACATGAGGCGGTCTCCGGTGAATGCGGTCCGTCCGTGCAGCCAGCGATGGTTGTGCAGGACGTAGCCGTGGCCAGGATCGAGTGCAAAGCGCGTCGTGTGCTGTTCGATGGCAGCGGTCAGAGCTGGGAGCCACGGGGTGAGTTCCGGGGAGTACTGGACGAGGCCGTCCATGCGCAGCCGAATCCGTATCCGCCCGCCCTGGGTGTGCTCGAACACCGATCCCAGATAACCGGAAGCACCGCCGAAAAGTGCTGTGCGGGGCCGGGTTAGGGCTTGTATCGCTCGCGGATTGGTGTGCATCAGATCGGTGTAGACGCTGCGGCCGTCGATCGCGAGGCATTCCCCACCTGATGCGCTCCTGTGGCCGCACACCAACAACAGGAGGGCAGGCGGGTTGATCTCGCCTGAGCGGTCGGTGTGGGGTGGTAGGGCACCGGTGCCGAAGCCTGCGAACCCGAGACGCTGGCCGAGTTCTGCCCTGTTCTCGAGCGTGGTTACGCCGTCATCGTTGCTGTCACGGTGGGCGATGATTGCGCCCAGCGATGCGCTGAGCGTCACGAGTTGCGTTCGGGTCCGGATGCCGTCGAAACGAGCGAAGCCGTCCTTGGTGAGCTGGGCTGCGATCTTGGCGGCCCAATCTTGTTGCAAGTCAACGAACATCTCCCAACGGTGCGCCGGTGTGTGCTGGGGGTCCACTGACAGATTGTCATCTCGACACCGCGTCGCGGGGGTGTTTCGGCTGCTAGCGTCGCCGCTATGACTGCTTCCGGTTACGTACCGCATATGTATTCGATCTCGATCAAGGGCGTGGTCGTCCGTGACGGCCGGGTGCTGCTGCTGAAGAACGAACGTGAGGAGTGGGAGCTACCGGGCGGCCGAATCGAACCGGATGAGACGCCGGAGGAGTGCGTGGCCCGCGAAATTTCCGAAGAGACACGGTGGCCGGTGACGACCGGGCCGATTCTCGATTCGTGGATGTACTACATCAACGAAGCCGAAAAGCACGTGTTCATCGTGACCTATGGCTGCTATCCGGACACCGATGCCGAACCGGTGCTCTCTCATGAGCACAAGGAGGTCGGGCTGTTCGCCGAGGGCGACATTGCCGCGTTGAACATGCCGGACGGGTATAAGCGGTCGATCATGACGTGGTTTGCGCAGTTGCGCGCCGCAGAGAACGTCTAGGCGGCGAAGGTGGTCGGGCGCAGGTGTGAGGTATGCGGCGTCGTGATCGGTTCCTACGCAACTGAACTCGTGTGCCCCACCTGCGCCGCCAGCAACGACGCCACGCCCCCGGCCGTCCGGGCTGCGCCCATCACGTCGGCGGTGTGGCTGTGGGCCTCCCCCGAAGCGGCAACCGCGATCGCCACGCGTGACCTCCCGACCATCCTGCGTACTTACCGTCGCATCAACGGCATGAATCAAATCGCGCTGGCTGAGCTATTGGGGTACGACAGCTCGTACGTCTCGATGATCGAAACCGGCAAGCGCGCCATCACCGACGTGACCAGCCGACGGCACATCGCCGCACGGATCGGCGTGCCTGCCCATGTACTGGGTGTAACCGGCGTCGACGACGCCGAATACCGGGCGATGCTCCAATTCGGCGATAGCACCGTACGACTTGCCGAGATTGCCCGCCAATCCGGTCATGCTGTCGAAGCTGTCAACGAGTTGTGGCCCTTGGTGGCACGTTTGGAAGCTCGCGCGGCCGAGGGGCATATGGAACGCGACAGTCTGATTCTGCTGGCGCAGGCCCGCACCGCTCTCGGAGTGTCGCTCGGCACTGTGCTGCCCGAAGAACGGCTATCAGCAGCGGCCCGATGGACCGGTCAGGCAGCCAAAGTGGCAGCACATCTCGGCGAGCCGGTGTTCTACGCCCACACGCTCAGAATGCACGGCAACGAACTGCGGAAGTCCGGACAACCTGGTGCGGCTGTTGCGCGGTTGGAACAGTCCCTGGAGTTATCGACCGACCCCGCCGAGACAGGTAGCTCGCTCGCGTTCTTGTGCAGAGCCGCAGGCGAACTCGGTGATGCCGAGGCCTTCGACAACACCCTGAGCGCCTATCGCAGCCTGCTCGACAGCCACCCGGGCAGCGGCCTGCTATTCCATCCGTTCACCTTGCGCGAGATAGAGATTCGAGGACTGATGGGCACCGGCCGCATCGGCGAGGCCAGCCGACTGGTCCGCGAGCCGACCGGCACACCCGCCGCGCCACAATGGCACATCATCGAACGCGTAACGAGCGGCGAGGTACTCGCTTCCATCGGCGAAACTGATACCGCTGCAACAGTATTCGCCGAAGCAGTGCAGTCCGCGGAACGCCACCGCATACCACATCAGATCCAGCGCGCGATCAGGGCGACCGAGAAGGCTGGGATGCGCGAATTGGCCATCGAATGTTCGGCAGCACTCGAACGCATCCGGTCTCAACTGTCCGGAGACAAGTAGGACCCCGCCACTGCGGCGGGGCCCCCGTTCAAATCAATGTTTGGAGGATTCCTATGACCGGCTGACGCTGCGATCCGGCAGATTCGAAGTGAAAGCGTCCCACTCCGCAGGCGCGAACACCAGCGCTGGGCCGTCCGGGTTCTTCGAGTCGCGAACCCCAACCATGCCGCCCTCCAGGTGCGCAACCTCCACGCAATCCTTCCCGACTCCGCTGCGGCTGCTCTTGAACCACTTCGCCGTGGACAGGTCGACGCTCACGCTTCGTACTCCTCTGCGATCTTCATCAGCAACGCCCTGGACTCCGACTGATTCAGTGCAGCGCTCTCGATAGCGGAAAGCGCTGTCCGGTACTGCTCGATCTCGTCGGGTTTGTCCAGGTACAAAGCCCCAGTGTAGCCCTCGATATAGACCACAGGAGGCTCGGTGAGAGCGGGGTTCACATGCTCCGGAAACTCCAGCAAGACGAACGGGCCGACATCGAGCCCGAGGAAACACCCCACGGTCAACGGAACGATTCGGATCGACACATTCGATCGATGAGTGAGCCGGACGAGATGCCGCAACTGAGCAGCCATGATGGCGCGACCGCCGATGGGATGACGCACGGCGGCCTCGCTCAGCGTCACGTACAGACTGAACCGCTCCCGCGATTCTTCAAGGCGCTCTTGCCGTTTCGTAAGCAATTCAACGTGTCGGTCGATCTCTTCGTCCGTCAACGGCGGAATATTGATTCGCGCCACCGCGCGCCGGTATTCGGCCGTCTGTACCAACCCTGGCAACAACGTCAGCTGAAACGACGTGACGCGCCGCGCGGCCTGTTCGAGACCGATGAACAGATCGACGTTGCCGAAGATCGCATCGCCGTAGGACTGCCACCAACCAGTCTTGCGGGCTTCCTCTGCCAGCCACAACAGCGCGCGCTGATCTTCGTCGCTGGCGTTGTAGGCATTGCACAGTGCCCGGATCACCATCTTCTTGACCTGGGCTACCTGCCCATTTTCCAAGCGCCACAACGTCTGCGAACTCATCTCCGCTAGCTTGGCCGCCTTGTCCCTCGTGAGCTTGGCCTGCTCGCGCAGCTCGAGCAGTCGTCGAGCCAGCAGTCTGCGCGGGAGCGTCGTAGTCGTTGGCTGAGCGTTCATTGCCACCACTTTCGTTAGCGAGGCTACAAAATCATTCCAGTTGATCTGGAATGATTCTATCTGATTGGACTTGATCTGTTATGTCTCCACTTTCACTTCTAACGGTGCTGTACTCAAAGGGTGCCAAGCGGCCGACGCCATCGCGCAGCACCGCTTCCACAGGCAAGAGAACGGACCACACATCGACAAGCGGCGGGACAGCCATGAATATGCAAACCTTCGATACTTCGACCGATCTCCAGTCACGCATCACCGCCAGAAATATGACGAACAAGATAGCGAGAGAACAGGATTCGGAGCCCCCGGGAGGGCGGCCGAAGGCAGTGGGGTTCGTGCGGGGTGACCTGTCCGGGCTCGACGCGCCTCGACATGCGGACGCTGTTGCACGGCACGCCCGAGCGTTGGGCTACGACTACCTGTACACCGTGCGGCCCCCACAGGACACGACTGACCCTGTCGGGTATTCCCTGGGCATTGCGAGCGGCCTCGATGTTGAAACGATCGTGGTGTACGACCTGGCGCACGTCGACAATCAACCGGCACGCGTCTGCGAAGACTTCGATCTGGAGACCGTGTGCCCGGCAGAGACCTGGGTGCGGGCCGTGCAGCCCGCACGGGTCGAGTCGGGGGTGGCGTAGATGAGCGCGGCGGTAATAGTGGCATCACCGCAAGCGTGTGGCCGCGCCGATGTCGCACTGGCGCATGAGCAGATGCGCCACCATCTCACCTGCCAAGTTGACCGGTGTGCATGGAAAGCGGCGGCGTACCGGACGCTGGTGGATGCGGGCCGACTCGTGCCGCCCAGGTGGAGCCCGCGCGAGCGTGCCGCCGCGCGAGGACTCGCGTTCCCGCCACTGCCCGGCGAATCGAACGGACTCAGCGAGCCGTCTGCGCAGACGATCCGCGATGTGCTGAGCAAGCTTTCGGAATTGGGCCCATCACCTGATGCGACCGCGAGGGCATCTGGCGGCGAAGGCAATCACTAACCTTTCTCGAGGGGCCGGTATGAGTGAACGCTGTACCGAAGCAGTGGGCTGGATCGCGAGCTGGAGCCTGGATCACCACTGCGTGCGAATACTGCTGGTGCGCAATGAATCCGAGACAGCTCCTCTTTTCTCGGCGACCGTGCCCGCTGCTGCCCCTGACTTGGCGGAGATGCGTGAGCGGTTCCCGAAACTGTCGGAGCTGTGGGACGCGATTCGGGGCGAGTATTGGGCGGAATTCTTTACAGTCCAAGAGAATTCGTGCGGAACCATCTGAGCCGGGCGGGCGGGGCAGGGCGGGTATCGGGTCCTGCTGGTGGCCGCGTGGAGGTCTCGCGCAGCCTGGTTCGGACTGTTCGAGCGTTGGGATTGATCGGGAAGCCGATCTCGGCCCGCAGTCTCGCGGGCAGTTTCAGCCTGGGGCCGACTATCGCAGCGCTGCGCTGGCTACTGGAGGGCGGGTATGTGGCCACGGGAACCTCGCCGACGGCTGGGCGGCACCGTGAACCGGTGTACTGGCTCACCGGCGAGGGCCTGGCCCTGTATCGAAAACTGTTGCGCCGCACTGATATCGATTGCGGCCCTATCTGAAGTCTTGGAGTGAGAACGTGACATATACCGATCGGCAGCGCTACAGCTTCGCGATCTTCGCGATGGTGGCGGCCAGCCTCGCCATGCCGACCAGCGGAACGGCGGTGAGCACGGTGCTGCGCACGCAACATGTACACCGGAGTGCATCCATCGCGGTGCCGGGCATCAGGGGCCGGTGATCGGGATGGATGCGTACCTGTTCGGGCGGTTCGGCGGGGAAGTCCGCAGTTTCACGTTGCCCGAGGAGCGGGAGGATCTTGATAGCCGGGCGGCACAGTGCCGCGCGAGCGTGCCGGACATCGAAGAGTTCGACAACGTGCACCGGTTCGTCAAGGGCTACTTGGACACTGCGGCCGAGGCTACGGCCGAGGGCAAGTTCGTGTCGATCAGCTGGACGGACGGTGCGGTGCCGCTCTCGGTCGACTATCACATCCTTCCGCGCGAAGCGGAAGGGGACGGCTGTGAGCCTGGCCGATGACCATGATCATCGGATTCCGGCTGGGCTGTGCGAGATCGCCCGCCGCGCACCCCTCCTGCATCGCACCGCCGCGCGGGCACAGCTGGTGACGGCCAAGCGCCTGCACCTATGCCGCCGCCGCCCCGAGGGCCTGACGTACGGGGATGAGAACTATTTACAACGGAAGGAATTGGAAAAGTTGGAGCGGACACATGTCGAGCTGGTCGATGATCGCGACGGCGTCTCGGCGGCTGCGGAGACGGTGGTCTTCGGGCTCGACAAAGAAACGTATGAGATTGACCTGACCGCCGAAAATGCGGCTGAGCTGCGTGAACTGGTAGGCACGTGGGCGCTGTACGCACGCGTGGTCGAACCTTCCAGCCCTATGAGGAAACCCCGTCCGAGGCACGTCTATGCCGTCGGCCCGCGCCGCTCCGGCGCGGCAGGAACGAGATAGCGGGATGGGTCGCGGCCCTTGGTCAGGAAAGGACGACGAGTTGAGCCAGCGTGAGTGGCGCACCCGAGCAGCCTGTCGCAAGTATCCACCGGAGATGTGGTGGCCCGAGCAGCGCGGACTGTTGCGTGCCCAGGCGGTCGCTCCGGCGGTCGACGTGTGCTGGAGCGAGTGTCCGGTTCGGCCAACCTGCGCTCAGGAAGCATTGATCTCAGACGTGCACCACGGCATCTGGGGCGGTGTGGACCTGGCCGACGGACGGCGTGGCCGCCTCGCGCGGGCCAAGAAGGCGCTGCGCGGCTCCGCGACTACCCCGGCCGAACTCGGCCACCCCGGACCACCAGAATCGTCTAGCCGTCGGAATCGACCGTAATCGCTGCGTACGACACATCACTCATACACGAACGGCCGTTGGGGCCGAGCCAAGGAAGCGGCTCGGCCCCAACGGCTTTGCCAACCATGTTGCTGCCCGACGTCGGCGTGTGGGCACGCTCATGACAGGGATTGCGGCACCCGTATCTCACCAGTAGCCGCGCCCCGGCAGGAGATTGCGATGCCGATGCACGCCGTCGAACCCGTTTCCCGAGCTTCCTTTGCTCGCGGCCACGAAATTTTCGCATGCAATTCGCGTAGTCGCTGACCTGCGCTTGCGTACGTCCGGGTGCGGTTTGGGTGTGGTCTCGGTGTCGTTCGAGTGTGCTTTCGGTGTGGTTTGGGTGTGCTCGATGTGTATCAATCCGACTGTGGGCCTTCCAATCCCGATGCTTCTTCTCCGATCTTTTCGGTGTGTGTCAGCTCACGTCGTGTCCAAAATCGGACCCTCCGCTGGAAGTTAATAGGTAGAGGCACAGATGACCGGAGTCATACCCCGGAAGGAGATTGCGATGCCGACATACCCCCTCGAACCGCCGTTCTCGAAGTCCGTTCATGTCCGCATTCGAAATTTTTTCGGATGCGGTTCGCGTCGCCATCGACCGGCACTTGTGAGTGCGCGGGGGCCGTTTGGAGAGCGCGCGGAGATTGTCTGGAGATCGTTTGGAGAGTGCTCGGAGATTGGCGACGTGTATCACTCCTGCTATGTGCGCCCTCCAATCCTGCTGCTTCGTCTGCGATCTCTTTTGTGTGTGTCAGCTCACACCGTGTCCCAAATCGACCCCTTCGCTGGAATTAAGTAAGTAGAGGCACCTTTTACGGCAACCGCGTTCAGGAAGGAGTCTGCGATGCCGACGCACACCGCCGAACGCCTTCGAACCGCCTCGTATCCGGTGGGCGACAGGTGGTCTCGACGCTTCTTCTCCGATTTCTTTGCGTGTTTTAGATCACACCGTGTCTAAAAACGGGTCTTCAACCGGAGTCCTCATATGACGCCACCCGCCGGAGGTACCGGCAAGGCGATCGGATTGGAGGTGTTGTCGGCGTTACCGATTGTCCGTCCCGCATTGCGGGCGGACGTGCGGCGCGGCGGTGTCCTGCCGCCTTCCGCCGCGTATCCCTGCTGAATCGAAAATCCCTGTTTGGAGGAACTTTTCATGAGTGAGAACACGAACGCTGATCGTGGCCGCAACCAGGTGGACGCGGCGGTTGAGGAATTCGTTTCCGGTGACGGCGACGCGCGGAGTGTGCGTTCGCGGCTGGTGGATGTGGCGGAGGAGCGGTTGCGGTTGCTGGTGCCTGGGCTGGATCGGGTGCGGCCCGGTCCGGCCGGGCGCGTGGCCGATGCGCTCACGCGTCGGTGGTTGCGGACGCTGATCGGGGTGCATCTGACCGATTTCGACATCACGCCGACATGGCGGCTGCCGTTCCTCTGCGGTGTCGAGCGGCAGGGCTGCCCGCGTCATGGTGACTTGCTCGAGTTCGCGGGCTGGCGGCACGGCTGGCGGTGTCCTGTCGACGGGTGCGGCTACATCATGACCAACGTCGTGATGCGGGCGATGCACTGCCAGCAGCTCGCGGTCGCGGTGCTGACCGATGCCGACGGCGTTTACGAGTTGCCGGTCTGTGAAGGCCACCTTCGCAGCGAGGTGGAGAACGCCTCCTACGGCGGCGAGCCGTTCACCGTCATCATGCTGGACGACCAGGCCGCTGCCTGATCGCTTTCTTGTCGCGTGCCGGGCGGGCGCACATCCGTCCGCCCGGCACGCGCCCCGGAACCTGTGCCGACACGGCGTCGGTCGCACGTGCTGTGTCGGGTCTGTTTCGTTGCCCCTTTTGGATCGGAAGGCGGTTCGATTGATGATTGCCAAACTTCTTACTCACCAGTTTCATTGGCCCGATGTGGTGGGGCTGGTGGCGGCGTACTGGCCGCTGCTGGCCGTGCTGGCGGGCATGCTCGCGTTCGTCGTCTCGATCGTCTGGGTGTGTGTGCGTCGCTGGCGTGCGCGTGAGGCCGCGCGGGCGGTGTGGTTGGACATCGAGGTGCCCGCGTCGGTGACGGCGGAGGCGGCCGGCGTGTTCGCCCGCCGGATGGCCGGCGGGCTGCACCGCACTCGCCGTGTCGGCGTGGCTGCGCGTCATGTCGTTCTCGAGATCGTGGCCACGGCGGCCGGGGCGCGCATGGGGGTCTGGGTGCCGCCCCGGATGAACCCCGGCGTCGTCACGGCGGCTCTCACCGATGCCTGGCCCGGTGCGAAGGTCACTGTCACTACCCCGCCCGCTCTGGCTGGTCGGGCGATGGCCGTGGAGGTGACCGCCCGTAACGGAGTGTGGGCACCGTGGACCGGCACCCGCCTGTCCGCCCGGACCGGTCCGGCCCCGGTGCCGGACCCGCTGTCGGGGGTGCTGGGCCGGTTGTGTGCCCGCCCGGCCGGTGAGACCGGGTTCGTGCAGCTGGTCCTGGCCCCCTACTACCGCCGCACTCTTCCCAAGCTCCTGGGGAAGGCGCTGGGTGTCGGGCTGAGCGAACTGTTGGCGCTGGTGCGCACGCTGTATGCGGACCCGCGTACCTCCACCTCGGTCCGTCCGGCCCCGGCTGCGTCGCTGCCGCCGCTGGCCGCAGCCCGTCAGAGTGCGGAGACAGCGAAAATGGCGGCGGGCCCGCACTTGTCGGCGACCTTGCGCGTCGGGCTGGTGTCCGAGGGCCCGGTGCCGCGCCGGGATGCGGTGTGGGAGATCGAGGGCGGGTTCGATGCGATCGCCGACGCCGCTGTCGGCGGCCTGCGGTCGCGTCGCGTCTGGAGCGGGCACCGGGTGCTGGTGCGACGTCCGGGCCGGACGTTCATCGCCACCGTGAGCGAAGTCGCCGCGCTCTGGCACCTGCCTGCCGACGCGGCCCGGTTCGGGCTCCCGGTGGTGCATGCCCGCACCCGCACCGCACGCCCCAGCGTGCCCCGCCTCGGGCACCCCGCCCCGCCATCGCGCACAACCCCGCCACCGGTGGCCGGTGCCGACAAGCGAGCACCGCGGCCGGGGCAGGTAGGCCACCGCGGTGGTCTGTGGCTCCCGCCCCCTGCCCTGCCTGGCCACCGTAGCCGGACAGCCCCAGCCCGGCCGCGTCCCGGGGCTGGGTCGCGCAGTGTTCCGCCGTCTGATTTCCGTTGAGCTGCAAAGGAGTTCCGTCATGCCTGCACAACAACCTGATCATGAGAACAGCACGCCCGCCGTGGGCCGGTTGCGGCTCGTCCCGGCAGATGCACCGGAGCGCGCGGCACCGAAACCGTTGGGCGTCGGGGCCGATGGCTGGATGCTCGGCTTGCCAGTCGAATCCGCCCGGTACCACCTGCATGTTCCTGGAGTGACCGGGTCGGGCAAGTCCACCTGGCTCGCTCACCACGCCCTCGCCGAAGCCGACGCCGGGCGCGGGGTGGTGCTGATCGACTGCCAGGGCGACCTTGCCGACAACGTGCTTGCCCGTCTTCCGCAGGATGCGGGCGGGCGGCTGGTCGTGCTGGACCCGGCCGAACGCTCCGCACCACCAGCGTGGAACGTCCTGGCTCCCGCGTCCGGGGATGACGGTGATGCGGAGGGGCGGGAGTTCGCCGCGCGGACGGTGATCGGAACCTTCCGCAAGGTGTACGCGCAATGGTGGGGCCCGCGTATGGACGAAATGTTCTCCGCCGCCTGCCTGACCCTGGCCCAGCGTCCCGGCTCCACCCTCGCCGACGTAGTGACCATCCTGACCGATCCGGGCTATCACCGGCCGATCGTGGACCAGTACGGGGAGCCGGGCGGGTTCGCAGGCTTCTGGCAAGGCTTCCGGGAGATGAGCCCGGCGCAACGGCAGCAGTTGTGCGGGCCGGTGATCTCCCGGCTGCGGGATGTGATCTCGCATCGCTTCGCCCGCGACCTGCTCACCGCCCCCGCGTCCACTTTCACGCTCTCCGACATTCTGGACGGGGGAATATTGATCGCCCGGTTGCCGAAAGGGGAAATCGGGGAGCACGGTGCGCAACTGGTCGGATCACTGTTGCTGTCGGGATTGTGGCAGGCAACCACCCGCCGCGCGGCCATTCCACCCGAACAACGGCCGGACGCGACGATCATCGTGGACGAATGCCACAATTTCCTGCACCTGCCGATCGGGATCGATCAAGTCCTCGCCGAAGCACGCGGGTATCGGCTGTCGCTGGTTTTGGCGCATCAGCACCTTGCCCAGCTACCGCCGGATATTCGGGGCGCGGTCGACGCCAACGCCCGCAACAAGGTCGTGTTCACTGTCTCGCCGGACGATGCCCGTACCCTGACGCCGCATTTCGAGCCGGTATTCGATCACACCGATTTGCGGAATCGCGACGGATACGCCGCATCCGTGCGCATAATAGACCAGGGAATGGCTGTGGAACCGTTCAGCATCACCACCCTGCCGCTCCCGCCGGAATTACTCGGACGCGCCGAAACAATGCGCACGGCGGCACGGGAAACAGCGGGCCTGTCCCATGACCGGCGGACCGAGTTGCGGCAGCGCTCCGAGTTGACCGCAGCACATCAGCGACACCGCGATACCAGCGGCCACCGGGTGTCCCGCCGGGTGTCCCATCCGGTCGCGCGTCCGGTGTCCCACTTAGAGCGGGACACCCGCCGGGATACCCCGCCCGACCCGTCTACCCAGTTCCAGGGGTGGGATTCATGGTGACCGGAAAACCCCGACTGGCTTCTATAGCCACCCCCACACGGACATATACCCTCACCGACGCGGTAGCTGCTCAACGTCAGCTCACCAGTAGGGACATGCAGTTGCTGTCCCTACTGGCAGCCCATCACGTACTCACCAGCCCGCAGATCGCCGCGTTGCTGTTCGCGAGTGAGAACGTAGCCAGGAAAAGGCTTGCCAAGCTCACCACGCGCGGCGTACTGGCCCGATTCCGTCACTGCCCCGGCCCCGGCTCGATCCCGTGGCGCTACACCCTCGGTCCGCTCGGCGCGATGATCGTTGCTGCCGACCGCGACCGCCGAACAATTCCCACTCCATCCAAAACGCAGGAAAGGATGCTGCGCATATCCAGATCGCAGAATCTAGACCACCTCCTCGGAATCAACGAATTCTTTTCCCGGCTCGGATTACACGCCCGAAATAACGACGAGTGCGTATTGCGGGAATGGTGGAATGAACCGAAAACCGCAGAATACTGCGCCGGTATCGTCCGGCCCGACTCATATGGAGAATGGGAGGAAAACGGTGTCGCGCTGGAATTCTTTCTCGAATTCGACAACGGTACCGAGAAAATAGACGACGTGACAGCCAAGCTCGAGCGCTACCGGGAATTGGCCCGCGCGGGCATGAACGTTCCGATTCTGTTCGTCTTCGCCCACCCGCGACGGCACACCCATTTCCACCGTCAGCTCGCCGCAGACGCGCATCTGTCGGCAGGGCTGAGCGTCGCCAGCGCCACCGCCATCGACATCACCGAACACGGTCCCGCCGGACCCGTCTGGCACCCGGCCACGCACTCCGTACCCCGCCGCCTCACCGACCTGGCCCAGCAACCAGCCGCCCGCCGCACCGCCGCCTGAGAGGAACCCCGATGTCCGAACACGAACCCGCCACCCCGGCCGACGCCACCCCGCACCGCCACCACCGTGAAGATTGGCTGACCACCGCCGAACTGGCCCATGAGTACAAGCTCACCGTCGGCACCCTGCGCTACTGGCGGCACATCGGCTACGGCCCCGCCTCCTTCGCCTTGGGCCGCAAGATCGTCTACCGCCGCACCGACGTCGAGGAATGGATCGCTGATCAGGAACAACGCACCCGACGCGGCGGCACCGCCGCCGCCTAGCTAGTTCCTGCATAAGACATATATTTCCTGAAATAGTTGTTAGGATGGGGCCGTGGAGCAATCGAACGAACGGGACTGGACCCGCGCAGACTTCACGGCCCTGTCCTTCGACCAGCGGAAAGAGGTGGCCGAACAGATCACCGCCGAGCGGAAGGCTCGCAACATCACTCAGGAAGACCTGGCCAGGCTTGCCGGGGTTCCCGTCCGCACGATCAGCAACGTCGAAAGCGGCAAGACCCCCCAAGCTGAAACCCTGCGCAAGCTCGCCGATGCGCTGGATTCCACCCCGCGCGGCAAGCCGAACGAGGCTAGCGCCATTCAGATGTTCACCGACGTGACGGCACCGATGTACCTGCAACTGTCCGAGCACGGTAGAGCAAAAGCGTTGCGCGACATCGTGTTGCTGCTCGGCGCGGCTCTCGAAGACGACCGGGAACCACAAGGCCCCGGGCAATCCCGATAACGAAGCTGGCCCCCGCCGGTTGAACCCCGCTGCTCCAACAGCGGGCGACGGGAGCCAACACCACTACACCCTCCAAAGGAATAGAGGCATGGCTCAGAATAGACGCGGTCGTCCCGAACTCGATCCCGGCACTGTCCCCGAACCGAACCTGAAACCGCACCCGACGCAAGCGGGCGTGTGGACCGCTTCGGGGCGGCCCCGTGATTGGAATGGCAACTACAAGCGCATCACCCGCTCATCACCACCGGAGACCGACAGCCGGGGCCGGGCCAAGCCGGACCGGACCGGGGAACGCGCCCGCCGCGCCTTCATCGATGACGCACAGGAGTGGATCGATTCCTCGGTCACCCTCGCCAGCGCCCTGAACAAGCGTTCCACCCTGGTGCAGGCGTGGAAGGCGTACAAGGACGATCTACTCACGCGCGGGCGGCTCCCCGAAACGATCAACAACTACGAACCGATGATGCGCGACACCGTGAACCCGAAATACGGACAACGCGAAATCGGTCTGATCAACACCGCCGTGATCGAAGACATGCTCGGCCACGTCGCCCGCGAGCGCGGCGGCAGCGCCCCGCGCATCCTGAAGGAGAACATCCTGTCCGGGATGTTCCGGTTCTGCATCCGCGTCGGCGCGCTCCCGCCGGGGAACCCGGTCCGCGAAGCGTTGCTGCCGAAACCGGCCAACTTCCAGCGTCGCCGGGGCGGTGCCGCGTTCGTCGACTCCGCCACGGTCGGGCGCATCCTGCTCGACGTCTACACCTCCGAAACACCCTGCCCCACCCTGGACAAGCGCCAAGGCAAAGGGGCGTGGAAACAGCGCGTGCCCACGGTCGCGGAATACTGCGAGAGCGAGGATCTGGCCGATTGGGTGGTGTTCGTCGCCGCAACCGGATGGCGACTCGGCCAGACACTCGGCGTGTGCGAGTCCGACATCGATTTCGACACCGGAATCCTGACCCCACGTGGCGCGGTCCGCACCCGTGACGGCTCGGCTCAGGTGTGGACCGACTACACCGGACACGACGCCGAAGACCTGAATCAAGGCAAGTTCATCAGCAAGTCTGTCCAGCTCCCACAAGTGGTCCTGGACATGCTGGCCGCCCGGATAGACCGGTCCGAAGCAGTGCGCAAGGACATCCGCAAGCGCCGGTTGAAGGCAGGGCTGCCACCGCGCCCGGAGAAAGCGGACTGGCCCGAAGATTTGCTGTTCTTCGACCTGGACGACGGCGGGCCCCGCAACCTCAAGAGCATGGGCCGACGCTGGCGACGACTGGCCGCCGCACTCGACCTACCCGACGCGGTCACACCCCACAGTTTGCGCAAACACCTGGGCACCGAAGGCATCTCGGCCGGACTCGACGTGACCAAGGTCGCCGACCAGTTGGGCAACACCTCCCGCGTGCTGCGCAACTCGTACGTGCGTCGGCACCAGCCACACGCCGACGTGACCGCACTCATCGCAGGCAAACTCGGCCCCGCACTCAACGAGGTAGCCCGCCGCCGCACCGGCTAGACCGCGCATCGAACCGAAACAGCATTGAGGGGTGGCACCGCTAAGCGGTGCCACCCCTCAATGTTTGTCTGCCGACCAATGAAACCCGACACAGCCCACCAGCGGCCGACCGCGCCCGCGCCGCACCCCCACGTCTTCCCTGCGCCCCGTCCTGCTCGCTGGCCCCGGCCCGACAGGGACACAGCGTCATTCGGCACCGCCCAGCGCACACGTCGCCCGAATTCTTGACGAGTAGATAGCAATCGGACACAGATCACCCGGTACTGTCGGCACCATGACCAGCGGGGATGCCTTTAGAGAGCACACCGGTAACTCACCGGGCACGCCCAGAAGCCTCCTCCGCATCCGACTGTCGGCCCGAAGCGTCGGTCTCCGCGCGCTCAACGGCACGTCGAAGTCGCGGAGAGGCAGGGGAGTTGAGCACCAATAGGACGCCGCCTGCCACTGCGGGGGCCAGCAGGGCGATCGCGTATTCGCTCACCCGGCCCAGGTCCGGGGCGAAGGCCGAGAGCAGCGTGGCCGCGCCGATGTAGAGGAACAGCAGCCCCGAGCCGATGGCGATGGCGCGTTCGGGGACGTGCTTGCCGACCAGGATGCCCAGGGCGATGGCGCCACCGCCCGCGGCGACCATGCCCACGACCGAGCCGATCCACACCGCCACCCAGTTGTGGTTCGAGGCCAGGGCGATGATGGCGAACATGGTGCGGTCACCGAGTTCGGCCAGCAGGAATGCCGACAGCACCATGAAGAACACCCGCCACGGCGAGCGTGCGCCGGAATCCTTCTCGGCGATCTCGGTGTCCTCGTCCGCGTCGGTGTGGAATGTCTCACGCAGGGTCCACAGGCCGACCGCGAGCAGTACGACCGCGGTGATCACGGCGATCACGTTGGTCGGCAGTGCCGCGCCCAGGAAATGTCCGACCCCGACGGCGATCAGGTTGACCGCGATGCTGGCGGCGGTGATCCCGGCGAGCACGACCCACCACCGATAGCGCAGCGCGAAGGTCAGAGCCATCAGCTGCGATTTGTCGCCGAGTTCGGCGAGGAACAGCACGCCGAAACTCAGCAATATCGTGGCGATCATCTTCTACGCTCCCAGGTCTCCGGCCTGCCGGCCGCAGACGGGACGTCTCCGGCCGACAACGCACCCGAAATTTCGGTTGGTTGGTTATCGGCCGAAGGTCTCGCCCACCGGGCGGGCGGATATCTGCTCAACCGCCGCGACGCCGGTTCACGTGGCCGGACCCGGAAGGATCAGTATGTCGACCACGCGATTGGGGGCTACTCCCCTTCGCTGTGAGCAAGCCTATCCTAATCTGCCCCGGCTGCCAACCTCCTGTAATCGAAATCGCAATGCGCACAATAAGTTTGGCGATCCTCCCGGAAGGTTTCGGTCACCCTCACACTGTGTCGAACGGCGGCCTTCCCGGGGCGCGACGTGGTTACGCTCCGCTGCCGCCTCCGCGCCTGACCGGTCATGCCGCGATCAACATAGCCAGAACCGCGGTATCGGGATCGCTGATCGGATCCACGCCCACCCGGCTGACCATCGAGGTCACCGTGCCGTCGTACTCGGCCTCCACCCAGGCCGCGCGATGTTGCAGCCCCAGGTGCGGCACCCCCGGCAGCAGTACGCAGCCCGAGGCCGCACCACTGCATTCGGGCAAGGACGGGCGGGTCTCCGAGGGCGGATGCAGCATCATCAGCGCGGGTGGCACGTGCCGGGCGAATCGGCCGGGCTCGAGCGCCTGCTCGCCCAGCACCGGGCCCTCGGCCAGTACCAAGCCCACCGTGCCGGGTTCGGGATCGTCGGGCAGATCTTCGCGGGCGCCGAACACCGTGGTCGTGGTGAGAATGCCCGGCAGCGTCGCGACTCGCACAGCCAGGGCCAATAGCTGCGCCCACTCCTTCGTGGTGTCCGGCCAGCGGCCTCCGATGAGAAATCCTCGCAGTGATCCGTGCGCCTGGAATGGCGTGACTCGAACCGGATCGTTCGTGTGCATCGTGGCCTCCCGAGTCTGTCCGGGATGGCTGCCGGAATAGCGAGCCGTCCTGAAGTTGTGAGTACCCGAGAATGGACCGAACAATGTCTGGCACACAAGTACCAGAGAGTGCTAAAGCGCAGGTAACAGCGTTGAAACATGAAACGGGCCCGCGAACCGGATGGTTCGCGGGCCCATTTGCCGAGTGTGCGCCGCAGGGCGGCACCGGGTATCAGCCGAAGACGAGACCCTTGGCCTGAGCGGTCGCCCGAGCGAAACGCTCCTGCACGTCGGCCCAGTTGACGACGTTCCAGAACGCCTTCACGTAGTCGGCCTTGACGTTCTTGTACTGCAGGTAGAACGCGTGCTCCCACATGTCGACCTGCAGCAGCGGGATCACGCCCAGCGGCACGTTGGCCTGCTGGTCGTACAGCTGGAAGGTCAGCAGCTTCTGGCCCAGCTGGTCGTAGCCCAGCACGGCCCAGCCCGAACCCTGCAGGCCGTTGGCCGCGGCGGTGAACTGCGCGCGGAACTTGTCGAACGAACCGAACTGGTCGTCGATGGCCGCGGCCAGGTCGCCGACCGGCTTGTCGCCGCCGTTCGGGGACAGGTTCTTCCACCAGATGGTGTGGTTGACGTGCCCACCCAGGTGGAAGGCCAGGTTCTTCTCGTTCAGGAAGATCGCGCCGTGGTCACCGGACTCACGGGCCGCTTCCAGCTTCTCGAGTGCGGCGTTGGCGCCGGCGACATAAGCGGCGTGGTGCTTGGAATGGTGGAGTTCGTTGATCTGCCCGGAGATGTGCGGCTCCAGAGCCCCGTAGTCGTAATCCAGATCTGGCAGCGTGTACTCAGCCACAATGTCCCTTCCCTCGTATGTCAGGCCGTCTGCACCCGGACTTGCCGGGCGCACCCAACCATCATTCGTACACCCGCTCCTGTGCAACCGGCGGTCGTGCCCCCGGAATTCCTGATGAACGGAAGATTCCCGGTGATCGGAATCTTCTGCGGCGCTACATCGGCGGCGCGACGTCCGGCAGCATGGTGCGCGGATCGCACGCGTCGTGGGCCTTCCACCAGCGGGCGCCACCGGCGATGAACTCCGCGAGCGGGATCTCGCCGCCCTCGGCGGTCGCGATGGAGACGCCTTCGAACCAGATCCGCACATCCAGCTCGCGCGGATCGATACCTTCCTGCTGGGAGAACTCCAGCAGATGGGTGCCCGGTTCGGCGCCGATCTTGGTGTCGAAGCTCAGCAGTTCGCGCCACAGCGCCCAGCCGCTGTCGTCGGCGTCGACGAAATCCCAGCCGTGCAGGGCGCCGCCGCCGAATCCGGCGATGGCCTCGCCGAGGGTGTCCAGAGTGAGCGGGAAGACCTGCGGTTCGGCATCGTCCCAGCGCTGCATGCGTAGTGACGCAGCGACTCGGCTGACGCCGGTGAGTGTCAGGTACACCCGGCGATCCGAGGGCGGTGGCCCATCGGTGGGGAGGGTGAGCACTTCGAGTTCGAGTCGAACCCGCGCGGCCGCGGCGTCGGGCACGAGGCCCAGACAGGTGCCTTCGGCGAGTGCTGTGTTGAGTCCGGCCGTATCCAATCCGTCGAGTAACCCGCGGGTCGCGTCCATGGACCCAGGCTACCGATAGCCGCAGACATGTCGGGGATTTCGGTTTGCCCTAGGTGTTGCCGGGATTTTTCGAAACCGAGGGAACCGAACGCCCCTGCGCGCCGTCCAAGTAGTTGTCGGGATCCCCCGCCGCAGTTCCGCCAGCCGGATCTGCAGCCCGCGGCGGACCCCGTAGAAGGTGGTGGGCGACCGCTCCGGCATGAGGAGGGGAGTTTCGGATCGGTCGCCCACATGCGCTTCTCGCTGGTCAGGGGGTTCGGATCGGATCGATCGCCGCGGCACTCTCGACCTGTGGATGAGGTTGTGGATATGTGGATAACTCGGCGCAAGTTATCCACACTCTCCACCGGTCCGGCCGCCGTGGCAGGATCGAAGACGTGACGAGCCCCGAAATTCCATCGGTGCCGGTGGATGCCGTACCTGCCGAATTCGATGATGCCGGGACCACACCGGCCACACTGCTCGACGTCCGGGAGGACGACGAGTGGCAGCTCGGGCACGCACCCGGCGCCGTACACATCCCGATGGCCGACATTCCCGCGCGCGCCGAGGAACTGGACTACGACCGGGAGATCTACGTCGTCTGCCGCCAGGGTGGGCGATCGCTGCAGGTCGTGCGCTATCTCACGCATATCGGTTTCGACGCGGTCAACATCTCCGGCGGCATGGTGGCCTGGCAGAAGGCCGGCCGCCCGCTCACCGCCGAGGGCGATCACGAGGCGAAGATCTATTGATGAGAGGGGGACCGGCATGGCGGTGAGTACCGTCGTACAGCCCTGTGCCCGCTGCGGTGCACGATGGGCGGTGCAGGGCAGACCCATGCACTGGTGCCCGCGCTGCCGCGGTGTGCTGCTGTCCCCGGCTCCGGTCGACGCTCCGCCGCAGCGCCGCAACTACCGCTGGGTCGCCCGGCCGCCGGGGCGTCCCCGGTCGCGCGAGACTCGCCCGTCGTCCAGGACTTCCGCACCCGTTGCCACGCCCCGCTACACCGAGATCCCGCGCTGGGGTCTGCGCGACCGGCCGCGCCGGCCGATCTCCGCACCCCGTTCGCGGCTGGACCGGTGGACCGATCGGCTCATCCGGCTGTTGACGACCACGGCGGTGCTGTTCGCGCTGTCCGCGGCCGCCGAGTTCGGGCGGTACCTGCTGCTGATGTGGAACCGGACGCGGTTGATCGAACCGATCCTGGTCTACCTGTCCGACTGGTCGGTGCGGGTCTTCGCCGTGCTGGCCCTGGTGGTCGCGCTGATGACCGCGGTCGCGCTGGTGGGGTGGCTGATCGAGGCCCGGCGTCGCGCCTACGCCGCTGACGGGCAGCGCGATCCGCGCGGCATGTGGGCGCTGCTGCTGGGTTGTGTGGTGCCCGTGGTGAATCTGCTGTGGCCCGGGGTGTTCCTGACCGAACTGGCCCGTCGGCACGATGATCCGCGCATGCTGCGGACGGTGCGGATCTGGTGGTCGGTCTGGGTGCTCAACGGTGTGATGGCCGTGGTCGCGCTGAGCTTCCGTACCGCGTCGACGTTGCAGGCCCAGGCCAACGGCGTGATCTTCACCGTCTACACCGATCTGGTGGCGACGGCGGTCGTGGTGCTGTCGCTGTGGGTGGTGCGCTCCTGCGAGGGGCTGGATCTGCGCGGTCGTCGCCGGTTGGCCAAGCGCTGGGTGCCCACCGGCGGTCCGGCCGTTCCGGTGATCGAACCGGTGCATCCGGCGGGCGCCGGATCCGACGACGCGGATTCCGCTGCGGCCGTGCCGGATCCGGCCGGTCCGGCGGCCCCGCTCGCAGCGGATGCCGAGGTCGTGCAGGATGTGCGTGCGGAGGCCGTGTCGGGTGCGGACTCCGAGCAGGAGGAGGTCATGGCGAAGTGAACCAGGACAGTCGTGCGCCGTTCGTCGTCGCGCATCGGGGCGCCTCGGCAGCCCGTCCGGAACACACTCTCGCCGCATACGAGCTGGCCCTGCAGGAGGGCGCCGACGGCGTCGAATGCGATGTGCGGCTGACTCGCGACGGCCACCTGGTCTGTGTGCACGACCGCACCGTGGATCGCACCTCGTCGGGGACCGGTCTGGTCAGCGAGATGAGCCTGGAGGAGTTGCGCGCCCTGGACTTCGGCGCCGACGGCGAACCCTCCGCGGTACTGACCCTGAGCGAGCTGATCTCACTGGTGCTGGATTGGCGCAGTCGGCCGACCAAACTGTTCATCGAGACCAAACATCCGGTGCGCTACGGCGCGCTGGTGGAGAACAAGGTACTGGCCGAACTGCAGCGGTTCGGCATCGCGACACCCGCCTCGGCGGCGCATTCGCGGGCGGTGGTGATGTCCTTCGCCGCGACGGCGGTCTGGCGGATCCGCCGCGCCGCGCCGCTGCTGCCCACGGTGCTGCTCGGCGAGTCCTCCCGCTATCTCGGCGGCAGTGCGGCGACCACGGTCGGCGCGACCGCCGTCGGCCCCTCGGTGAAGACCCTGCGCGAACATCCCGACCTGGTCGACAAGGCCGCCGTGGCCGGACGTGCGACGTACTGCTGGACGGTCGACGAGCCGGACGATGTGAAGCTGTGCGCCGAACTCGGCGTCAGCTGGGTCGCCACCAACCATCCCGGCCGCACGAAGGCGCTGTTGGACGGGCTTCCGCCGCTGCCCGATTCACAGCCGAGTCACTGACCGCCCGGTGCGCCGGACAACTTCCCGGCGTTCGACGGCACGGTGAATCGCGATCCGGCGGCCTCGCGCTGTAGGTTCTGCGTTCGTGGGTAAGAGCAAACGGAATACTCCCAAGCCCGACAGCAACCGGGCCCAGCGTCTCGCCGAGCGGCGAGCCGAGCAAGCCAGCCGCGGCGTGACGCGTCCGTTCGAAGGTCTGGCCGCCGAATGCGATCTGGTGGCGCTACGGGAGTTCGTGCCGTCGGCGACCGCGACGTTGCAGACCGCACCCGGGTTCGCCGCGAAACGTCCGGTGACCCTGGCCACGGTCCTGCCCGGCGCGGTGGCCGCACTGGTGCGCGCCGCCGCCGAACCGATCGGATTCGTCGCTGCGCAGGTGCAGTTCCAGTCCGAGAATCCGGCCGCCGACCTGGCCGCCGCGATCGCCTGGACGCAGATCACCGAGCCCGGCGAATCGCTGAACAGCGCAGCCGACGCCGATCCGGTGGCCGAGGCGCTGACCGAGGTGATCGATCCGAACGCGGCCCTGGATCTGACCGTGCACCAGGACTTCAACTGGTGGGTGCCCGAGGGCGTGCAACCCGATCCGCAGGTGGCCGCCACCATCGAGCAGGCCAATCAGGCGATCATGCCGTCCGACCGGCTGCATTTGGACGCCGACGCCATCGGTGCGGCCTGGTGGGTGGACGCGGGGGAGAAGGCGCACCTGCGCTGGGTCCGCCCGGAGGACGAGGACGCGCTGATGCTGGCACTGGCGCGCCTGCACACCTCCGGCGGTCTGCACCTGGGCGAGGGTTCCCGCTTCGCGGGTTCGTTCCGTACCCACGGCCTGCTGGTCCCCGTCTTCGACCTGGACCGCGAACGGCACGCCACCGAATGGGTGAAGCCCGCAACGGAATTCGGCGCCCGCCTGAGCGAAGCCCTCGCCACCGATGCCCCCCTGACCCCGGACGAGCGACGTTCGCGCGACGGATTGCGTTCGCGTCAGGTCACTTTGCGCTGAGCGAGGCCGAGCCGAGGACCCGCTCGCGAGGGACTCGGCTCGTCACCGGCCGGAATGCGTACGCGGCGAACTCATTTGGTGAGCAGATCGTCCGGAATCGTCTTGTCGGCGGCGAGGTCGGCGAAGAACTGACTGGCCTGGGTCTTGTCCCAGAGCAGGACGCTGCCGCTGCCGTCGACGGTCTCGAAACCGCCGATGGGCACGGTGGTCGCGACGGTGTTCGCGTGCAGTGCCCAGGCCAGGCGGCCCAGGTCCCAGATGTGATCGCCGTTGTCCACCTGCAGTGTGCCGGTGACGCCGGTGGCCAGCGGCCACAGTTTGAACGGGTTGGCCAGGGTGCTCGCGCTGGTCGCCTTCTTCAGCAGGGCCGCGAGGAACATGCGCTGATTGTTCATCCGGTCCAGGTCCGCGCGCGGGGTGGCGCGGGTGCGCACGAATCCGAGTGCCTGCGGGCCGCTGAGGTGCTGGCAGCCCGCGGGCAGATTGAGACCGGCCTTCGGATCATCGATCGCATTCGGCAGACACATATCGATGCCGCCGACCGCGTCGACCATATTGGCGAAGCCGCCGAAGCCGATCTTCGCGAAATGGTCGATATGCAGACCGGTCGCGGTTTCCACGGTCTGTACCAGTAGTTTCGGGCCGCCCACTGCGAAGGCCGCATTCAGTTTGTCGCGGCCGTGACCCGGAATGGGCACATAGGAATCGCGCGGGAGGCTGACGATGGTGGTCGGGCCCGACTGCGGAATGTGCACCAACATGATCGTGTCGCTGCGTTCACCGCCCGCGTCGGCCTCGTCGCCGGTGGAGAGCTGCTGCTCCTGCGCCTGGGTCATCCCCTCGCGACTGTCCGAGCCGGTGAGCAGCCAGTTCGTCCCGGAGGTCTGCCCGACGCGTCCGGAATAGGCGCCCAGCGCGTCGATCCGATGCAGCGAACTGTCCAGGTAGATCCCGGCGGCGGTCGGTGTGATGATCAGCACGAGCAGCAGCGCCAGAAGCCAACGCCCCCAATGCCGTCGACGACGCACCCGGGGTTGACGCGGCGCAGGTTCCTGGCGTCGCGTGGGCGAGACGGGCGGCGACGGCGGTGGCCCCTCGCGATACGGCACCGGACGCTGTGTCGGCGCCCAACCTCGATCCGACCCCTGTCGTGGACCCCGATCGCGCGGCGGGGGAGGCGGTGGGGATTGCGGGCCGCCTCGCGACCAGGCCAGCGGCTGTTCTCGGCCGTCCCTGTACATGACCTGGTTGGGTTCGATGCGCGGCGGTTCACCTCGACCACCCGGCATCGGCCGCCGCGCACCGGGGCCGTTCGGCGGCACCCGGCGCATCCGTGGATCCCGCGGATCGTACGGGGGTCGCTCGCCGTTCATCTCCGCGATAGTAACGGGAGAAGCTGAGCGTTTCAGGGGAGCCAGGAGACGTGGCCGTGCAGTGCGGTGTAACCGATGTACGCGACGCAGTCGATTGTGGCGTGCGCCACTATCAATGGCCACAGGCGGTTGGTGCGTCGCCAGAACGTGCCGAAGATCAGGCCCATCACCAGATTTCCCAGGCCACCGCCCAGGCCCTGATAGAGGTGATAGCTGCCGCGCAGCAGAGCCGAGGCGAGCAGCGAGCGGTTCGGCGACCAATCCAGTTGCCGCAGTCGGGTGATCAGGTAGGCCACCACGATCACCTCCTCGGCCACGGCATTGGCCACCGCCGCGAGGATCAGCGCGGGCAGCCGCCACCAGTGATCGCCCAGGGAACTGGGCACGATGGTGACGCTCAACCCGAGTGCGTGCGCGATCAGATACAGCCCCAGACCCGGCAGCCCGATCAGGGCCGCCAGCGCGAGTGCGGGAACGACGTCGCGGCGCAACCGGATTCGAGCCAGGCCGACCAGGCGCGGCCCGAATCCGCTGCGCCACAACAGATACAGCCCGAGCGCGCCCCAGCCCAGCAATCGCAGCACACTCAACAGCTGGAACAGCAGATCGATGGTCGACTGCGTGGCCCGCGACGGATTCAGCGCCACCGACTGCCCGCCGACCCCACCCGGCGCCAGCGCGCTTTCCAGCAGCGACAGCGCCGCACTGGCCCCACTCAGTCCGAAGGTGACGACCAGAACGATGAGAATTTCGATCCGGATCGCCCATCGCTCCCGATCGGAGGCGGGCGCAGGCCACACCGGAACAGCATCAGCAGCCGAATCCATCCCGCCAATCTAATCCGGGTGCGTCCATCCCGACCGCGCTGCCTGCTGCGGAACTCCGAGAGGACTACATCCGGCGCATGCCGTGCAGGAAGGGGCAGCCGACCAGGATTCGGACTGCGCGGCTGAGGGATTGGATGTCCTCGACCGGAGTCTGGAAGGACAGGCGCACGTCGTGATCCTCCTCGTCGGTCTCGACGCGCAGGCTGATGCCGTAGCGGTCGATCGCGAGGGGGTGGATGGCGCCGCCGCGCAGGCGGGTCGGCAGGTGGCGGGCGAGTTGGGCGACGACGTCGGCGTGGTCGGCGTCCATATGCTGCAGCCAGGCCGCCTCGAGTTCCCAGAACGGATCGGGCCGCGCCTCGCGCAGATCCGCGTGGCAGACCGATTCCGCGCCGGTCGAATCCGCCAGCACCGCGGAATTGATCATCAGGCGCAGCAGGGTGGTGGTGTGCCCGACGTCGAGCAGGGCGGGATGCGGATGATCCTCGGCGACGGCCGAGGCGAGCAGGCGCTGGGTTCCGGCGGGGACGGCGCGCACGCGCCCGCGCAGCCAGACCAGCGCCCGGACCGGCTCCCGCAGCGCCAGCGGTGTGCGATCGGTGAGTTCGAGAACGGCCTGGACGCCACCCTCACCACCGCGCGCCGCGGCGGCGACCGCGGGTGAGTCCATCGGCACCGCGACCACGGCGTCGCCGCACTGGCGGAGGTGGTGGACCGTGATGGTCGCGGGATCGATTCCGGGCAGGGCCAGCGTCGCGTGATCGGCGTGCACGCAGGCGTTGCGGATCCGTTCGGCGGTGGACGGCGCGAGGGTCGGATTCGGTCGCATGCATTACCTCCAGGGCTGGTCCCGGCCACGATCTGTCAGTTAGGTAAACCTAAGCTAAGTGAATCTGCCCGGTTGTGCAAGCATTTCGATCGCTACGGTGGAAATGTGCCGCACGATTCCACTGCTCCCGAACCGGTTCCGCTGACTTTGTCCATGCCCGCCGCGCCCCGGGCCGGACTGACGGACGGGCTGGTCCGGCCGCTGTCCGAGGCTCCCGCCGCGCCGGTGCTCGATGCCGGAGCGTCCGATGTGCAGGTGGCCGAATTCCTCGTCGTGGCCGCGCATTCCGTCGGCGGATTCGTCGCCCGCACCGATTCGGGGGAGCGGGCCGTGGCCGTGGTCGCGGCGACCGTTGCTGCGCTGTGCGGTGAGGACATCCGCCGCGCACTGACCCATCCGGACCTGGAATTCCTGCGCGGGCTGGCCCCGGCCGCTGTGGAGGCACTGCGCGAGGTGCTGCTCGCGATCGAATCCGAGACGCCCGACGGCGTCGCGAAAGCCCTGGAAGTGCTGCAAACTCCGAGCCCACCGGCAACCGGTCGGTAATGTCGTATCCGTGCCGCGTATCGCCTATTTCGGACCATCCGGAACGTTCACCGAGATGGCCCTGGTCCAGCTCGAGTCCACCGACGTCTTCGACGAGCCGGTCGAGCGGGTCGCCGCGCCCAGTCAGGGTGCGGCGCTGGAGTTGATCCGGGCCGGTGCCGTCGAGGGTGCGGTGGTGCCGATCGAGAGTTCGGTGGAGGGGTCGATCTCGCCGACGCTCGACGCGCTCGCCCTCGGGCCGCGGCTACAGATCGTGGCCGAAACCGAACTCGACGTCGCCTTCACGATCGTCGCCCGGCCGGGGATCGCCCTCGCCGACGTGCGCACTGTCGCCGCGTATCCGGTGGCCGCGGCTCAGGTCCGGGGCTGGCTGGACGAACATCTGCCGCAGGCCGCGATGTACACCTCGGCCTCCAATGCCGCGGCCGCCGAGGACGTCGTGGCCGGACATGCCGATGCGGCGGTGTCGACCACGCTGGCCGGGGAACGACTCGGTCTGGCGGCACTGGCCTCCGGGGTGGCCGATCACGATCAGGCGGTCACCCGATTCGTCCTGGTCACCCGGCCTCGGCAGGCCCCGCCGCGCACCGGTGCGGACCGGACCTCGCTGGTGGTGCTGGAACTGGCCAACGAACCGGGTTCGCTGATGCGGGTGTTCGCCGAATTCGCCACGCGCGGAGTCGATCTGACCCGCATCGAATCCCGGCCCACCCGCACCGGAATGGGCACCTACCGCTTCTACCTGGACTGCGTCGGTCATATCGACGACACCGCGGTTGCCGAGGCGCTCAAGGCATTGCATCGCACCGCGGGGCGGATCCGCTTCCTCGGTTCGTGGCCCGCGGGCTCGCCCACCGGGGCCCCGCCGCCGCCCGATGAACCCGCCGCCGCATGGCTGGCGGATCTGAAGAAGGGAACGGCCGATCTATGAGCGGCAGACTCGTCCTGGTGCGGCACGGTGAGACCGAGGGGAATGTCGCCAAGATTCTCGATACCCGGGTGCCGGGCCGGCCGCTCACCGAACGCGGTGTGGCACAGGCGAAAGCGTTCGGCGCCGCATTGGCCGCACCGCCGCGCAAACTGTTCAGCTCACAGGCGTTGCGGGCCCGGCAGACCGCGCAGCACATCGAATCGGTGACCGGGGTGCCCGCACAGGCACTGGACGGCCTGTCCGAGGTGTTCGTCGGCGAGCTGGAAGGCAGCAATGCCGATGCGGCACACGAACTCTTCCAGACGATCTACAAATCCTGGCATCTGGGCGAACTGGACCGGCGGCTGCCCGGCGGCGAGACCGGTCGCGACGTGCTCGACCGGTATCTGCCCGTGCTGGAGGAGCTTCGGCGGACCCAGTTGTCCTCGGGCGAGGACGGCGACGTCCTGGTGGTCAGCCATGGCGCGGCCATGCGGCTGGTCGGGATGACGCTGGGCGGGGTCACCCCGCCGTTCACCACGAACAACCATCTCGACAACACCGAGACGATCGAGCTGCTACCGCGTTATGCCGGAACCGAATTCCTCGGCTGGGAATGCACGCGCTGGGGCCGGTTCACCCCGCCGTTCGGTGGGGAGGCCGCGCCCGACGCCGATAATCCGATGGGCTGAACGCACTCAGATTCCACCCGCGGGCGGGTTGAATTCCTCACGCAGCGGTAGCTTTTCGATGAGGTCCTTGATCGCCGTGCGCAGCCGCCCTGTGGTGCCCGAGGCCAGCGACGTCCACTGCACGTCGTCCTCGGAGCGGGTGGTGGTCGTGATGAACCGGCCGTTGCGGGTGTTGAACATCGCGACCGCACCGTCCGCGATGTCGCGGCTGCCGTCTCCGTAGATCACGCCCACGATCGAGGCGTGCGAGGGTATCTCGACCAAGGCCGCGGCCAAGGTCTGCGCGTCCCGGGGCGGGTGGCCCACTCGGCTCAGGCGTTGCGCGGTGGCATTGCTGTCACCCGCGTCGTTGAGGATGGGCTCCAGGTCCTCGGTGAGCACGTTCATACCCTCGAGCTCCAGCGGATCGGCCGGGCCCAGCGCGGCGACGATGGTGCCGGGCAGATCATGCGACGCCTCGCTGATGACGTAGGAGTCGGGCCCGCGCAGGGCGACGACCTCCATCTCCTCACCCTTGGCGATGCACATCCGGTTCACCAGTTCGCCGACGTACCAACGTATCGCGATCGCCCAGTGCGGCCGGTCGAGTGCCCGCAGCCGATCCTCCAGATCCCGGTGAACGAATTCACCGTCCAGAAGATCGCGCGCCGCGAGCGACTCGGCGGCCGCATCGAACGCCTCTTTACGCCTGACGTCCGTGTCGTACCGGGCAAATGTGTCCAGTACGACCGGAACCTGGCTGATCTGCAATTTGTCCAGCAGGAATTGCATCTCGTCCAGCGTCAGCACTACCGATTCGAGCATGGCCCCACCCCGTCCAGCGCCGCCGAGAACTGTCACCTAGCGGACTCCGCGTTCGGGTCGCCCCCGATGACACCCGCCGCGATGATCCGTCCGTCGTTGAAGTACTCGCCGTGCACCAGCTCGTTCTTGTGCTCGAGATCCTCTTCCTCCTCGGCCTGGTTGCCCAGCAACGGATTTCCGCTGCTGACCGGCCGGGTCGAGGCGGGCTGGGTGCTGTTGGCGCTCGCCGGGGTGGTCGGTGCGATCTCGGGCGCCGTGGCGGTCGGGAAGTTGGTGCCCAGACCCGCGCCCCAGCCCTCGGGGATCTGCAGGTTGCCCGCGCCGTTGCCGATGCCGACCGAGCCGCCGCCCGCGAAGGACACCGCCCGCGTGGCGATGGCGCCGCCGCCGAGGCCACCGAGTCCGCCCACCATGCTCGTGGACATGCCCGGCGCGGCGGCGGTGGTGTTGGTAGCCGCGGAGATCGCGCTGCCGGCGGCATCGCCGACCGTCGGGACGGCCGAGGTGGCCACGGATCCGGCGACGCCCGCGACCTGGGTCGCGGCATCGGAGGCACCCGGGCTGGACACCGCCGTCTGCGCGGCGGAGATCGCATTGGCGACCGGGTTGACATCGGCCTGCACGGCCTGCGCGACATCCAGTGCGCCACCGACGGCTCCGGCGCCGATCGCGATCGGCGGCGGCATCAGGAAGGCGGCGGGGGTGGCGACCATCAGCGAGGTGGCGGCCTCGTAGGTCTCCATCACCAGCGCGGCGCGGATCTGGATCTCCATGTACGCGGCCTCCGCGGCCTCGCCGGCGCCGCACACGTCACCGCCGGAGGCGTGCGCCGCGACGCGGGCCGCGTCGACGGCCGCGATCTCCGGCGGGCTCGGCATGACCAGTGAGGCAACGGTATAGGCGGTCGCATTCGCGGCGGCCTTGGCGCCCATCGCGGCGGCCATCGCGGTCTGCTCGCCGCACCAGCCGGTGAAGGCGGTGATCTGGGCCATCGCGGCGATACCGTTGACGCCCAACAGGCCGACGCCCAGTTCGGCCATCACGCGCGTGAGTGTCGCGGTGGCATCGGTCCATGCCGCGGTCAGACCCGCCCAGGCCGGAGCCGCGGCCGAGATCGGGATCGCGTGCGCACCGAGATGCAGTGTGGCCGAGTTGATTTCTGCCGGACGGGCTTCCCAGACCACGCCGGTAATTCCTGCAACCATTGTTCTTTTCCCCTGTGGTTGACGTTGAAGTGGAGGTCTCGGGTCAGAGCTCGAGCGCGGTCTGGACGGCGGTGATACCCGCGGCGCGGACGGCGTCCTGCGCCGCGTACTCGGCCACCTGGATCCGCAACGTGGTGGCGGCGTTGCGCAGTTCGACGATGCCCTGAGCGATCGACGCGTCGTGCGTGGCGGCGCCCTCGTTGAAGTGGTTGGAGGCCAAGAGGGATACCTCTTCGGCGCCCGAAGGGATGACGTGGGTGGCCGGACCGCTCAGCCCCTGGGCGGCGGCGAGGCGATCGGCGAGCAGGTCGAGCTCACCGGCGGCCGCGAGCACGATTTCGGCATCGACGTGAACGAGATCTACCATGACTCGAACTCCTTCTGGTGGCAGCTAGTCAACTGTAGGACCGACACAGGCCGACCCCTCGGTGGAACCACGAGAATTCCCCCTACGAGTTCTTGGACGCGGCAGCCCGCGATCCGGTTCCCTCGAGTCCGAAGTTTACGGGCTTGACTCACTCCGCAGACAAGACTATCCCCATCCCAACTCATGCAGCCGGGCTTCGTCAATCCCGAAATAGTGAGCTATCTCATGAATTACGGTGATGGCCACCTCGTTCACGACCTGCTCAGCGCTGTCGCACATCCTGAGAATGGGGTCGCGATAGATGGTGACCGTGTCCGGCAGGGCACCCGCGTATTGACTGTCGACCCGATCGGTCAGGGCGATGCCCTGATACAGACCGAGCAGGTGCGGATCCTCCGGATTGCGTGACTCGATCAGCACCACCACGTTATCGATGGCCCGGGTGAGTTCGGGCGGGATCAGATCCAGTGCGTCACCGACCAATTCCTCGAACCGCTCCGGTGACATCGACACGGTCATCGCGATCGGTCCCGCGGGGTCATCGCACCGGCGGGGCCGCACCGGGCAGCGGGGCCGGGGTGGAGCGGCCGGTACTCGGCGGCGGCACCGGAGCCTGGCCGTCGATCATGATATTGCCCTTGGCCGTTCCGGTGATCGAGGAGAACCCGTCCCGAGTGCCCTTGCCCACCAGGCAGTTCAGCTTGTGACTGCCCACCAGCCAGCTGCGGGCGTCGATGTTGTCCCAGAAGATGGTGAGCGTCTTGTTGATCAGCGCCTTCGGCCCGCCGAGATAGGAATCCGCGACGTGTGAACACTGATCCTGCATGTACTTGTCCTGATCGGCGTTCCCGGGCGTGCCGCTGCTGAACTGCTGCCCCAGGTCGACGGTCGACATCACCTCGTACGCATGGGGATCGGCGCAGTCGACCGGTTCGTTGGTCGGCAGGTTCTGGTTGATGCCGATGCAGGTGCCGGCATCGAAGATGCGCGACTGATCGCTGTCGCGCACGCGCCCGACGCTCTGCTGGGTGGCGTTGCCGGTGGCGCTGACCAGCTGCAGTCCGCAGCGCACGGTGCGATCGCCCTTGTTCCACGCGGGCTCGCCGGGATTGATCATGCCGACCACGAAACGTCCGCGCGGGTCCAGGCGTCCGCCCAGGTAGGCCTGCGCCGCGGTGACGCAGTGCTCGTCACGCAGCTCGGCGAAACGCAGCGAATCCGGGAAGCGGGTGCCCGGACCGAATTCGCGGCCCGGATAGTCGCTCAGATCGACGTCGGCGGTGACCTCGAACAGATGCTTGTCCGCGCAGTTGACCTTCGCCAGATCCAGGGTCTTGGCGTTGGTCCAGCTCAGGCAGTCGCCCGAATTCGCGGTGCCGAAGACCGAATTGTTCCGTCCGGCCGGACCCCCGCCGCCGGGATCGCGCGCCTCGAGTCCGTGCGAGGAACGGAATCCGGAGATGGACAACGTCACGATCGCCGCGACCACCGCACCCACGGCCACCGCGAGCAGACCCCAGCGCATCTTGTGCGCAGGCAGGTGTACGTGCCTGCCCGCACGTGGTGCGGCCGGATCCGGCTCGGCGGTGTCGTCCCACTCGGAAGCCGACTCGGCCCACTCGGGGTCGGGTCCGTTCTCGGGCTCGCGCGTGGGCGCATGTTCGAAGGACATCGGCACCCATCATGGCACGGTATCTTTTGCCTCCGCTTCGCTACGGCGGGTTCGCGGCCCCCTGGGTCTCACCGGTCGGAACGAGGTGTCCGGGGCGGGTCTGCGTTCGATCGGACGTTGCCGTGTCGGCGAGGAGGCTGCGGACCTGCGGAATACGAGTGGACCGGGCCTATTAGGCTTATGGCCCATGATCGACCTCCGATTCCTGCGGGAACAGCCCGATGTCGTCCGCGCGTCACAGCGGGCCCGGGGCGAGGACCCGGCGCTGGTGGACGCACTGCTCGAGGCCGATGCGGCGCGGCGCGCCGCGGTGGCGACGGCCGACTCTCTGCGTGCCGAGCAGAAGGCGCTGGGCAAGAAGGTCGGTAAGGCGTCTCCCGACGAGCGGGCGAGTCTGCTCGCGCACGGGCAGGAGTTGTCCGCGAAGGTCAAGGAGGCCGAGGCCGCCGAGCATGCCGCGAACGCCGAACTGGACACCGCGCAGCGCGCGCTGTCCAACGTCGTGCAGGAGGGCGCGCCCGCGGGCGGCGAGGACGATTTCGTCCTGCTCGAAACCATCGGCAGCGCACCCGAATTCGACTTCACGCCGAAGGACCACCTGGAACTGGGCGAATCGCTCGGGCTGATCGATATGGAGCGCGGGGCCAAGGTGTCCGGCGCGCGGTTCTACTTCCTGACCGGATACGGCGCGCTGCTGCAGCTGGGCCTGCTGCAACTCGCCGCGCAGCGCGCCACCGCGAACGGGTTCAGCATGATGATCCCGCCGGTGCTGGTGCGTCCGGAGATCATGGCGGGTACCGGATTCCTGGGCCAGCACGCGGCGGAGATCTACCACCTCGAGGAGGACGACCTGTATCTGGTCGGCACCTCGGAGGTCCCGCTGGCGGGCTACCACTCGGGCGAGATCCTGGATCTGTCGGCCGGTCCCAAGCGCTACGCGGGCTGGTCGTCGTGTTTCCGCAGGGAGGCGGGCAGTTACGGCAAGGACACCCGCGGCATCATCCGGGTGCACCAGTTCGACAAGGTCGAGATGTTCGTCTACTGCAAGCCCGAGGACGCCGACGCCGAACATCAGCGTCTGCTCGGCTGGGAGAAGGAGATGCTGGCCGCGATCGAGGTGCCGTATCGGGTGATCGATGTGGCCGCCGGTGATCTGGGCAGCTCCGCGGCGCGCAAATTCGACTGCGAGGCCTGGGTGCCCACCCAGCAGACCTACCGCGAGCTCACCTCGACCTCGAATTGCACGACGTTCCAGGCACGCCGGCTGTCGGTGCGCTACCGCGACGAGAACGGCAAACCGCAGATCGCCGCGACCCTGAACGGCACGCTGGCCACCACGCGCTGGATCGTTGCCATGTTGGAGAACCATCAGCAGGCCGACGGATCGGTGCGGGTGCCCGAGGCGCTGGTGCCGTTCGTGGGCAAGGAGGTTCTGGAAGCGGTCTAGGGCACGACGTCACGGATCCTCCGGGAATGGGTAGCTAATGGTTTGCGATCGAATTCGAAAGAGCGCCCGCATTTCCCGACTCGCCGAGGGAAACCGGGGATGGTGGGCTCCGGATCCGACTTTGCCCGCCGATTCCTGCGGATGTGACTACTGCTCGGGTCAACTATGTCTAGGCTAGGGGCCGTGCGCGGAATCGGCTCGCGCGGCGATACCCGGACGCGGGTGCGGACGGTTTCGGCGCTGGCGACGGCAAGGGTCATGGCCCGGACCACCGGGGCGTTCTACGTCATGGGCGGGGTGCTCGGTCTGCTGCTGACCGCGATCGCCCCCGGCTCGGAAGGTAACCGGCCGCTGGTGGGTGCGGCCGCTGCGGTGGCGCTGCTGCTGGGCGTGAGCCTGCTGATCTGGGGGCCGCGGCTGCCGCATTCGATCCATCACGGCTACGTCGCCCTCGCGACGGTGCTGGTGACGGTCGCGGTGCACTGGTTCCCCAACACCGTCGGGGCGATCGGGCTGTCCGCGTTCTACGTCTTCATCGCTTGCGATGCCGCGATTTTCTTTGCCTGGCAATGGGTTGCGGCCCATGTGACGTTCGCGGTGCTGCTGTGCCTGTGGGTGGTTCCCTCGCGGGATCTGCCCTGGTGGGCGGGGGTGATCCCGGCCGGGGTGACGGTCGGGGCCGGCATCGTGGTGGGCATTCTGACCCGGATGGCCTCGGACGCCGACATCGATGTGCTGACCGGACTGCTCAATCGGCGCGGCTTCGATCGCACGCTCAGCAACGCGATCGCGCACGCCGCCCGCAGCGGCCAGGGACTCGCACTGGTTCTGGTGGATCTGGACCGCTTCCAGAAGATCAACGATCATCTCGGTCATCGCGCGGGTGACGCGGTCCTGCAGCGCGTGAGCGACACCTGGTCGAAACTGCTCGCCCCCGATCAGCAGCTGGCCCGCTACGGCGGTGACGCCTTCGCCCTGCTGCTGCCCAACACCACCGAGCAAGCCGCGATCCTGCTCACCGAACAGTTGCGGGCCGCGGTCACCACCGGTTGTTCCGCGGGCGTGACCTCCTGGCAGCCCGGCGAATCCGGATCGCTGTTGGTCAGCCGCGCGGACGTCGGGCTCTACCGGGCCAAGCAGGCCGGCCGCAATCGGACGGTGCTGGAGTCCTCGCGGCAGCTGCCGCTGGCGGTGGAGCTGCGCGAGGCCATCGACAAGGGTGCGCTCGATGTGCACTACCAGCCGATCGTGAGCCTGAGCGAGGGTGGCGCGGGCCGGGCGGTCGGGGTGGAGGCGCTGCTGCGCTGGTCCTCGAGCGCGCAGCCGGACGTCACCACCGAGGGCCTGATCCGCATCGCCGAGGAATACGACCTCATCGCCGATCTGGACGAGCTGGTGCTGCGCCGGGCCTGCACGGACGCCGCGCGTCTGCAGGAGACCTTCGCCCAGCTCGATCTGACCCTGAACGTCAACGTGAGCGGTCTGGAACTGGCCGAATCCGATTATGCCGACCGGGTTTCGGGCATTCTGACCGATACCGGCTGGCCCGCCGACCAGCTCGTGCTGGAGGTCACCGAGAGCGAGCTGGCGGCCGAATCCCAGACGGCCATCGGCAATCTCAGCACGTTGCGCGAACGCGGTGTGCGCATCGCCATCGACGATTTCGGCACCGGCTATTCCTCGCTGAGCCGCCTGGCCACGATTCCCAGCGACATCCTGAAGGTCGATCAGTCCTTCGTGGCGGCCATCCGCGCCGATTCCCCGGCTCCGCCGCTGCTGGGAGTCATTGCGGCGCTGAGCCGATCGCTGGATCTGCAGGTCATCGCCGAGGGCGTGGAGACCGAATATCAGGCCGCGGTGCTCACCGAACTCGGTTTCGCCCTGGCGCAGGGCTACCACTACAGCGATTCGCATCCGGTGGCCGACCTCATCAACGATCTCAACGATCAGCACGGACTGGTCGGGGCGGGCGCGCCCGAACGGGAATTCTCCAGCAACGGCTGGATTCCGATGGACACCGGCCACGATTCGGGAGCTTTCGGCACCGAATAGCCGATCGGCGGGGTCGCCTCGCGAGAGGCCGCGTCGTGCCGGACAATCTCGGGTGAACCGATACCGCACGAGGCGACGGTCGAAGTGAAAGGGCAGCTGGATGGCGGAATTGGGTGTGGCCGTGGTCGGGTACGGGCTGGCCGGAGAGGTGTTCCACGCGCCGCTGATCGCCGCCGAGCCGCGGATGCGGGTGGCCGCGGTGGTCACCTCCGCCCCCGAGCGCGCGGAGCGGGCCCGCGCGGCGTATCCGGGTGTGCGGGTGGTGAATACGACCGATGAGCTGTTCGCCGATCCGGACGGTATCGATCTGGTCGTGATCGCCACACCCAATCGGACGCACGCGAGGTTGGCGACCGAGGCGCTGAGCGCGGGACTTCCGGTGGTGGTGGACAAGCCGTTCGCGCTCACCGTGGATGAGGCGCTGGAGGTGATCGCGGTGGCCGAGCGGGCCGATCTGGCCTTGACGGTTTTCCAGAATCGCCGCTGGGACAGCGACTTCCTGACGTTGCGCCGCTTGATCGAGGCGGGCGAGCTCGGCGAGGTGCGCCGGTTCGAGTCCCGATTCGAGCGCTGGCGGCCGGTCTCCAAAGGAAGCTGGCGCGAGGTCGGCGAGGTCGCGGACGGGGCGGGCATCCTCTACGACCTGGGCAGTCACCTGGTCGATCAGGCGCTGACCCTGTTCGGCCCCGCGACGGAGGTCTACTGCGAATTGGACTCTCGCCGAGCCGATGTGCGGGCCGAGGACGATGCGTTCATCGCGCTGACACACGATTCCGGCATCCGCTCCCATCTGTGGATGAGCGCGGTCGCACCCCAGCTGGGCCCGCGGATGCGCGTACTCGGTTCGGAGCGCGGCTATCTCACCTTCGGACTGGATCCGCAGGAGGACGCGCTGCGTGCGGGCCACCGACCCGGCGACGGAAAGCCCTGGGGCACAGTGGACCCCGAGCACTGGGGCACGGTCGGCACGCCGGACGACACCGAACCGGTCCCCAGCGAACCGGGCAACTATCCGGCCTTCTACGCAGAGATGGCCGCCGCCCTGCTCGACGACGCTCCCGTCCCGGTCGACCCGAACGACGCGGTGGCCACGCTGCAGGTGCTGGAGGAGGCCCGCATGTCCGCCGCGGGCGAATAGCCCACTACCGGAACGTGTTCCGCGGCGGAACTTCGGTCCTCAGAGCTTGCGCGAGCGCAGCTCGTGGCCCTTGGAGGTCTTGCACCGTCCCGACTCCAGATCCCACTGCCAGCCGTGCAGGTTGCAGGTGAGGGTATTGCCCTCCACCACACCGAATTTGGACAGGTCGGCCTTGAGGTGCGGGCAGCGGCGCTGCACCTCCCAGCCGGCCAGTTCGGTCGAGGCCGAATCGTCGTGCGCCTCGGAGAACCAGCCGTCCGCGTAGGCGATTCGCTCGTCGGTGAGGCATTTGAAGAAGGTGTAGAGGAATTCGTTGTAGCCGCCGATGCGCCACGCCTGGAACCGCGTGGACAGGAAGATCGTGTTCACCCAGTCGGGTTCGTGATCGCGCAGCACCGTGCGCACCAGCTGCGGATCGATCCGGAAACCGTAGCGGTAGCGGCCTTCACCCTCGATCGGCTCACGCACCGTCCGCTTCGGGAAGTCCAGGACGAAGGTCTGCTCACCGAGCACCAGGCCGACCGGATAGCCGATGCCGTCGCAGATCAGATCGCTCTGCGCCATGATCGGCTCGAACAGATCCTTCAGCTGCGGCAGCAGCGGTTCCTCGCCGGTGGCCCAGCCCGCCTTCTCCGCGGCCAGCGCCGGCGCCATCCGCTCGGCCATCCGCTCGATGTATTCGGCCTTGTCGCCGTAGATCTCGTCCGGATCGACCGGATGGGTGAGCTCGAGTTCCTTGCCGCGCACATCGGCCACCGAACCCGGAATCATCAGCACGCCACCGGCATTGCCGTGGATCCGCATCTGCTCCAGGAACACGATCTGATCCGGGAAGATGTTGCCCTCGTCGCCGCGATCGTCGTTCAGGTAGCGCAGTTCGTCGTCCAGGAACACCGGGGGACCGGCCGAGGGCACCACCCAGGTCGCCCCGACCTGCTCGATGTAGCTGCGCGCCCGGTCCATCCCGCGCTGCCGCTTCTGCTTGCCGAAATTCGACTTGGTGCGGGCCGGGATGTCGTAGACCATCGGGTACCAGATCGCGCCCGAATACTGCAGCAGATGGATGTCGATGTGGCCGAACGTCTCGTGCAGGACGTCCATATCGACCGGGCGGGCGTCGTTCATGTTGAAGCACACCGTCTCGCCGTCCGAGACGACCAGTCCGGAATCGCCGATCGGGCCGTCCGCGGGGGCGCGCAGCGCCATGATCATGATGTCCATCTCGCCGCCCGGCCCGGTGATGGTGCGCTTCACCGAGGTCTCGGTTTCGATGAACTTCGTGAAGCCGAGCTTCTCCAGTTCGCGGCGCAGATCCGGGACCGGGTAGTCCGGCAGCAGGACGGTCGCGTCCTTGCTGACGTGGTCGGTCAGATGTTTCGCGTCGAAATGGTCGCGGTGCAGGTGCGAGACGTACAGGAAGTCGCAGTTGCCCAGTTCGTCCCAGTCCAGTTCGGTGTTGTCCGGGAACGGGAACCAGGACCCGAAATACGCCGGGTTGACCCAGGGATCACACAGGATCGTCCCGGCCGCGGTGCGGATATGGAACCCGGCGTGCCCGACGCTGGTGATCTCCACGAACTTCCTTCCTCCAGATGTTTCCGGTCAACCAGGGTACCGACTACGAGGAGACGTCGCCGATGCAGTAACCCTGCTTGCCGGACTTGAGCGTGAATGTCCGGGTCTGCTCGACTCCGTCGGTGGTCAGGACCGAGGCCGAGACGGTGACGTACGACCCCCGCAACGTCCCCGAGGTCAACGACTGGTCGACGAAGGACTGCACGTCGTCGAGCTTGCCGGGCTCGGTGGCCAGCGGCGCGGTGGTGGTCCGGCCGGCGCCGGTGGGATCCCAGATTCCCGTGGCCGCGGTACACCGCAGCGGGTGGGTGGTCTCCTTGTCGGCCGGGTCGAGCGGCGTTCCGGTGACGCGGTCGAGGTAGCGGCGCACGGTGTGCCGGGCGTCGGCGTCGTTGAACGTCGGTGTCGTCCCGGTCTGGAAGACCCGCGGGCAGGCGTATCCGGTGGCGATATCGGTGTGCTGCGCCACGACGGTGACCGCTCCGCGCCCGGTGCCCTGCCAGGTGATCGCCGTGCCGTCGTCCACGCCGGGGCGGGCCAGTGCGCTGAGGATGGCCTTCTTGTCGGTGTACATGGATTGCACGTTCTGCGGGGCCAGGGTCCAGCATTTGGCCTGCAGCCGGGTGGGTGAGACCGATTGCAGGTCCATGGCCCAGCGGGTCAGCGCGTCGGCGGCGTCGGAATCGGGTTTGGTGAGCGAGACGGTCACCGCGAGTTCGCCCGGCTTCGGCTTCGGCAGGACCGGTGCGGCCGCCACGGCGGCCGACGGGGTCGTGGGTGCGGTCGAGGCCGTGGCCAGCGGGGCAGGCGGTTCGTCGGTGTTGTAGTCGGTGCCCTCGATCCCCACTCGCGAATCACAGCCCGCGACCAGTCCGGCCGCGATCAGTGCCAGGCCCCCGGCCAGTGCGTATCGGAGACGTCCACGCGAAGCCGGTCGGGGAAATTTCACTGCGGTGAACCTCTTTCCTGTACGCGTGTGCGGTTGTCTGGCAGGCGTGTGTGTGGACTGCGACACACGCCTGGGTGTAGCCCGATGTGCCGGGGACTACGCTAGCGGAATTGTGGAACCCGTCTACCGGTCGATCATCGGCCTGGCCCGCACCGTCTTCTTCGCGCAGGGGCTGAAATTCGATGTCCGAGGGGCCGAGCGCATCCCCGCCGTCGGTGGCGCGGTCATCGCCATCAATCACACCGGCTACATGGACTTCACCTATGCCGGGCTGCCCGCGCGCACCCCGAAACGGTACATCCGGTTCATGGCCAAGAAGGAGGTGTTCGACAGCGGGGTCTCGGGTCCGATCATGCGCGCGCTGCGGCACATTCCGGTGGACCGCTCGGCCGGGGCCGACTCCTACAAGGCCGCGCTGGAATATCTGCGGCGCGGTGAGCTGGTCGGGGTGTACCCGGAGGCGACGATCAGCCGCAGTTTCGAGATCAAGGAATTCAAATCCGGCGCGGCTCGGATGTCGATCGAATCGGGCGTGCCGATCATCCCGATGGTGATCTGGGGCGCGCAGCGGGTGTGGACCAAGGGGCATCCCAAACGCCTGGGCCGCACCAACACTCCGATCCGGATCGCGGTGGGTGAGCCGATCGCGCCGCCCGTGATGGGCGACGGGGATAGCGGCGAGGTGGCCGCGGAACTGACCCTGCGCCTGCGCGCGACGATGCAGCAGATGCTCGAGCAGTTGCAGCAGGGCTACCAGCTCGAACCGGGCGCATACTGGGTTCCGGCTCGGCTGGGCGGCGGTGCGCCCACACTGGAGGAGGCGAACGCGATGGATGCCGCGGACGCGGCCGCCAAGGCCGAACGCGCTGCGGCGGAACGGAATTCGGCTACCGGCGAACCGGATCGGTAGTCCGGCACCGAGAGTGGATGCACAGGAGTTGTGAACATGGCGCGCGAACCCGTATTCGACGTTCTCACCGGATTGGTCCGCACTATTTTCCGGGCGCAGGGCCTGCGGATGGACATCACCGGGCAGGAGAACATTCCGCGCTCCGGGGGTGCGGTACTGGCCGTGAACCACACCGCCTACCTGGATTTCATGGAGGTCGGCCTGGTGGGCCGACGCTCGGGCCGCAACGTCCGCTACATGATGAAGGCCGAACTCGAGCACGGCATCGTCGGCTGGCTCATGAAGCACTGCAAGGCGATCGGCGTCGATCGCAGCCACGGTGCGGAGTCCTACGGGCGTGCGGTGACGGCGTTGCGGGACGGTGAGATCGTGGTCGTCTATCCGGAGGCGACGATCAGCCGCAGTTTCGAGTTGAAGGAATTCAAATCCGGCGCGGCGCGGATGGCGATCGAATCGGGTACGCCGATCGTGCCGATGACGATCTGGGGCGCGCAACGCATCTGGACCAAGGACAACCCGAAGGAACTGGGCCGCAAACATTTCCCGATCCACATTCGCATCGGCGAGCCCGTCCCGCCGCCGCCCGGCGAACTCACCGCCGCCGGAGTGGACGAGCTGACCGCCGAATTGCGTTCGCGCATGGGCGATCTGCTCGAGCAGGCGCAGGTGGGATACGACATGCCCGCGGGCGCGCGCTGGGTGCCCGCCCGATTGGGCGGCGGCGCGCCCACTCCGGAGCGGGCGGCGGTATTGGATGAAGAGGAACTCGCGCGTCGTCGAGCCGCGGCCCAGCGTAGAGCGGAGCGCTGAGCCGCGGATCGGATCGTTCGGCGGCGACTGTCGGACCAGCCGGGTCCGTCCTCGTGGCTGTGCCCGGCTGCTACTGTGTGACGGCCCGATTCGACGGAGTGGCATCGCCGCGCCGGGTGGCCGCCGCTCCGATGACGCCGATGGCGGCGGCGATCCAGAAGGTGAGCGGGAATCCGGTGGTGACCGAGCCGACCATCAGGGCGGTGGCGAGCTGGCTGCCGAAGGCGCCGCCGGTCACCTCGACCTCCCTCCCGTTCGCCGAGGCCGCGATCGCCGCCTTCCTCGAGGCCGGTCTCGACGAGGCCGCCGCCGCCCACGCCTACCGCGCCACCTGGCACCTGCTCATCGGCCAGATCGTCAACGACCACCCGCTCGGCCACCCGGGCTTCACCGTCGACCCCGCCATCTACCCAGCCCTCACCGCCACCCGCCCGCACCTGTCCCACCTCGACTTCGTCGCCGAATTCGAGTGGTCCCTGAACCAACTCCTGAACGGTATCCTCGGCCCGGAGTGAAGCGTCGAGGCGGCGGCGGAGTCACGGGTTCGATTGCGCTGCAACGCTTGTGGGTTGATGGGTATCAGCTGCGGAAAGCCGTGGTGCAGGGAGTGGGGGCAGGGAGGGCGCCGCGGAAGTAGGCCGATGGGGCGGTGCCCATCAGGGTGCGGAATTCGGCGGTCATATGGGACTGGTCGTAGTAGCCGTGCGTGGCGGCGGTGCTGGCCAAGGGGTCCGGGGTGGGATCGGCCAGCACGCGGCGGAGGCGGCCGATCCGGGAGAACTGCTTGGGGGACAGGCCGATTCCGGTGGCGAATAGGGTGCGGAGTTGGCGTTCGCTGATGGCGAGACGGGCGGCCACCTCGGGGACGGGGATCGACTGTTCGGCCAGGATCGCGGTGGCCGTGTCCAGCATTCGGCGCTGGCGGTGGTGCTCCGGATCGTCGGAAAGTATGTGCGGCAGTGCGTATTCCAGAATGCGCAGCGCCTCGTCCGGGGTACTGTGCAGCAGTCGGTCCGTGAATCCGGCCAGCGGGCCCGGGAAGTCCGCCAGCGGGCGCACGCGGTCGGTCAGTTCGATCGCGGCGACGCCCAGCAGCGGTCGCACCGCGGCGGGGGCCAGGCGTAATCGCTGACAGGTCGCGGATTCCTCGGCCCGTTTGTACGTCGCGCGGGTGCGCGGGCCGACCACCGCGACGTCGCGGCGGCCCGACCGCTCGGCCCGGATGACCACGGTGGTCACCGCATGCGGCACATGAGTGAACGGCTCGGCCAGATCGTCGAGGAACGGGATGCGGCCGACGCCCGTGACCCACGGTCGCAGAGCCGCCGGAGCCGCGAGCAGCTGCTCGAACTGCTCGGTGGTGCGCACGGGCGCGAGGGACAGGACGCTCACCGAGCCGACTGTAGGCGCGTCGGGCCGGGAATGGTCGTGCCGAATTCTCCTATGCCGGTGACCCCGGACCGCAGCAGGCTGAGCCCATGATTCTGGTGACAGGCGCCACGGGTGCCATCGGCGGTGCTGTGGTTCGGCAATTGGTCGAACGCGGCGAGCAGGTTCGCGCATTCACGAGGAATCCGCAGGCGGCGCGGATGCCCGAGGGGGTCGAGGTGGTGCGCGGCGACTACGCGGATCCGCCCTCGGTCGCCGCGGCCATGGCGGATGTGCAGGCGGCATTCCTGGTCAATATCCCCGCACCGGGCCGACCCGACAGCGACGTCGCACTGGTCGCCGCGGCGCGATCGGCGGGCGTGCGGCGACTGGTGAAGCTCTCCGCCATCGGCACCGGCGATCCCGCGCTGCAGGATTTCGCGAACTGGCATGTACCCGGTGAGCAGGCGGTGCGGGACAGCGGTCTGACGTGGACGATCCTGCGCCCCAGCTCATTCGCCTCCAATACGCTCGCCTGGGCTGAGGCGATCCGGACCGGCGAACCGGTGCCGATCCGCACCGGGACGGGCGGTCAGGGGGTGATCGATCCGCGGGACGTCGCGGCGGTGGCGGTCGAGGCGCTGGTGTCCGACGAGCATGCGGGGCAGGTGTACACGCTGACCGGATCCGTGGCGCTGTCCGAACCGGATCAGGCCAGTGTGCTGGCCACCGAACTGGGCCGCCCGGTGACGCTCGCACCGCTGTCGCAGGACGCGGTACTGGCGCATCTGCGGGCGCGCGGGCTGTCCGAGGAGTACATCGATGTGGTGCTGCGCGGTTCGGCCTTCGTCCGCGACGGCGGGAACACCACCGTCACCGATGACGTCCAGCGGGTGCTCGGCCGCGCACCTTGGACGTATGCGCAGTGGGTGCGGGACCATCTCGCGGCGTTCACGGACGAGAACGGCGGCGCAATCGAGACATAGCGGACTGGACGGGTGATCCGACACGCGGTACGCCACGCCGTATCCGCCCGATGACAAGGCGGCAACCCGGCAATTCATGGCGCATGTCGGACCGAGTGGATACGGTCGGAGATCATGACGCGCTATGTGATGCCGGCCGAGTCCGCGCCGCATGCCCGGACGTGGTTGGCGTGGCCCGCCAAGGAGTCCGTCTGGGAGGAACTACTGCCCGCGGCGCGCGCGGATGTGGCACGACTGGCTCATGCCATCGCCGAGCACGAACCGGTCGCGCTGCTGGCGCGGCGCGAGCATGTCGAGGATGCGCGCCAGGTCGTCGGTGACGGGGTCAAGGTCGTCTCGGCCCCGCTGGACGACTTATGGGTGCGCGATACCGGTGCGACGTTCGTGAAGGCGCCCGGCGGCGACGTGGTGGGTATCGACTTCAACTTCAACGGCTGGGGGCAGAAGGCCGAATACCACCTCGACGCACGGGTGGCGCGAAAGATGCTGGAGTACGAGGGAATCGAGCGGGTGGTCGCGCCGATCGTCGCCGAGGGCGGATCGCTCGAGGTCGACGGCGAGGGCACGCTGCTGGCGACCGAGAGTTCCCTGGTCAATCCGACGCGCAATCCGGACAGTGACCACGACGCGATCGAACGTGCCCTGGGCGACCTGCTCGGCGTGCGAAAAGTGGTGTGGCTGCAGGGCGTCGCGGGCCGGGAAGTGACGGACTGCCACGTCGACGCGGTGGCGCGTTTCGCCCGGCCCGGAACGGTCGTGGTGGATCTGCCGGTGGATCCGGATCGCGACGACGTCTTCGCCCGCGCCGCCGCCCGCGCCCGCGAGATCCTGCGCGAGGCCACCGATGCCGCGGGGCGCAGTTTCGAGGTCATCGAACTGCCGCAACCGAATCGGGCCGATATGCCCGGCACGCGCGGCGCCGAGTTCCTGTACACCTACGTGCACTTCTACGTCGGCAACGACGCGGTCTACATGCCCGCCTACGGCGACCGTCACGGTGACGATCGCGCCGCGGGCATCCTCGCCGATGCGTTCCCGGGCCGGGAGATCGTCCCGGTGGAGTTCAACGCCGTCGCCGAGGGCGGCGGCGGGATTCACGCGGCCACCCAGCAGCAACCCGCTTGACGGACAAGGGAATCCGCCCCCGCGGGTCAGCTGGGGTCCGAGCCGCGGATCGCGGAGAACCACACCGCGACACCCGCGGCGACCGTGGCGCCTGCGGCGAACCCCGGAAATCCGCCGCCGACGACGTACACCCACAGCAGTGCGGCGAACGGTGCGGCCACGACGAATTGGCCGTCCAGCAGGAGGCGACGGGTGAAGCGGGCCGCGTCGGCGGCGTGGGCCGGGCCGTCGGGATCGGGGCGAGTCGGATTGTCGTGCAGGCGGCCGACAGGTTCGCGATCGCGTACCGGGCCCGAGGGATACAGCCGGACGTTGTCGAGATACACCGTGCCATCACGGAATTCGGCCGTCGAATCGGTCGCGGTGACCAGCATGGGATCGAAATAGACCGGCAGCCAGCGGGTTCGATCACCTGCGCTGAGTTCGAGCCACGAGCGGCTGAGCAGCCGGTGCTGTTGACGTATCCGGCGGCAGCCCGGGACGTTTCCAGGTATTCCGGGATCGGTATGCCACGGCAACACCCCGGACGCGACCATCAGCCGAAATGCGCTGTACACCAACACGACCAACGCGACAGCGCCCAACATGGCCAACTGCTCCGCATCGGCGAACGGCGCCCAGGCGAGGCAGATCACCAGGGCGCCGATCGTCGTCAGAACCGGATAGGCCAGCGGGTGGCCCGAGCCGGAAATCACTTCAGGAAGCCGACTTTCGTCCAATCAGGGGTGGACAGGCCGAATGCGCCGAGATTGGCGAGGTTGGAGCGGGTGGCGTAGGTGCCCGAGGCCTGGTTGAGGGTCAGGGAGAAGCCCTCCTTCCAGACCTGCTCATCGGCCTGGTTGGCCAGCTGGATCGCTTTCGCCGGGTCGAGTTCCGACATCGCCTTGTTGATCCGATCGTTGAGTTCGGGCGTGCCGATCCGGCCGAAGTTGCCCTGCACGTTGCCGGGAAAATAGCTGTAGATCTGGTCGATGGCGGCCAACGGGAACGGGTTGCCGACCCAGCCCGTCATCAGAAGGTCGAAATTCCCCGGAACTTCCACTTCGCTGACCATGTTCTTTCCGGGCACCGTCTGGATGTCCACCTTCACGCCGACCTTGGCCAGATCCTGCTGCACGATCTTCGAGGTGTCGATCCATCCCTGATCGTCGTACATGACATCGCGCAATTGCAGTTTGCGGCCGTCCTTCTCACGCACATCGCCGTTGAGCTTCCAGCCGAGGGCGTCGAGTTCCTTGGCCGCTTCCTGCGGATCGAAGGCCACGGGCGCGGAGTTGTCCTGATAACCCTTCTGGCCGGCCATGAAGATGTGATTGTTCAGCGGCTTGGGGTTTTCGACGATGCCGTGCTGGCTCGCGGTCACGATCGCCTGCCGATCGATCGCTTTCGAAATCGCTACGCGCAGTGCGGGATCTTCGAGTATCGCGCCCTTCGCGCCGTTGAACGTGATCGTGTTGTAGGTGGGTTCCGCGGTTCGCCGGACGACCACGCCGGGAGTGTTCTTCGCCGCCACGACCTTGGCCAGACCCGAGACATAGGTCCAGTCGATCTCATTGTTCTGGACCGCGCCGAGAACCGCGCTGGAATCGAGTACGGACAGCGTGATCGTATCCAGCTTCGGCGCCGGGCCCCACCATTTCGGATTGCGCGACAGCGTGATCCGGTTCTGGGTCCGGTCGATATTGCTGATGATGAACGGGCCACCGCTGATCGGCAGTCCGTTCAGGGCCAGGGTGTTGAATGCCTGCGGCGTCGCGGTGTACGCCTTGGGGTAGAGCGGGCTGAACAGTGACTGCCACGAGGCATACGGTTTGGCCATGGTGACCACGGCCTGGCGATCATCCACACCGCGTTCCACCGAGGCGATCCGGTCGTAACCACTCGTGGCGGAGACCTGGAATTCCGTGTTGGTCCCGTTCATGGCGGCGGCCTCGGAACGCATATCTTCCCAGGTTATCGGCGTACCGTCGGACCACACCGCTTTGGGATTGATCGTGTAGACGATCTTCTGCGGATTGGTGCCGGTCAGCTTGATATCGGTGAAATAGTTGTGGTCGACCGAAATATTGCCCGCGGCATCGCTGGTGACGGTTTCGGGCAGTACCGGGCCGAGGACATAGTTCACGGTTTCCGCGGTATTGCCGTTGACCTGCAGGGCGTTGTAATTCTCCGGCATCGCGCTGATCGCCTCGCGCAGATTCCCCCCGTCGCGCAACTTGTCCACCGGCTGCGGATTGATATCCGCCGCCGCCCCCACGGTATTGACGCCCCCGACTGACCCCCCGGAACTACATCCCGACACCACCAGCCCGACGGCCAGCGCCGGGATCGCGAGCGGGAGCAGGGTCGAACGAATCCGCATGGATCGATCCTTCCGTCGAGACGGCCTCATTTCGCGAAGCCGATTGCGGTGAAGTCGTAGCTGCCCAGGCCGGGTGCGCCGATATTGGCGAGGGTGGCCCGGGTGGCCCAGTTGCCCGGATCCTGGGTCAGTGGAAGGGAGTGACCTTCGGCGAAGATCTGGGTGTCGACCTGATTCGCCAGCGCGATGGCTTTGTCCGGATCGAGTTCGGACAGCGCCTTGTCGATCAGATCGTTCAGGGCGGGTGAGCCGATCCGGCCGTAATTGCCCTGCACGTTGTTCGGGTACAGGCCGAATTCCTGCGGAATGCTGTTGAACACGAACACATCACCCGACAAGACATACTGTGCGGTGTCGAAGTCGCCCGGAATGATCACATTGGTGAAGTAGTCCTGCCCGGGGCGGGTGTCGATGGACATCTTCACGCCGATCTTCGCCAGATCCGACTGGATCATCTTGGCGATGGCGACCCAGCCCGGATCGTTGTACATCACATCGCGGAACGCGAGCTGACGGCCGTCCTTCACCCGGACCTCGCCCTGCAGCTTCCAGCCCAGGTCGTCCAACTGCCGCGCCGCCGCGGCCGGGTCGTAGGCGACCGGAGCCGAATTGTCCTGGTAGCCCTTCTGTCCCATGACGAAGACGTGGTTGTTGAGCACCTTCGGGTGATCGGTCAGACCCGCCAGACTCGTATCGGCGATGGCCTGCCGGTTGATCGCCTTCGCGATCGCCACGCGCAGTGCGGGATCGGACAGGATCGAACCGGGCGCGCCGTTGAAGGTCAGCCAGCGCCACATGTTCATCGGCGCGTGCCGCAGTTGCAGTCCCGCGGTGCGCCGGATCAGCAGCACGTCGTTCAGATTCGCCATGCGGGCGAGGTCGAGTTCGTTGTTCTGCAGGGCCGCGGCCCAGGTCGACTGGTCCAGCACGCTGTAGGTGACGGTGTCCAGCTTCGGCGGCGTACCCCACCACTTCGGGTTGCGCGCCAACACTATTCGGCGCTGCGTGCGGTCGATCGACTGTACGACGAACGGTCCCGCGGACGGTCCCATATGGTCGACCAGACTGTGGTTGAACGTATCCGGGGTGCCGCTCACCGATTTCGGATACAGGATCGAGTTGCCCGAGTACTGGCCGCGCCAATCGGCGTAGGGCGTACTGAAGGTCAGCACTGCCTGCCGGTCGTCGACACCCCGCTCGACCTTCTCGACCCGGTCGAAACCGTTGCTGATGGCGTACAGGTAGCCCTTGTCCCGGCCGTTCAACGCCTGCCAGGTCGCGGCCAGATCCTCCCAGGTGATCGGGGTGCCGTCGGACCACACCGCCTTGGGATTGATGGTGTAGACGACCTGCTGCGGATTGGTGTTGGTCAGCTTGATGTCGGTGAAGTAGTCGGTATCGATGGTGAGCTGTCCGGCAGGGTCGGCCTTGAACGCTCGCGGCATCGTCCACCGGAGGAGATCGGCTGTCTCACCCTCGTTTCCGTCGACGCACTGCACATTCCAGTTCGACGGGATGGCGGTGATCGCCAATCGCAGATTGCCGCCCTCGCGGACGTTCTCGCGGGGCTGCGGATTGATGTCGTTGGTGGTGCCCAACGTCGCCGAGCCGGTCGAGCCCGTCCCGGACGAACACGCCGCCGCCAGTGCCGATACCGATGCCGCCGCAACGACTTTGCCGAATGTGCGCCTCTTCACGAATCTGCTCCTAGCGGGCGACGACGGGAATGGGAACCGCGTCGATGAGTGCGCGGGTGTACTCGTGCTGCGGATCTTCGAGAATCTGTTCCGCCGAGCCGATCTCGACAATCTTGCCGCGATACATGACCGCGATGTCGTGCGCCAGATTGCGCACCACCGAAAGATCATGGGAGACGAACAGATACGACAGTCCGCGCTCGATCTGCAGGTCGCGCAACAGGTTCAGCACACCGGCCTGGATGGAGACGTCCAGTGAGGACACCGGCTCGTCCAGCACCAGGATCTCCGGATCCAGCGCCAGCGCCCGCGCGATGTTGATGCGCTGCTTCTGTCCGCCGGAGAAGTCGGCCGGATACCGGTCGACGTGTTCGGCCCGCAGGCCGACCTGTTTCAGCAGTTCCGGCACCCGCGAACGGATCTCCTCGCGCGGACGTCCGGCGATGCGCAACGGTTCGGCCAGGGCATCGAAGATCGGCATGCGCGGATCGAGCGAGGCGGACGGATCCTGGAAGACGATCTGCATCTTGGCCCGGATCTCCCGGCGGCGCGCCTTGGTGAGTGTGGCGACGTCGCTGCCGAGCACCTCGATCGTGCCGCTCTGCGGTTCGGTCAGTTCCATGATCTCGGTCAGCGTGGTGGATTTGCCGGAGCCGGATTCGCCGACCAGCGCCAGCGTACGGCCCGCGCGCAGTTCGAAATCGATCCCGTCCACCGCGCGCACCTCGCCGGTGCGACGGCGCAGGATCACTCCCGAGGTGATCGGGAAGACCTTCGTCAGCTCCGAAACCCGCAGTACCACATGCGAATCCGTCACTGCTTCGTGATCGGGTTCGGTGATCTCGCGCTGGTAGGCCGAGAACAGTTCCGCCGAACCGATTTCCGCGGTGCGGATACAGGCCGCGCGATGTCCGGGCGTGATGTCCTGTAGCGGCGGCTCGGCCGCGCGGCATTCGTCGATGACGATCGGGCAGCGCGGTGCGAACGGGCAGCCGGGCGGCAGCGCGTGCATCGCCGGCGGGGAGCCCTCGATGGGGATCAGCGGGGTGCGTGCCGGACCGTCCATCCGCGGGATCGAGCCCAGCAGCCCGACCGTGTACGGCATCCGCGGGGAGCGGAAAAGGTCCGTGGCACCGGCGGTTTCGACGATCTTCCCGGCGTACATGACCGCGACCCGATCCGCGATGGTGGCGGCGATGCCCATATCGTGGGTGATCATGATGACCCCGGCGCCGGTGATGTCGCGTGCGGTGCGCAGCAGTCCGAGGATCTGCTTCTGCACCGTGACGTCCAGCGCCGTCGTGGGCTCGTCGCAGATGATCAGTTCCGGATCGTTGGCGATGGCCATCGCGATCACGACGCGCTGACGCATACCGCCGGAGAATTCGTGCGGGAATGCCCGCGCCCGCGCCTGCGGTTCGGGAATGCCCACCAGATCCAGCAGTTCCACCGCGCGGGTCGCGGCCTGCTGCTTGGACATCGAACCGTGTGCGAGCAGCGCCTCGGCGATCTGATCGCCGATCCGGTACACCGGGGTCAGCGCCGAGAGCGGATCCTGGAACACCATCGAGATCCGGCTGCCGCGATAGGTCGACAGGGTCTTGTCGTCCATGCCCAGCAATTCCTTGCCGCGCAACCGAATCGAACCGTGCACCCGCGCCTGGTCGGGCAGCAGCCCGATCACCGCCAGCGAGGACACCGATTTGCCCGACCCCGATTCGCCCACGATGGCGAGCACCTCACCGTCGGCGACGGCGTAGTTCACCCCGCGCACCGCGTCGATGCGGCCCTCCTCGCCCGGGAAGGACACGTGCAGATCCGACACCTCCAGCAGCGGAGCGGTCGTGGTCTGCTTCGCGGCTTCGGGCGCGGCGGCGGTGGCTGATGTGTCGGTCATGACGGAGTCTTCCGCTCGGTCTGCTTCGGGGCCTTGGCGGTCTTCGGCGCCTTGCGCCGGGCCCGCGCGCGGGAGGAACTGGGATCGAAGGCATCGCGCAGACCGTCGCCGACCAGGTTGGCGCACAGCACGATCGCGATCAGGAAACCGCCCGGGAACAGGAACAGCCACGGAAAGGTCAGCGCCGATTGGGAATTCGACGCGATCAGCGTGCCCAGCGAGACATCCGGCGGCTGCACGCCGAATCCCAGATAACTCAGACCGGTTTCGGACAGCACCGCCGCGCCGAGCGCGAGGGTGGTGTCGATGATCAGGAACGAGGCCACGTTCGGCACGATGTGCGTGACGATCAGCGATCGGGTCGAGGCGCCCATGTACTTTGCGGCCCGGACGAATTCGCGATCGCGCAGACTCAGCGTCAGCCCGCGCACGATGCGCGCGCTGATCATCCAGCCGAATGCGGCCAGCAGCAGGATCAGCAGCGGAATCGACCCGCTGCCCTTGGTGCGCGGGGAGAAGATCGCGATGATGATGAAGCTGGGCACCACCAGCAGCAGATCCACCAGCCACATGATCGCCCGGTCGGTCCAGCCGCCGAGCAGTCCGGCCACCGCACCCGCGGCCACCGCGACGATCGAGCCGAGAATCGCCACGCAGAAACCGATGATCAGCGATTTCTGCAGGCCGTGCAGGGTCTGCGCGAGCAGATCCTCACCGCTGCCGTCGGTGCCGAACGGATGGTTCGGGCTCGGCGCCTGATACAGCGCCGCATAGTCCATGTGCCGGTAGTCGTAGGGCAGGATCGGCGGCAGCGCGAACGCGGCGATCACGATGAGCAGCAGCACGATCGCGCCCGCGATGGCGGCCTTGTTGCGCAGGAACCTGCGCCACACGAGTTTCCGGCGGCCGGCCGCGGCGGGCTCGGGCGCACCCTGGCTGATGAGTTCGACTTCTGTCACGAGATGCGCACCCTTGGATCGAGCATGGCGTAGACGATGTCCGAGAGCAGACCGGACACCAGGATCACCAGTCCGGCGAAGGTCGTCACGGTGACCACGATGTACAGGTCCTGGCCGTTGATCGCGTCCACCAGCCATTCGCCGACGCCGTGCCAGCCGAAGATCTTCTCGGTGAACACCGCGCCGGTGATCAGACCGCCCAGACCGTAGGCGAACAGCGTCGCCATCGGGATCAGGGCCGTGCGCAGGCCGTGTTTGTACAGTGCGCGCTTGCGGGTCAGGCCCTTGGCGCGAGCGGTCCGGATGAAATCGCTCTGCAGGACGTCGAGCATGGCGTTGCGCTGATAGCGGCTGTAGGCGGCCATCGAACCCAGGGCCAGGCCGAGCGTCGGCACGACCATATGTTGCAGCCGGTCGACGATCTGGTTCCACAGCCCGTCCACCGCACTGGCCGAGGTCTCGCCGGTATATAGGAAGATCTGCTGGCCGGTCGCGGTATTGAGTTCCAGCGCACCGTATTTCAATAATGTCGCCAGCAGGAAGATCGGCGTGCTCAACACCAGTAGCGAAATGATCGTGGTGAAGTAATCACTGAATCTGTACTGCCGGATCGCTCCTGCCGCGCCGATCAGCACACCGAGCGCGGTGCCGATCACCGAGCCGATCACCAGCAGCCGCAGACTCACTCCGATCCGGCGGCCCAGCTCCTGGCTCACCGGTTGATCCGCGAGGGTCTGGCCGAAGTCGCCGTGCACCACCACGTTCTTCACCCAGGTGCCGTAGCGCGGCAGGATCGGCTCGTTGAGATGAAGTTCGGCCGCCTTGGCATCGATCACCGACTGCGGCGGGCGGGGGTTGCGCTGCTCGAGACTATCCAGCGGATGGAACGTCAGCGAGGCCAGCGCGAAGGTCAGGAACGAAGCGAGCACCAACAGCACGACATAGTTCAGCGCACGTCGTAGCAGAAAGCCGGTCATCGGTCCCCTCGGGTCGGTTACTAGCCCTGATCATAGGGATAGTTATTCCGGCGAGCGCGTTACGCACGACCACCGCACGCTCGATCGCGAGATATCGTGCATGGAAGGTTCATCGCCGTCGGGTGGTCCGGCGACACAGACAGGGGGGCTGGTCGGTGAGTTATCCCCAGTATCCGGGTAGTTATCAACCGTATCCGCAGGGTCAGGGCATCGAACCGAGCAGTGGGACGGCGACGGGCGCGGGTGTGCTCGCCTCGCTCGGTGCGGTCGGGCAAATTCTCGGCGGGGTGGTGGACATCGTGCTGGGTATCGCACTGCCCGACTTCGACGACTCCACCCTGCGGTTCACCTCCTGGTTCACCGGATATCCTGATCGTCATCGGGGTGGTCGGCCTGGTCACCGCAGCTCTGCTCGGCACGGGTGCGGTGCTGATGTTCCGGCGCAAACCGCTCGGGCGGATCCTGATCGTCGCCGCGTGTGTTGCCACGATCGTCGCCGGGGTGGCCTCGTACGTCGTACTGTATGCCGGAGATGTGGGCGGGCAGCGCGGCTCGTTCGGGCTGATGAGCGGCTTCGGGGGACTGGCCGGGCAGGTGTTTCCCGTCGTCACCGCGATTCTGGCGCTGGTGCCCCCGACCGCGCGCTGGCTCGCGCACGTTCCCGGACAACCGGTGGGATATCCCACTCCGTATCCGGGGCAGGGCATGCCTGCCGGGTATCCGGCGCCGGGCACGCCGTACGTGGATCCGTTCCGGCCCAACCCCGCGCCCTACGCCGGACAGCCCGGTCCGGGTGCTCCGGCGCCGTATCCGAACGAGCCGACCCCTTTTCCGGAGGTGCCGCCGCTGGGCTCGGCCGAGGATCAGTGGCGACGTCCGGGAAACTGATTACTTCCACACACGCATGTCGGGCAGGATGGAATAGGTGACTCGCCGGAACTCGCCCAAGCCCAAGATGGTGGCCACCGATGTCGACGGCACGTTGATCGATCGAGCCGAGCAGGTGAGTCCGAGAACTCGGGCCGTGGTCAAGGCACTGATCGACGACGGCGTCCATTTCGTCCTCGCCACCGGGCGGCCGCCGCGCTGGATCGAGCCGGTCGTGGCCGGGCTCGGGTACCCCCCGCTGTGCGTCTGCGGTAACGGCGCGGTCGTCTACGACAGTGCCGCCGACCGTATCCTGCACAGCAATTCGCTCGATGTGGACGATCTGGCCTGGCTCGCCGAACTCGCCGAACGCATCCTGCCGGGCTGCGGTCTGGCGGCCGAGCGCGTCGGCGAGACCGCACACGATGCGGCCACCCCGCAGTTCGTGAGTTCGCCCGAATATCAGCACGCCTGGCTCAATCCGGACGATACGCAGGTCGCCCGCCGGGAGGTGATCGCCACCCCCGCGATCAAGATGCTGATCCGGTTGCCCGGTGTGGCCAGCGCCGAGATGCGCGCCGCACTCGATCCGCACCTCGACGGCCGCGCCGACCTCACCTACTCCACCGACGACGGGCTGATCGAACTGTCCGCGCCGGGCGTCACCAAGGCGTCGGGGCTGGCCATGGTCGCCGAACGCCTGGGTGTCGAGCACCGCGACATCATCGCCTTCGGTGATATGCCCAACGACGTCCCGATGCTCCGGCTCGCCGGTCACGGTGTGGCCATGGGCAACGCCCACCCCGAGGCCGTCGTCGCGGCCGACGAGATCACCGGCACCAATGCCGAGGACGGCGTCGCGCAGGTTCTGGAGCGCTGGTGGGCCAGCTGAATTCGTAGCGTCGAGGCTGCCCGGCCGTCTGGACGGGGCGAGCCCACCCCGATCGGGGTGGGCTCGCCGAATGTCCTGTGGTACAGGGGTTACCGTCGCGCAGCGGGCGGTAGTGCGGGGTTGAGAGTTTCCATGGGAGGTGTCGTCGTACCGGGGGTGGGTTTCGGACTCGTCGATGTCTCGGAGTTCGGTGCCGCGGGCGTCATAGGCGTTTCGGAATTCGATGCTGTCGCAGCGATATCCGCGGATTGGTCGGAATTGTTCCGGGACACCGCATTATTCGATGCCGTAGCTGATCGGCTGGCCGAGGAAGCGGTGTCGGCGGCTATTTTCCGGATGCGGTCCATCTGCGCGTAGGCGGCATTGCCGGGGCAGGTGGTCTTGCCGACGTCGCGGTGCGCGAAGATGGTCGGCAGTTTCACCGCTGCTCCCTTCCTGTACTTGGTGTAGCTGGTGCCCTGCGAGTACAGGGTGGTGTTGCTCAGCGGGTTCAATCCGGCGAGCGCGGCGCGCCAGCCGATGAAGCGCCCGGCGGCCTGGATCGCGGCGTCGGTCGGTGGCTGGGATTGGAAATCGCCCATCAGGGCGACCCCGGCGGTGTGCTCGTTGAAACCGCCCGCGTGTGCGCCCTGCACGGGCCGGTCCAGGCCGCCGGCGCGGCCCTCGAAGATCTGGCCGTACTTATCGACCAGGGCGTTGTAGCCGATATCGCACCAGCCCAGCGTTTTCGCGTGATAGGCGTAGATCGCGCGGACGATGCCCGGCGATTCGGCCGCGGTGTAATCGTTGCGACCTGCCGTGTGGTGCACGGCGATTCCGTTCAGGCCGTCGTCGTAGGTCGGTTTGTCGCACAGCAGCGACGGGTCCGCACCCCACTGCGCGCGGGTGATCACCTTGGGGCCGCCGTCGTGCAGCGGTGCCGCGATCGAGGACAGCGCCACATCGGACGGGCCGTGCCCCGGATCGATCAGCACGGCGGATATATCGGTCGTGATCGCGTTCTCGGTGTGGCTGGACGCATCGGCCTTGTGGGTGAGCAGGACCTGCACATCCTTGGTTCGACCGACATAGATCGGCTCGGTACCGGCGCGATCGGCGGCTGCCGCATCGGTCGGCCCGGTCTCGATCGGATCCGCGGGATACCAAGCGCCCCAAGCGCCGTCGTCATTGCGCGCCCGGATCATCGCCGTCGTCCCGTCGAGATCCTTCGCGGTCAGCGCGACCATGCTGAACGGCGTCTCCCGCGTGACCTCCTTGACCTGCGCCCCCACCTGGGCTGCCACATCGGGCGAGACCGCGCCGGGGGCCAGCGCCGGTGCGGCGGGGTCGGCGCCCGGCACCAACGCCGGATCGGCCGAGTCCGGGCTCGCCGGGGCGGCCGAGGGTGTAGGTGTCGAGTTCGCCGGGGCGTTCGGGGCAGCCGAAGGCGCAGGTCCCGAGTTCGCCGACGTCGGCGTGGGTTCCGGTGCAGCGGGAGCCGCCGGGTAGTCGACCGGTACGAGCCGGGTACGCGCTGTGATCGGGGTTCGGAAGGCTGCTGCAACCGCGCGGGACCCGGAGGCTCGGGGAGCGGATGCCGTGGCGGGCGATGCCGTTGTGGTGTGAGCGATGAACTGCCCGGTTGTGGCGGGTTCGACGCTCGCGGACGCGGGTCCGGCCGGTCGTGGTGCCGGGAGCCGGAAAGCGGCCGGGGCCTGCGGTGTTGCGGGGGACTGCACGCCCGGTTGCGGCCCGTTCGGGGACTGCCCTCCGGGTGTGTAGGGGGCTTGCGGTGTCGCCGGGGTGGCTTGCGGCTCGGGTGTGCCGGGGACCTGCGGGGTGTAGGGGAGTGGGGCCGTGGTCGGGGTGGGCCGGGTGTCGGGGACTTGCGGCGACAGTGGCGCCTGGACGCCGGGCTGTGGTGTCGACGGCACCGATTGTGCTTGTGGCGCTGCGGGATTCGGCGTCGGCGTGGCCTGGGGGTTGTCGAATTGGGGGAGCGGGATCTGGGTGGGAAGTTGGATTCCCGGCGGTAGGAGACCCGGGGGGATCTGGATCGAGCTGGGGAGCGGGAGGCGGCGCAGATCGGACAAGTGCAGGTCCGGAAGGTTCAGACCGGTGAGTTCGTGTAGCGGCAGGATCGCGTCGGGGGCCGAGGACAGGACGACCTCGGCGAAATGCGCTGGGATAGCGGAGAAATCGCTGTTATCCGTGTTTCGGTAATCCGGCGATTTCTGCATCACGATCGTGGACAGCGGTGCGATGACCGCGAGTGTGGCCACGACGGGGAGAACGTACGACCTTTTCGGCCTGCGGTACGGCACGAGCTGCTCCATTCAGGTAGAACCGGGCGACCGTCAGTCGGGAGGTCATGGTTGATTCCTGACGGATCAAGCGTCACACTGGTCCCAACTGTTACAGATCTAGACCTTTGGTAGAGGATTAGATGGCAATAACTCGAATGTAGCTTTCCGATCGACATCCAGCGGGTAGGCAGGCGGAGAACGTCCCGGCGGCCTGTTCGCGGAATCCGTGGGAGTGCGTGATGACCAGCTCGAAACGTCCGAGGATCGTCCCGATGCGCCACGGCGGGCTGTGGCGAAAACGCCGTCACCGGCGTGTCGCGATGGCGGGCGGGATGGTCGTCGCGCTGACCGCGGGAACCGGCGTGCTCTATTGGGCGTGGCCCGATGCGGTGCCGTACCGTCCGACCTCGGGTGCGGACGAGGGGCATGGCCGCGGAATGAGTCAGTTCGGCGCGTTGGACCAGGCCAAATCCGGGAAGAGCGCGGTCGGCATTCTGCAGGGCTACTATCCGGGCGCGCAGCTGGCCACCATCGCGCCGACCATGGTGCGGGTGCGGTTGATGGGGCAGGACAACAAGCCGCTGGACGTCTACTCCGATTCCGGGATGAACGTCGCGGGGCGGCACGTACTGCCGGGGCAGGTCGCCCATCTGACGCCCACGTCCGGCGGCGCCGATGTCACCATCCTGTCCGGTTGCGGCGGGGATGTGCTGTGGCAGGGGTCCACCGCCGATCCCTGGGTCCATCCGATCGCGCCCGGCCTCAACCGTCCGGCGGACGAACAGCTGAAGATCTGCGGTGCGGGCGGATACCGGGGGGAACTCGGCGTCGCGCTGGAGGGCCAGGACATCCGCACCGTCGATCGCGTCGACACCGAGGACTACCTGCGCGGCGTCGTACCCACCGAGATGTCCGCGGACTGGGCCGATCAGGGTGGCGGCCAGGCATTGCGCGCGCAGGCGATCGCCGCCCGCTCCTACGCCCTCGCCGAGACCCGCTATTCGTACGCGCAGACCTGCGACACCCAGGACTGCCAGGCGTATTCGGGCACCAGCCGGGAGGATCCGCGCACGGATGCGGCCGTCCGCGAAACCGCGGGCCAGGTGCTGCTGCGCGACGGCCACCTGCTGCGCAGCGAATATTCCTCGGCCCCCAACGGCGTGCACCCCATGGACGCCGGCATGTTCGAAATCGGTCCGACTCCAGCCGAATTGACCCCCGCGCCCGCCCCCGCCGCGCCGATGGCCCCCGCTGATCCGCCCGCCGAGCCGCAGCCCGCGCCCGGCCCCAGCGCCATCGACACCAAATACGCCCAAACCGGCGGCCCCACAGGATCTTTGGGCGCACCGCTGGGCCCGGAGTCGCTACTCCCCGGCCACGGCGGAACTTTCCGTTTGTTCCGCAACGGCGTCATCATCGCCACCAAGGCCCTGGGCGCCCAGGTCATCGACTTCACCACCCTTCTGCAACTGGCCCCCGGCGCCGCAACCACCCCCGGCGCCCCCACCCCGAACAGCACAGCGGATCAGTCCGCCCAACCTCCCCAGGCAGTACAGACCCCCCAAACCCCACCCGCCCCGAACCAACCCGCCGTAACCCCTGCCCCATCCGCCCAGGTCCCCGCACCCGCACCAGGTGGCGCATCGGCTCCGGAGTCAACAGCGCCGGATCCCGCTGCGACATCGCTCCCAACCCCAACAGCTTCCGCCGCAGCGCCGGTCGCGACCCCCGCAGCACAGGCGCCCGCCGCAACGTCGGTCCCCGCCCCAGCCGCGCCGGCCCCCGCTCCAGCCGCAGAGTCTGCTCCGACCTCAGCGGCTCCGGCTGCGACGTCGGCTGCTCCGACTCCCGTCCCCGCTGCGGACCTCCCGTCGGCGGCTCCGTCACCCACCCCGACCGCCCAGGCCCCCTCCGCGCAAACCTCACCGTCGGTCGTGCACGTACCGATATTCCCCGCGACGACCCCGACACCTGCGGCTCCCGCGACTCCGGCCGCGCCCGCGCAGTCACCGTCTCCACAGGCACCGCCCGACATCGAACCTGCCGTGAACCCCGGCGCGGCGACTCCGACCGCGCCGGCGCCCATCGCTCCAGCCGCCGATGCAACATCCGCTCCGACCTCCGCGCAGGCCCCAGCTCCATCGGCTCCAGCCGCTCCTGCTCCGTAGGCGGACTGACGACCTCCGCGTGTTCCGGGTCCGTTTCGGGAGGTCCATCTCCTGTTCGTTCCGGATGCTGCCTCAGCTACATCCGCTGCGGCGGTAGCGATCTTCGCGTGCTCGAGGTCGTCTTCGAGGGTCGGGTTGTGGGTTCGGTGGGGCTCGGGGAAATAATCCTTGACCTTGACGTAGCGTCAACTTGCATGCTGGGTTTGTCGACGTGATCAGGGAAAACGGGTGGTGCGGCCGTGGGTGAGTGGTCCATTCAGGAGTTGGCTCGGGCGGCGGGGACCACCAGTCGGACGCTGCGGCATTACGGGCAGCTCGGGTTGTTGCCGCCCAGTCGGGTCGGGGCCAACGGCTATCGGTACTACGACCAAGGATCCCTGGTGCGGTTGCAGCGCATCCTGTTGTTGCGCGAGCTCGGGCTCGGCCTGCCGGTCATCGCCGAAGTGCTTGCAGGGGAACAGGATACGACGGCCGCATTGCGTACGCATCTGGAACTGCTGCGTCAGCAGCAGGACCGGATCGCGCGGCAGATCGCGTCGGTGCACACAACATTGCGCAAGACGGAAGCAGGTGAGCCGCTCATGGCGGAGGAGACGTTCGACGGATTCGACCACACCCGGTACAAGGACGAGGTGATCGAACGCTGGGGTAGGGAGGCGTACGAGAGCAACGACGCCTGGTGGCGTTCGATGAGCGAGGCGGATCGCAAGGCATTCGAGCAGACCCACCTCGACATCGCCGCCGACTACGGCCGGGCGCATTCGGCCGGTCTGACACCGGACAGTGCGCAGGTGCAGGCGATCGCGCAACGTCACTACGACTGGATCGCCGTCGGCTGGGGAGGCAGGCGGCCGGATGCCTGCGCATTCACCGGCCTCGGCGATATGTACGTCGCGGACCCGCGTTTCGCCGCGAACTACGACAAGCACGGCGAGGGCACAACCGAATTCGTTCGTGCCGCGATGTACGCCTACGCGGAAACCCATCTGGGATAGCCGAATTCGACGTTCGCCAGGTGCAGGACCCGCGGCTCGGGGTGCGGCCGACCCGAGTTCGAGGGGACGTATCAGGCGGTCAGGGTGGGAATTTTTCGGGTCGCCCGGGGATGGACGTGCCGGGTAGAGTTCGCGCCCAGATCAGGGGAGGAAAGGAAACCCGATGAGCTATCCATATGGCCAGCCTGGTTACGGCGGCGGTCAGCCTCAGCCCTACGGCCAGCAGCCTTATGGTCAGCAGCCGGGATATCCGCAACGGCCCGGATATCCACAGCAACAAGGTTATCCACAACAGGGCTATCCGCAACAAGCTGCTCATCCGCAGCAGCCGGGTTATCCCCAGCTGCCGGGTATGCCTCAGCCGCAGGGTTTTCCACAGCAGATCGGTAATCCCCAGCAGTTCGGTAATGCACAGCCGTCCACCGGTGGCGGCACGGCGATCACCGCCGGTGTACTGGCGATCGTGCTCGCGCTGCTGGCCATCGGCGGCATCGTCTACACCGTGCACGCCATGAGCGTCGCCAAGGAGGCCATCGACAACCTCAACAGCACGGTCGATTCGATGAACAGCCAGTACGGGACCAGCATCTCGGCCTCGCACCACGATTTCGACGGGGGCGGTTACTACTTCGGCATGATTCTCGAGGCGGTCGTCGCCGTGCTGTACCTCCTCGGCGGATTTCTGCTGCTCAACCACAAGAACGGTGGCCGGATCCTGCTGATCACCCTGTCCTGCCTCGGTGTGGTCGGCGGTCTGATCGGCATGATCATCGGTTTCGCCTCGGGCGTCCCGGCCTCGGCGGCCTTCTCCATCCCCGGCCTGCTGATCGTGGCGATAATGCTGTTCCTGACGCTGTCCTCCAGCACCAAGCGCTGGTGTGGCGTGACCCCGCCGCAGCCGCCGCAGATCAATTACGCGCAGCCTCAGTACCCTCGCTACTGATCGGCTCGACAGCAAAATATCAACCAGGGCACAGGATTTCGATCCTGTGCCCTGGTTGCGTCCGGCGCCGGTGCGGCCTCATCCGCACCTGCTGTGTCGGTGCTGCGGAATATGCTTCGGCGGTATCGAATTCGGCGCTCGGTGTGGTGTGATCAGCGCGGTACAGTTCGCATTCGAGGACCACGAGGGGGAGAAGTGGGATATCCGTACGGTCAGCCCGGAAATTCGGGTTACGGACCTTATCCACAACCCGGATATGCACAACCGGGTTATCCACAGCCGGTCGGTCCGGTGCGAAAGCCGGGTGGTGGCACCGCGATCACGGCCGGTGTGCTCGCCACCATCCATGGCCTGCTCGGCCTGCTTGTGACGGTCGTGGGATCGATCGAGACCCGTCAGGATCGGCACGACGGGTACAGCGATTCCGGCGAGGTCGTCGCCCTGATCGTCGTGACGATCTTCACGGGCGTGTATCTCTCCGCGGCGATTCTGTTCTTCTTCCGCAGGCGCGTCGGCCGATACATGATCGTCGGGGCGAGCGGGCTGACCCTGGTCGGCGGTATCGGCGGGATGCTCTACACGCTGGTGGCCAACCACCATTCGCAGGGGGATGTGGTCGGACTGCTCGTCACGATCGTGATCGTGCTCGTCTTCGAGGTGCCCACGCTGTGCCTGGCCGCGGCGAGTTCGACCGGGCGCTGGATCGCGGCCCGCACGGCCGCACCGGCTGTCCCCGGCCCTTACCCGCAGCCCGCACAGATGTACGGCCAGCAGCAGTACCCGCCCTACTGATGGGACCGGCTTCGCGCCGGGCTCGACCGCTCGAATGATCCGGCCCGGTGGTGCGCAGCCGGGGATCCGGAGCACTCACATCGCGAAAACCTATGCAGCGCACATGGACTGGAGTACCCCGCGCAGGATGGGCGCGCCGTAGCAGGCGGGGCGAAGGCCGAGGCGCGAGACGGACATCGTGTGATCGAGATGCCCGGTGCGCACCGCGTCGAGCCCGTCGACCAGATAGGTGACGATCGGGTCGTCCAGGTGCCCAGTCGTCCGCTGCTGTGCGTCGGATCGGTGGGCAGTTCGTCGCGGTGCACGCGGACCGTGGCGATGGTGCAGCGGAAGTCGTTCACCTGACGGTCGTAGCCGGCGAGCCGGTTCGCGGGGATCACGGTGCGTATCGCGGAGGCCGCGGAGGTGACGACGTCGTCGAAGGTGGGCGAGGTGTGCCCGCAGGTTTCGGCGGCGACGGGGACCGCGGCCAGTGCGCCGGGCGTGTCGGCGTTCGCGGACGAGGGCGTCAGCAGCCCCGCGCCGAGCGACGCGGACACCACGAGTGCGCCGAACAACGGGGTGAGGGGTCGGGTGATCCGCATGGGAGGTCTTTCGATCGCGCTGAAACGCGGCGGCATTGCCACGACAATGAACTGGTCGTCCGTTCAATTGGCGCTCATGTCATACCGCCCGGATGACCGATTCCTCCCCGGATCGCGAATTCCACGCAAAATGCGGATGTCGGGCGCCGGAAATCTGCCGGTCGCACGGGTCGGCGGAAGGCAGTGCGCTACTCCACCGGGCGTCGTCGCGGACTTCCGATACGCTGGGCACCCGTGACCGCCGCAACGCCCTTCGATCTGATCATCGTCGGCTCCGGATTCTTCGGGCTGACCATCGCCGAACGTGCCGCCACCCAATTAGGCAAGCGGGTGCTGGTCGTCGAACGCCGCTACCACTTGGGCGGCAACGCATATTCCGAGGCGGATCCCGAAACCGGTATCGAGGTGCACAAATACGGTGCGCACCTGTTCCACACCTCGAACAAGCGGGTGTGGGATTACGTCAACCAGTTCACCGAATTCACCGGCTACCAGCACCGCGTCTTCGCCATGCACAAGGGGCAGGCGTACCAGTTCCCGATGGGCCTGGGCCTGCTCTCGCAATTCTTCGGCCGCTATTTCACGCCCGACGAGGCGCGCGCCCTGATCGCCGAGCAGTCCGCCGAGGTGAACGCCGAGGACGTGTCCAACCTCGAGGAGAAGGCCGTCTCGCTGATCGGCCGCCCGCTGTACGAGGCATTCATCCGCGACTACACCGCCAAGCAGTGGCAGACCGATCCGAAGGAGCTGTCCGAGGGCATCATCACCCGCCTGCCGGTCCGCTACACCTTCGACAACCGCTACTTCAACGACACCTACGAGGGCCTGCCGCGCAACGGCTACACCGCGTGGCTGGAGAAGATGGCCGAATCCGAGCTCATCGAGGTCCGGCTGAACACCGACTGGTTCGAGGTGCGCGAGGAGATTCGCGCGCAGAGCTCGGACGCCCCGGTGGTGTACACCGGCCCGCTGGACCGCTACTTCGACTACAGTGCGGGCGAATTGGGCTGGCGCACGATCGATCTGGAGACCGAGGTGCTGAACACCGGTGATTTCCAGGGCACTTCGGTGATGAACTACAACGACGGCGACGTGCCGTTCACCCGCATCATCGAGCCGCGCCACTTCCACCCCGAGCGCGACTATCGGACGGACAAGACGATCATTCAGCGCGAGTTCTCCCGTTTCGCGCAGACCGGCGACGAGCCGTACTACCCGATCAACAGCACCGAGAACCGCGAGAAACTGGTCGCCTACCGTGAGCTGGCCAAGAACGAAACAGCCACGGCCAAGGTCCTTTTCGGTGGACGTCTGGGCACCTACCAGTACCTGGACATGCATATGGCGATCGGCAGCGCGCTGAGCATGTTCGACAACATCGTGGGCCCGCACCTGGAATCCGGCGCACCGCTGGTCACCCAGGACCAGTGAGCCGTGCCCGAGAAGCCCGCAGGAAAGTGACATGACCGCACAAGCGACCTTGGAACAGATGCCCACCCACACCCGCGCGATCTCGCTGCTACAGCGGGTCATCCTGCCGCGTCCGGGCGAACCGCTCGACGTGCGCACCCTCTACCTGGAGGAGTCGGAGACCAACGCCCGTCGCGCACACGCGATCTCACGCACCTCGCTGTCGATCGGCGGGGAGTCGGAGGTCTCGTTCTGCACCTACTTCAACGCGGTTCCGGCCAGTTACTGGCGGCGCTGGAGTGTGCTGAGTTCGGTGGTGCTGCGGCTGGAGCTCTCCGGCCACGGCCGGGTGGACGTGTACCGCTCCAAGGCCGACGGTTCGCGAATTCACGTGCAGGGCGATGAATTCGGCACGATGCCCGCCGATCCCGCGCACGAGGACGCCGAGCAGACCGCCGCAATCGCCACGGAATCGGTGGAATTCGAGATCGAGCTGGCTCCGTTCGAGGACGGCGGCTGGATCTGGTTCGACATCACCACCGATTCGGCGGTCGAATTGCGCAGCGGCGGTTGGTACGCGCCGATCGAGGCGCCCGGCGCGGGCACCATCGCGGTCGGCATGCCCACCTTCAACCGTCCCGGCGACGCGGTGAAAACCATTGCGGCCCTGGGCTCGGACCCGCTGGTGCTGGAGAAGATCCGCGCGGTCATCATTCCGGACCAGGGCACCCGCAAGGTCGTCGACGAACCCGGATTCGTCGAAGCCGCTGTGCCGCTGGGTGATCGGCTGGCCTTCCACAATCAGCCCAACCTCGGTGGATCCGGCGGATACAGCCGGGTCATGTACGAGGCGTTGAAGACCACCGATGCCGAGTACATCGTCTACATGGACGACGACATCGAGATCGAGCCGGACTGCATCCTGCGCGCCCTGGCCTTCTCGCGTTTCGCCCGTTCGCCCATCCTGACCGGCGGGCAGATGCTCAACCTGCAGGAACGTTCGCACCTGCACACCATGGGCGAGGTGGTGGACCGCTCCATCTTCATGTGGACCGCGGCCCCGAACGTGGAATACGACCACGACTTCTCCAAGAATCCCCTGCGCGACCGCGACAACTCCAAGTTGCTGCACCGCCGCATCGACGTGGATTTCAACGGCTGGTGGACCTGCGTCATCCCGCGCAAGGTCGCCGAGGAACTGGGCCAGCCGCTGCCGCTGTTCCTGAAGTGGGACGACGTCGAATACGGTTTGCGCGCACGCGATCACGGCTATCCGACGGTCACCCTGCCGGGTGCGGCGGTCTGGCACATGGCCTGGTCCGACAAGGACGACGCGATCGACTGGCAGGCGTACTTCCATCTGCGCAACCGGCTGGTCGTCGCCTCGCTGCACCTGCCCAACGACGGTCGCCCGATGGTGGTCAACACCATCAAGGCGACACTGAAACACCTGCTGTGCCTGGAGTATTCGACGGTCGCCATCCAGAACGAGGCGATTCGCGACTACCTCGCCGGACCCGACAAGCTGTTCGGCCTGCTGCCCACCGCACTGGGCAAGGTGCACGCCATGCGCAAGGAATATCCGGACGCGGTGGTCCTGCCGTCCTCCACCGAACTGCCGCTGGCCTCGCACGCCGAGGTCGGCGCGGTCGGCGAGCCGGGCAATCCGATCGCCAAGATGGCCCGGCTCGGTAAGGGCCTGCTGCACAACGTCCGCAAGGCCGACCCGAAGCACTACGACACCCCGCAGCTGAACGTTCCCACGCTCGACGCGCGGTGGTTCCTGCTCTCGCAGGTGGACGGCGTCACCGTCACCACCGCCGACGGGCGTGGCGTGGTGTACCGCAAGCGCGATCCGCGCAAGGCGCTCGAGCTGTTCAAGGAGGCCATGCGGTTGCGTCGGGAGCTGGCCGAGCGTTTCCCCGAGGTGCGCAACCAGTATCGTGCGGCGCACGCGAAGCTGACCAGTACCGCGGCTTGGGAGGATGCCTTCGGTATCGCCCCGGCCGCGCGCACACAGGAGAATCCGAAATGACCGCAGAAGCCTCCGACGTGACCGGTAGGTCACCCGGACTGCACGTCGTGCCCGATCCGCAGACGCGATCGGCCGAGGTCAAGGTCCTCAACGCTGTGCAGGGCACGATCGGGTCCAACCCGGCGGTGATCTCCGCCGCGCGCGGAATGTCCCATTTCGGGGAGCACGCGCTGGGCTGGATGGCGATCGGCGCGGTCGGCGCACTCGTGGACAAGCCGCGTCGGCGGCAGTGGGCGGGTGTGGCGGCCGGCGCGTTCGGCTCGCACGCGGCCTCGGTCGTCATCAAACGGATCGTCCGGCGAAAGCGTCCGCACGATCCGTCGGTGCAGGTCAACGTGTCGACACCGAGCAAATTGAGTTTCCCGTCCTCGCACGCCACCTCCACCACGGCGGCTGCGGTGTTGCTCGGACGGCTGACCGGGCTACCCTTGCCTGCGGTGCTCGTGCCCCCGATGTTGCTCTCCCGGATGGTTCTGGGAGTGCACTATCCCTCCGACGTGCTCGCCGGTTCCGCGCTGGGCGCCGCGTCAGCTGCCGCCGTGCTAGCCGCCGAAAAGAGACTTGCCAGTGACCGCACAGGAAAGAGCCCTCGCTGAAATGAGTGAAGAGCCGACCGGCACCGACCTCGACGAAGCCGTACTGAAGGGCCCGCCCAAGACCCTGGCCGGGGGTCTGATCAAGACCATGCGGCCACGTCAGTGGGTGAAGAACGTCCTGGTGCTGGCGGCGCCGCTGGCGGCGGGCAAACTGCCCGACGGCAGTTACGCGATCGCCGATGTGACCAAGGGCTGGCATATCGGCGTCGCCTTCGTGGTCTTCTGCATGGCGGCCTCGGGCATCTACCTGATCAACGACGCGATGGACGTGGAGGCCGACCGGGCCCACCCGACCAAGCGTTTCCGGCCGATCGCGGCCGGTGTGGTGCCGGTCAATCTGGCCTTCGCGCTGTCGGTCGTGCTGTTGGTCGGCTCGCTGCTGATCTCCTTCGCCGCCGCCTGGCAGCTCGCGGTCACGATGGCGGTGTACATCGCCATTCAGCTGGGCTACTGCTTCGGGCTCAAACACCAAGCGGTGCTGGACATCTGCATCGTCTCCTCGGGCTTCCTGCTGCGCGCGGTGGCCGGCGGCGCGGCGGCGAATATCCATCTGTCGCAGTGGTTCCTGCTGGTCATGGCGTTCGGGTCGCTGTTCATGGCGACCGGCAAGCGCTACGCCGAGCTGAAGATCGCGCTGGACACCGGCGCGAAGATCCGTAAGTCGTTGCAGTACTACACGCCTACCTACCTGCGTTTCGTCTGGACGCTGTCGGCGACCGCGCTCGTGGTGTTCTACGGCCTGTGGGCGTTCGAGACCGATCACAAACGCACCCTGTGGTATGCGATCTCGATGATTCCGTTTACTATCGCAATCCTGCGTTACGCGGTCGACGTCGATGGCGGCGAGGCCGGAGAACCTGAAGAGATCGCGCTGGGCGACCGCGTTTTGCAGTTCCTGGCCATCGCCTTGATCGGAGCGGTAGGTGTCGCTGTCTATCTCACCTGACGAGATGCTGGCAGACGGGGAAGATCGCGAGGGGACGGACGGTTCGAGCGAATCGCTCGACCGTGTCCGGCTACGTGATCCCGCGCGGCGTTTCGCGCTGTTCGCTCGCCTGGCATTCGTCGGTGGGATCGTCACCACCGTGGTCGTATTCGCCTGTGGCGCTTGGGCGCGCCGCTGGATCGCGGACGACGGCCTGATCGTGTTGCGCACCGTGCGCAATCTGATGGCCGGTAACGGCCCGGTCTTCAACGTGGGTGACCGCGTGGAGACCAACACCAGCGCCGCGTGGACGTATGTGATCTGGTTCTTCAGCTGGATCACCCACGCCCGTCTGGAATACGTGAGTCTGTTCACCGCGCTGACGCTCTCGCTGCTCGCGGTGGTGTTCGCGATGTTGGGCGCGGCGCGGCTGTGGGGCGGTGCGGCAACGCAATTGCTGCTCCCGGCCGGTGCGGTGGTCTACATCGCGGTGCCCCCGGCCCGCGACTACGCCACCTCCGGCCTGGAGAACTGCCTGGTCATCCTCTGGCTGGGCGTGCTGTGGTATCTGCTGATGCGCTGGTCCCAGGCCGAACGCGTCCGGCTGCCAAGCCTTTTCGGCCTGGTGTTCTGGGCCGGGCTGTGCTGGGTGGTGCGTCCGGAGATGACCATTCTCGGCGGGCTGGCCCTGGTGCTGGTGTTCTGTGCGCCGATGCCGGCCTCGCGGTTGCGCCCGATTCTGCTGCGCGCCTGCATCGTCGCGGTCGGTGGTCTGGTTCCGGTGGGATATCAGATCTGGCGGATGGGGTACTACGGACTTCCGGTGCCCAACACCGCGGTCGCCAAGGAGGCGGGCGGTGCGAAGTGGGGGCAGGGTTTCAAATATCTGTGGGATCTGAGCGGGCCGTACTTCCTGTGGGCTCCGCTGCTGGTGCTGGCGATCGTCGCGGTGGTGATCCTGCGCGCGCGCCGGGCGCAGCGTGCGTCCGCGGCCGAGGCCGACGCGGAATCGACTGCGGCGGACGGACGTCCGGGTCTGCTCGGCCGGATCGAAGGCATCCGGCAGCAGTTGCGGACCCCGCGTGCGGTGGTCACGCTGATCCTGGTCGGCGCACTGCTGCTGATCACCTTCGAACTGCGCGTCGGCGGCGATTTCATGCACGGCCGAATGTTGTTGCCGCAGTTGTTCACGCTGCTGCTGCCGGTGTCGGTGCTGCCGGTCTGGCGGTTCGGCGCGGTCGTACGCGGTGCGCTGCACCGGAATTGGGCGTTCGCGCTGCCGGTGGTCTGGGTGGCCATGATCGCCTGGGCGTTCTTCGCCTCGAACACCACCGGTAACAAGGCGGGCGCGAGCATCAGCTCGGACGGCATCGTCGACGAGCGGATCTACTACGTGCTCAACAGCGGTCACGATCATCCGATCCTGGCCGAGGACTATCTGGACTATCCGCGCATGCGGGCGATGGTCGACGACATCGCCAACACCCCCAACGGCGGCCTGCTGCTGAACTCGCCGTCGTTCATGATGTGGTACATCGCCCCGCCGCCGCTGCCGATCCCGGAGGGCGGGGCCGGTCACACCGTCTACTTCCTGAACCTCGGCATGACCAGCATGAACGTTCCGCTGGACGTGCGCGTCATCGATCAGGAGGGCCTGGCCTATCCGCTGGCCGCGCATTCGGACCGGCTGACGGACGGCCGCATCGGGCACGACAAGAACCTCTACCCGGACTGGCCGCTGGCCGATACCGGCATGGTCGACCGGCATCCGTGGATGCCGTGGTACATGGACGAGAAGTGGGCGATGCAGGCGCACACCGCGCTGTCCTGCCCGGCCACCCAGGATCTGCTGGCCTCCTCGCGGGCTCCGCTGACGCGCTCGCGGTTCAAGCACAACCTGATCCAGGCGTGGTCGTTCTCGAAGTACCGCATCGATCGGGTGCCCAAGTACGAGATCGAGCGTTGTCATCTGATCGATCCGGCGCCGACACCGCCGCCGCCGGCGCTTACACCGCCGAAGTAGGTCCGATCCTTGCGGTTGCTGTGAAGTGACTGTGTATTTCGACGTGCGGTCCGGCCCGGTTCGACACCGGGTCGGTCGGACGAATGTCCAGGTCATCGCGGACATCGATCGTGACCTCGGGTTGTCCGAATGCGCCCGCCGTGATCTGATGGCGACCAGTTCCAAACTGCGTTTTCCGCCACTTCGTATCATTTTGGTAACGCTGCGGCATGGTTCGCGCGATAAGCTCACCGAAGTACTTCCGTCCGGCGGTGCAGGCACGCTTGCGCTGGTGGACGGCCCGCACGAAGCGGCCGAGCCCGGCCGCACAAGGGAAAGGCCGAACAGGATATGCGAGGCGTGACTGTGCGTTGGGCGCAGGAAAGACGTCGGAGACGGTCGCTGAATCGGGGTAACGAGCGTCGGTCCGGCTGGATGAGGCGCTCGGCGCTCGGATTGGCGTTGGCTACGTTGTTGCCGCTGGCTATGTCGGCGGCGGAGGCGACCACCGCGTCCGCAGCGTTCACGCCCACCGGATTCGACTTCTGGGTCGATTCATCGATCATGGGTCCGATCAAGTCGCGGGTCTTCCGCGCTGCCGACGGCAACACCGACCGCGTGGTGTACGCGCTCGACGGTGAGCGCGCCGGTCTGGATCTGTCCGGCTGGGAGATCAACACCAACGTCGCCAATGCGCTCACCCGCGCCAACATCAACGTGGTGATGCCGGTGGGTGGCCAGTCCAGTTTCTACATGGACTGGAATTCGCCGAGTTCGTTCCTCGGCATTCCGCCGCAGGCCGGTTCGTCGGGTTCGTCCTCGGGCTCGTCGTCCGGCTCCGGCGGACTGCAGATTCTCGGACAGGGCCCGGGTAAGAGCTACCGGTACGACTGGGAGTCCTTCGTCACCCGCGATCTGCGCAACGCGCTGCACGACCGGCTCGGTTTCCGGACCACGCGCAACGGCGTGTTCGGCCTGTCGATGGGCGGCAGCGCGGCGCTGACCCTGGCCGCGCACCACCCGGACATGTTCCATTACGCGGGCGCGTATTCGGGCTATCTGAACATCTCGGCGCCCGGTATGCGCGAGGCGTTGCGCGCGGCGATGATCGACGCCGGCGGCTACAACATCGACTCGATGGCGCCGCCGTGGAGCCCGAAGTGGTTCTACATGGATCCGTTCGTCTTCGCGCCGCAGCTCAAGGCCAACAACACCAGGCTGTGGGTCGCCGCGGGCAGCGGTATTCCGGGCGCGGGCGATGTGTCCAACGCGATGGACGTCATCCAGGGTTCACCGCTCGAGGCGCTGGCCCTGGCCAATACCCGGGCCTTCCAGATCCGCATGATGAGCCTGGGTGCGCAGAACGTCACCTACGACTTCCCGTCGGTCGGCGTGCACAACTGGCATAACTGGGAGGCCGAGGTCAGCAAGATGATCCCGGACCTTTCCGCGAACATCGGCTGATCGGACTCGCCGCGTAGGGTTCCGCCAGCAACAGGCCCCGGGGTGATGATCACCCCGGGGCCTATTGCTGTCCATTTGCCTGTATCGGATCCGACACGGTTGCACCTTGGGCGGTGCTGTCCGGCGATCATTCGGGAAAACTCGGCGTTCAATCACCTGAGTGCGTGACCAGGTGGTCGATACTCGTTTCTGTATCGAGATCTGTGCAGTGCGGAGGCGCACCGTATGCGCCGAGGAGTTCGTCTGTGTTGTCCGAATAGATGGGGTGTCGGGCCGCGAGCGGGTATGCGGGCACCGGTGCCCGAGCGAAAGGCGAGACCCGATGCGATTTGCGCCCACGAAGCCAGGATTCGGTTCACCCGGCGCCCGACAACCGAGCACCGGCCGGAGGTTCGGCCGTTCGGCACGGAAGTGGTTCGGCCGAACGGCAATGGCGGCGGCATTGGTCGTGGCGATGCCCATCGGGCTGGCGGTGCACGGCGAGGTGCCCAGGGCCGCGGCGGCATTCGATCCGCATGCCTTCGACTTCTGGGTGAACAATGCGGCGATGGGACCGGTGAAGACCCGGATCCTGCGGGCGCGTGACGGTAATACCGATCGCGTCGTCTACGCCCTGGACGGTATGCGCGCCCGGCAGGACCTCAATGGCTGGGAGATCGAGACCAATGTGGCCGAGGTGCTGGCCAACTGGAATATCAATGTGGTGATGCCGGTCGGCGGACAGTCCAGCTTCTACGCGGACTGGAATGCGCCGAGTTCGTTCCTCGGCATGCCGCCGACCAATACCGGCTCCGCCACCGGATCGGGTGCGACCGAGACGTTCATGTCGGGGCCGGGTAAGGCCTACCGGTACGACTGGGAGACGTTCCTGACCCGGGATCTGCGCAACGCGCTGCACGACCGGCTCGGTTTCCGGGCCACGCGCAACGGCGCCTTCGGCCTGTCCATGGGGGGCAGCGCGGCGCTGATGCTCGCGGCGTATCACCCCGATCAGTTCAGTTATGCCGGGTCGTACTCCGGATATCTGAACGTTTCCGCGCCGGGTATGCGCGAGGCGATCCGGACCGCGATGGTCGACGCGGGCGGATACAACGTGGATTCGATGGCGCCGCCGTGGGGGCCGAAGTGGCTGGCCATGGATCCGTTCGTGTTCGCACCCCGGCTGGTGGCGAACAATACGAGGCTGTGGATCGCCGCGGGCAGCTCCATTCCCGATCAGGCGGATCTGGCTCCGCCGGTCGGCGCCGCGGCCGATCGCGTGGTCCGCGGTATGCCGCTGGAATTCCTGGCGCTGTTGAACACTCGGGCGTTCCAGGTGCGAATGCAGACGCTCGGCGCTCGCAACGTGGTGTACTCGTTCCCCAATTACGGCATCCACGACTGGATCAACTGGAGTAACGAGGCGTACCGGATGATTCCGGACATGTCGCGCAATATCGGCTGACCATCAGGTTCGTCGCGCCCGGGACCCATGGGTTCCCGGCCGAATGCCGTTCCGGTCGCGACGAGATCAGCGGGCGTGTGGATTGTGTTGTGCCGCGCGCCTATTCGGATACGTGAACACCTCGGAAACAGCGACCGCACTGTGTGTTTCCTGTGAACGGATCGTCCGCATCGGTGAATTGGCGACGCCGGAGTGGTTCGAGCGGATTCGCAGTTACCACGAATTCCTGGATCCGGGAAGGGTTCCCGCGACATAACCGGGCGAACGCGATAGGGTCACTGCACGATTACGAAAGGTCTCGGGCGGATTTCGGACAAGGGTTCGCCCCCCGTCTTGCTAACCGCGGATCGGTCGAATATGGTCCAGCGAGCGCAAGTGTGACCACCTCGTAGACGCGCCGTCGCTCGCTTCGGAGATCGGGATCCGAGGTGAGTGTGTACCGTGCCGCCGGCAGCAGTTCGACTGCGGTTATGCGGTACGCCTACAACAGCAGACTACAGCAGCAGAAAGTGAGCAGCATCCATGCGTTTCGGCAGGTCCGCAGCGCCGGCGTCGGATTCGGCGCCCGCCTCGGCGGGAGTCCCCAAAGGGCGGCGAAATGCTCGGTTCGGTTGGCGCGCGCGACTTCTCGCCGTCGGCGCCGCTACGCTGGCGCTCCCGCTGGCGACGGCAGCAGCAATTCCATCGGTCGCCACCGCGTCCCCGATCGTCGGTCACCCGGTGCATCGCACCCCGGCCGGCGGCTACCAGGAGCTGATGGTTCCCTCCTCCATGGGGCCGATCAAGGTCCAGGTGCAGTGGGCCAGGCACGGCGGCAATGCCGCGCTGCTGCTGCTCGACGGTCTGCGCGCCCGGGACGATCGCAACGCCTGGTCGTTCGAGACCAACTCGCAGCAGATGTTCGGTAACGACAACGTCACGCTGGTCATGCCGGTGGGCGGTCAGTCCAGCTGGTACGCGGACTGGCAGTCGCCGAGTAACACCAACGGCCAGAAGTTCACCTACATGTGGGAGACGTTCCTGACCAAGGAACTGCCCAACTTCCTGGCGAACTACGGCGTCTCGCACAGCAACTGGGCGGTCGCGGGTCTGTCGATGAGTGGCCCGGCCGCGCTGCGCCTGGCGGCGTTCCACCGCAACCAGTTCAAGTACGTGGCCTCGTTCTCGGGTCCGCTGAACTGGAACGCACCGGGTATGCGCGAGGCGATCCGCGTCATGATGCTCGACGCCGGACGCTTCAACGCCGACTCGATGGCCGCGCCGTGGAGCCCGCAGTGGCTGCGTTCGGACCCGATGGTCTTCGCTCCGCAGCTGCGTGGTCTGCCGATGTTCATCTCCTCCGGCAGCGGTCTGCCGGATCAGCGCGACAACCTGGGTTCGGCTGTGGGCCTGTTCAATACGGGTAACGCCATGGCGCTCGAGGCCATCGCGATGGTCAGCACGCACACCTTCCAGGCGCGCTTGCAGTCGCTGGGCATCCCGGCCACCTACGACTTCCCGGCCACCGGTACCCACATCTGGCGGAACTGGCAGGACGAGCTGGCCAAGGCCCGTCCGGGCATCCTGGCCGCGCTGCACGCCTGACATGTAACGCGATAGTCCCCCGACCGGCGCCGTGCCTCGTGCACGGCGCCGGTTGTCGTTTGCGGCCTTTGTCCGCACATCCCCGGTCGTTGAATGGACAACTCATAGTGTTATCCGCGCGTCGGCACGTTCAAACGTGATTCGAGCGGTAGAAAAACCTTTGTGGCAGGTGTGGCGTATGAGAGCAGTGGGAGTGCGAGACGCGCCCGTGCGCGCCGGTTCAGGCTCGCGGCGCTGTCCGCAGCTGTCGTCCTACCGATCGCCGCGGGCTATTCGGTAGCCATCCCAGCTATCGCCCAGCCACCGGCCAGCCCGGCCCCCGCCCCGCAACAGGTCGCTTCCCGGCCCCCCACTCCCACTCCCCCGGCCCCGGCAGCCTCACCCCAACCGGCCCCGGCCCACGCAGCCCGGCCCCCGTCGCCGCCCCGCCGCACGCTTCTGCTCCCGCTGCAAAACCGGCTGCCCCCGCTCCGGCACCCGCGGCCCCCGCTCCCGCTGTCCCGGCCGCCCCAGGCCACGCAGCGTCGGCTCCGGCCCCTGCGGCTCCGAGCCATGCAGGCCCAGCCGAGATTGCCGCTCCGGCCCCCGCTCCCTCTTCGGCGGCTCCGGCTCCCGCCGCAGCACCTGCCCCGGCGCCAGCGGGGCCATCCCGGCCTGCGCCAGCTGCCCCGGCGGGGCCCGCTCCGGCCCGGGTAGCTCCGGCCCCGGCTCCCGCTCGT
>NZ_BAGB01000001.1 GCF_000308615.1 Nocardia jiangxiensis NBRC 101359
TCGACCGCACCGCACCGCACCGCACCGCACCGCACCGCACCGCACCGCACCGCACCGCACCGCACCGCACCGCACCGCACCGCACCGCACCGCACCGCACCGCACCGCACCGCACCGCACCGCACCGCACCGCACCGCACCGCACCGCACCGCACCGCACCGCACCGCACCGAGGGGAGGGCTAACACGTGCCCGTGGGACAGTCAATTCTGTTGCTGCTGTAGTCGATCATCGGCCTTGTCGAGTCCGAGAGGCGACGGGCGCGCTTGCATCTGCTTGCTGTCGGCTACGGCCGCCCGCTGGTGTCTCAGCCAACCAATCGTGTGCGGTCTGTAAGCCGAACTCGCGGCCGGGACTGGGTTCGGACTTGTAGAAGTGAGCGCGTCTGGCCGCGCTTAATGATTCACGTGAAACCGTGGAATCGCCAGCAGAATTCGGCTCCCATCGACTCCAGCAAGTCGCCTCGAGAGCGCCCCCTTGATCATGTCGTCCCAGGGCTGATCACATCGCGGCTACCAACTCCTGAATACCGCCCCAACCACCACTAAGCACACCGAGCACGGCCGCCACTACGCCCACAAAGCCATAGCCGCCAGTTGCACCTGCGACCTCGACCACCCGGCCGACTGGGACCAGTCTGCCGGACCAGCGCGTCCGCCACGACACGCTACGACCACCGGCCACAACTGCACCTCACAGCATGGCCACAGCAACTGCCACTCGCAACAGCTATTGGCCACATCTAACCGCCCACGCCCACGCCCACGCCCACGCCCACGCCCACGCCCACGATTACAGCTGCACCACCGACTACGACTACAGGCTCGCCTCGACTACGACTACGACTACGCTCGCCGGCCGTGCTTAGGTGGCTACGCCCAGGGGCCGCAGCCACGGCTACGGTCACGCCCGCAGCCAAGCCACCGACTACAGCAATTCCGACTACGACCACAACCACGGACCGCACCCGACTACGGCCACAGTTCCGACCGCCAATTACAGCCACACCCAACGGCTATGTCGACACGCCCACGGCCAGGGCCACCCGCCAACGCTTCGACCACCTGCGGCGGATACGCGCCTGCCGCGCGCTACGGCCACGGCCACGGCCACGCGCTACGGCTACGGCTACGGCTACGGCTACGGCTACGGCTACGGCTACGGCTACGGCTACGGCTACGGCTACGGCTACGGCTACGGCTACGGCTACGGCTACGGCTACGGCTACGGAAAGACTGCATCAGGTTCGTTGGGGGATAGGGCTTTTCGAAGAGCCGCCGCAGGGTTTTCGGCGATCCGCGCTCGCGATTCCGCTGGATCGACGCAAGATGATCGACCGACGATCGGGCCGACAACATCCTTACATCGAATGGTCAACCCGCCCTGCGAAACTCGCGTGCCGACGGATGCGACCTCTCCCACTGGCCAGGTCTGCATATACGAGTACTCGACTTAGCGACACCGCAGACGTTCCTTCGTCGACCGATGCGGTGGCAATCATGGTGCGGCTCAGCACATCCGGCTGCCGGTCCGGACCGGTTCTATCCACAAGGCCCGGCAGTCGCGACACAGTGACCGCCAGGCACTCGCGCGAACACCCCACGATGTTTCACATGGAACCTGGGTCGGCCACTCGGCGCCTCCCGAATAGTTCACGAGACGACGCGGTTCCCCTCCGCCGTTTCACATGAAACATCCCCGGACTACCTCGCCCGGCGCACCCGAACACCCCGCCGTCCCGGACGCTCGGAACGGGGGAGTCGCTCGACGCTCAACACGACCGTGGGCGGAGTGATGATCCCGACGCCGCATTCGAGAACCTGCGCGTTGCCACCTCCGGCACGCGTCAACTCCTCACGATCGCGCTCCAATTCCTCCGCGACGCTCGAACCTTTCAGCGCCAGCATGCGGCCGTGCTCATGCACCAACGGCAGCGACCACTGCGCGAGCTTGGCGAGCGGCGCGACCGCACGAGAGGTGACGACGTCGGCGCCGCCGGCTTCTTTCCGAACGCCGGGCTGCTCCGCGCGACCGCGAACCACCATCACATCCAGCCCAGCCGCCTCGATAAATTCCGCGAGGAATATGGTCCGACGCAGCAACGGTTCGACGAGCGTGACTCGAAGGTCCGGCCGAGCAATGGCAAGGGGAATCCCGGGAAGCCCGGCGCCGCTGCCGACGTCGACGACCGCGGCGCCCTCGGCGATGAGCTCCCCGAGTACGGCGCAGTTGAGAATGTGACGATCCCACAGTCGCGGTAGCTCTCGCGGTCCGATCAATCCGCGTTCGACCCCGGCGCCCGCCAGGGCCGCGTAGTACTGCTGGGCCAGCGGTAGCCGATCTCCGAATACTTGCGCCGCCTCTGCGGGCGGCTCCTCCGCACCGGAAGCGGGGGAGGGGTTCGGATCAACGCCGTCCGTGCCTCGTTCCACGTGAAACTTCCTTCCCGACCGATAGGAATAGATATCGGGCGTCCATCGATCGGTCCGCCCGCACTGCGGCTGCGTCCGTACAAGGGTAGGGCCCCCGGTTCAGCGAACCGGGGGCCCTACCCTCACACGACACTTCTAAGACGGCACAACCACCACGTGCCGATTGGGCTCCACGCCCTCGCTCTCACTCTCGACACCGTCGACAGCGGCCACGGCATCGTGGACGATCTTCCGCTCGAACGGAGTCATCGCTGCGAGCGACTCGGGCTTACCCGAGTCGAGCACCCGCTGCGCCGCAGCGGTGCCCAGCGCACTCAATTCCTCACGACGCTTGGCCCGCCACCCGGCGACATCGAGCATCAGACGGCTGCGCACTCCGGTGGCCTGCTGCACGGCCAGCCGGGTCAGCTCCTGCAGTGCGTCGAGCACCTCGCCGCGACGCCCCACCAGCTTCGACAGATCACGTCCGCCGTCGATGCTCACGATCGCCCGATCGCCCTCGACGTCCAGGTCGATATCGCCGTCGAAATCGAGCACGTCCAGCAACTGCTCGAGGTAGTCGCCAGCGATCTCGCCCTCCTCGATCAACTCCTCTTCGGCATCGCCGGCATCATCAGCGGTGGCGGAATCGGATTCACCAGCGGCATCGGAATCGGCCGGGCGCTCCTGCGCGGCGTCGGACTCCTGGGGCTCGGTGCTCTCCGCAGCGGCCTGCTCGATCGTGCCGTTCGCGCTCAGCGCCACAGTGGCGTCCCCTCCATCGGTCTCAACAGTCATTGTTGTCGTTTCCTTCACTCCTGCCGCGAGTTATCAGCGACGTCGCTTCTGATTCGGACGGCCACGATTACCGGATCGCTTGCGATTACCCTGTCCGGTCGACTTACCCGAAGACGCTGTCGACTTACCCGACTTCGCCGTTCCATTCTTCGACGGTGTAGTTCCGTTCTTCGACTGCCCGGTGCCGTTCGAGGCGGTCGAATCGTCCGTGACGGGAGCGTCGACGGGGGCATCGGAACCGTCCGCGGTCGTGTCGACCGCAGCTTCGGTCGTCGCTGGACCACGTTTACGACGGTTGTCGGGCTTGGCGCCCGGCTTGGGAGCATTCTGCGCGCGACGCTCGAGCGCCTCCTGCTTCTTGTGCTCCTCTTCCTTCTCGATCTGCTTGAACACGAGGTGCTGCTGACCGAAGGTCCAGATGTTGTTCGACACCCAGTAGAGCAGGATGGCGATCGGCAGGAACGGGCCACCGACGATCACGCCGAGCGGGAAGACGTACAGCGCCAGCTTGTTCATCAGCTCGGCCTGGTTCGGCCCCATCGGGCTCGGCGAACCGCCGCCGCCCATACCCGTCGGATCCACCGAGACGCCGGTCGCCCGCTGGCGGGCCACCGAAGCACGCGCGTTGAAGTGCGTCGCCAGACCCGCGATCAGCATCAGCGGGACCGCGACGGCGATCATGTGCGAGATCTCAGGAATGCCGCCGTAGTCGGCGAACGCTTCCATCTGCGATTTGGGAGTGGTGATCGCAGCGGAGATCGGCGCACCGAAGATCCGCGCTCGCAGGAACGACTGCACATCGTCGACGCCGAACGCGTAGTTCGCCGTATGCGCATTCGCGTACGCGCTCATCCCGCCGCTGTGGCCGAAGCCAGGAATGCCGCTGGTGACGCCGACCCGGTTGAACGAGCGCAGCACGTGGTACAGACCGATGAACACCGGCACCTGGGCGAGCACGGGCAGGCAGCCCATGAGCGGATTGAAGCCGTGTTCCTTCTGCAGCTTCTGCATCTCGAGCGCCATCTTCTGGCGATCGTTCTTGTACTTCTTCTGCAGTTCCTTGATCTTCGGCTGCAGCTGCTGCATCTGCCGGGTGGTGCGCACCTGCTTCACGAACGGCCAATACAGCACCAGACGGAGTGTGAACACCAGGAACACCACGGACAGCGCCCAGGCGAACCCGTTGTCATTGCCCAGTGCGAGCCCGAAGACCTTATGCCAGAACCATAAGATCCAGGACACCGGGTAATAGATGAAATTGAGCACGGCTCTAAGTACTCCCGTCGGTCGTGTCGCCAGTCACCGCGCGCGGCGACTCCTTCAAAGGCTCGTGTTCGGCCGCCGCGTCGGTCGCCGGGCTCGGCTCGGTCGCAGAGCTCTCGGGCGATGCCGGATCGGCGGCAGCCCCTTTCCGTTTGCGCTCCGGAACGGGGTCCCACCCTCCAGGGTGCCAGGGCGCACATTTGGCCAAACGCACGGCCGTCAGTCCGAGACCGATGAACAGGCCCCGGGTGCGCAACGCTGTCACCGCGTACTCACTGCAGGTGGGTGTGAATCGGCATACCGGCATCCGTGTGGGGGAGACATAGGTCCGGTACAGCTCGATGAGAAAGATGAGAAGTTTCGCCGGTAGTGCGGCCAACGTCCGCAGCCGGTTCATGAGGACCTGCCGTATTCCGGCACGCCCGTGTCCGCCCGAGTCTGCGGCGGAAGAAGTTTGCGCAGCGCCGAGCGCAGCTGCCGATCGAGTTCGGCGCTGTCGGTGTCGGCCGCGCCGGGCAGGGCGCGAATCACGACGTCCGCGGAGGTAGGCAGTTCATCGACCACACCGGCGCAGATATGACGCAGGCGGCGGGCCACACGGTGACGTACCACCGCGGGGCCCACCGCCTTGCTGACGATCAGACCGAACCTCGGCCCGCCGTTGCGGACGGACGGGGTTACGCCGTCCGCCTGCAGTGCGGGTGTGAGGTATATGTGCACGACAAGATCATGTCTCCCGATTCGTCGGCCGTGCCGCACCGTCCGGGAGAATTCGGCACGATGATGCAGCCGATACGGCTCAGGCAACACCTGGGTGTCCGAGCACGTAACGGGTGGAAACGAGCGGACCGAACGGCGAACAGAGCATGACGCCGATACCGGTACCGATGGATCAGGCCGTGAGCTTGGCGCGGCCCTTGCCGCGGCGCGCCGACACGATGGCGCGGCCCGCGCGGGTCCGCATCCGGAGACGGAACCCGTGGACCCGCGCCCGACGACGGTTGTTCGGCTGGAACGTCCGCTTGCCCTTGGCCACGGTCGACACTCCTCGAGTAGGTGGGCGTCCAGTGACGCCCGAAGCTGGTGGGTGAAACTCTTGTGTGCTCGCGACGACGGACGGGGTCCGTATCGGAGCAACTCCCATCGGGGTGCGCCAGCCTCGCTACTCTGGGCAGCAGGCACTCGACACCACGTCAATGGGTGACTGTACGAGGGTACTGATCTGCGCCGACAGGGTCAAACCCGGGTCCCTCGATGCGATCTGCACCACTTCGCGCAGCCCGGGCATCCGCGGTGTGATTCGACCCGCGCGGGCGGACCGAAACCATCCTTGCTCGACGGTCGCCGCAGCATATCGGGTACGTAGCTAGCAAATTGCTACAGAAGCGCTGGTCGTAGCGCCGCAGGGGGAATGTGTACGGCGCAACTCATCCGCACAGGGTTGTCCACATCTGTGGATAATTGTGTGGAAAGACCCGGGGGGTGGCATATTCTTATGGCCCCCAGCAATCCAGACGGCCACGTCGACGCTCATGCCACCGGGGGTTGCGGGCAATGCCGACCGTCGGCTCCTAGCGACCTGTATCGGGGAGGAAGTATACGTGGACGACGAGCAGAACGTGTTGACCGCCGTGTGGCCGGAGGTGGTCGCCGAGCTCACCACAGGGTCCGGTGATGGTGCCATACCACCGGTCTCCAATGCCCAGAAGGCATGGTTGGGCCTGGTCAAACCGCTGACGGTGGCACAGGGGTTCGCGCTGCTCTCGGTGCCGTCCTCCCTCGCCCAGGAGGCGATCGAACGCGATCTGCGCGAACCCATCCTCCGATCGCTGGCCCGTCGGCTCGGTCCACAGGTGGAGGGACTCGGTGTGCGCATCGCCGCACCGGCGGCGCCACCGGCCGATCGCGCGGGTGGCCCGCCCCGGCACGCGCGGCTCACCTCGCGCCCGGATCGGCTGCGCGAACATCCGCGCGCTCCTCGCGAGCCTGTGAATTACCCCGCACCGACCGACTACCAACCGGCCCCCGACTATGCCGCTCCGCGCTATCACACCCCGCCCGAATATCCGGGTCACGACGACTATCCCCAGCCTGAATACGTGACCGCGCCGATGGCCGGAGAATTGCCGACCATCCCCAACCACGCTCAGGCAAGCCCCCAACGACGTGATATCGATCTACCTCCGGTGCGCAACGTCCCCGTTCCGCCCGGACAGGAGTCGTTGTTCGCCCCGGATCACGAGCCCGCACCGCAGCACCGTCCGATGCCGAACGAGCGGGAGGACGACGAGCCGGTCGTCAACGCGCACAACTCGTGGCCGACCTACTTCGCCAAATCGCCCGAGCCGCCGGCCCCGACGCCGTCCGCGCCGGCCTCCTCCTCGGCGAGCCTGAACGCCAAGTACACCTTCGAGACGTTCGTGATCGGTGCCTCCAACCGGTTCGCCCACGCGGCCGCGGTGGCCATCGCCGAGGCTCCCGCGCGGGCCTACAACCCGTTATTCGTTTGGGGCGCTTCGGGTTTGGGCAAAACCCACCTGCTGCACGCGGCCGGTCACTACGCCCAGCGGCTGTTCCCCGGGATGCGGGTGAAGTACGTCTCGACCGAGGAATTCACGAACGACTTCATCAACAGCCTGCGAGACGACCGCAAGGTCGCGTTCAAACGCCGGTACCGCGAGACCGACATCCTGCTGGTGGACGACATCCAGTTCATCGAGGGTAAGGAAGGTATCCAGGAGGAGTTCTTCCACACCTTCAACACCCTGCACAACGCCAACAAGCAGATCGTGGTGTCCTCGGATCGGCCGCCCAAACAGCTGGCGACCCTGGAAGAACGACTGCGCACCCGGTTCGAGTGGGGGCTGATCACCGATGTGCAGCCGCCCGAACTCGAGACCCGCATCGCGATTCTGCGCAAGAAGGCGCGGATGGACCGGCTCGACGTCCCGCACGACGTACTCGAACTCATCGCCAGCCGGGTCGAGCGCAATATCCGTGAGCTCGAGGGTGCGCTGATCCGCGTGACGGCGTTCGCCTCGCTCAACGGTCAACCTCTGGATCTGTCGCTGGCCGAGGTGGTGCTGCGGGATCTGATGCCCGACACCACCACGTTGGAGATCACCGCGTCCACGATCATGGCCGTGACCGCGGAGTACTTCAACACCACGTTGGAGGAGCTGACCGGCCCGGGTAAGGCGCGTCCGCTCGCGCAGGCCCGGCAGATCGCGATGTATCTGTGCCGCGAACTCACCGATCTGTCGCTGCCGAAGATCGGCCAGGCATTCGGCCGCGACCACACGACGGTCATGTACGCGGAGAAGAAGGTCCGCAAGGAGATGACCGAACGCCGCCGCGTGTACGACCAAGTTCAAGAACTCACAGCCCGAATCAAACAGCGCTCACGCTGATCGGATCCACAGGCCCCTTCACCCCGTTGACCAGGGTGAAGGGGCTTTTTTCGTATGTGGAGTCCTCGAGGAATTCTTGTGGAGTCCTCGAGGATTCCACCGGCTGTCCACCGAGTTGCGCACAGCTCTGGGGAGGAATCTGTGCACCAGCTACTCACAGCAGTTAGTACACAGATTGCACACCCTGATTCATCCTCGAGGTCTGACCAGCGAAGATGGCCGATTCGGCTTGTGGATTCCTCGAGGACTCCATGTCAGGTCCTCGAGGAATCCACCCGTTCTGCACCGGATGGTGCACATGTGTGCACAACAGGGTGATCATGATGGAAGAACTCGAGGATGGCTCGAGGATGGGCCTGGGACAGATTCGTGGAGTCCACAACGACTCGATGTTCATCCTCGAGTCACCCTCTCGACATCCCCATGCCGCCACGCCTTCTCAGCAGGGGATTCGCCGGGAGTCCACAGAATCCACAGCGCCTACTACTACTTCAGTTCTTCTTCTAGAGATCTCTCTTTTAAAACAGGCGGTGTGGAAAGTCGGTTCGGGACGGATCGGCACGACGGAGCTTCGTCCCCAACCTCGTATCGATGGCAAGGAGAAGACAGCGAGGCGGAGCGACACCCTCCGGCGCCGAACCTCGTGCGGGCATCGAGCCGCGCCCGAGTCCGTATCCCGTATCCGACGCACCGGGAGGGGCGGCGTAGTCGGTAGGCTCGTCCGCGGGTACGGTTTGGTGTCGGTCGCCTGTGTCACACTCCTGTGAGACGAATTGCGGGAGGCCGATCCAGCACCTCCTGCACGAACCCGCACTGCCGAGCCGAACAGATCAAGACCGATCGAGACTGGGAGAGGAAATACCGGGCGATGGAGCTTGCAAGCATGAAGTTTCGGGTCGCTCGCGAGGATTTCGCCGAATCCGTCGCCTGGGTGGCTCGGAGTCTGCCCTCGCGGCCGCCGGTTCCGGTGCTCGGTGGCGTCCTGCTCGTCGCGGGCGAGGACGGTCTCACGGTGTCCGGTTTCGACTACGAAGTCTCCGCGCAGATGCGAGTGGCCGCCGAGGTCGCCGGTCCGGGCCAGGTCCTGGTCTCCGGCCGCCTGCTCGCCGACATCACCAAGGCACTGTCCAACAAGCCGGTCGACGTCTCCGTCGACGGCACCCGCGTGCTGATCGCCTGCGGCAGCGCCAAGTTCTCCCTGCCGACCATGCCGGTCGAGGATTATCCCCAGCTTCCCGAACTTCCTCCGCAGACCGGTGAACTCGGTGTGGACGTGTTCGGTTCGGCCGTCGGCCAGGTCGCCGTCGCCGCCGGTCGCGACGACACCCTCCCCATGCTCACCGGCATCCGGGTCGAGATCGAGGGCACCAAGGTCGTCCTCGCGGCCACCGACCGGTTCCGGCTCGCGGTTCGCCACCTGGAGTGGCAGCCCGGTCGTCCCGATGTGGAGACCGCGGTGCTGGTCCCGGCGCGCACGCTGTCCGAGTCGGCCAAGACGCTCGGGGCGTCCGATGCTCCGGTGCAACTCGCCTTCGGCACCGGCACCGACGGCCTGCTCGGCATCGTCAACGGCGGCCGCCGCACCACCACCCGGCTGCTCGACGCGGAATTCCCCAAGTTCCGCCAATTGCTCCCCAAGGAGCACACCTCCATCGCCACCCTCGAGGTCGCGACGCTGATCGAGGCCATCAAACGTGTTGCGCTGGTTGCCGAACGCGGCGCCCAGGTCCGGCTGGAATTCTCCGAACAGGGCCTGCAGCTCTCGGCCGGTGGCGACGATGCGGGCCGTGCCGAGGAGTGGCTCGAGGCCGAGTTCCGCGGTGAGCCGCTGACCATCGCCTTCAACCCGGGCTACCTCAACGACGGTCTGTCCGCACTGCACTCGGACCGGGTGACCTTCGGGTTCACCACGCCGAGTCGTCCGGCGGTACTCACCCCGACCGGTGAACAGGAGCCCGAGGTGCTCGACTCCGGTGCGTTCGCCGCGTTGTCCACCGACTACATCTACCTGTTGATGCCGGTGCGCCTGCCGGGCTGAGTCCGCACCGGCGTTGTCCGGACAACTGTGGATAAATGTTGACAACTCTGTGAAAAGCCAAGGGCGAGGCCGATGTTCGACGGCCTCCCCCGAGTTCTCCACAGATTTCCCGACCGGGGTGGTGGACTGAGCGATGTACGTGCGGACGTTGACGCTGCGTGATTTTCGCTCCTGGGATCAGGTCGATCTCGAATTGTCCCCAGGCCGAACGGTTTTCCTGGGCGCAAACGGCAACGGCAAGACCAATCTGGTCGAGGCGGTCGGCTACTTGTCCACACTCGGCTCACATCGGGTGTCCTCGGACACACCGCTGATTCGCCTGGGGGCGCAGCGATCTCGGATCGGCGCGACGGTGGTCAACGCCGGACGTGAATTGCGTGTCGACATGGAACTCAATCAGGGCTCGGCCAATCGCGCACAGATCAATCGCTCTCCGGTCCGGCGCACCCGGGAGATCCTCGGCATCCTGCAGACGGTGTTGTTCGCGCCGGAGGACCTGGCCCTGGTCCGCGGCGACCCGTCGGAGCGACGTCGCTTCCTCGACGAGTTGTGCACAGCCCGGCTACCCCGGCTGGCCGGTGTCCGCTCGGACTACGACCGGGTGCTGCGTCAACGTTCGGCGCTGTTGAAAACCGCTGGCAGACAGGCACGTTCACGCTCCGGCCAGGCCGCGGAACTGAGTACCCTGGACGTCTGGGACGGGCATCTGGCCACACACGGCGCCGAACTGCTGGCCCAGCGGCTGCGGCTGGTGCACGATCTGTATCCCCATCTCGAACAGTCGTATCGTTCGATCGCCCCGGAATCGCGCACCGCGTCGATCCGCTATCGCAGTGGATATCTGCCGCCGGAATATTTGGATCCGGCCCGCGATCCACAGCCCGAGGACGTCGAGGTCCTGGAGGCGATCATTGTGAGCGAGCTGGCGCAGGCCCGTCCGAAGGAGCTCGAGCGCGGGGTGTGCCTGGTCGGCCCGCATCGTGACGATCTGGAACTCATGTTGGGCTCGGCGCCGGCGAAAGGCTTTGCCAGCCATGGGGAATCGTGGTCGTTCGCGCTGGCGCTGCGGTTGTCGGCCTTCGAATTGCTGCGCGGTATGGGCACCGATCCGATCCTCATGCTCGACGACGTCTTCGCCGAACTGGACCGGCGTCGCCGCACCGCCCTGGCCGCTGTCGCCGCGACCGCCGAGCAGGTGCTGATCACCGCCGCTGTCCCCGAGGACGTCCCGGCAGAACTCGAGGCGACTCCGTTGCGAGTGGAAACCACCGGTGAGGCCGACGAACGGACCTCGCATATCGCGGATCAGGTGTCGCCCACCACATCCTGAACTTCACCGGGTGTCACAACAGGTCTTGTGACACTCCACGGCGTAGCGGCGTGTCCCCGCGCGGACCGACTAGCCTACTTATCCACAGATCGACGAAAGGCAGGGCGATGGCGGACGGTTCCGGATTCGACGGGCCTGCCGCGTCGTCCGGTGACTCCGGCCCGGAGCTGCGCGGGGTCGATCTCGCCCGCCGCGCGCTCGAGGAGGCCCGTGCCGCGGCCAAGGCCAGCGGCAAGGCGGTGGGGCAGGGGAGGGCATCGCCGCGCAAGGGCGGTGTTCGGGCGCTGCGTCGGCGCGGTTGGTCGGGAGCCCGCCCCGACGAACGCGATCCACAACTGCTCTCTTCGGTCGCCGGTGCGCTGGCCAAGAGCCGCGGTTGGTCCGGGAAGGTCGCCGAGGGCATGGTCTTCGGCCGCTGGTCGAGTGTGGTCGGCGAGGACATCGCCACCCATGCGACACCGATCTCGCTGACCGATGGCGTGCTCAGCGTGCAGGCCGAATCGACTGCTTGGGCCACTCAGCTGCGTATGTTGCAGGCTCAACTGCTGGCCAAGATCAACGCGGCCGTCGGACAGGGAGTGGTCAAGACCCTGAAGATCAGCGGACCGGCCGCCCCCAGTTGGCGTAAGGGTGCGCGTCATGTGAAAGGGCTCGGTCCGCGCGATACCTACGGCTGAGGCGTTTCACGTGGAACGTGGCGGTCGACACGGGGAACGGCGAGTGCCGCAACCCATCCCGTGTCCGGATCGGATCGAGTGATCGACGACCATCGGCGCACTGGTATCCGATCGGCCACGGAGGCTTACGGGATATTCGAACCTACAAGTCGACCCGTTGCGGTTCGATTTATCCCACTCACGACGCTGTCAGGGGTGTCATAGGTGCATCCTGTGCCGGGTGTACCAGTAGGATGGTGAGGTAACTAGCGGCGATACCCTCGGCACGTTCGGTGCTGCCGCCCGCTGGACCCGTAATTCTCGAGCAGTTCGTCATCTCGAGCAGAGGCCGTCTGGGGTCCGACGTGTGCACCGGCAGTGTCGTGCCGAGGGATCAGCAAGTAAGGAGAGCTACCGAGCAGTGGCTGCCAACGACTCCCATGCAAGCGGCTCGACCAACCCCAAGTCAGGTAAGCAGACCTACGGTGCCGACTCCATTACCGTTCTCGAGGGACTCGAAGCGGTACGCAAGCGCCCCGGTATGTACATCGGTTCCACCGGTGAGCGCGGTTTGCACCACCTGATCTGGGAGGTTGTCGACAACTCCGTCGACGAGGCGATGGCCGGCTACGCCACGCGCGTCGACGTCACTCTGCTGGCCGATGGCGGTGTCGAGGTCGTCGACGACGGCCGCGGTATTCCGACCAGCATGCATGCACAGGGCATCCCCACCATCGAGGTGGTCATGACCCAGCTGCACGCGGGCGGCAAGTTCGACTCCGAGTCCTATGCGGTGTCCGGCGGTCTGCACGGTGTCGGTATCTCCGTGGTGAACGCGCTGTCCACTCGCCTGCAGGCGGAGATCGACTACGACGGGCACCACTGGAGCCAGGAGTACAAGGACGCCAAGCCCGGCAAGCTGATCCAGGGCGAGTCGACCAAGCGCACGGGCACCACCATCCGCTTCTGGGCGGATCCCAATATCTTCGAGACCACCGTCTTCAACTTCGAGACCGTGTCCCGCCGCCTGCAGGAGATGGCCTTCCTCAACAAGGGCCTGACCATCACCCTGACCGATGAGCGGGTGACCGAGTCCGAGGTCACCGAGGAAGTGGTCAGCGAGCACGCCGAGGCGCCCAAGCACGCCGAGGAAGCCGCCCCGGTCGAGCACAAGGTCAAGACCCGCACCTATCACTACCCGGGTGGCCTCGAGGATTTCGTCAAGCACATCAACCGGACCAAGCAGCCGATCCACAACACGGTGGTCGCGTTCACCGGTAAGGGCACGGGCCACGAGCTCGAGGTCGCGATGCAGTGGAATTCGGGTTATTCCGAATCCGTCCACACCTTCGCCAACACCATCAACACCCATGAGGGCGGTACGCACGAGGAGGGTTTCCGTGCGGCCCTGACCACGGTGGTGAACAAGTACGCCAAGGACAAGAAGCTCCTCAAGGAGAAGGACGGCAACCTCACCGGTGACGACATCCGTGAGGGCCTGGCCGCCATCGTCAGCGTGAAGGTCGGCGAGCCGCAGTTCGAGGGTCAGACCAAGACCAAACTCGGCAACACCGAGGTCAAATCCTTCGTGCAGCGCACCTGCAACGAGCACCTGGCGCACTGGTTCGAGGCCAATCCGGCCGATGCGAAAACCATTGTGAACAAGGCGGTTTCCTCCGCGCAGGCCCGCGTCGCCGCGCGTAAGGCCCGGGAGCTGGTGCGTCGCAAGAGTGCGACGGATCTGGGCGGGCTGCCCGGCAAGCTGGCCGACTGCCGCTCCAAGGATCCGACGAAGTCCGAGATCTACATCGTGGAGGGTGACTCCGCCGGTGGCTCGGCGAAATCCGGCCGCGACTCGATGTATCAGGCGATCCTGCCGCTGCGCGGAAAGATCATCAACGTCGAGAAGGCCCGCATCGACCGCGTTCTGAAGAACAACGAGGTGCAGTCGATCATCACTGCCTTCGGCACCGGCATCCACGACGAATTCGACATCGCCAAGCTGCGGTATCACAAGATCGTGCTGATGGCCGACGCCGACGTCGACGGCCAGCACATCTCGACTCTGCTGCTGACGCTGCTGTTCCGCTTCATGCGCCCGCTGGTGGAACACGGTCACGTGTTCCTCGCCCAGCCGCCGCTGTACAAGCTCAAGTGGCAGCGTTCGGATCCGGAGTTCGCCTACTCCGACCGTGAGCGCGACGGTCTGCTCGAGGCCGGTCTGGCCGCGGGCAAGAAGATCAACAAGGACGATGGCGTACAGCGCTACAAGGGTCTGGGCGAGATGAACGCCAAGGAGCTGTGGGAGACCACGATGGACCCGTCGGTGCGTGTGCTGCGCCAGGTCACCCTGGACGATGCCGCCGCCGCCGATGAGCTGTTCTCCATTCTGATGGGCGAGGACGTCGAGGCGCGTCGCAGCTTCATCACCCGCAATGCCAAGGACGTTCGCTTCCTCGATGTGTAGTCCGGCGCGCATCACGCTGCCGCGGACCAGGACTACAAAGGAGACTTCATGACTGAAACGACACTGCCGCCCAGCGGTGGTGGCGACCGGATCGAACCGGTCGACATCCAGAACGAAATGCAGAGCAGCTACATCGATTACGCGATGAGCGTGATCGTCGGTCGCGCCCTGCCCGAGGTCCGCGACGGCCTCAAGCCGGTGCACCGCCGCGTGCTGTACGCGATGTACGACAACGGGTATCGCCCCGATCGCGGCTATGTGAAATCCGCGCGCCCGGTCGCCGAAACGATGGGTAACTACCACCCGCACGGTGACGCCTCGATCTACGACACCCTCGTGCGCATGGCGCAGCCCTGGTCGCTGCGATATCCGCTGGTGGACGGGCAGGGCAACTTCGGTTCGCGCGGTAACGACGGCGCGGCCGCCATGCGTTACACCGAATGCCGCCTCACGCCGCTGGCCATGGAGCTGCTGCGTGAAATCGACCACGAGACAGTCGATTTCACGCCGAACTACGACGGTCGTTCCCAGGAACCGGTAGTTCTCCCCAGCCGGGTGCCGAACCTGTTGATGAACGGCAGCAACGGCATCGCGGTCGGAATGGCGACCAACATCCCGCCGCACAACCTGAACGAGCTCGCCGAGGCGATCTACTGGGCGCTGGACAATTACGACGCCGACGAGGAGGACACCCTCGCCGCGTGCATGGAGCGGGTCAAGGGCCCGGACTTCCCGACGCACGGCCTGATCGTCGGCACCCAGGGCATCCACGACGCCTACACCACCGGGCGCGGTTCGATCCGCATGCGCGGTGTGGTGGAGATCGAGGAGGACAACCGCGGCCGCACCACGATCGTCATCACCGAGCTGCCGTACCAGGTCAACACCGACAACTTCATCAACGCGATCGCCGAGCAGGTCAAGGACGGCAAGATCGCGGGCATCTCCGATATCCACGACGAGTCCTCGGACCGCGCGGGTATGCGGATCGTGGTCACGGTCAAGCGTGACGCCGTGGCCAAGGTGGTGCTGAACAACCTCTACAAGCACACCCAGCTGCAGACCAGTTTCGGCGCGAACATGCTGTCCATCGTGGACGGCGTGCCGCGCACTCTGCGCCTGGACCAGATGATCCGGCTCTACGTCGAGCACCAGTTGGACGTCATCGTCCGGCGCACCCGCTACCTGCTGCGCAAGGCCGAGGAACGCGCCCACATCCTGCGCGGACTGGTCAAGGCGCTGGACGCGCTGGACGAGGTAATCGCGCTGATCCGGCGTTCGGCCAATACCGACACCGCGCGCACCGGCCTGATGGAACTGCTGGACATCGACGAGATCCAGGCCACGGCCATCCTCGATATGCAGCTGCGCCGCCTCTCGGCCCTGGAACGTCAGAAGATCATCGACGAGTTGGCCAAGATCGAGCTCGAGATCGCGGATCTGAAGGACATCCTGGAGAAGCCGGAGCGCCAGCGCGCGATCGTGCGCAACGAGCTCGAGGAGATCGTCGAGAAGTACGGCGACGACCGGCGCACCCGGATCATCTCCGCCGACGGCGATGTCGCCGACGAGGATCTGATCGCTCGCGAGGACGTGGTCGTCACGATCACCGAAACCGGCTACGCCAAGCGCACCAAGACCGATCTGTACCGCAGCCAGAAGCGCGGCGGCAAGGGTGTGCAGGGCGCCGGACTCAAGCAGGACGACCTGGTCAAGCATTTCTTCGTCACTTCGACACACGATTGGCTGCTGTTCTTCACGAACCTGGGCCGGGTGTACCGGACCAAGGCGTACGAGCTGCCCGAGGCCGCCCGCACCGCGCGCGGTCAGCACGTGGCGAACCTGCTGGCCTTCCAGCCGGAGGAGAAGATCGCCCAGGTCATCCAGATCAAGACCTACGAGGACGCGCCGTATCTGGTGCTGGCCACCCGCAACGGCCTGGTCAAGAAGTCGAAGCTGACCGATTTCGACTCCAACCGGACCGGCGGCATCGTCGCGGTGAATCTGCGCGACACCGATGAATTGGTCGGCGCCGCACTGTGTTCGGCCGACGACGATCTGCTGCTGGTTTCGGCGCACGGCCAGTCGATCCGCTTCCCCGCCAACGACGAGGTGCTGCGTCCGATGGGCCGGGCCACCTCCGGTGTGCAGGGCATGCGGTTCAACACCGATGACGAACTGTTGTCGCTCAACGTGGTTCGCGACGATACGTATCTGCTGGTCGCCACGTCCGGCGGCTATTCCAAGCGGACCGCGATCGAGGAGTACACCCCACAGGGCCGTGGCGGAAAAGGTGTCCTGACTATCCAGTACGACCAGCGTCGTGGCAGTCTGGTGGGTGCGCTCATCGTCGATGATGAGGACGAGCTGTACGCGATCACTTCCGGTGGCGGTGTCATCCGGACCGCAGCGAAACAGGTTCGCAAAGCGGGCCGTCAGACCAAGGGCGTGCGATTGATGAATCTCGGTGAGGGCGATACCTTGCTTGCGATCGCTCGTAACGCCGACGAGCCCGACGAGGTTCCCGGCGAAGACGACACCAGTGGTTCCGAGAAGAAGTAGTTTTACCCGAGCAGCGGCGGCACAACGGATCTAAGGAATCCCCATTGACCACTCCGAACCAGCCGAACGACGAGCGGACCCACGCCAACGGTGTGACCGAGCGGATAGCATCATCCCCGATTCCGCCGCGTCCCATCCCGCGGCCGGCAGGCACGGGTGAGGGCGGGTCGGGCAGTACGCCCGAAAGTACCGATCAGTCAGCCGATTTCGCGAGTCAGGCGGAGTCGGGCGAGTCGGCCAAGGCCGACACCGGTTCCCGGTTCGAGGAGGGATGGTCGCAGTTGCCGCAGCGTGAGCCGCAGTCGAATCTGAACCGTCCGGGCCAGGCTCCGGTGGCGGGTCGGCCGCCGTCGGTGAGCCTGGGCGGTTCGGGTAATGCCCGGACCACCGCGGATCTGGCGGCCAAGGCCGCGCGCAAGGAAGCGGCGATGGTGAAGTCCGTCGGCATCGACGGACCCACCCGCAGCATCGCCCGCCCCGAGCTGGTGAAGGACATGCCGGACCTGTCCGAGCTGCGTCACCCGCTGCCGCCCTCGGAGCACACCGCCACGACGCAGCAACCCGTATCGCCCGCTGTCCCGCAGGCCGTGGTCCAGGCCGCGGCCAGCGGTCAGCCGCTGCGCGCGACCGTTCAGCTGCGGCACATCGATCCGTGGTCGACGCTGAAGATCTCGCTGGTGATCAGCGTGGCGATGTTCTTCGTGTGGATGCTCGCGGTCGGCTTCCTGTACATCGTGCTGTCCGGCATGGGTGTCTGGGACCGTCTGAACAGCACGTTCACCGATATGGTCTCGGACAACAACTCGAACTCCTCGGCCCTGATCGACGCCGGCACAGTCTTCGGCTATGCCGCGGTCATCGGTCTGATCAACGTCGTGTTGATGACGGCCCTGTCCACGGTCGGCGTCTTCATCTACAACCAGTGCACCGACCTCGTCGGCGGTATCCAGGTAACCCTGGCCGACCCCGACTAGTTCCGCTCCACCCACGGCCGGACCTGCCCCGCAGGCCCGGCCGTTTCCATCCGCACCCCTCCTACCAGCCGTTTTGGTTGTTCCAGGGATGGTCGGGTAATCTTTGCTCTCGGTTCGGGGCAACAAACCCCAGCCCCTACGGGCCTATAGCTCAGGCGGTTAGAGCGCTTCGCTGATAACGAAGAGGTCGGAGGTTCAAGTCCTCCTAGGCCCACATCCCATGAAAAGCCCCCGACCAGTGGTTTCGGTCGAGGGCTTTCGTCATTTCCGGCACTTCCGAGTCTGTCTCGCCGATCCAGGCAGCGAAAGGGCAGCATCGAATTTCCGGGGCGGGTTCAGGTGGGGTGCGCGGGACAGGCTCGCCGGATTCGGGTCATACCGCGCGGACCAGGCGGTTGGCCAGGGTCGACATCGTGTAGGTGCCGATACCCAGGACGACCTCGAGGGCGTTGCGTTCGGTGTATCCGTGCGCCAGCAGGGCTTGCCGGGTGTCGTCGTCGACCCCGCCGGCGGTGGCCAGGACGGCGAGGGTGAAGACCCTGATGGCTTCGAGTCGCTTGTCGGACAAGGCTTCCTGTGCCCGCAGGTCGGCGATGAGGGCGGTATCCGCGCCGTGTGCGCGGAGTCTGGCGGAATGGATGCGGATGCAGATGTGGCAGTCGTTGCGGACCGCGACCACCATGATGACGACCTCGCGGGCCAGCGGGTCGAGGGTGCAGTTGTCGAAGCTGTCGCTCATGGCCAGGAAGCCGTTCAGCAGCTCGGGTGAGTTGGCGAGTCTGGCCGCGGCCTCGGGCAGTTTTCCGCCCCATGCCGCCGCGACGTTCCGCATCGCCCGTCGTGATGCCTCGGGGGCGGTATCCACGGTGTGCGCGACGAACATCTGATCCTCCTAATATGGACAACATGGTTGACGATCAAACGGTAAACCAGGTTGTCGATTCCGGCAAGAGGGAACCTGTGGGCTACGAACTGCCCCTGTTGCTCTTCGCGGGATTTCGCACAGTCCTCGACGAGCTGCACGCCGAACTCGCCGAGCAGGGACATCCGGACGTGCGCCCGGCCTACGGATTCGCCATGCAGGCGATCGGCCTGGACGGCGCGCCTGCCAGTGAAATCGGCCGCCGCCTCGGCGTTTCCAAACAGGCCGCGGGTAAGACCGTCGACCGCCTGGTCGCCGCCGGCTACGCCGAACGGCTCGACGACCCTGCCGACGCCCGCCGCCGGATCGTCCGGTTGACCCCGCGAGGGCTCGATTCGCTGGCCCGCTCGGCGGCGATCTTCGATCGGATTCGGGCCACCTGGAGTGCCACGCTCGGTGAGGGGCGCTTGCGCGCACTGGAGGACGATCTCCGGAAGGTCGCGGCGCCCACCGCATTCCGGCTGGATGCGGCGGGCTGGATGGGCGGAACGAGTTGATGCGCCCTGTCGACACGGTGTCCGCCCATCCGCTTCGAAATCCCTGAGAGGATTTCAGCAACCCTGTAGCGTCACCGGAGTGCCATATCTGGAACACGAGGGAGACGTTGCAATTCTGTACTTCGGCGAGTCCCAGCACACTGCTGGCAGCGATCCGGAGAACAGATTCCATCCCGAGTGGATCGCGGGGTTCCATGCACTGCTGGACGACATCGAGGCGCAGGACGGGCCGTGTGCACTGGTGACGACCGGGGCGGGTAAGTACTACTCGACCGGTGCGGATCTGCGGTGGGCCGCCGAACATCCCGACGAGGTCGACGGATATCTCAGCGAGATTCAGCTGCTGCTCGCCCGGCTGCTGATCGCGCCGCTGCCGACTGTCGCTGCCCTACAGGGGCATACGTTCGGGGCGGGGGCGTTCCTGGCGCTGGCCCACGACCGTGCCGTGATGCGGGTGGACCGCGGGTATTTCTGCCTGCCCGGCATCACCATCGGCGCGTCCTACGCGCCCGGAACCGTGGCGCTGGCCTCGGCCCGGCTGGCGCCGCGCGCGGCGCACGAGGCGCTGGTCAGCGGTCGGCGGTACGGAGGTGTGGACGCATTGACACTGGGACTGGTCGACGAGACCGCAGCGGAGAACGAAGTACTCTGCGCGGCAGTCGAATACGCCAAGAATCTGGCCCATACCCGCGGGGCGGTGCTGGGTGACATCAAGTCTCGGCTCTACGAGGAGGCGGTGACGCGGTTGCGCACTCCGGTGGCCGGTTACAACAATGCGAGCGTTGCCTGCGGATAATTTTTCGGATATCACGCCGATGAATATGTGTCAGCTGCCGGTGAAATCCGGCTGACTTTTCGCGTGAATTTTCGAAGCCGAATATCATGAATGCGAAAAACAGGCCGGACCTCCCTCCTGCCGACGTCCGACCTGTCGCCTGGATATACCCCTCGAGCCCCTGGAGAGGGATATCTCAGAGCAACGCGATGATGGCGCCGAGAACCACGCCCAGGGTTGCGACGGCGGCACCGGCGGCACTGCCAACGATTGGCAGAAGCATGATTCCTCCTGTTGCTGAAATTCGATGTTGATCCTGCAGGAGTGATCATGTCGAAGTGCACGCTTTTCACACCGAACCGGTTCGGCGTGTCAGGGGGAATATCATTTCGTTGGTAGGTATTCCGGTGAATTTCCGGACGGCCGGTCAGTATTGGTGGCAGGAATCTGCGACACGCTGCATCATCGGGCCCGCCGCCTGGTCGATGCTCAGCTCCGGGACGCTCACACCGGCCATCTTCTTCCATTGTGCCGCAAGCTGTCCGAGCGCGGCAGCGCGCTTCTCGGCCGGTTGGGAGAACGCGAACTGCAAGATGTTCCGCTGCACCGGCGACGCGTCCAGGCGGGCGGCCGCAGCCGGCGCGACCTGATGCATCGCGGCATCGATCTGATCGAAGGAACAGGTCGATGTGAGCAACGGGCCGAAATCATCGATCATGTCCGCCGAGGCCGTCGTCGATCCGAGCAATCCGGCGCCCGCGGCGAATCCGCCGACAGCGATGGCGACAATCGCGCACCGGGCGTTGAGCATCCTCATGAATTCACCCTTCGTGGAGTGCGATCGAATAACGGGGCCGGTACCCCGGCGGTGATCGTAGCCAACGACGGTACGATGACGGCGACGCGCCGAGCGCGCGCCGGGGGAAATCCCACTCGCTCACCTACGGTGATGCGCGGATGCGGCGAATACACACGCTGTCTCGATATCGAATTCGCCGGAGATAACATCGAATTTCGGGGTGCCGGAACGGATGCCACCGACCGGTCGGCGTATGGGAGGCGAGAGATTCACGTGTTGCGGATCGAGGGTCTGTGCAAACGGTACGGCGAAGTGGTCGCGTTGTCGGATATGACTTTCGACGTGCACGCCGGTGAGATATTCGGATTCGTCGGAGCCAACGGCGCGGGCAAGACGACCACCATGCGCATCGTGATGGGTGTGATCGGAGCCGACCGCGGCGTGGTCCGCTGGCAGGGTCGCCCGATCGACCTCGATGTGCGCCGGCGTATCGGCTACATGCCCGAGGAACGTGGGCTGTATCCGCGCATGCCGGTGGCCGCCCAGTTGACGTATTTCGCGCGGTTGCACGGACTTTCGACATTCGAGGCGGAGAAATCCGCGCACCGGTGGATGCGGCGGCTCGGCATCGAGGAGCATGCCCGGGACGATGTGCTGAAGCTGAGTCCGGGCAATCAGCAACGGGTGCAATTGGCGACCGCGCTGGTGCACGAGCCGGACATCCTGGTACTGGACGAGCCGTTCTCCGGCCTGGATCCGGTGGCGGTCGAGGTGATGAGTTCGGTGCTGCGCGAGCGCTGCGCTTGCGGGAACAGTCCGGTGATGTTCTCCTCCCATCAGCTCGACCTGGTGGAACGCCTGTGCGACCGGGTCGGCATCGTTCGCAACGGATCCGTGGTGGCCTGTGGCACGGTCGAGGAACTGCGCGGTCTGGGTCCGGACCGGATCGCGATCGACGCGCCCGGGGTGAGCGGGGACTGGACCGCGCGGCTGCCCGGGGTGCAGGTGGAGCGGCGCGAGGGGACGCGCTGGATTCTGCGGCTGGCCGAGGGCGCCGATGATCAGTGGGTGCTGGGCGCGGCCGCGGCGGTGGGACCGGTGCACGAATTCACCAGGGTCAGGCCGACTTTGACCGAGTTGTTCCATCACGTGGTCGCCGACCAGGAGCAGGGAGCCGTCGCATGAACAGCACGCGGATGTCGTCGGTTCGGGCGATCGAACTGGTCGCCGGGCGGGAGATCGGTGCGCGGCTGCGGTCCCGGTCGTTCCTGGTGATCACGATCGTTCTGGTGGCCGCGGTGGTGGGCACGGTGGTGCTGTTCGGTTTCCTCGGCCGGACGCAACAGTCTTCGACGCAGACGGTGGGGGTGACCGCGCAGACCGCGCGGTACCAGCAGATGCTCGTCGGTGCGGGACAGACAGCGGGACAGCGCATCCGGACCGTGCTGGTCGATCGCGCGGCGGGCGAGAGCCGGGTGCGTTCGGGCGATCTGACTGCGCTGTTCACCGGTGTATCGGACGGGCGGTTGCAGGTGGTGGTGAAATCCTGGCTGCCGGACGGGCTGCGGACCGGATTCGACCTACTGGCCCGCCAGATCGCGCTGAATCAGCAGATCAGCGCGTTGGGCGGTGATCCGGCGACGGTGCAGCGCACGATATCCACCGCGACGGTGGACTCCCGGTCGCTGCAATCGGCCGACGATCACCGCGGCGAGCTGGCCGGGATCGCGAGCGTCGTCGGGGTGCTGACCTACATCATGTTGCTGATCAGCATTCAGCTCACCGGACAGGGCGTGGTCGAGGAGAAGGCCAACCGCATCGTCGAACTGTTGCTCGCCACGATTCGGCCGTGGGAGTTGCTGGCGGGCAAGGTGTTCGGCATCGGCGTGGTGACCATCGGGCAGGTGGTCGTGCTGGCCGCGGCGGGTGCGGGTGCGGCGAGCGCGCTGGGGGTGCTGCACATCTCGGCCGCGGTGCTCACGAGTGCGGTCGGCTGGGCGGTGCTGTGGTATCTCCTGGGATATTTCGCGTATGCGCTGGTCATCGCCGCGGCCGCCGCCCTGGTCTCGCGGCAGGAGGACCTCGCCTCGGTGGCAACACCGGTCACCATGATCGTCATCGCGGCCTACCTGGTCGGGCAGACCGTCGTGCCCGCCCATCCCAATGGTGTTGCGGCCGTGGTGTTGTCGTTTGTCCCGCTGCTGTCACCGGTGGTGATGCCGATGCGTGCGGTCTACGGGGTACCCGGTTGGCAGATGGCGGCCGCGGTGCTGATCGCGCTGGTGACGATCGTGTTCACCGTGTGGCTGGCCGGACGGGTCTACGCGAATGCGGTGTTGCACACCGGCGGCCGAGTTTCGCTGCGCACCGCGTTGGCGCGTGCGATGCCTGCCCGACGCGTCGGCACGGACTCGGTGAGTCCGGATCAGGATGCGCAGCGCGACCGGGAATTGGTCGAGGATCACTCGGAAACAACCGCGGGAATCGGCAGGTAACTGTCCCTGATCAGCTTGCTGCCCTGCGCAATTCGTCGAAAATCAGTATTCGGGCTCGGCCGCACGCTGGCGGGTCATGCCGACCAGCACGCGCTGGACGGTTTCCAGATCGCCGTTCACCACACCGGCGATATCCTCGGTGGAACAGGGTGCCGGCGCGGCGGCAGGCCCAGCAGCGATCGCAGGACAGCCAGATCGTCGGTCCCCTCGGCGAGTTGTTCCAGGGCAGGCAGCATCTGTTCGAACGCGGCCGTCGTCGCGATTCCCGGCCGGCGCACCGCGACCTCCAGTCTCACGGTCCGGCGAGCTCGGCGGAAATCCCGGTCAGCCGATCGAGCAACCGATGCCAGTCGTCGGGGTCCACGGACTGAAGCCTTGCCCGGCGCGGGACCTTTGTCCAGCAACATCGCGTGTCGCGCGTTACGCCGAAAACCGTCTCGGGTTCACCGTTTGATGCCCACACCGCCGAGCCAGTCCAGGTATCGGGTCTGCTGCGGCGTATCCGAATCCGGTCGCCACAGCGGAACCTGGACGACGCCCGGCTCGACGAGTTCGAATCCGTCGAAGAGTGCGGTGATCTCGGCCGCCGACCGGGGACGGCCCGGGGTGGTTGTCGAGCGGGTCAGCTCGAGCAGTTCATCGAGCCGTTCCGCGGACCAGCCCTCATTGGTGAAATGCGAGATCGCCAGGAGACTGCCGGGGGTCAGCCCGTCGCGCAGACGGCCGAGCACACCCTGCGGATCCATCTCGTCGCCGACCACGTGCAGGATCGAAAGCACCAGTACGGCAACCGGTTCGGTGAAGTCGATATGCTGTGCGACCTCCGGCGAACGCACGAGCATGTCCAGATCGCGGAAGTCGCCGCGAATCGCCGTCGCCCACGGGGTGTCGGCCAGGATTCGACGGCCCATCAGGAAGGCGACCGGATCGTTGTCCACATATACGACCTGGCCGTTCACGCCCAGCTCGGTCAGGATCTCGTGAATATTGCCCGCGGTAGGGATGCCCGAGCCGATATCGAGGAACTGGGTGATCCCTGCCTCGACGCAATATCTGATCACCCGCCGCAGAAATGCGCGATTCGCCCATGTCGCCTGGGTGATGCCCGGCCAACGGCGTTCCAGATCGTCCGCCCAATCCCGGTCCACCGCGAAATTGTGCGATCCGCCCAGCAGATGATCGTAGATCCGCGCGATACTCGGCACCCGGGGATCGATGTCATCGTCCGCCCAATCGGGAAGCTGTGGCGCAGTGGACATTTCAGCCTCGCTTCATAATTCGCCGACCCCGAATCGAACGCTCCGCCGGACCCGTGACGCTCCTCGACGGTACCCCACGGTTGTCCCGATGCGCTACAGAACACGGCACAATCGGAAGCCCCGCGAGGTGTGCCGGCTGCGGCCCTGGCCCTGTGGAGCAGTCGGTCTCGGGAGTTCCGCCGGGTCGTCAGGAGTGTCCCAGGCGGACGATGTTCTCCAGGGTGGCGCGGAGGGCGGTGAGCTGTTCATCGCCGAGGCGGGTTCGCCATTCCGCGTCGATCTCGCCGAGGATTCGTCTGCCCGCGGCCTGGGCCTGGCTGCCGCGTCGCGTCGCGTCAGCCGGATCGTCTTGGCGCGGCGATCCTGCGCGCCGGGGACGCGTTCCACGTAGCCCATCTGCTCGAGTTCGGTGACCAGATCGCCGATACGGCTCTCCAGCGACTCGCGGTCGAGGATCTTGCGCTGCTGGTTGTCGGCGCGGGGGCGGTGCTGTGTACGGTGCCGACGCCGCTGTTCAGCATCGAGCGCAAAAGTGAGACCTCGGTGAAGTTGACAGATCTGGGGGATCTCGGTGTGCCTGGAGTGCCGGTGCTCATCGGCGGTGTGGTTTTGCAACTGCTGCTCGGCATCTTCTGGAAACTCGAATTGCACCGGGAACGACCTATGCGGCCGGCTCCTTGTGGTTCGTCGGCGTGTGCATGATGTCGTAGTACACCGACTTGTCGTTGGCATCGGGGTACACGCGATAGGTGAACTCCTTGTCGGTGAGCGTGACGATATCGGCCACCCGGCGCGATTGCGACTGTCCCGCAGCGTTTTTCGCGACGATCGTGCGCGTCTTACCGTCCGGGGAGACGGTCCAGTCGCCGTGCATCTTCGGTGAGTCGTCGAGATTGAACATCGTGAAGGTGCCGTCGGCCTTGAAGTAGGCGAATCCGACGTAGTTCTTCACCGCGTCGTCGGTCAGCGCGACCGACCCGCCGTGCGCATCCTTCGCGGAGGTGGTCTCCCACGGTGTGGATGCCAGCACCGCCGAGGGCGATCCCTTGGCGACCGCCACCGATGTCGAAGCCACCACCGGTGTGGACGACGCGTTCTCCGAGCTGTTGCTGTTGCCGCAGGCAGCGACGAGGCCGACGGCGGCAAGGGCCGCCAATGCCGAAGCGAGTTTCTTCATGAGTAGTCCTCAACAGTATTTCAGTGGCTATCAGGGAATTTCCGGCAAACGACGTCGTCCGGACCAACACGTACGCCGGACCGGATGTGCGAGCGGTCAGTTCGCGATCGCCCCGGGCACCCGCCGCTCGCCGTTGTTGAGCTGCTGCCACCGCCGGTAGACATCGACGGCGTCCGCGCGCGCCTCGTGCCGCATCGGCAGCCGGCGCGCATCCCACGGTTTGCCGAATTCGCCGTAGAAGTTGTCGAATTCGAAGTACTTCCGGTCGTCCACGTAGTGCGGCTCGTACTCCTCGCGGGTGGTCAGGAAGACGACCTCGTCGGGTGAGCAGTAGTAGAGCGCACCCAGGCACATCGGGCAGGGCAGGGCCAGGATGTAGATCGTTGTCCCGGTGAGATGTTCGGTGCCCAGCTCGGTGCAGGCCGCGCGAATGGCGAGGATCTCCGCATGGGCGGTGGGATCGTTGGTCTGGGCGACCCGGTTCGGGCTCTCGGCCAGAATCTCGCCGTCCCGCACGATGACGGTGGCGAACGGACGCCCGCCCCCCTCGACGTTGCGACCCGCCAGATCGATGGTGTGCTGTGCGAAATCCATTGCGGTCCTTTCGAATTACGGGCGGGCTCAGAAAGGTTTGGTGGGCAGGTACTTGCCGTCGAGGGTGATCACGGCGCGTTCGCCGCCCTCGGGATCGGGGACCTTGCGCACGTCGAGCTTGAAATTGATGGCGCTGATGATGCCGTCGCCGAACTGCTCGTGCACGAGCGCCTTGAGCGTGGTTCCGTAGACCTGCAGCATTTCGTAGAAGCGGTAGATCGTCGGATCGGTGGGGATGCCACCGGGAATCGATCCGCGGGTCGGGATGGTCTGCAGCGTGCGCGCCGCGTCCGGGCCGAGTCCGAGCAGATCGGCGACCGCGACGGCGGCCGGTTCCGGCAGGGGATGCTGGCCCAGGACCGCGGCGGTGACGAATGCGGTCGAATAGCCGGCGGCGTCGGCGATCTGCTCCCAGGTCAGATTCGCGGCGATCTTGGCCTCGACAGCGGCCGCGGCGAGGGCCTGCCGTGCGCTGGGATCGAACTGTGCATGCACCATGATGGGCGATTCCTTTCGTTGCGTCGGCCATCGGGGCCTGATGCAATCCAGGGTCGTCCACCTGTGGTTATAGTGTCCAATACTTGTTTTCCATCACAGCGATAGATGGTGTCGATGGTCAGAGTTCGCGGGCGATCTCGTGGACCGTTGCCGTGAATGCCCGTGCCGCCGCCGAGTGATACGCCGAGCCGCGACGCAACAGGCACACCGTCCTGCGGGGCATCGGCGGGGTCAGCGATACCGGGTGAAGATCGTTGTGCGCGTGCGTGATCGCATCGGGCAGCACGGTGGCCAGCGAGCCGCGCCGGACGAATTCGAGCAGGGCGCTGATCGAATTCGCCTCGACCGCGATATGTGGTCGCACCCCGCATGCGGCGAAATAATCGTCGATATGCCCGCGCGTCGCGAAATCGCTACTGAGCAGACCCAGCGGTTCCCGGGTGAGCTGACCGACCGGCAGCGGACCGGTCGCCGCCGCGAGCAGGTGGTCCGGGCCGACGACGAGGCTGAGCGTTTCGTCGAACAGGGCGGTGGCTTCGATGCCCGCGGCGTGCGCGCCGGCGAAGGCGATACCGAGATCGAGCCGGTCGGCGAGCAGATCCGCCTCGATCCGGTCCTGCGTCGTCTCCCGGACGGTGACCGCGATCCCCGGATGCGCGGACCGGAACCGGTGCACCAGCGGCCCGATGAAATACGCGGTGAATGTCGGCGTCATGGCCACTCGCAGCTGCCCGCGACTCAGGTCCTGCACATCGTGCACCGCACGCTCACCGGCCTCGAGATCCCGCAACGCCAGGCGCGCGTGCCGGGCGTACACCGCACCGGCGTCGGTCAGCCGCACCGCGCGCCCCGACCGATCCAGGAGCATCACACCCAGCACCTGCTCGAGCTGCTTGATCTGCTGCGACAACGTCGGCTGTGAAATATGGAGCGATTCGGCCGCGCGGGTGAAATTCCCGTGGTCGGCAACGGCCAGCAGATACCGGATATGCCGCAGCTCCATCGTCCAACCATAAACTGCGCCGGGGGAACTCGACGCCGCCGGTGCACGTGAGCCGGCGTGACGGTGGCCTATCGGGCCGTGCCGGACGCGATCCTGGACGATTGAATAGGTATGCCGCGCTGTCTGTTCCGTGGTGGGGACGGCTATAGTCGCTCACGGCCAGGGGTTCGACGGCCGATCAAATCTGGTCCGGAATTTGCATTTCTTTGCTCGCCGGTTGAAATTCGGCCGGTGTGACGAGCCGTAACTTCCGGTCGATGAAACTGTTGGTCCACCGAAAAGAGGTCTGACGAACAATGCTTGACAAGAGATTGCAGACGGTATTGATGGGCGGCGCGCTGGTCATGGCCGCGGTGGCCGGCGGCACCGCCGTCGCTGGTGCGGCCCCGCTCACCTACACGGACTCTCCTCTTGCGCAATCCTCCACCGCGGTGCGCGGAATCGGTTGTGCCGGTGAGGTATGGGGTAATGCGCGGACGTGGCACAATTGGCCCCAGCGCAGGGGAGAAGTCACCTTCACGGTATTGGGAAGTCTGAAATTCCTCGGTATTCAGGCGCCGTGGTGCGCGGTGACGCCGAGGGTGCACTGGCGCAATCTCACGACCGGCGCATCCGGATCGCAGTCGGTGAATCTCACGGCCCCGGCGGAGATTCCCGATTTCTTCGGCATGCCCACTCCGAAGCGGGGCGAATTCGGTACGAATACGGGATCCGGACGCGTGGAAGTCAGAATCGACACCGACATGCCGCATTCGCAGAGCGTGACCACCATCATGGTCGACTGACTCTCGGATCTCCCACACCGATAGAAAAGCGGGCCGGGATCCCATGCGGTGAGCCCGGCCCGCTGTGCAACTTCCAGGTCTCTCGAACGATGACGCATCCTTTTCCGAGGATTCCGTATCGTCGCCGCGACCATTCGGTGGAGCCTAGGGGAATCGAACCCCTAACCCCTGCCGTACGGCTGAAAGCCACTACTGCGGACAACCATAGACCGTCAACTACTTCGGATACTGCCCGGCTGACCTGGGTATACGCAAATTCTCGACTACTGTCGACAATCGAACGCTAGTTCGGGCGACGTGGTCGAAGAGGCAATTAGTTGGGACATAGTTGGATGTTTTCAAATCCTCTATCCGGCGTGTCGATGCTACGACACGCCGGACGAGGAAGTGGGTGGTAAACCGACAGCTACCGTGTGTGCGGGTATCCGGACCGTCGACAGACGGACGGGGTCTCGCCGGTGTGAGCCAGCAAGGCCAATGGGCAAGATCCTCCCGGTCAGCTGTGGGCCTTGGCCGCAACTATGTCGCGTAACGGGGATGCGGGATTTCGCGAATACAGCTCTGGCGCTTCCAAGACGGGAGCAGAAGGAGCTACGTAAGCGGTGATCGTATCCGGTCCTAGCGCCGGTACGACTTGAATGAAACGAGCGGAGAGAAATGGGAAAGTACCTTAAATGGCTCGGCGGGGCGGTTATCGGCATTACAGGCATAGTGCTTGGGGCGATACCGTTCTACGGGCATTGGCCGGGATGGGTACTCGTTGCCCTCGGTGCGATTGTCTTGCTGGCAACCGCTTCGACTTTTCCTTGGCGGAAAAAGAATAACTCAGATGCATCCGGATCAAAGGCCATCTATCAGACGGCTGGTCGGAACTCGAATCAAATTTATGCGGGGACCATAAAGCTCGGTGGTGAAGGCGGTCGAAATGGTGGTGGCGGTGGCGCAGGCGGCGTCATAGGTTCTGGCCGCGGTGGCGATGGTGGATCGGGAAGTCAAAAATCTTATGAGGCAGATTGAACATGAAGCCGAGTTACAGCTGGATCGGCCGTGTGATGCGCCAACTACCTACTGCAAGACTCAGAGGTCCCAAGGTAAGCGATTCGATCACCTCGTTAGGCGGGGCTGACGGAGGTGATGAAATAAGAGCGAACACGATAGATCTGGGTGGCGATGGCGGAAAGTTCGGCGGAGGCGGCGGGGGTGGAGTATTAGGGCCAGACACGGAGCAAGTTGGACGTAAGATCTACGCCGACCGCCTTATCGTGGACGGCAAACCTGGAGAATTCCCAGGAGGTGGCGGAGGTGGGGGCGGCCTGGTATCTCCAGGGGCAATTGCTTGGGACCCAGCTGAGCGCAATGGAACTGAAGGCGTGGGTTATTCGGCTGGGGTAGACGGTCAGCCCGGCGGCGATACAACTTTTTCAGCGCCCGATGTCACAATTCTGTTTTCCGCCCCCGGCGGGCAGGCTGGCCTGGCGGGTACGGGGGTGCGACTGACGAGTGATCTTTTTTCTTTGTCCACTGTCATGTTGTGTAACTATGTGGAAATTTCGAATAGTCTCGGCTATGTCGTTGGTGCAGGATGGCAGTCGGTTCGCGTACTAAACATTGGCGATATGCGGACCTTCCCAATCTTCATGATTATCGAGGCTGGCGGCGTACCTGCTGGCGAATACACCATACATGCTGACGCTTGGAGCCCATTGGGCTCTCGAGTGGGACGGACTAGTTTTCCCATCACTATAGAGAAGGCCGGTGACCTGATTCGTATACCTCGCTGTGTCAACCTAAATGCCAGAGTAGATGCAACCGGTTTATGGGATATCGCTATTAGCTCAGATTTGGAAGAGCTGGCGAGAATCCGAGTCATGGTGAAACGATTTGGTGAAGATAATTGAGCGCCGTGTGCTTCCTGTCGACCCAATAGATTTGTGGCAAGCCATCCCGCTGAGGGATGGTGCGGCAGCACTTCGGAGTTGGTGCTGACGCCTTTGTAGTAGCTCGGCCCCTATCCTGGTTCTGCGCCGGGGTGCCCGCCCGGGAGCGGAGCGGTAGGGCGGGCGCACCGGGCGGCGCGCGTAGCGCGCCGCTCTTGATTCTGTAGAGGGAAATTCGGCAAGTTCTGTCTTGGGTTTCCGTCTTCTCTTTTCTCTTTCCTTTTCTCTTTTGGGGCCCCAATCTTCCTGCCTACTACATGGGCCATCAAGCTTGTGGCTCAACAGATTCGCGGGACTATTCGGTATCCCAGCCTGATCCGCGATGCACCCGGGCAGGCAACTCCGCACGCAGGGTTCAGGCATGGGGAGCTGAATACTCGTCGGCAGATAACTGCGGCAAGCAAGCAGCCCCCGGTGTCAGAGGGGCCTGAATCTCAGGACAGGGGGCTCTGCTGGTCCCGCCCACGTGGTGAGGGGCGGAGAATCACTCAGAAGCGAAGCTCGGGAACGGTGTTGAGGTCGATTTCGTGGCGTGCGTAGATCTTGATCGTGTTCTCGCCGGTGAGGTCGGATTCGGTGTAGCCGAGCTGGGCCGCTACTCGGATGACGTCTTCCTTTGTCGGGGCTTCGATCTCCAGGTAGGGCGGGATCTGGGGCCAGGTGTCGATCTCGAGTTGTGCGCTGTCGAGAGTGAAGCTGATCCGCTTGGTCTCCTGGTAGGACTTGGCGGTGAAGCCCATCATCTCGAGGAGTTCGTTGGTGGCGGCGAAATCGTTGACGCTCACCTCTACCTCATGGGTGCCGTCGATGGCGTCGCTGGTGATGTGTTTGACGGCGAGGGTGGTGTCGTTTCCGTTGTCGCGCAGTCTGATCCACTTGGATTCGTCGCCAGGGGTGATGTCGTAGACGTAGCGGCGCATGAACCGCTCGCCGAGTTTGCGACCTCCCTTGTCGATGATGTGGCGTTCGATGGAGTCGGGGTCGATGTCGAGAATCTTGGCTTCGTGCTCGATCGGCATGGGGGCTCCTGTCAGGGCTCGGGCGACTATGGAACTTATCCAGCACGTCTGGCTTTGAGCTGGCGATATTCGGTGTTGCGCAAGAGGAGGATCTCGCGGCGAAGTGGGCTGTTCAGAAACTCGGACAGCGGCAGACAGAGGTCCATGCGCTGGATGCAGACGCCGACCTGGAAACTGCCGGTCCGGTCGTAGTACAGCCGTATACCGTAGAAGCCCTCTTCGCAATCAGTGCCGTTGTTGAACTGGCATCCGGTGCACGTGCTGGGCAACCGGACGGGGCGAATCTGTTTGAAGTAGATCCGCCGACCATCCGGCAGGCGGTAGATCGTGCGTGCGCCGGAGACCCCGGCGATGATATGGCGAGCTTCGGCGACGGCGCCACGGTCGGCAAGAATACGTTCGATGGCGTCGATTGAGCTTGCGCCTCGGTCGAGCGAGTTGAGTAGCCGTACGGTCAGGTGCGGGGAGTACTCGTCGAGCAGTCGATGCACGCGCGGCGCATGACTGTAGTCGGGGACAACGATATTGGCGCTAGCCTTCACCCCATTCGTCTCACACGTGGTGATCGACTCTTTGAGCGCGTCGATTTTCCGTTGTGCTAGAACAGGATTGCGGTAGCGGGCGTGCTGAACTTCGGCCAGTTCGGCTGCGGTGGTTCCGAAGGTGGAGAAGTTCACCCGATCCAGCCCGGCTGCGGCGCAATCGGGGATCACTCGCTCGCCGCGCTCTCCATTGGAGGTCATGCCGACCCTATAACCGGTCTCAACAGCGATTCGGGTGAGTCGTGCGACGGCTGAATGCAAGGTCGGTTCGCCGCCGGTCAAGTGCAGTTCGGTCAGTTCCAGGGCATCACGTAGAGCGGCAATCGCCTGCTCGAACTCGTCGTTGTCGGGCATCGGGGCAGCTAGAAAGGTCGCACCGTTGGTTCCGGCGTAGATCGAGGCGCGTCCGCTGCTGCCTGATGCGACGAATTCTCCTGAGGAGCGGTGCCGGTTGTCGATGGCGACGGGCGTCCCTTCGTTGTGGCAGAACGTGCAGGTCAAGCCACATGCGTCAAGGATCTTCACACGCAGAGTGGTGTCTTTGTCGATGTGGACAGGGATTCCGACACGGAACATAGCAGCCGTGCCCCCTTCGTTTTATTTGTTGGATGTCGCCGACAGCAACGCTGCTGTCGGGCTTGACAGACCGCTGATATGCAGCGGCCTGGATCATCTGCCTCGGCGCGAATAGTGCTGCGGTGGAATGAGTTCGGCCCAGAAGGCATGCCGAACGGCGTTCCACAACTGCTCCAGAGCTGGATACTGTTCGCGCGCCTGGGCGAGGTCGGGGAAGTCGTCTGAGGCGAATGAGGCCACTACGGAGTCGTCGGATGTGTTGCTGATGAGCATGATTTCGACGGTGTGACGGTTTAGTCGCCACATGGCTTGGAAGCCATCGGCTTCGGTGTGGTGGA